>DATKZT010000015.1:0-46314 GCA_035527845.1 Sedimentisphaerales bacterium | reverse complement strand
ACGCTTGATTTGGGTATGGTTATCTTCATTTTCGAGCCTTTCACGCCCGAAACCGTTGATTCCCAGGCCTACAAACGAGCCCCTTCTACAGATATAGCGAAACTGCTCCGCCAAGTGTTGATAACAGAATGGAAATTTTTTTGATATTTTTTTTCCGAACCACTGAATCGAGTCCGCGGCCGGTCCTCTTGTGAGACTTTTCCCTTTACTTCCGCCCCCAAATCGGGTATAATACCCGTCAAATTGAATAACCTAAGCTACTCGATACCCAACAGTGAGTTACAAATTAGCAATTACGAGTCGCCACTTACCCCTTACCAATTACCACTTACCATTTACCGTTTACCATTTAACCAAATTATGCAAAACAAACCCAATTTCCCAAACAGCCAAAACCAACGCAACCTCCTTTTGCACAAAGGGTTACGACAATATGGCCGATTTCCAGTCACCAAAAAGCAAACCCAAACAAACCCAAAGCAAACCCAAACAAACCCAATTCCCCAAAAACCCAAAAATCAACGCAACGTCCGTTCTGGCAAACGGTTATGGAAATGAAACCACCTTCAGCCTCCGGCAAGCCAAAGCCAAACAAACCCAATTTCTAACCCCCCACTATACCGCCCCCCTGAGTACTGAGCAGCGACGGCTAACGGCCAACCCGCTCCAGCAGCCATGCCAGAAGCTCCATCGGCAGACCCATTACGTTGGTCAGGCTGCCCTCGATTCTCTCCACGAATTCATCGCCTCCCTCCTGTATGGCGTAAGCGCCGGCCTTATCCCGCCAGGAGCCGCTCCTGATATGCTCGGCTATTTGCTCTTCGTTCATCTTCCGCGGATAAACAGTCGTGGTATCGCTTTCAACAATCTCGACGCCGTCACGCAGCCTGACTATCGCAACAGCAGTTATCACTTTATGGGGTGCACGAAAAAGCTTTCTGGCAATCTGCTCGGCCTCTTTCTCATCTGCCGGCTTGCCGATTATCTGCTCCTCGAAATCGACAACGGTATCGGCCCCGATAACCAGTCTGTCCGGAAACTTCTCAGCAACGTTGCGGGCTTTTGCCAGCGCCAATTTCTGCGCATACTCGCAAGGCCCCATTGCCTCGACGAGAAAAGCCGACTCGTCAATTTCCGCCGGAAAGACCGTAAATTCATAGCCGGCTTCTGCCAGCAATTGCCTTCGCCGCGGCGAGGCGGAAGCCAGAATAATAGGCGCAGACTCGTCAGCCATAATCGGTTACTAACCCTGACACTCGTGTCTTGTGTCTTGAGTCCTGTGTCCTGTATCTTATTTGAAGCGCACGTGATAGACCAGTTTTCTGCAGAAGGCCAGATATTCCTTTTCGATCTGCTCGATATCGTCACTGATATAATGCGCAAACAGTTCTGGCCCGACCGTCCTGTTCCACCGAACGGTAAGCGGGATGTTTCTATCTGCGGCGATTTTCCCGTTCACCTCATCGAGCGGCCATTTCCCCATCAAGCCGTCCAGCAGCATAGTATGGTACTGTCCGAGCCTCCTGCCGTAATCGTCCTCGCGCAGAAATCGCACCAGTGCGTACGACTGGCAGTAAAACGCCGTGATGGCATCGGTTCCTTCGGTGGAGAGCACCTCGCCGGGGTTCACAGCTATCAATTCTCTCAGCGGAATGATTTTCTTTTTCGTGAGGGTCATCTTCAAATCGCCCAGCCGATACAGATTGCGGCCGGGCTCAAAATAGAACATGCCGCGGTCGTACCGGTTGGCCTCGAACAGCATCGCTATACCCTCGTCGAGCCAGCTCGGCAGACGGAAGCGAAAGTGTCTGCTGTTGAACTGGTGCCAGCCCTCGTGGCCGAGAACCGAAAAGGTCCGCTCCCTGCCGATGTTATATGCGACGCAGACGGCGTTAAGGCAATACGCACCTTTCTTTATCCTGCGGTAAGTCGGCGCCAGCCAGCCAGCAAACTTGTCCGTAAATTCCTCCCACTGTTTGCGGTCGGCGAACAAATAAACTGTGAACCTCGTCTGAGTCTCAATAGGTTCGGGAAGCTGGCTGTTGTAGCCGCGATAGGCGGATTCGACGAAACCGGGCACCTGCGAAAGCATCAAGGGGTCCAACAGTGTCGTATAGACCTCGTAATGTTCTGTAGTGAGTTTCAATCCCGGCCCGTAGTCGCTTTGCCAGGTCTGAACAGCTTTGAGGGCCGGTGGATTCTGCCGCTGCAAATACTCCAACGTACTCGGCGTTGTATCTACCCTTGCGGAATCATCCGCCGGCGTCAATACCGGAGTATTGGGACCGGCGCACCCGACCAGTCCAAGAACCAGGGCCGCCCAGATTATGGCAAATTTTCTCATCAGACTATCGCTCATTCAAAATCGAAGTACATTTAGACCGGAAAGCGAGGGTCCTGTCAAGAAAGAGTATGGCTTAATCGAAACAGTCGCGCCACCAGGAAGTTCTAAATGTTAGAGCCTATCCGAATAACCCGTTCTATTGCGGCCGGCTGCAAAGTCTGATGCCTGCGTTGTCGGGTCAAAATCGTCCTCAACTTAGCTTTGACTACGCCTGTGGCGATCTTGCCTCTGCCGCCTTGGCCTCGAACTTTTCGCTCGGCCTCATTACGACCCGGTTATTCGGATGGGCTCTTACTCAAATCAATTATATTTCTCAGCCCGGACTCCCCAGGTGACGGAAGAACGGGATTTTGATAGAATGGAGTTTATGGAGAACATTCAGGCCGCTTTTGACCATCTGATATGGGAGAACCCAATGAGTGAAGGCAAAAAGGATGCCGTGAGAGTCAAATGTCACGTCTTTTCGATTACAGTGGTGAGTTTGGTATTGCTTGTGCTTAACTTTGGGTGTGCCGGCAACCGCTCCAATCTCTGGATACTCTCGGGCCAGTCGAACGCCTGCGGTCGCGGGGCTCTTCCCGGACCAAAGGGTATTGACGCAGTTAGAATGTTTGCTGTCGATGAGGGAAGGCATGATCCCGGTCCGGGACAGTGGGAGACGGCCCAGGATCCGCTGCCGGGAATGGAGACACGGGGCGTTAGTGCCTGGGTCACAGCGGCACAGGCAGTTGCACAGAGAGGATACAAAATCGATATGCTGGGTTACGCCCTCGGCGCCCAGCAGATCAGTCACTGGGATCCCGGCAACGAAGGTGAAAGAAAACTGTTTTCGCGCATCGAAAAGCATGGCAAAGGTGCGGGGGTATTTCTGTGGTACCAGGGTGAGTCCGATACAGGTTCGCCCGAAGATGCCGCCGCTTACCAGGACAAGCTCACCGACCTTGTTGCGCGCGTCCGAAAGGCCGCTGAGAATCCACGCATGACGGCGGTTATCATTCAGCTCTGCGCGAGGACCAGACCGGGTGAGGCCAAAGGACAGACATATTTCATGTCGGTGCGTGAAGCCCAGCGACGATTCGTTCTTGCCGACGGTAACGCCCTGCTGGTGCCTGCTCTCGGGCGATTGCAGAAGAAAGACGGCCATCTGTCCACGCCCGGGTATGTGGAATTAGGCGAGGAGTTGGCCCGCGCTTTGTTGCGGAATCGTTTCAATCGGAGGGACATAAACTGGCCCGGCCCGGTGCTCGACGCAGCGGTTCTGGCCCCAGGGTCTCGCAAGGTCACTGCACATTTTGCCGAGGTGAAAGAACTCTCACAGGTTGCCGAGAGCGACTTCGTTGTAGTTGACGCCGAAGGCCCGGCCGTATGCAGCGCAGCCAGAGCGGGGGCTACGACACTGGAGCTTACGTTCGACCGACGGATAACGCTGCCCGCCAGGCTTTTCTATGCTTACGGGGATTCGCCCAAGGCGACACTCGTCGATGAGGCGGGCAATCGTGCACCGGCGGTGCAGATAGATGTCACTACCGGTGCGCCCCCGGCCGATGAATTTACTAATGCTCCGAACGGTGCGGGAGCGGGTTAATGCAGAGGGCGCGCTGCAACGGAGTGAACTTATTGGGAAGGTAATTTACAATTTGAAAACAGCAGTTTTGAGTTTTGACAATGGGTAGGGGTACAACTAAGATGGGCGCGAACCGGCCTCGCTGAGCAGCCATGCAAGAATACGCGGTGTTGTATGGAAACTCCAAAGTTTGGAGAAGGCTGGATGAAACCTCTCGTATGGAAGATATTCATTGGGTCAATAGCCATTCTGACAGGGGCCCTTTCCTTTTGGATGGTAAGTACCAATTCAACGTGGGCAGTCCGGAAGGGCGAAGCGCTCTGTATATTGGAGCTTCAGGGAGGCATTCCAAATGTTTCTGCTTCTTTCACGACGTCTGAGACGCTTGAGCAATTCTTTGTGGCGGCGCGTCCTGAGGCCAGGGGCGAATGGTTATCTCTGACTATCACGGGAGAAAAGGGTCTTTTGTGCAGCTTTTCGGCTATCACGAACCCCATGAGATTTTCGTTTTCGCCTGGTGAAATTCCTCCAGGGACTTACGAAGCGGTATTGAAGCAGGAGGTCGGCAGCCAAGGGGGACGGGTGGTTATCGCGGCCGGGGAGGTTGGATTGACCGGATGGCAGATTTGGTCGCGGGCCTTCGTCGGACTTTTGCTTGTCTCGGGTGTATGGGCGGGAGTTTCGCGCAAGTCCACGAACCGGCGGCGTGCAACGAGTTCTTTCATGTTTCATAGTCTGCTGCTGGCGTTTGTAATGATCTTTCTATATCTTCTCTTTCACGAAGGGGGGCATGCCCTGGGAGCAAGTATCTTCGGGCAGTGTGATTGGGCACGGAGCGACTTCTGGGGCATTCATGGTACCCCTCACTCAGGTCTCAAGGCAGGCATTCCGGTTGAGCCGTGGCAGCGTGCCATTGTATCGTTTGCCGGGCCCATGCTACCAACCTTGATGGGCTGGGCGTTATTTCTGCTGTGGCGTTCGCGGACAGGCAGGCAAATGCGCAGCAGGCATCCGATGGTGAACGTTTACCTGAGTGCTATTGTGGCTATGTTTGTTCTTCCTTTTGTAGCAGTGCTGGGGTGTCTTCTGGGAATCATAAGTGACGGGGACTGGCTGGGCTTCATCGAGAATGTCCCGGGGCCGTTGTGGTTGGTGAAGGCTTTGGTTTGTATTGTTTTGCTTGTGAATGGTTTTATTCTGTGGCGCATTGGGCCTGAGCTTTGGCGGGTGTGGAAGGCAAAAGTTAAGGCTATGGTTCGGCAGTCAGGCAGTTCAGAAATGACAGGAAGAAGATGATGGCAATTCAGGTTCAGGTGGATTAATATGGCATTGCTGAAAGCGTACGGAGAAAACTATGCAGTGTGAGAGTGCAAGCTGGAAATCCGGTTTGAGGAAGTAAGAATGAATAGAACATCGAAGGTTCTGGGCGCAACATTTTTCTGTTTGAGTCTGTGGACAGTAAGTCTTTACTCACAGACAAACGACCCTGTTAACATAGAAAAGACTCAGGTTGTAATTATTGGCACGCTGCACGAGTACCACTACAATAACCCCAAATACACTCCAGAGGTCCTCAAGGAGATTATTCTGGCCCTGAAGCCTGCTGCAATCCTTATTGAATTGCCGTTGAGTCAGGTTGATCCAAACGGAAGACCTATAAATCATAATTATCTATCATCCCCAGAAAACTGGGCAAGTTATACAGCAGCAATGGACTTAGGAGGTGTTCCGCAGATGCCGTTTGATCGGCCAGACAGGGAAGAGAATTTCAAGAAGACAAATTATTTTGAAAGACAGCGGAAGTCACGTGAGCTAACGCGAAGATGGCTTGAGGAGCAACAGGAAAACAACTCTAATTCGCTTGATTTGCAGATCGTGCAAATAGGGATCAACGCTTCGCTGACTCAAGCCGATCTTTTCAACGCTGCACCTGAAGTAATCAACAGTGATACTTTTGATTTTATTATCAAGACCAAGCACTCCGTATGGGAAGACATTTTGCCGAAGATGATGGAAAAATACCCTGATTATAGAACAGTCGCGGTCGAGGGCCGTTTTTTTGCAGACCAATGGAGTGAACGCAACCGGATAATGGTGGACAACATTATCAAGGCCGCCAAAGAATATTCGGGAAAGCGGCTGGTTGTTATTACGGGTTCAGAGCATCGGTATATTCTCCGTGATCTTTTGAAAGACGAAAGAAATATAGATTTGAAGGAGTACTGGCAAGTTATTGACTTTGACGTTAATAAATGCCTCAAGTCTCTTGCATCTGCTGCGATACCTGATATTGGTATTTCTGCGGATGGCCTGACAAGAGAAGAGGCAAGTCAAGAAGTGGCAAAGCAGTACTGGCAGGCAATAATAAACAAAGACTGGGAGCTCGTGAACAAACTTCGACCTCCCCTGGCAGATGTCAACTGGGAGGAAAGATATACGCCGAATATGCCCATTGAACTCTTAGGAGTGAGGGAGACTTTTTGTCCCGAGGGGCAATCAATGGATCCGCTTGCACCTTGTATTGTAAAATTTGCAGACGGCAAGATTTTCGAAATAAACATGGTTCCGAAGTTTCGCACAATTCGGGGCAAGACAGTATGTTTTATAACGGCTACGTGGGGTCAACAACGCCGGATAAAAGATTACAACGGTAAAAAAACAGAGCCAAACCTGCCCCGATGAAGTGTCAGCCGGAGAACAGTCTAAGATACTTTCCCCATCGTAGTTGGAGGTTGGTTGGTCAGTACATATTGGTTCACGGCTTATGCTACCTGTGATTTCAAGTCAGTGCCATAGGCCGTGGTCGGGGCAGGTGGATTATATTGGCCTTGGCCAAAACCTTTGAAATTCCGGGAGCGAATGTTAACATACAACAGGCAGAAGGTTTTATTGGGACACTTATACGGGAAATTCTAATACAGGCAAGACACTATGAGAATAATCTCAGCTTTGCTCATTCTATTGCTCACCTCGTGCAGTTCGCTGCCGAGTCAGAGAGGCAACTTTGCCCAAGCCCAACAGCTTGTTGATCGTACCGCAGCCCAATATCCCGACATTGTAAGGCTGACAATCCATGCAGTTCCCACAGGTGAGACAGAAAGCCGAATCATCGCCTGCAACATCCCTGAAAAGGTTGGAAAGTCCTCAGATCCCGAGGACATTGAGGCCATGAAGACAAACCAGATCACAGTTCTGCTGGAAAGGGACAACCTCAATGTGACTGCTCCGATTGTTGACAGAATAGGAAAACCCATTGCCGCGACGGGCATAACCCTTGCTTTTACCGAAGGAGCGAACGATCAGGCTCTAATAGAAAAGGCAGCCGCCATTGCAAGGCAGCTTTCCTCCGCCATACAAGAATCCAAGAGCCCACTGTGGTAGCAGTCAGAGAATTCCTATTTCTTATCCAATTCAAGATCCAAGCCATGTCCAGGTATATCCCGGCAAATGTCTCCTGGTAAGGGCGTTCGCGAAAATGCCGAAGAGGCGTGAGGTGTTCTCACACAGACCATTCCAACTCAACTTCGAATTCCTGCAAGCCGGGCGTTATTTCGCAGGCGCGGCCAAGTCGTCGAGGTCTCCATTGTAAATGGCCAGCCTGATGTCACAGTTCGGTTTGTCCTGGAATCCTTCCGGACAATAGATCATAAAGTAGAGCTTGTCGGCGACCTTTAGGACCTCGGCGTCCTCGGTTCCGGGCAGCCTGGTGTTCTGCGCCTTCCATTTAATGCCGTCGAGCGACGTGGCGTAACCGGTCCGCGCCTCTTTCTCAAAGCCGTAGTACATATACCAGGTCTGACCTTCCCTGAACACCTGGGTGTACTGATGATGAGCATTTTCACCTTCTATGCTTATGGGGAGGGAGTTATCGAAATCGAAGTGTTTCTCGTCGGGCGAGAGTGCCAGCCGAAGCCTTGCGCCATCGGCGGCGACATCTCCCCAGTTCCAATAGTACATCAAGAATCGGTCATTCTTATCATCGTGGAGGACATGTATATCGGCGATGCGCTCGCTGTCAAAGTTGCTTAGCCTGCCCTTCTTGACGAAACGGGTGCCGTCCTCGGATACGGCATAGCCGCACTGAAAACTTTTGTGCCCTTTCCTTTCGCCGCCGTACCACATCTTAAACTTTCCGTCCTCGTGGATGACGTACGGATCCCATACGGCGCCGTCGTCCCACCGACCGGGGTCGCCCGGACGCAGGACGGGGTTGGACGGGTCCTTCGTCCAGTGAAGTCCGTCGGTGGAGGTGACATGTCCTATTTGGAGATCACCGACACCTCCGGCGCCGCCTTCATAGTAGAGGTGAAAGACGTCCCCGACTTTGACAACGCTCATTGACATTACGCCCCAGCTATCCCACCGGCCGGGGCTTCCCGGGCTTATGATTGGATTATGGGGATATGGTTTCCAGGCGGTTTGTCCGGCAAGGCTGCTCCATTTAGTTCGAAGGGCTTGTTCTGCGGCTGGGCCATTTGTTGCATTGTTCGGTCGGTTACAGCAGCCTCCTGCCGCAACGGACAACAGCACGCCGGTTATTATCAGCACTCTCATCGCACATTACTCCAGCAGACACGGTCGGTTCCGAATTCGGTCGGCACGCGAGGCCTGAATTCGTCTCAGATGTCGTTCCAGTCGGCGCCGAAAACGTCGGCGGTGAACAGATAGACCTCGGTGTCGGGGTCTTTCCAGGCATTGGCGGGCAGGCCCGCTTTATGCGCGCAGCAGTAGGAGAGAAACTGCTCTTTGCTCCAGCCGGTCTCGGTGGCGACCTGGGGCAGGAAGCAGCCGGAGGTACAGCCTCTCTTAATATAGATTCCATCAACTCCGAGACGCAGACTCAATGGGTCATCGGTAAGTTTCAACGGCGAGAGAACAGATATCTCGATGTCCAACTGGTGCAGCTCATCGGGGGTAATTGGGTCGGCCAGGAAGCGGGGGTCGCCGGTTGACGAGGCCTTTGCCATTTCGGAGACAAGTTCAATCAGGGGGATCTCGGAAGTGAACTGGCCGATGCAGCCTCGCAGTCGCTCGTTGTTCTTGAGGGTAACAAAACAGCCGCAGGGGGCGTTGAGTTCGGGTTCGGCCGACTCAGGTTTCGGGACGGGCCTGCGGGTTATCACTGCCTCGACCGTATCGCGCGCCACATTGAGAAGCGTTTGTTTTTGCGTCTGGTTCATAATGACCCTGCGCGAATAATCAATGGACCCATTTTATCACAAGGAAGCCGCCAATCAACAGTGCGGCGAAAGCAAGCGAGAACCAGTTGAAGTATTTTTCGATTACGGGCCTCATTTTCTCGCCCTTCCAGCCCATAAGACCCGCCACGAGGAAGAATCTTGCGGACCGGCTCACGGTCGAGGCAATCAGAAACAGGCCAAAATTGATTCTCGCAACACCTGCCGAGATTGTGCAGACCTTGTATGGCAGGGGTGTAAAGCCGCAAGTAAAGACCACCCAGAAATCCCATTTGTCGTACCATCCTTGGAACTTGCCGAAGTTCTCAGGGGTAATCTTTGCCCAGGCAAAATGCGCGAAGACCCAGTCGCCTATCGACTCCCAGAGAAACATCCCGATACAGTAACCGAGAATACCGCCGAGGACCGAGGCGACGGAGCAGGCGATGGCGAACCTGAGCCATTTCCTGGGGGCGCCGAGGGCGAGCGGACCAAGGAGGACATCGGGCGGGACAGGAAAGAAACTGGATTCGGCGAAACTCAGCAGGAACAGGGCCGTGGCGCCGTGCTTCGTATCGGCAAAGTGAACTACCCAGTCATAAAGCCGCCTGTGCCAGTGCCACCAGGGCACGGCATCATCGCGCGGGAGCTGTTTACGGAGGTCGTTCATCCAGTCACCAAAGAGAATTTTTGTAACCAGAGTACGTGCAATCGGATATAATGTCAACGCGCAACTCTCGCGTCAAACGAGATATCGAAGATGGAAACTACGGATAAGCAAGAGCAGTTTCAAGTCGTCGGGCAGGGATTGCTGGTCCGGGCCCCTGCCAAAATCAATTTGAGCCTGCTTGTAGCGGGCAAGCGCGACGACGGTTTTCACGAAATAGAAACGGTAATGGCGAAGATAGATCTGTTCGACGAGATTCTAATCGAACAGGGTGGCAAAGAGGGGATAGAACTTGTTTGCGGCGGGCCCCACTGGGCGCCACCGGCAGAAGAGAATCTTGTTCACCAGGCCTGCAAGCTCTTGCTGGAGAGCTGCGGCGTTCAGGCGGATATCAAAGTCACGCTCACCAAGAATATTCCGGCAGGTTCGGGACTGGGCTCTGCAAGCAGCGACGCCGCGGCCGCACTTATGGGGGTCAACAGATTCCTGAAACTGGACCTGGACGTGGACTCTTTAAGCAAATTGGCCGCCACCCTGGGCAGCGACGTGGCCTTTTTCCTGAACGGGCCGCTGGCATTTTGCACCGGTAGAGGAGAAAAAATCAGAGAATTGAGCCAATTTTTCAAATTCGCGGCGCTGTTGGTGCTGCCAGACGTAAGTGTTTCCACAAAAAAGGTTTACGGCAACTACCGGCATGATCAGGCGGTCTTCGAAAAGCTTAGCGCCGAAATAGCAGGGCTGATTGGCAAGAACAGAATTGATTTAGTGTGGAAAATGTGCGCAAATATGCTCGAAGAAAGCTGTTTCGCGCTGTATAAGGAACTGGCCGAGTTAAGAAGGACGATTGAATCCTTAGGCATCGGGCCCGTGTGCCTGAGCGGCAGTGGTTCAGCGATGTTTACTATCATCGAGAATGGGGACAAATCAAGAACCAGTCGGGAAAAACACAAACTTGAGGGAATAATCGGTTGCAAGAGCGTTATTGTGAGCAGCAACAGATGGTGAAGTTTTAAGCGAGGCAAGGACCATGGAAATCAATGAAGTAAGAGTCAAGTTGGTGAGCAACAAAGACGACCGGCTGAAAGCTTTTTGCTCAATAACGATGGACAACGAGTTTGTGGTTCGGGACATCAAGGTAATTGAAGGCGTGGGTGGTCTGTTCGTTGCTATGCCGTCGAGAAAGATGAGCGACCATTGTGACAGGTGTGGGGGCAAGAACCACCTGCGAGCCAGGTTCTGCAACAACTGCGGGACCGCGCTTTCGGACACTCGGGCTAAAAAGGACTTCAAGGGCAGAATGAAGCTGCATGCCGACATCGCCCATCCTATCAATGCGCAGTGCAGGCGCAGGATTCAGGAAAGAGTCATCGCAGCTTTTGAGGAAGAGGTGGAGAAATCGAAGCAGCCGGGCTACAAGCCGGTCGAGATGGATGAACCGGATGACGATGTCCCGGAGATAGTCTCGTAGTCAAAATGCCCCACTGGCGCTTGCCGGCGAACGGGCTCTTGCAAAGCTGGGACAAAAAGAACATTCAAGAAGCCGCCATTGGCCCGCTGCGAGGCGCTTCTGACGTGCTGACCTTCCGCAGCAACACTGCGTATTGCCGGCCATCTTCGCTCCGGCCCGTTTATTTGCAAAAGCCCGGCAGCATTAAAAGAAGGGGGCGTCCACCGTCGGGGACAATGGTTGGGGAGAATAGTCTCTGAGGAGTGCCGCGATGATGTGAACTTTCCGATCACGGATTCATCGGTTCTTACTGTGGGCGAGCAGAATATAAGGGCGTGGGTAAGAAACGACGCTACTAAGTGACCGAATACATGAGTTACCAGGTGAAATGGCAGGAGTGGTGTCTGTAGAACAAGGCGATTGAGCGCATTGCGAGGATGGCGATTATCTGTAGGAGCAGATTCACTGCGAGGCGGGCGGTGATTGTCAGAGGCGGAAGGCCGGTTTGGTATTGTGCGGTTTGTGTTTCGAGCAGGCCGAAGGCGACGAGCAATGCGACCGGAATCAGGTAGGGTACGAATGCGCGGCGGAGGGGTTTGATGAGGTAATCGGGCCGCAGGAGGGCGACGTCTTGGCCGACGGCGACATTGAGTATGGCCATCGGGAAGAGGAACAATCCGAGGATGAAGAGGACCTGGAGGATTGAGTGCAGTCCGATTTCGGGGCGCCAGATGTTTGTGTAGGTGAAGTCTTTGTCTTTGAGCAGGGCGAGTGTGATGATGAATGGGAGCTGCACGACGAACAGCGTGAAGAAGAAGATGAGGAAGGGTCTCAAGACCTGCCAGAAAAATGTGAAGGTGGTGCCGAGGTAGATTTCGGGGAGTTTGTCGTTTCCGAAGGCGGTTTCGTGAATGATGTTGAGGTAGAAACCGAAGAGCCAGCCCCAGGCGAGGAAGTATGTGATGTAGTTGCAGCAGCATATTGCGCGGGCGAGGAAGAATTTGAAGCAGACGGCGACGACGACGAAAGCGAGTGTGGTGACGTTTTCGCGGTCGATGAAAAGTCGCCAGCTTTCGACGAAAACGGCGCGATAGAATCCGGGGAGGGGCTCGGCTTTTTCAGTTTCGGGCTCGATTACCTGCGGTGTCTGGTCGTCTTTTGCGGGGATTATGAGGATTTGGCCGCAGCTCTGACACTTGGCGCGTTTTCCGATGTGCCTGCTGTCGAAAGCGATCAGGTTGTCGCATTTGGGGCAGTTGAACGTGATGGTCATGTTTCAGACCTGTTTCATTGCGTCGACGAAGCAGCCGACGTTGTTGGCCCATTTTTTTGCCTCGAGGAGGTCTATTTTGTCGGCTTTGACGAGCATGGCGAGATGCTTTTCCATGGTTATCATTTTTTCGTCGGGCTTGTTCTGGGTTTTGGTCTGGAGTTGTGAATAAATCTGCTCTATTTTTCCGGTGCGTATGAGGTTTGCGGAGGCGTAGTTGTTGTTGAGAATTTCCATGGCGACGATTCTGCCGGTAGCGTCTTTCTTGGGTATGAGCTTCTGGCAGATGATGTATCGCAGGCCGAGGGAGAGCTGGTTTCGGACCTCGCTTTGTCTGCCCGAGGGGAAGTAGTCGAGTATGCGGGTGATGCTGCCGGTGACGTCTCTGGTGTGTAGTGTTGAGAAGACGAGGTGTCCGGTCTCGGCGGCCATGAGGGTCATGGCAATGGTCTCGGGGTCGCGCATTTCTCCGACGAATATGACGTCGGGGTCCTCACGCAGCATTGAGCGCAGGCCGTCAACGAAGGACGTGACGTCTCTTCCGATCTCCCGCTGTGAAATCATGGAGTACCTCTGGGGGAAGAGGTACTCGATGGGGTCCTCGACGGTCAGGATTCTGCAGGCGTTTTTTTCGTTGATTTGGTCGATGAGGGCTGCGATGGTGGTGGATTTTCCGGCGCCGGTGATTCCGGTGACAAGGCACAGGCCCTGCTTTCGGTTTATGATATCCTGCCAGATGTCGTTGGGGAAGCCAATGTCCTCTACGTGTGGGATTTCGAGCGACAATGCACGGATGGCGGCGCATATCCCGTCGTTTTCTTTGAAGACGTTTATTCTGAACTGCAGTGAGCCCACACGGTAGGAGCAGTCGACGCTGTGCAGCGTCTGGAACTTGTGGAGGTTCTCGTCACTTAGTATGGGGTAGATGAGCTGTTTTGCGACGTCGGAGGTCACGGTGAGGCCCTTTAGTTTTACGAGGTTGCCGTCGATGCGATAGGCGGGTGCGGCGCCGACCTTGATATGGAGGTCAGAGACGCGCATAGCGCCCTGTTGCTCGAAGTAAGCGAGCATATCGAGTATGCTGAGTTTTCCGAGGTTTTCGGTCGGGTACACTTTTGCCGTACCCTGGTATCCTTCTGCCATATCTGCCTCCGTTGAACGGGGGCGATTATTGCGGCCCTTCTACGGCAACAATTATACCAACACAGGCGCTGGCAAGCAAAGACCAAGTTTGTTATTCGTGACCTGAGGCGTTTTGGGCCAACTCTTTGGTGTACGGCTGTTTAAGGGCTGCCCGTTTGCAGCCAGTTATCGGCAATAACGGCAAAATCGACAATACCGTTTCGATCGAAATCTTCGGGCAACAGAAGCACGCAGCGAACCCACTGTTCGTCAAAAAGCATCAGGTCAATGTAATTCACAAAGTTGTCATGGTTCAAGTCCGCGATATTACCGGCATTTGATGGAGACATGCTTGCCTGTGGTGTACCGCCATAAGCGCCCATGTTGACGCGTTTGCCGTGGGGCCATAATTCTGGGGTCCAATCGGAACCGGGGTCGCCGGCCGGGCAGGGTGATAAAGGCGGGCGCACGCGTTCATTGGTTCCTGCGAAGGGGCTTGCATTTGTATAACCCTTTGTGCAAGAGAAGGTTGCGTTGTTTTTTGGGTTGTGATCCGGCTTGGTCCAGCACTTGGCCGTGGCAAGAGGGCTGGGCGGCAACAGATTGGGTTTGTTCCGGCTTCGCATCCCGGCTTCGTAGAGTACTTCGCCGCGGCAGGCAAGCTTCGCCGCGATAAATTGGGTTTGTTTGGGTTCGTTTTGGCTTCGGGGGGCCCTGACGGGCGAAAAATTGGGTTTGCTTTGGGTTCGTTCCGGCTTCGCATGCTGCTTCGCCGCGATAAATTGGGTTCGTTTGGGTTTGCTTTTGCGCGCGAAAATCTGGAATTTTCTACGTAACCCCTTGCATCGAAAGAGGTTAGGGCATATTCCAGCTTTTTGCAGATTGGGTTCGTTTTGCATAATTTGCTGATAAATTCGTACGTAATCCTTCGTACATTTTCACTTTCGGGGCAGTCAGATTCCTGGGGGTTTAGGCGGCTTGTAATTCGTGACTCGTGGCTGGTGGCTCGTGACTTGTAATGACTTGGCAAGATGGGCGGTCCCGGTGAGATAGGTGCCTTATAGGCAGGTAAGATCATCTCAGGGGATAAATTTTGGGCTTGGGTAGCCATGGTAAGATCCGCAGTTTTCAGGGGTCAAGGGTCAGTTTTCAGTATCAAGTTGTAACATTCTGGTGGGTATTATACTCGATTTTGGAAGAAAAGTCAACAGAAAAGGGCAAAAGAATTAGCCACCGAACTCACGGAGGTCACAGAGAGAGGTTTCGGCCAGCTTTGGCGTTTTCGGCCATACCTTTCCTCGAAGCAAGCTTCTGCTAAAGGGCCGGCCTTATCCGCCGGGTCATTTTTCAATTCCCCATTTGGGAAGCTGGCTAAGAATTGGCTTTTATTAGCCACAGATTTCACAGATTGCACGTATTATTTACTACGAACAATGAACCAGTGTTTTCTGCCCCGAGTGGAAGCGAAGAAGGTCGAACTGATTAGCCAGATAAAAAACGAAATCTAAGAAATGTAAGAACTGGTGAGGATAACCGAGGCTATGTGGGTACTTTATCTTAAGAGACTTCATGTCTTTGCTCAGAAATCTTGTCATGTGGTGCAAAGGCTGAGGGTTTTCCTGTAAGGTAGTTATTTTTAAGGTTAGCAACGCGCGCCCCAACGTTGTCGATATATTCTTGAAATTTCTTTCTATCGTTATCATAATCCCCACTGTTTAGGATAGATAGTAGCTCGCTGCGCGCTCTTTCCAACAATTCGATTATATCTCGTACACGTTTTCGGTCAGGCTGAAATCGCCAGACGTTTACATGGACAAATCGGCTAGACGTACATATATCATGTGCCCATTCGACGTTACGCTCTTCTACCGGCACCATGATCATGGATTCCAATTTCTGAATACTCAGCACAAGACTCATAAGATCATAATTTTCCCTGGTATGAATGAGTTAATATCATCCTTGAGGACCATTCAATATTTTCTCTTGGACTTATTATCATCCTCCAATTCTTTTCTTGTTAGCGGCTCTATCAAACCACTCTCTCGGATTTGTTGAAGGTCCTTATTCCAATCGTCCTCAATACGTCCTACTATGGAATAAAGGCTCCCCAGGATTTCGTCAAGGAGAGACCTTATGCAGCTTAACTGTTGGGCTACTTTTTCTCGTAGCAAGGATTCGACACTTTCTTCCCAGCTTGCTATGGGATTCTCCGATATTTTGCGAAGGAGCTCTGCTATTTGGGAAATAATTTCTTTCTCCAATATATCTTTGGCATTGTTAATACCTATCGTGTAAACACTTAAAGCGGGGGGTGGTAGTTTGCCGAAGGCATTAGTTATAAATCTTAGTCTTTCGGCCGAAATGGAAACCGGCTCTGGGGCCAAGCAAGAAAGGAGCAAATTCAAATCGAGCAGTAAATGCATATGTTCTTCAAGCTTTTGGACTGAGAAATCTCTCTCGAGTGAGACTTCTCCATAGCAGATATCAACTTGGTCCCGCAGGAATCTGATGTTTGCTAAAATAGCACGTGCTATTAAGGAGGCAACGAGACTGCCCATAGCGTGAGCTATTGCTCCATCTGTAGCGATAACATCTCGACCTTCAGGCCCTACTGCGATTTTTAACATCGAATAAGAAACCGCTTGGCTTATATACCGCTTGCCCTTAAGGGGCACGCCTTTTCGTTCTTTCATTCAAATTTTTCTCCAACTTAAAAAGAGATTAAAATAGTAATATTGCCATGTAATCATTCTAAGAGGTACAGTATTTTAGAAAATACCTGCTTAAATAAATTCAACAGAACTCTACCTTGTTCAGTATCCAAACTTAAAGCAATGGAAATACTTATTATCGTCGATAATGCCAAGCCTCGCCAGTCAATTCTATTTAGTCTGTTGGCAGCTTTTGCCAGATAGTCCAATCGGTTCTCTATGACTTGCATTTGCTCTTGAGGTGCTTGAAAAGTTTTCGACACAAGCGACTCAAATTCCCTTACTGCCAGACGAAGTTGTACCTTCTCCTCGTCGGAGAAGGGCGACGTCTCATCCTTGTCCAACATAGAACCACCAATCAGCGGCTTTTGTTGCTCAAGGTGCATCCATAGATCAGGCACGAGTAATTCACCCATATATACTTTGACCGCTTTTTCAAGCCATTCTTCAAACTGGCTATAAATATCATGTATATTTGTCCACTCGTTATCGGGAAAATATTCTGTTTCAGAATGTCCCGGTCCAAAGCTTGTGTGTTTACAATCAAAGTCATGATAACTAGTATCCGCATTTCTCGCTACGAATCTCAAGGGTGAATTCTTGAACGTAACAACAAAAGAGTGCCTTCCGTCAACTTTCGCTTCTTGTGCGCGAAAATTCTCTGGATCAAATCCCTTATTCTGAATTATTTCCATAAACCCATTCTTGTATTCTTTTAGCATGCGTTGATTTTTCTCCTTATGGAACCTAACCAAGCTATAAAATACCCGAAGCCCGTATTTACGTCAACTAAAATTCCGTCCAAATGCCCGGCGAATTCGTATATCGTGAATCGTATCTCGCAACCAAAGGTTAATATAGCTCAAAATGCCGGAATGGGTCAAGAAATTTGGCGAAGAATTCGTTGTTGGTTGTTCGTGAAAGGTATGAAGATTAAAATCCGAAATCTCAGCGGCGCGGTATGCGTTCGGCCGTAAGCGCTTGTTGGTCATTTCATTTTCTTTTCAACTTCACTTCTGATTTGAGCGAATAATTCCTTAAGATTCTTTTCCATGGATTCAATCCGATCATCCATAATTTTTCTGTATCGAATCCCATCTATCGGAAAACCGAGTTCTTCCCTCGCCAGTAATAGGACATCACGAGAAGCTTCATAAATGTTTTTCAAATGCTTCGCCACAACATCTCTACAATTTTCTGTCTCGTGATACTTCTTCCTGAATAAATCGACCTTTCTTCCGTGACACTCGGAAATTCGCTGAAAGTTTTGCGCAAGTTGAGTGCGATGACTGGCAATAATTGGCGACTGAGGATCTGAGAATAATAGCGCTCTGATTTCTTCCAGAAGAACTGCATTTGATTTCTCTAGACCTGAAATTTCTATATCAATTGCTTTTATCTCTTCAAAAATGAATGCCGAAGGCATTTTGGCTTTCATGGTATCCGAAAATACTTCATCCAGTATCTGACCTAAATGTGTCGATTTCTCTATCATATTTAGGGAGGAGTAAAAATGAAGTTTGTTAAGAGCTACACCCAATTCGGTAACCTCAGGGGCAACACTGCCGTCCTGTGGCAACTGTCTATCCGGCATAGATATAAAATATGTAAGAAAACGAGTAAAAGCTTCGGATGCGAGAATGAGAGACTCTTGTTTTGCTCGAAATTCTCTTTCCTCTCTTCTTTTCGTCCTTTCTTCTCTGAGGTTGTGTTCGTGTACTTTCTGATTGTGGCGAAGGGTCAAATAAACCGCGAGCAAGGAGACGAATGCACCAATCAGTGCTGCAAAGAATGTTTCCATTTATTTACCCAACATAATAACGCAATAATATACAATGCATTTATCCGCCGCCCTGGATGCTTTTGGCTCCAGGTGAGCAGTTAGTTATTCCTTATCCTTCCAGTTCTCCCAATATCCCGGGCAATATTTACCAATCACGGGCTATTCAGGGAAGTTCTGCGGTCAAGGGCGCCGGTTGATATTATAGCCATTGGGGGAGGAGCCGCAAATAAATTTGCGGGCTAAAAACGAGATTGCCGCGCATCGCTTGGCGATGCTCGCAATGACGTATTTTCGGGCAAGGGTACCGCCGGCAGTCCACCTACGGCGGACAAGTGCCGGCGGCTAACAGATAAGGAAGCGAGGCGGGGCGTGGCGTTTTTTTTGATAGATTCCTGCGCGTTGGTCGGAATGACCGCCGGCAGTGGGCCTACCAGCCGAATTCGCCTTCCCGCCAAAGAAAAGGCGGGCAAGCGGCGGGTCCTCGAGAGTCGTAATTCGTGATTGGTAACCGCCAAATGGCGTCAAATACAAAAAATGGCTATTCCGAATAATGGGTAGGTGGATTCGGGGTCCGGAAGGCCCGAGAAAAATGGTTCGGGGCCCCAGAGGCCCAAACGATTTTTCTCTCGAGATAACTCCGAGAGGCCGACCTGACCGTTTCACCTACGCATCAACCGGATGAACGCGATTATTGTTTGATTATGGGTTCAATGGTTCGGAGCAGCTGGAGGCGGGCTTGCCACTGTTGCCTTTCTTCGGGGGTTCCTCGTTCTTCGGGTATGTTCTCAAGGGCCGCTATTTCGGAGTTGTATAATTTCTCCGTCATGTCTTTGTCGATGGCTACGAGGACGCGGGCGATACGGTCGCGGGTCTGTTGCGAGAGGTATGACTTTGTCTGGATTCGGCTTAAAGCGCCCCCGATGCCGGCGCGGTATCCGAGCTTGACCATCGCGACGGCGCAGGGGTACTGCGGCTCGGGGGCCTGTGCGATCAGGGTCTGGGCGTATTGACTGCACACGGCCTTTTCATCCTTCAGGTCAATATTAACTAGCAGCATGTAGCCGGCTCGTGAGCGATATTCGCCGAGAACATAAGCCGCTGTAGCCTTTACCTCGTTGGAGTACACAGCCTCGCGTGAAGGGTCTAAGACACTCTTCATGGCGCGGCAGACGACATCGTACCACCGCAGGACGCCGTCTTCGCCTTTGCGACGGACCTGGCGCTGTGGCGAGCGAAGGTCGGCTAACACGGTGCTTAGCTGGGGGTATTCGGCTAAAGACGTTTTCGGGCGAGGGGCAACCATCGCGACGTTGCGTGCCAACGAGACTCGGTGCAGGGCCATCTTGGCGGTTTGCCCGCTAAGGTTTCTCATGCGATGGCGTTCCCGCATGTCCTCTTCCCAGGCGGCTTTCCATGTCCAATCAATTTCACGTTCGAGCAGGTGTTTGCACTGGATCAGGCCGAGTTCGCCCATGAGGAAGATGGCGCTTGCCTTTGCGCCGGATTCGGCGGTTCCGTTGTTGGCGTCGATTACGATTTTGGTCAGCTCGTCGCTGACGGCCTCGCGGAGGGCAAGCAGCTCACGGACGGCGCCCTGACGGTCGGTCTGTTTTGCCGACCTTGCCTTTTCGAGCAGCGGGAACATTTCTGTGTCGATTGGGTCTGCGGCAAGCGCCCCACCTGCCATGACTAAGATCAACAACCAAGATATGAAACTTGTGCGATTCACGGTTCTTGATGAAATTCCAAAGGCGGCTTTGCCAACCGCCTGCTTTACGCCTCTGTTATTGTTTGATTATGGGTTCAATGGTTCGGAGCAACTGGAGGCGGGACAGTCTGTCCTGCTCAGGGGCGTTCCATTGGGCGGCGTTTTCGAGGCCGGCTATTTCGGAGTTGTATAATTTCTCCGTCATGTCTTTGTCGATGGCTACGAGGACGCGGGCGATACGGTCGCGGGTCTGTTGCGAGAGGTATGACTTTGTCTGGATTCGGCTTAAAGCGCCCCCGATGCCGGCCCTGTATCCGAGCTTGACCATGGCGACGGCGCAGGGGTACTGCGGCTCGGGGGCCTGTGCAATCAGGGTCTGAGCGTATTGACCGCACACGTCGTTTTGGTCCTTGAGGTCGATGTTCCACAGGAGCATCTGGCCGTACCATGCGCGATATTCGCCGAGAAGATAAGCTGCAGTAGCCTTGACCTCGTTGGAGTACACAGCCTCGCGCGAGGGCTTCAAGACGCTGTACATGCTTCGGCAGACAACATCGTACCAGCGCAAGACCGAGTCCTCGGCTTCCTGGACGAGCGAATCATCTGTGGAGCGAAGTTGTGCTATGGCCTGCGCGACATTGGGATACTTCTCCAATAAAGTTCTTTGGCGGGTCTCAACCAGCGTGACGTTGCCTGCCAACGAGACTCGGTGCAGGGCCATCTTTGCCGTTTGGCCCCAGAGGGCATTTAGCCGGCTCCCACTACCAAACGCATATACGCCGGGTGGGGGCTTCCATATCCAGTCTTTTTCGCGGTCGAGCAGGTCTTTGCACTGCATCAGGCCCAATTCGCCCATCAGGAACAATGCGCCTGCCTTGCTGCGGGTTTCGGCCTGGCCATTGTTGGCGTCGATTACTATTTTGGTCAGCTCATCGCTGACGCCCTCGCGGAGGGCAAGCAGCTCGCGGACCGCCTCCTGACGGTCGGCTTGATTTGCCGACCTTGCCTTTTCGAGCAGCGGAAACATTTCAGTATCTATGGGGTCTGCCGCAATTGCCCTACCGGCTACGACCAGCATCACGGCGCTAATTACTAACAGCTTTGTTCTCATTTTTCTTCTCTCCCGTTAGTCGGACGGAAGGGTCAATTCGATTCAGTCCTGCGGTGAATTCGGGTCCAGGCTTTCGTCCAATGTCGGCTCGACAATTTTCTCACGGAGCAGCTCTATTTGCTCTGTCGCTTCGGTTTGGATGTCGGTGCCCGGATAGCGGCTGATAAGCTGCTGGAGCTTCAGGATACTTTCGGTGGGGTCGGAGGAAATCGACCAGCGGACGAGCCTGCGCCGAGAGGTGTTGCGTGCGCGGACCACGCCCTGCCGTGCATCGTCGAGCCTTTCGCAGAGGGTCCGCTCCGGGGCGTTCATTTGCTTGTAGGGGCCTATGTACATAGGCTCGGTGACGTCGTAGATGTCGAGGTTGGCGATCTCGTGTGTAATCTGCCAGGCGAGGTCTTCGCGTCCGGTGTCCTTATAGAGGTTTGCGAGATAGATACGGCTGGCGCGGACCCAGCCATTAACGGGCGGAGCGATGGAGACGCATTTCTCGAAGTAGGGGATACTGACGGAGGGGACCATCTCGGTCCCGAGGACGCGGCGCTCTTCGCTGGGGGTGGGGTGGTTCGGCAGCAGCGTGATTGACCTGTGCACTTCGCCGAGGCGGAAGTATATTCGCGGCGCGTGTCTGGTATCGGGGTAATCGGCGAGGATGCGCTTGTAGGTATCGATGGCATCTTGGCGCGAGGGCAGATTCTCGTAAGCGCGGGCGACGTACATAAGGGTATCGGCGCGGTGCTCGTCGGTTGGGGCGGCCGCCAGCGCCTCTTCATACAGCCCGAGTGCCTGCGGAATCTGACTAACCGAGCGGAGGTTGCGGGCTTCGTCCATTATCTTGTACCATTTGGCGGCCGGTTCAGCGGCGAGCCCCCGGCCCAGAGGAGCTGTGACGGCGACGAGCAAGACGCACAGGCAAAGGGCTTGGAGCTGCTTTGGTTTGATGCTCATAATCGGTCCCTCACAAAAACCAGGGAAAACACATCCAACATTTCTTCGCGTCTATTATAATAGCGACACCGAAGGGTAAAACGTTGATAAATTTTTTTTTCAGAAAACAAAATAATTTTTTTGCCTGTCGTAACTCTTTTTGCACAAGCCGGTTATGACTCTTCCTTTTTTTCGAAAATCACGATTTTCTGGATAAGGGTGGCTGTAGGTTTGGGAGCACCAAAGGCGGGATGATGCAATGGCAGCAGCCTGAAGGGGGTAGTCTGCGCCGGCTAAGAAAGCAATGGGCCTGGTTGGATTCGAAAAGACGCAGGCTTGCGCGAACGGGTTTGCAGCCTGTCCCGGAAAAACATCAACCTGCCGTGGAACCACCATTTGCGGCACCTGAAATGGCTGTGTACAAACGAGTGTACAAACGAAGTGCGGAAATGGTCCAGAGCAGAGCAGGGGTCGCCAGCGCTGTTATTCTTTGGTCCATTGGTCGAGCCAGGCGATTACGGTATCGTGCCAGAGAATGGAGTTGTGGGGCTTGAGCACCCAGTGGTTCTCATCGGGGAAGTACAGGAGTTTGCTTTCGATTCTGCGGCGCTGCAGGGCGTTGAAGGTTGCGAGTCCCTGTGTCTCGGGGACGCGGAAATCCAAAGCCCCGTGGATGACGAGCATCGGCGTCTTCCAGTTTTTCACGAGGGTAATGGGATTGTGTATTTCATAACCTACGGGGTTCTGCCAGGGGGTGCCGATATGGTCCCACTCGGGGAACCAGAGCTCTTCGGTATCAAAGTAAGCCATTCTTTCGTCGAGGCTTCCGTCGTGGCTTACGAGACACTTGAAACGGTCGGGCCAGGCACCGGCTATCCAGTTAATCATATAGCCGCCGTAAGAGGCGCCCAGCGCAGCGACCCGCCAGCCGTCCATCCACGGATAGCGCGCCATCGCGGCGGCCAAGCCTTTCTGGAGGTCTTCGAGGGGTTTGCCGCCCCAGTCGCCGCGGATGGAATCGGTAAAGGCCTGTCCGTAACCGGTGGAGCCGTGGAAATCGACCATGACCGCAGCGTAGCCGGCACCGGCATAGACCTGTGCGTTCCAGCGGTAGTGGAAATCGTTTGTGAAAGAACCCTGGGGTCCGCCGTGAATCAGGAAGGCGACGGGGTATTTCTTTTGAGGGTCGAAATCGATGGGTTTGACGACGTTACAATACACTGTTTCGTTGTTCCATCCTTCGAAGGAGAACTGTTCGTACTCGCCTATGCGGGCAGCGGCGGTTTTCTCGCGGTTGATGTTGGTGAGTTCTTGCAGGTCGGTTCCGTCCGTTTTGACCGAGTACAGTTCGGCGGGCGAGCGGAAATTGCTCAAGGCGTACACTATTCGCCCATCGCTTGCGTCAATTGAACTTACATGGCCGTGGCTGACCAAAGTCCGGACCGAGCCGGTCTCGACATCTATGGCAAAGAGGGACTGCTGGCCGATGTTGCCTGCCGCAGCGTATATGGTTTTGCTATCTGCGGCCCAGCAGATTGAGGATGGGCTGCGGTCCCAGTTTTCTGTGAGGATGCGCTGTTTGCCTTGCGGCCAGGGCCGAAGGATAATGCGGAAGCGGTCGGACTCATAACCGGGTCTGGCCATAGCCAGATACGCCAGCGTCTTTCCGTCCGGCGAAAAGAGAGGCGAGGTATCCCAGGCCTCGTTTTCGTCGGTAAGGCACTTGGGCGATTCGGAGCCGTCGATGGGCGCCGAGTAAAGGTCGAAGTCGGTGGACCATGCTTCTGTGCGGCCGACGTTGCGGGCGGTGAAGATAACCGTTCTGCTGTCCGGTGTGAAGGTTATTTCTTCCGGGCCGCCAAAAGGCTTGGAGGGCGTGTCGGCGTCCATAGATTGCATGACGTCCACGGGGTCGCCTCCGGCGGTGGGCATGACGAACAGGTGCGAGCGTCGGCCGTCCTTCCAGGCGTCCCAGTGGCGGACGAATATTCGGTCGTAAAGTCGGCCGGAGGCTTTTCGTTCCCTGATTGCATCGAGTCGCTGCTTTGTGCAGGCTGCGGTGTTGCAGTCGGGGAAGACTTCCATGGTGAAGGCGAGGTGCTCTCCGTCGGGCGTGACGAGCAAATTGGCGACATCGAGCGGCAGGTCGGTGCACTGCTGCGCTTCGCCGCCATCGATTTGGATGCGCCATATCTGGGAGGAAGCTGAGCGGCTGGAAATGAACCATAGGGATTTGCCGTCTGGTGCCCAGCGGGGATTGGAATCGTTTTCGGTGTGTGAGGTCAGGCGGCGCAGGCCTTTGCCGTCGGCGCCGATGAGCCAGAGGTCCGTTCTGGTGCGGTTGGCCTCAAGGTCGGTTTGGCTAAGTACAAAGACGACAGACTTTCCATCGGGCGAGACGTGGGGGTCGGAGAATCGGTCCATGGCCAGCATGTCGTGAACGGAAAAGGGATGAGTCTGGCCGGCGCAGATTTGTGCGGCGCCGCCGGCTGAAAGACAGGTTAGGAGAAACATTAATCCGCGTTTTAGATACATGATTTTTCCCCTGGTTAGACCACAGTTTTCTATGCAGCTTACCGGCAGGTCAGCTTGATAGCAAGTGCTATGGGCTGCGGTTTCTAAGATACCTGTACTTCATCCTTTGTGAGAGTAACGGGGATGTCGAGCCAGAAGGTTGAGCCTTTTCCGAGCGTGCTCTCGAGTCCGATGGTTCCGGCGAGCATGGCGGCCAAGTCTTTGCTGATAGCGAGTCCGAGGCCGCTGCCGGCGGATTCACGGGTGAGGGAGCCGTCGGCCTGGCGGAATTTTTCGAATATTTTTTCTTTGTCACTCTGGGCGATGCCGCAGCCGGTATCGGTGACTGAGATTCGGACTGTTTTTTCATCGACCATTGCGGCGCGGATTTCGATTCTGCCCCTGTCGGGCGTGAACTTGACGGCGTTGCTCAGGAAGTTATAGAGTATCTGCTCGACTTTGCCGGGGTCGGTGATAAGCGGCGGCAGGCCGTTGTCGGTTGACACTTTGACCTTTATTTTCTTTTTTCTGGTCAGCGCTGCAAAATGGCCCACCACGGTTTTGCAAAGGTCCGGCGCCGAGGTCTTCTCTACGCGGAGCTCCATCTTTCCGGCTTCGGTCTTTGCGATGTTGAGCAGGTCGTTGATCATGTTCAGGAGCCTGTTGCCGCCTGTAATGATGTTCTCGGCGTATCGTCGCCCTTTGTCTTTTGTTATTAGGTCGGGCTTTTCCTTCATGATTTCGGCGAAGCCAAGAATGGCGTTCAAGGGTGTTCTGAACTCATGGGAGATGTTTGCGAGGAACTCGCCTTTGACCTTGTTGGCTTTGAACAGTTCGATGTTTCTCTCGGATAGCTGGGCGATTTTTTCATCGAGCTGCTTGTTTGCCAGTCGGAGTTTTTCCTGGGCCGCCTGGAGCCTGTCAAGCATGTGGTTAAAGGCATTGGCGAGCTTTTCGTACTCATCGCCGGTTTTTATGGAGCTGCGGGTGTCGAGGTTGCCTTCTGCCACGTTGTTTGCAAGTGCCCGCAATTGCCGTATGGGGCTGAGAATCACGCGTTGCGTTATCATGTAAAAAGCGACGATTGCTCCGACGCCGGCGATGAGCCCGGCCACGATTATCCAGATGAGGTTCATAAGGCGTGTTATGCTGATTTCGCCGGCGGGCCGTCGGATAATTGCCGCGCCTACGACGTCGTTTTTCGTAAAAGCGGTGGCGGAACGCTGCGGATTGTGGCAGCTCAAACATGTTTCGGTGACTCTGAATATGCGGACGTAGCTGCTTTGCAGGATGCCGCCCCTCTTCTCCAGCAGGATACCGTCGTCTCTGTCCTCTTCTGCTTTAAGGGACTTAATCATTTGCCTTATGTCTCTGGGCAGCTCCCCAACGCGGCCCTCGTCGTTTTTGAGGAAGCTAATCCATTGTATTTCCGCTTCGTTTACATCGAGAACGGTGCCGGCATTGTCCAACACGGGCAGGGTCGCTTTGTCGGCCTGGTTTAGCTGGAAGTGTCGGCGCAACAGCGTTTCAGACTTGGCGCGTCCCTCATCGAGGGAGGCCTTTTTTGTGAGCTGGCCCATCCAGATGTAGGGCAGGAGCAAGGCCAGTGCCAGTATAAAGAGCACTGCTGCGCCGAAGGCTATTCTGCATTTCTCGGCCAGGGAAAGGGGCCAGAGCCGCAAAAGCCTGAGTAGCTTTTGGCCAAAACGTTTCAAATTAATTCGCATAAACCAAATCATAGAGTTTTGGAGCCCCTTGTCTTAATGCAATCACCAAGTTAGCAGGAGGAACCGGAAACTAAGCAATTGCAGGCCTTGAGACTATTGTTTTGTTCTCAATTCTTCATCTGGTGGAGTTCTGCCCTGAGTCTGGGCAAGGCCTGTGGCCAGTTTTTCTGCATAAAATCGACCAGTTTTTCTCTTACATGGCAGCGGAGGTTCCACGCATTCGAGGCGTCCGGGGCACTCATAAGGGCCCGCAGCTCAATTGTCCTTTCGTTCGTATTGGTGACCTGCAGGACGCAGACCTTGCCGTCCCACAGCCCTGAGTTTTTCAGGATTTCCTGAAGCTGCTCTCGAATGACGTCGACGCTGACGGTGTGGTCAACGTAGATGAATACCGTACCGAGGATGTCGGCGCTGGTGCGGGTCCAATTCTGGAATGGTTTTTCGATAAAATAGGTAATCGGCACAATTAGTCGCCTGAGGTCCCAGATTTTGACCACCACATAGGTAAGGGTAATCTCTTCGATACGGCCCCATTCGTTTTCTACTATGACGACGTCATCGACGCGAATGGGCTGTGTGAAGGCGATCTGGAGGCCTGCGATGAGATTGCCTATGGTTTTCTGCGCGGCCATGCCGACGACGATGCCGATAATGCCGGCGGAGGCCAGAATGGTCTTGCCCAAATGGCGCACCTGGTCGAAGGTCATCAGTATGGTTCCCAGTGCGAGGATGCCTATGATGACTACCGCTATTCTCTTTATGACCCTGAACTGGGTGTGAATTTTTCTGGCCGCAAGGTTATCTCTTGCATCGATATCAAACCGGCTGGTGATGTAGTCTTGCAGAACGGAAATAGTCTTAATAACAAGCCAGGAAACAAGGATTGTCAGCAGGACGGTGAATGCACGACCGGTTGTTGTTTCAACTTTTTCCTCCGTGGGGGGAAGGACCCAACGAATCACAATCAGGATAATAATCCACAGCAGCGGCCTATAGCAGTTATTGACCAGTGAGTTGTCTACCGTGCTGCTGGTGCGGGCAACCAGCTTCTTAAGTATGCTGAAGATTATGTAATGGCCTATCAGGCCTGCCGCCAAGACAATGGCGATGGGCCAGGCTACTGTTATGAATTGCTGTAAGCTTGCCAATATGGGACTACTCCACGTGATTTACCATATTTCTTTCCAGCCATGTGTCCTTATAGCTTACAATTGGATGAAAAACAAATAAAGCAAAAAAGGCACCGGAATTTTCTTGACTTGAATCTGCGGGTTCCTGCTTTTCTTGACGTGTTTGAGGCGGTATTACGTCTGCCGGTTGTTTTTCTGCTCGATTGCGTCCAGGTGTTTTTGTGTGCGCAGGTTCAGCTCGTCGAGCTGTTTTTTGTCGACTTCGCTGGGGGCGTCGGTTAAGAGGCACTGGCCTCGCTGTGTCTTGGGGAAAGCTATGACGTCTCTGATGTTCTCGGTGCCGGTAAGCAGCATTATGATTCGGTCGAGGCCCAGAGCGATGCCTCCGTGGGGCGGGGCGCCGTACTCAAGCGCCTTTAGAAAGAATCCGAACCTCTGCTGCGCCTGCTGATCTGAGATGTTGAGCAGTTTGAACACTTTTTGCTGGACTTTGGGGTTGTGGATACGAATACTACCTCCGCCTATTTCGGAGCCGTTGACGACGACATCGTAGGCCTGTGAGCGGATGGCGGCCGGGTCGGAATCGAGCTTTTCGATATCCTCCGACACAGGTGCGGTGAAGGGATGATGCACTGAGTCGTATCGGTTTTCGTCCTTATTCCATTCAAAGAGGGGGAAGTCCAGCACCCAGACAAATTCGAAGCGTTTGTTATCGTAGAGCTTGAGGTCGCGCGCAATCCTGCACCGCAGGGGCGCCAGCGCCTTATTGGCGGCTGCTTCGCTGTCGGCGAGAAACAGCAGCAGGTCCGCGTCTTTTGCCTCGAAGCGCTGGATTATCTGTTGTAGCTGTTCTTCGCTGAAGAACTTGCCGATGCCGCCGACGGGGGTGAGCTTGTCGTTTTCCTTCTTGAGCTTCATCCAGGTCAGGCCTTTTGCCCCATAGTCGCCGACGAAATCGGTGAGGGTTTTTTCGATATCGCTTCGGGTATACTTATCTGCGGCAGGCGCGCAGAGTCCCTTGACGATTCCGCCTTGCTCGATGGCGGAGGTAAAGACCTTAAAGGTGCTGTGTGCGGCGATGTCGGAGATGTCCTTTAGTTTGAGGTCGAAGCGGAGGTCCGGCCGGTCGGTGCCATAATCGGCCATCGCTTCGGTGTAGGACATGCGGCGCATCGGCGCGGTTACGTCCACATCCAGTATCTGCTTCCAGATTTTGGCAAGGAGGTTTTCGTGAACGCCGATGACGTCATTGCTGTCGACGAAGCTCATTTCGACGTCGATTTGTGTGAACTCGGCCTGTCGGTCGGCTCTCGGGTCTTCGTCGCGGAAACAGCGGACAATCTGGAAGTATTTATCGACGCCGCTGACCATCAGAATCTGCTTGAACAACTGCGGTGACTGGGGCAGCGCGTAGAAGCAGTTTTTTAGAAGTCTGCTGGGCACCAGAAAATCTCTCGCTCCTTCGGGGGTGCTCTTTGCGAGCATGGGGGTTTCGATCTCCCAGAAGCCTAATTTGTCGAAGTAGTCCCGGCTGATTTTGGTGACCCGGTGTCTTGTTTGCAGCTTATGCTGCATTTCAGGGCGGCGGAGGTCGACATATCGGTGGGCCAGCCGGAGCTCTTCGCCGGTTTTTTCGGCGTTTTCGAATTCGAATGGGGGTGTTCTGGAGCGATTAAGGATTTCGAGCTGCTCTACTGCCACTTCGATTTGTCCGGTGGGCAGCTTCGGGTTTTGCATACCTTCGCTGCGGGGCTGAACCACGCCTTTGGCGGCTATTACCCATTCACATCGCAGCGTCCGCGCCGCCTTGTGGACTTCCGGCCATTTTTCGGGGTTGAAAACCAATTGCGTCAGCCCCTCTCTGTCGCGCAGGTCGATAAAGACGAGGTTGCCGTGGTCTCGATAGCTATGGACCCAGCCGGCGAGTGTAACCCTTTTTCCCGTATCCTCCAGGCGGAGATGGCCGCAAGTATGTGTTCGTTTGAGCATCGCGATAATCCTTCTCAAAGAGTTCCGCTCACCCCAGGCTTTGAGAGTGGGCACGGAACAAACAAGGCCCTGAAACAATAGTCACAAGCCGGTTACAATAGTTTACAGAAGCCATTTAGTCAATAGCCGCTTTTTCCACTTTTGATTTGGCCCGCAGACTTCAATTTTCCGTGGGGGATAGCCAATTGTCTGTTTGCCAAGTCTCGCCTTTCGAAGGCCAGCGGTATAAGGGCGGTTATCGGGATTAGTGTGTGGGACCCGTAATGAATCTATACAAGTAGGGAGCCGAAATAATCCAGCAGCATAAAGTCATTGCCAACATTAATGCGTTTGTCTTTTTGTGAGGGGCGGTTATCAGGACCCAAACGGCGATAATCGTTGAGACGAAAGGCCCAAAGGCCCTGATCATAATCAGGGGCCCCTGAATGGTTTCCATCAAGTCTCTCAGCAATGTGCCGGTGGGGCAACGCGCGCGGAGATGGGCCAAATGATACAAGTGCGAAGAGGCATAGATAACAAGAAGAAACGGGACGACAAATTCCCGAGCGCTTAAACCTGAAGCCTTTTTGCTGGTTCGACGTAGGTCTTCTGTTGTTTTCGGTTCCACTGAAAGCGTCCAATCCAATAGAAGCTTTTGCTCAACACAAGTGCGTCAGGGCGACGCGTGTGCCCGGCAACCACGGATCGGCGTTTATGCCCGACTACGCCTTTGTAACTCAGAGGGTATCGGCCCGGCTCTGCCAGCCGCGACACATCTCGATTCTGCAGTTGTCCGGTCGAAAGTCATTTGGCGTACTTTACACTGCATCCATAGGGCTTGGTGGAGGCGGTGCTGACAGGTTTTCCGCTGGTGAGCTCGGCCAGGGCCTTATCGACATAGTTGATTGCGCCTTCGCTCTTTTCGCCCATGGGTGAGTTGTCGATGGCACCGGCATAGATGATGTTGCCGCGGGTATCTATGACGAACATGTGCGGCGTGTTGGTTGCGCCGTAGGCTCGGCCGACGGTGCCGGAGCGGTCGTCGAGTATAGGATAGGGCAGCTCGTGTTTGGCGGCGAAATCTTTGTTGTTCTGCGGGGTGGTGTGACTGGTGCTGTTTATGGCGAGCCAGACCACATTCTTATCCTTGTACTTGTTGGCCAGATCGATCATGGTGCTTGCTTTTTCGTAGTGGTATTTGACAAACGGGCATTCGTCGTTGAACCACTCGAGGACCACGATTCTGCCTTTGTAGTCGGAGAGGCTTATTTCCTTTCCGTCGAAGGTTTTCAGTGTGAAGGCCGGGGCCTTTTTCTCTGCTGTCGGGGCCGTGGGGGGCTCTTGGCGCCTGCAGCCTGTCAGGGCAAGGGCCGAGACCGCCAGCAGTACCAACGTCATGATGATTTGAGTTCTCATTTTCCCATCCTTTCAAAAGACTTAACAGAGTACCGACTTCAACAAATCCTGCGAAGTCCGCAGGGACAGTATCGCCCTTTCTCTTACGAATACCCCAATGAAATGTGCCCATTATTATGGCAGGTCCGGGGGGAAACAGAAACAAAAAAATTATTGACGGCAACAGAGTCCCGGGTGGTTCCGGTGAGCTTATAGGCGGGTTACAACAGGGCCGTGCTGAAATAGCGTTCTGCGCGGTCGGGCAGGACGGTGGCGATGTTGCCCTCGATGGTTTGAGCGAGCTTTCGAGCGGCCCAGACGTTTGCGCCGGAGCTTATGCCGACGAGCATGCCAAAGTCCCTGCCTAATTGGCGGGTTGTTTCGATGGCGTCGTCGTCGGTTACCTCCACCACTTGGTCGACCAATGAGACGTCGAGTACGCCGGGGATGAACCCGTCGCCTATTCCCTGAATCTGGTGCAGGCCGGGCTCGTGTCCCAACAGTGCAGACCTGTCTTTTGGCTCGACGGCGACGATTTTGGCATCTGGTTTGTGCTCTTTGAGGAACTTGCCGACTCCCTGTAGGGTTCCGCCGCTACCCACGCCGGCGACGAAGCAGTCGATTTTTCCACCCATTTGGTGCCATAGCTCTCTTGCGGTTTGCTCATAGTGGACGCGGGGATTCTCTGGATTCTCGAACTGCTGTGGCACGAAGATTTTATTATCCTCGGCGGCCATCTGCTCGACGCGGCGGACCGCACCGGCGATACCTTCGTTATCGGGCGTAAGTATAAGCTCAGCCCCGAGGGCCTTAATGAGCTTCTTTCGCTCTTCACTCATGCCTTCGGGCATGGCTATGCGGACGCGATAGCCCATAAGTCGCCCGACCAGGGCTAGGCCGATGCCGGTGTTGCCGCTGGTCGGCTCCATGATAACCGAATCGGCATTGAGCTTACCGTCCCGCTGGGCGGCCTCGAGCATCGCAAGAGCGACGCGATCCTTGATGCTGCCGCCGGGATTAAGAAATTCGGCCTTGGCGAAGATTCTTTCCCCTTTCAGTTGAAGCAGGGGGGTGTTGCCGATCAGTTCGAGTATGTTGTCTGTGAGCATATTTTCGGCGACCTCAATTTTTTTTATCTTTTTCGGAAAAAAACCTTGTTCACGTGAGTGGATTTTAGTAGAATCAGGCGTGGATAGCAAGCGGGCTGTTGTTGTGTGGAGTCCATACCCATTATCAGGTAGTTGTGTTTAGTGTTTTCTTGACAACATAGCTTGGCAGACGTAAGCATTTAACAGGGCTGGGAAACTTCCGCTTTTTCCTCTCCCTCCGCATCTCAGCCCTGTTTTTTTATGCGCAAGTTTCAGTCTGGCGAAGGTGCCGGTTGGCGGTAGGACTTATCTCTAATAGTTGGCGGTTTCTTTGTCAGTATCGGCGGGCGGCGGCTTGTCTGGGGCGGTTGTGGTTGACGAAGAAGTAGCGCAGTGCGTCGATGGGGTGGTCGTAAAGGCCGTCTTTGAGGGGTAATTCGGTGGCGGCGGAGCCAATTTCGGGATAGTGGTAACACTGCATCGCCTCTATCAGCCGTTGGCAGCGTGGCGAGATTAGGAGCCTGCTTTTGCCGTCTCCGGCCCTGATTGCGCGGCGGATAAGCTCAATGCCTTGCAGGATGCTGCTACGGCGATACTGCGTTACTATTCCAAGAGACCGCAGCTCCCGGATCGTGCTTGTGCCGGTAACATCGTTGACGCTTCTGCCAGCAGGGTCGCAGAAGGTGGCGGCCACGCGGCTCTCGCCGCTAGGGGTTCGCTGCCTGATTTCGGCGGCGTGCACGTCAATCGTGGCCCGGCAGCGGACGTACTCATCTATCACGCGGACTGTACCGTTATCATCGACCTGAATCCACAGGCACACGAAGGGATTGACGAAGCCAAAGTCAAGGGACCGGTATGTGGGCAGGTCCGGGTCATAATCGAGCGTGCGGACGTGCAGATCGGGGTCGAATTCTGCGAATACGGTGTTTTCGAGGTTTGGTTTTCTGCAAAGCATTTCGGCCTCCCAGCCTGCCCGGCTGGCGCGGCGCATGGCGGTGATGGCATCGTCAATCCTGAGGTAGCCGGCGCCCTGCTTAGCTTTGCTCTGACAGTCAGGCCACAAGGGACACGGGGAGCAGTTGCGGTCTGTGCATTTCTCAATCACTTCCCAGAGGCACCACTTGAAGAGGGGGGCGCCGAGATGGTCGGCTGATGAAACGACTTTTTGCATCAGGCCGTAAGGCCGGTGCATTGTACTGATTACTTCCATCGCGCCGACAAGGCCGGCGGTGCTGTGTGTGGTGAACTTTGCCGCGGCGAAGACGTCCTCGTCAAACAGCTCAACCTCGTCGCAGCGCAACTTCTGGATGTGCTGGCCGCGGACGCTCATCGGTGACTGCGTCAAGACCTCGACAGTCGCCCCATTGATGAAGCGGCATTTTTCTTTGCGGACCGGTCCGGCGAGAAATTCTTCGAAGCCGTGGTGGAGGAATGTTGTGAGGTATTCGTACATTCGGCCGGACTGCTCGCCGGAGCCGCCCAGAATCCTGACTTGGCAGTTGGGTTTGAAGATGCAGTCGAGGAGCGTGGCGACGGCGGCCAGGCGGGTCTTTCCGCCTGCGCGATTTGCCCAGACGACGGCATCGGCGTTTGCGGCCCTATGGGGTGCGAAGTCTGCCGAGAAGCTGTGCCAGAGGTAGTCCATGGGGCTACTGTGCTCGGGGCAGATTTTCCTGTCGGGAATATCAATGCCGAGGAAGGCTTTGACGTAATTTTTCAGGTCCTGCTTTGTTTGGGGTCGGGTTCGTCGAAGGGCGGAATAAATCGAGCGGGCCTTTTGGATGTGACCGGCGGATTCCCGGAAGGTCAATTTTGTCATAACAGTCTCCCCTTAATCTATTTGTCACTGTGAGATATCGTTTGTAGTTTTGGCGATGTAATCAAGATGGCGTGAATGGTGCGTTAGCCAAAGAGGCAGCAAGTGATTATCCTCTATATGTGTGGCTTATTTGGTTCAGCGTGCTTCAATCTTGTCGATGCGCAACTGATGTCGGCCACCTGCGAAGGGCGCCTTGAGCCAGAGGTCGACGATTTCAAGTGCCTGATGTATGGAGACCATTTCTTCTCCAAGTGAGAGTATGTTGGCGTCGTTATGTTCGCGGCTGAGCCTGGCCGAGCGCAGGTCCCAGCACAGTGCGCAGCGGATGCCGGGGACTTTGTTTGCGACCATGGCTTCGCCGTTTCCGCTGCGGCCGAGCACGATGCCTCGCTCGAACTTGCCAGCGGCGACCGCCTCTGCGGTAGGGCGTATGAAATCGGGATAGTCGCAGGGCTCGGTTGAGTGCGTGCCGAGGTCCCGGACCTCGTGTCCCTGCTCGATGAGAACGGTTTTAATCTGCTCTTTGTACTTGAATCCTGCGTGGTCTGATGCAATTGCTATTTTCATAGGTGTCCTTTGTTACCTGAAGAGACTTTCGAGCATTTTATCGGAAAGTTGGATGGTGTAAACCGTGTTTGCGTCCTCCGGGCCGGCTACCTCATAGGGTATCGTCTGGCGTAATGGTGGAGGCCCAGAGTTATCCTCCGGATGAGACTCGACGATGAATTCACCCTTTGAATAGCCGACGAAGTCGAAGAAGGCGAATCCGTGTTCGTCGGTGCTGCTGATTACCGGGTCCCAATCGCCGCAGGCGATTATGGGTACGCCCTCGACCGGCGAACCGGCAGCATTGAGTACTTCAACGAATATGCTAAATGGTCCAACGATTTCGACCTTGCCGAGGTCGCGAAGTTCACCCGGCTGGAGTCTTATTCGGTCGAGAATAGTAATGGGGGCCCATCCATAGTCGGAGTGTGCTCGCAAGTCTATTCGCAGGTTAACGCTGGCCGGTACGGGGAAACTGTTATCCTTGCCTGCTCTGACGTCGAAATCACTATACACACCTTCTTGTGGGTGCCCCCTGCAGGCAGTAGCAAGGTCCTGAGCCCAAGCCGGACTGGCCACGTCATATATATGCCATTGAGGTCTAAAGAAGATGGCACGACGGGTAGTCTCTACCTTGGCAACGGGATGAATCTTGAGAGTCGCCGCGGGGAAGAGCTTGACGTCCTGCACAGCATATTTTCCTTGCCCATCCTGTTTCATCATTTTTTCGGTAACTCGCACCATCAAAGAGTTGTCGTTCGATACTGTAAGAATGTTTCGAGCGGCGCTCTTGGGTCCGACCGCTATTTCAAACCAGCCTGTATCGTCGGTGTGGACGGGGTCTGGTCCGATACCTTCGACCGTCACCCCGGGCCGGGGCTCACCGGTTGTGCCGTCCAGGACCCGCCCATAGTATGTTGTTGTGGGGGGAAATCTGAAAATCAACTGTTCTGGACTGTCCTCGCTTACGCGCATGGGTTCAAATTTGTCCACGCTCAGCCAGGCGTCGTACGTTCCCAAAGGGAATGTGCCGCCGTCTTTGAACTGGTCATAGCCCAAACGGATTTTGCCCGTTTGCCCCGCTGTTCGTATGAAAACGGTGATCTCCTTGAGAACTTTCGGATTGGTGATTGGTCCGTTCTCATCCTCAAAGACAAGGGCTCGATAGAATCCCAGATGTTTCAAGGTGATTGTTGTTTGCTGCCCATTCACGATGTTGCCTTTGAAGGGCGCGAGGCCCGAGTCGTGAGGCGGTCTGATGTGCACGTAGTATTCGGCTTTGGGCGGAATCAGCGTTCCAATTTCATAGACATCGTCGGCAAGAGCCAGGTACATGCGAAACCGTCCCTGCTCATCAGTGAATACACCCTGCACCTGGTCGGCAGGGGGATGTATCCGCTTTGAACCGGTAATGATCACTCTTGGACATTCTATTAGTGCACCGGCTACCGGGCTACCGTTTGGGTCGAGGACCGTGCCCCAGATGGAGCGTTCGTCTGCTTGGCTGCGGAGCGGCACAAGGGGCAGAAAGACCGTTCTCGAACCATTCTCTTGCTTTTTGTGCCCGCACAGTTTGGTCGTGGCGACGCGGCCATCGTTGGGATGCGAGACTTCGAAGCAAAGCGACGCAGAGTTATAGCAGTGAGTGCCGATGCGCTCACGGACCTCGGCAGAGGCTCGGCCTGCGATAAATGGAAGATTAAGCCGACCTTGGTTGTCCAGCTTTGCGGCACCGATATAGATTCGGGCGTCCGACTGCACCTCGGAAAGAAAAATGGTGACATGAGATTCAGGTAGAGGGTAACCAAGGGCATCCACAAAGGTCCAGGAGTAGTGCTCGGCCGGAACGGGAGGGTGCCGGGGCAACGAGAACTCAAGCCCCTTCTTGCGGTAAAGCCAGGCAAAGATACGTTGGCCAATGAGCCGGCTTATCGTCTGGTCGTTCTGGTCCTCAGGAAAAAGCGCAACAAAGCCGCTGGTGTCGAGAGCCTCAAAGTCAAATCTGAGCTTGCAGTCTTTTACCTTCAGCGGCGCCAGCTCAAACGCCGCCGGGTAATGCCAACAATTTTCATACACCCTCACCTGAATCTCCCTGCCTTCAAGCTCTGGCCTGCTTAGCGGCAGATAGAACTGGGGTCCGTCTTTCCAAGGCCAAGCCCAGCCAGACAAACGATCGACGTACTGCCGCAGCAATTCATCGGTTTGATCCTCCGCGAAGAGCCACAGACTTGCAGATTCGTTGGCGTCTTTTAGTTCCGGTGCGATAGTACGGTTTCTTACCCGCACTTTAATCTTTTCGTACAATTCGGATCGACGCGCCTGTCGGTCCTTATAAACCCGGGCGATCAATTCTCTTCCGTCGAGGTCGAGGAGGTTTGGGTCGTCGGCGGGGAGGGCGGTCGCGGCGAGGAGGACGGTGAGAAGGATTGCGGCTGCGAAATGGGTGTGTTTCATAATCTTGCGTCCTTTCAGTCTATTTGAAAAGAGCCTTAAGCATTTCATCCGAAAGCTGCAGCGTGTAAAGGGTGTTTGCGTCCTCGGGGCCGCCAAGTGCATAGGAGACCCCTTCTTTAGGTGCGGACTCGTCGTCCTGCCTGAAGGCACTCAACTCGCCAACATAAAGGGAAACGTAAAACTCTCCCGTGGAATTAGGCGGGGCACTAAACGCGGCTATGCCTTGCTCGTCTGTCTTGCCCCAATACTTGCGAAGGAGCTTGTCGCATTTGTGTCGTACGGTTAGACCTTCAATCGGCTCGCCGCGTGAATTCACGACCTGTGCATAGATGGGAAGCGTTGGCTCCAAGGTCAGTCTGCCCACATCCCGCGTTTGACCCTGTTCAAGGTTGATGCCTTTGATGATGATAGGGCTCCACTGTGGGGCTGAGGTTTCCGTTGATTCGTCAACGCACAGTTCCACCTGCACGTTGAGGCCTGCTGCTATTTCTATGGGATGTGCAGAATTGAATGGAATTCGACCCCCACCTCCCAAATAAGACATGGCATCCTGCCAATAGGGATTATCCTGTTGTTTTGGACGCCATTGAAGCCTGACGGAAGGCGCCCTGTTGATATCTTCGGCGGCGAGCTCCAAAAGGATTCTTGCGGTCGGAAACAGTTTTATGTCGGGGACATTAACATAGTTGTTCTCGCCGCGTTGCAGGTCTATCCGATGTTGCAAGCCAACCAGGTAGTCTTCTTCCACGGCGGCGAAAGCCAGGAAGTCGTCTTCTTTGCCCGGCTCATATTCGATTTGGAAGCGCCCCTGACCATCCGTCCGCATCAACTTGGAAATGCCGTGCCCTAATTCGCGCAATGGCGCCAATACGTAACTGTCGGGAGAGAAATTGTCTTCGAGAGCGTGTATCGCTTCCCACTGGAGAGTTGTGAGCGAAGAGGCTGTATTTACAAAATGGCGCGCACATCCTACGATCACGCCGGGCATCGGCTCATCTGTAATGCCGTGAACGACGCGCCCGTGATAAACAAGCAGTTTTTCTGCCTTGAAAACGAGCTTTTCGGGGCTGTTTTCAGTCACCGTTATGGGCTCGAAGGTTATCCTCCTGGGACTTATTCTTATTTCTGCGCGGTATTGGCCGGGAGGAAATATGCCACCGTCTTTCAATGAGGAGTATATATAATCGATCGAGCCACCCTCAGAGTGGATTCTGACGGTGGTCTCTTTCAATTTCTCGATGTCGGTAATTGGTCCGTTTTCGTCCTCGAAGACAAAGGTGTGAAAATATCCGGATTTGCGATCCAGAACAATTGTGGTTTCGTCGCCGCTGCGAATCCTGCCGCGTGGGGCGCGCAGCCCGAAAGGGGGTGATATGCTAACCCGATACTCTGAACCTATCGGGACAAGCTTGCCGTCCTCGAGGGGCAGATACATTGAAAACCGTCCGTGGTCATCGGTCAGGACGCCGTAACCACGTTTAGAAGTAAGTCTCCCGCCACCGGGGGGGTATATCTCGGAGGATCTGAGGGACACCGCGGCGACAGGAACGTAGTCTGGATCAAGTACTGTTCCCCATATAGAACGCTCGCGCTCGTGCGAATCGGGGTGCAACACCGACAGAAATATTCGGTCTCGACGGTCGTTCTCGTAAGTCTCGGCCAACGCTATGCCGTATTCGGGATGCGAAAGAACGATACAAAAGGTTTTCAGTGGGCCGGAGGCGGCGGGGACTTTCAGCACGTTTGTTTCTTCCAGCGTGACTTGGCTCAGGCCAATGGTTTGCCCGTTGGACCATCCGCTTTTCAGATAAATCTTTGCGGTGGCACCGACGAACGGATTGCCGAGACCGTCCACGAAAGTTCGTTGTCGGTACTGAGTGCCGAAGTACCTGCCAAGGGTGTAGGTCAATCCTTGCTTGTACGGAGCGGCGTAGACGGTGGCGCCCATAGCTTCCTTAACGTTCGGATCGTACTGGTCGTCGGCGAGTATCACGACGATGGGTTGGGGGTCCGGATAGTCGAAATCAAAATGGACGGTTTGGCCAATGACAGGGACCGTTGTCGATTGAAATACCCAAGGGTCCTGCTTCCAATCATCGTAAACGCGTACGACCACTTCTCGGCCGTCGAGGTCAAGGTCTTCGGGCTGCCTGAATCTTATGCGCCCCAGATTTATGGTCTCGCCCTGTCTGGCTCGGATGGCCTCTGTCAGGACCGGCAGCCACTGCCTACGGTCCGCGGTGAGATTGTGGACGACCCTGAGTGGAATCTGGACATTGGCATCGGCTGGTATATACATCCGGTTGACTTTGTTGGGCCGGAGGTAATGGTTTGTGTGGAGTTGCTTTGCGGACCTATAATGCTCGGCCAGATTTTTGAGCCAATCAAGTCCGTCCGCCTTTTCGAGAAGCCATCTGGCGTTGACCCTGACTTCGGGAGGCTTGACAATAGGCTCCATAAGGACGGTGGCGGCGGGGTATAGCTCTATGGCCGGCAGGTTCACGACATTGTTTGGGTCAGGCTCAAAGATTGGGTTCGGCCACGTCTTGTAATATGGCATGCTTACATAATCCTGCTCGTGGGCTGCGATGAAATCGAAGTCGCTTAATGTGCTGACGGTCAGCTTGAACCAGCCCTTCTCGTTTGTTCTCGCTACGGCCTGGCATGACCGAACCAACAAGAGCGGTTTGAGGCGGGGGTCCTTCAGCGAAGGCACAGATGGGAGTTCATGCAACTTGTCCCATTGCTCGCTGGTGAGGACGGAAAGGTCGTCTCTTGTTGAGTATCCGGCGCCAACAAAAGCTCCGGGCATTGGTTTGCCGGTGAGGCCGTGGACTACCTGCCCGGTGTAGATGATATCTTTGACTGGGGGCCTGGGTGGGGCCCTGAATACCAATTGTTGCGGACTGTCGTCGGTGAGGTAAATCGGGTCGAATCTGCACAACCCGCGGGGCCATCCCTTGAGACCATACATTGCTGCCCGGACTTCTCCGAGAGGCAGTACTCGGCCGGACCTGACGTCGGTATAGGACAGGTTCCAGGTTCCGTAATAGGGGATAACAACCTCGAGCGAGATGGCCCTGAGTCTTTCGGGATCGGCGATGGGGCCATTGGCGTCTTCGAATGCGAAAGTCCTGAAATGATTCCCATGTTTTAGAACAATTGTGCACTGCCGGTCGTTTGAAATCAGGCCGCTCCATAACGCAAGCCCAGAATCTCCCGGCGGCTCAATCATAGCCTTATAATCGGAATGGGCTGGAATCTGTGCTTCGGCTTTGAGTCCGACTGGCGGGTACATTGCGAACCACCCGTCCCGCTCGCTTATGACGGTGCAGGGCGTGCGAAGAGCGAGTGATCCAGTTTTGCCGTTTTCGGTCGTTCGTAACGCAGGGCAGGTAATTCTTGCGCCTGGGACGGGGTTTCCGTTGGGGTCGACGAGCAGTCCTCTGATGGACCGAGCGTAATCGTTGCTGTCCTGGTGCACCAACGGCACGTAGAAATTTCGCGAGGGGGACTTTCCTGAGAGGTCACGGGTATCGGTGACTGCCAGAGCCACGCCGTAATCCGGGTGTGAGACCACGCAGTAATGTTTGCTCGGGGCCCGCGCCAGGGCGCTATCCTGAAAGCTTAGTGACCGGTCAAGCAGGAATTCTCTCAGCAATTCTCTTTGTCCTTCTTTGTTTTCGCGGAAGATTTGAACCTGCAACCGGGGTATTGCCTCGCCGACCGCATCGAGAAAGAAGCAAGAGTAATCCTTACGGTCAGGTGAACCAGCGCTCTCCGTGGGTGTGGAGGCCGTCCACAGGACTCCTCCAAGCATTACCGCTGACAAAAACATGTGTTTCATGGTCCGCTTCCTAACATTCGCGGTTTTATTATAGCGGCGGGCCGGCATCTGTCAAGGACCTTTTTTGAGGATTGATATGTTTTTTCGGTGGCGGGGCTAATCTGCTTTCGGCGAAAGCGAGACTGTTATGGGGGCGGCTGTTTCTTTTTTTATCCAAACGACAAGGTCGGTGGTTTCGAGCGTTCGGCGGCGGCCTAGGCGGAAGTCCTTGCCGCGTTCGACAGGTTCATCGTTTATTGCAAGTTCAGCTGCCGGGGCGTCCCAGTTCTTGATGATAAAGGCTGGGTTGACAATGGGCGACTTTTCGCTTGCGGCCAGTTCAAACTTCAAGGTCGAGGGACTGCCGCTATCCTTGCGGCTCAGCACGTATGCACGTTCATACTTGTTGAAGCCTTCGCTTTCGAAGCCAGCGGCCATCAGGTTCAGCTTAGCCGGACAATTCCACGACCGGGCCAGAGGTATGAGCGATTCTATGCCCTTATCGGTCATGCCGTAGAGGGACACAGCGATATAAGAGTCACCCTCTCCGGGAGCAGCTTGGGGCTTATAGTTGCTGAGCGAAGAATGAGACGGTCGGTCGGGGCCCATAACCTTTCTGCCGTCGCTGGGTATCTGTGAGACAGGCCAGTGGTTCCACCATGGGAAGTCCGAGAGCACGTCGCCGCCGCCGAAGGCACTAATCTCCGGGCCGGGTTCGAAGATGATAAACGGTCTGTTCTCGGCCTTTAGATTTGTCAGTTGGATGTTGGCGTTTTTGGGCTTGTTGTAGTTTTCCGGTGCGCCGGCGGCCCAGGAGTAAGTATGCGTTTGACCATCCATATTGGCCAAGGTAAAGGCCTGCATCTCGATATTGTCCTCCGGTCGTGTGCCCGGCTGAGAAAAAAAGATGGTCTCCTGCCACTGAAAGCCGCCGACATTGCTGGTGGTCCAGAGCACCTGTTTGCGGGTGGCGACGGCGTCGGGATAAATGGTGTAGTATTCGTCGGTCCAGTCGCCCCAGCCGGTTATGGGGTTCTCGTGGTTGATGGTGTATCTTATGTCGGCGACGGCGTAGCGCCAGTGAACGACAATCCGGGCATCGTGGTTTTCGATTAGGCGGACGTGCGAATAGCGGCACTGTTTGTCTGCCATGTGCTCGGAGAGTCCCCAGCCGGTGCCGCTGTCTTCGGTGCTCTGGTCGCCCATGCAGATGTCGTTCTCGGTGACCCAGGAGGCGCCGTAGCTTGTTCCCCTCCAGAAGATGACGCGGACGGGCGACTGATCGAAGGTGACTAATATGTCCGGGTGGGGGCCGACGCGCCAGGGTCTTTCCCAGAGGTCGGCGTATTCGAGGCGGGTGTAATAGGCGGCGAAGCGCTTGGGCAGATCCTTCGGTCCGGAGGGCATCCTGCGGTAAGTGAGGGGCTGCAGGGCTTTTGGTTTAGCCGACGCGAACGTTTCGGCTATCTGCTCGGCAGACAACGCGTGCGAGTAAATCTTCAGCTCGTCGAGCAGGCCGTCAAGGACCATATTGGAGAGGGTTCTTCTGCTGGCGTCGCGCTCTGTGCCGACGGGTGACATTTTTTCGTGGCTTTTGCCGATGAACAAATCGGTCAGGCCTTCGGTGCTCAAAGTGCCCTTGACCGGCAGGCGCCCTGCCTCTTGGCCGTTTATGTAGAGCGTGACACCGTCTTGTTGGCTGAATGTGGCGGCGACGTGGGACCATTTCAACAGTGGGAGCTTCTCTTTTGTGGTGCACTCGTGCGATTGGCCGTCGATGTTCAGCTTGATTCCGAGGCGTCCCTGGGCGTCTATGCCGAAGAAAAGATGTGTCTTGCCCTGCTGGTCGATTATGGCGGTCCAGTTCCAGGGGAGGGTCTGGAGCGCGACCCAGGCCTCGATAGTGAAGGCGTCGGTAAGCGGGGGCATATCCTTTGCCTTGCGGGTGACGCAGGTGGTGTAGCCATCGAACATCAGGGCCCGGCCGGTGACTCCCTCGACGTATTTTGAAAAGCCGGTTATCGGGTCGCTGTTTCCGGTGACGCTGTCGAGGACGGCTGCCGCCGTGCCGTCATCGAACCTCCACCAGGCTGCAAGCCCGTCGTCAGCAGCAAAGCCGCAAGAGGACCAGGTCACCCATACCAACACAAAAGCCGCCAAGCAAATTGCCCTTCTCATTGCAGAGTCTCCATATTGAGTATCGCCCTGAAGACCGTTTTGGCCGACGCCTTGCCGATGCGTCTGCCTTTGTCGGAATACTCTGTTGTCACTTGTTATAGTAGACCTGCTCCATTATGGCCCAGGATTTTTCGCCGGGCAGGGGTATCTGCATCGGGTCGCAGACGCTAAGCCATTTTTTGATTTGGGGCTCGGCATCCATGGCGGCCATGTCGGCCTCGTAGTCGTCGCCGGTGTACTCGTAGTAGCCGAACTCGTACCACTTGCCGTCGATCTGGTGGAGGAAGATGGAGAAGTTGTGCATGTTGTACTTGTTTAGCAGGTCGCGCACGCCCTCAGTGGAGTCGGCGTGGAGCTGCTTGTACTTTTCCATCTTCTCCGGCCGAAGGCCTACGACCATTCCGATGCGTTTGACCTTCGGCTGGGCACAGCCGGCGATGAGGATGAGTGCAGCGGCGAGTGCCATTGCCACAATGGTTGATTTACTTGTTCTTCTCATTTGCTTTCCTTTCAAAAACTGTACTTTGTTCTAACATTCGGCCTGGAGGATTTGAAGCCTTCTTGTTTGGGGGGTGGTTGGTAGCCGCTTTGGGAATGCAGGACTTCAATAAAGGCGAGCATATTGTCGAGCCGGTCAGGCAATTCATATCCGGCCAGAGTCGGCTCCGGCAGGACGCAGCCTTCGACGTTGCCTATGTCCTTGTCGATACTGCGGTCCCACACGACCCCGAAGACGTCGCGGTGGCGGTTGCTGCCGAGCTTGGTAAAGAAACCAATCTCATCACCCAGCATGACAAAATGATTATCGAGGACGCGGTCGAGGTCATCGTCGCCGAAGTGTTTTTGAAGTTTTTCGGCCGCCTCCATCGTGAAGGTACAGGACCACGGCACGTAAGGGGCTTTGTGTCCCTCGAATGCCAGCCTGACCACGTCTCTCTTTTGCATCATGCAGCTCGTTTCGCGAAGCTCGTTTTTCTATTTAGTGCCGGGATGAGCGAGCTTCAACAGCTCAATTACCGGTGTTCATTTTCGACGGGGCCGATGCGCCCTTGACCGCCTCCGGCGGGCTCGGCTCGTCAAATGGAATGGTCCATTTGTGTTTGTTATTGTCCCACCATTCCAAACATTGCTGCGGCGTGGCATTGACCGGTATCTTTCCGCCCACAAGTTCCGAAATCAAAGGTATCAAGTCGGTTTCGCCCTGGCGTACCTGCTCAATCATAAACGGCAGGGTTGCCACACCGTGCTTGAGCATCTTCTTCTTATCACGGTCATCGATGCCCTTCAAGTGGGGGTGGGCCTTCTTCTCAATCTTCCATTTGCCATATTTGTCTTCAAAGTGCTCTCTGGCACGCCGTTCTCCGACGGTTAGCCAGTGTTGCCAGAACCGCCCGTACTTATGTTCACCCTTAAAGGGTCCCAATTCAGGGAATTCTTTGTAGGTAATCTCTCTGCGTTCACGCGAGTAGTCTGCCTCGGGATCCATCTTCGTAATTATGACCATGCAGGAGTCGAAGTCCCTGTCACGTATTTCATCGTCGGCCAGCGCCTGTTCGAGCATAGGCCTTATTGCTCGAGGTTCGCCGATCTTGGCCAGCGCCCAAAAAGTCTGCTCTTTGACGTAAGGATTGGGGTCATCCAAGGTTCCCAGAAGCAAATCAACGGCATTAGGATCACCGAGGGTGCCAAAAGCGGCGGCCGCATAGGCGCGCATATCATATTTCTGTTTCAGCACTTCAGGAAGATTCGGGTCAGCAATATCGTCAGCATTCTGCAAGAGGTCAGAGAGTACGCCAAACGCCCGCCGGTCGCCGCTGGCGGCAAGACTAAGCAGGGCATAACTTCTGGCCACATACGCATCAAGTCGGTCCCGAAGTCTCGAAGAAGGCTCCCAAGGCGGTCCCTGGTAAATGACTTCCAGGAGAAAAGGTACGGCGTCGACGTCATCAAGCCCCTCAACTAATGGGTCAAACCGAGGTACGTAGCAGTCCCTACCCCGACGCATGTGACTCGTCATCAGCTTGTGTACCCCGTGGTACTCACCAGCCTTGTCCACAGCCTCTTTCAGCAGCTCGGAATAATGTGCATTGGGGTCCGAACTGGCCAGTGAAGGAGGAGCGAGAAGGGCATCGACGATACGTTTTCGGACCTTGATGATGGAGCCGTGCTTGAGGCCTTTTGGGAAATTCATTTTGTCGGAGACGTCGGTCCAGTGTTTGAGGTCTTTGGACTTCGTTGCGCCGTAGTAAGTATCGCCGCTGTGGTGGTCGTAGAAGACGTAGTATTCGCCTTTGTGTTTTACGACGCAGGGGCCTTCATTGTGCCATTTGCCGGGGCCTTGGCCGGTGATCGGTTCGGAGATGTCACCGAAGGGGCCGTAGCGGGTCTTGCTGCGTGCGATTCGGATATTCTGATGGGCGGGCGTTACGACGTCGGAATCGTTGTAGCGTTCATCCTTGAAGAACAGCAGCCACGCGTGGTCGCCCTGGATAAGGTAAGCATCGATGCAGCTATAGCCGGGGTCCAGAAGCACCTTCGGCTCGGTGAAGGTCTCGAAGTCTTTTGTGGTGACATACCAGACCCGGTGCTGTTTGGATGTGTGCGGCAGGTCGGGCGGCGGGAATGTACCGTCGTCAACCCAGCTCGACCATACAATCTGCCACTGCTTGTTTTGCCCGTCGTAGAATATTTTGGGCGCCCAGCAGTTTTTCGTGCCGGGTCTGCTCCGCATAAGCGGTATGAGCCGGGGCTCGGTCCAGTTGATAAGGTCGCGGGTGTTGGCGTAGCCGATGTCGCGGCGTCGCCAGCCGGTGGTCCAGACCATGTGAATCGTTCCGTCGGGCCCCATCATGATAAACGGGTCCCGCATAACCATGTCGCCGATGGTGGGCTTCATGTGCGGGCCCGGGATTTCGGTCCAGTAGTAAAGGTCGTCGCTGTATGCCAGATACAGGCCCTCTTTTTCCCCTCTGAACGAGGAAAACAGATAGACCTTCTTGTCCTGACTGCTGGTCTCTTGCGAGGCCGGCATGGTCTGCTCGGAGGCGAGTGTGCATCCGGCTGCGAACCAGCAGCCGGCAAGGACCGCCAACATCGCCTTTATCGCGTGTAATTTCTTGTCCACCTTTTTCTGCCTCCTGCTAAACAATACGGGCGGTCAAAGATGCTTGAAGAACGACTTCACGGCATGGCACTATTATATTTGCCGCATGTTGCCACTCAACTGTTTTCTGAGGGCTTCGGGGCACGGCGACAGGTGCGCGTATCCGTGTTCGTGGCGTCGCTGGGGCGACAAAAAAATTGAATTCATTAACTTTTTTCAGAACCCGTTTCCGAAAGTGGGCTGTACTTTAAGTAGAGGAACGCCTTGATGGGGGCATCAAAATTTAAATAAAGGCCGGACCTGGCATTATCGCAAAGGGAGACGGACCGCGACTAAAAAAAGAAAAATAAAGGGGGGTCGCGTCTCCCTTTTTTTTTGCGCGCGGCAATCTCTACAGCAAATCTTGACGGTTCAAGGATATTTTTGTAAAATACCTGTGATTGACAGGTGAAAATTATGGCTTCTAAGAGTGCAAATGGGAAATTGCAGAATAAAGGATTCACCCTTATAGAACTTCTGGTAGTAATAGCTGTCATTGCCCTTTTTATGTCCATACTCATGCCTTCAATGGAAAAGGTAAGGCGCCAGACTAGTACTTCATAACATTTGAATATGTGGGTACAATTTCTTCAACTTAACTCTTGCGTCGTCGGTTGTAAACTGCCAGTCCACAGCTTTCTGATTGGCATTTCGTTTACGATACCATGCCTTTGCTTCTTGCTGCAATGT
>DATKZT010000014.1:0-32810 GCA_035527845.1 Sedimentisphaerales bacterium | reverse complement strand
TAAAAACAGCGAGAGCACGAATAGCAGGATGGGCCGCCAACCAGCCGAACTTCTCGGAAACCGATGCCTATGACATAAAAGCCAGAAGCCCACAAAAAAATTGATTATAACCGTTGACGGATGACCTCATAGCAGCCCCGCCGGGCGGCTTGTCCGCCGAAAGCGGATTTGTGTGGGTTTGCTCGGGTTCGTTTTTCTGCGGGAGAATTTGCGATTTTTGTCGTAAACCTTTGTGGGAACTGAGGTTGGGTTGATTTTCGGTTTTTTGGGGAATTGGGTTTGTTTTGGGTTCGTTTGGGTTCGTTTTGGCTTCGGGGGCCCCTGGCGAGCGAAAAATTGGGTTCGTTTTGGGTTCGTTTGGGTTCGTTTGGGTTCGTTTTTGGGTCCTGCCGAAGGGGCATAATTTCTGTAATCCTTTGCCAGATAAAGGGTTTTGAATCCGCCGGAGGCGGACAAGATTGGGTTCGTTTGTACAAAAAAGGGTGAATTTGTAGAGGATTCTCGACACTTGTCGAGTGCCTTGCAGGCCATAAACAACCCGATTTTCGATGCTTGAGGCTCGATTCTTGCGTGTATGGTGCCGGGTTGGCAAGATGGGCGGTCCCGGTGAGATAGCTACCGATGAGATAGCTAACGCATCTCATGGGGTAAAGAGTCATCTCACGGGATAAATTTTGGGGTTCAATGGGCATTTTGAGGGGGTCCGCATTTGGTATTTAGTATTCAGTATTTAGTATTCAGTATCAGGTTGTAACATTCTGGTGGGTATTATAGTCGATTTTGGGTTGGAAGTAAAGGGAAAAGTCGGTTCGTGACCCGCCGAGAGGATGGCGGACAAGCCCGTGACTCGTCGCTCGTGACCCGCCAAGAGGACGGCGCACAAGCCCGCCAAATCCGCCTACGGCGGACAAGCGGCGAGGCGGGCAGGCACAGAGGACTCAGAGCGGGGGCGGCGTTTGCACAGTCGGCAAGGTCAAATCAGTGTCGTAGTCCTTTTGATTAATCAAAAGGACTACGAGCATGACAGGCAGCGACGTGTAAATGGTTGAGGGTGAAAGATTTGGGGACGACGGAGGTCAGGTGTAAGGCAGGGGGTTTTCAGTGAGCGTAGCGTTCGGCCACCGAGAGAATCGGCGGACAAGTCGCGGCGAACTCTGCTGCAAAAGCCAGCTTTTTCCACAGAGGCTCGCGTTGTCCACCGGGTCATTTGCAAATGCCCCCTTTTTGAAGACGACCAACAGTAAATAGGGGATGCTGTTAGTGAATTTTGGCCTTTGGCCGCGGGGGGTTTGCCCCATTGGTGAAGCTGACTGATATTCATAGGACAAGCGAAGGAGGTTTTTGGGGGAAAAGGCTTGACGGTTTGGCCCCGGTTAGAAATCCTCCTTTAGAGAGGCAGCCGTACCCTGAGCGGCCAAAGGGCGGCTTATTTCTAACGGGGTAAACGGGGAATTTTATTGACAGGCGGGGGGGGAGGGGGATAATTGGGGGCAGCGAACAGGGATATTGGCCACCGAGAGCACAGAGGACACAGAGAAAGGGCCGCGTTAGCATTCTCGACAAAGCCGTCTTTCCAAGCAAGCTTGTGCGACGGCTGTTGGCTCGACTGCTTTTGCACCTTGTGCGAATCTGTCAGAGATAGACGCTGCCTTGGGCTGGTAGTAATGAGCCGTTTGAAAGAAGTTTGTGAAAAAATTGCGGAAATTGGGGTTTTTTTAGTCAACATTCGGGCGGGCGGAAATGGAGCAGCGGTGTGATAGTTCCTTGCTTATTCGGGAAGCAGTCGTGGCTCGTGGGTCTCGTGGCCCGTGACCCGAAAAGGAGAAATTTGCAGAATAATTGCGGGAATCCTGTTTTTTTAATCAACATTCTGGCGGCGAGAAACGCCATTGTTGTAGTTGGGTAGATGGGTGAATGACTGGATTGATGTTGGGCTCCGGATAGTGGATGCGAGAGACTACTATAGGGAATTATAAGGGAGACTAGGGGACATGGGAAAGAAAAAGGCGAAGAAGGAAGCAATGGGTGTTCGGAGGAAGACGGCTGCAGGGATCAGCGTCGACGTAAAGGTGGGGATACTCCACACTATAGCGGATGCAATCTATTCGACCCCGGCAGGCAAGGTAAGAGAGGCCGTTGCGAACTCAAGGGACAATGACGCGGAGTGGGTCATTATTGTGGTGGATCAGACGACACGGTCGATCTTCATTTGCGATAATGGGAGTGGAATAACTTGGAAGCGATTTCATGAGATTTTTGAAGCGATAGGGTACGGGTGGGGACGCGATGTCGTGGAGCAGAAGCTTTCTTACTTTGGACTGGGACTTATGTCTATTTTTCAGCTGGGGAAGAAGGTGGAGATGTTCACGCGGGCAAGGGGAACGAATCAGACGCTGAAGCTCGAGGTGGACGCCGAGGGGATTTTTGGTGAAGAGAATAAAAAGAAGAGCATATCAGTACTTAAGAGGTTGATTTCACTTAAGAAGTCGAATGAGGCAAGTAGAAAGGAGGCATCAGTTAGTCTGGTAAATGAGACTCTGGCAGGAGAGGAGTTTAGGGACACATGGGAGAGCTTTACTGAGATTATCATCAGGGATATGCGCGAAGAGGACTTTGAGACCATCTGTGGGGATGATTTCGTTGCTGAGCTGCGCAAGTGGTTGCCGTTGAAGGCCGAACGGGGAGAGCCCTTCCTGAAACGGCTGACGGGAAAGAAGGGTAGAGAAGTTAGGGACCTGCTCGAGAATGTGGAGTTCTGTAGGACAGTGGATGTATATTTCGGGATGCAAGAAGATGCGAGGATTGATCAACTGTGGAAGTACTTCCCGAAGTTCAGGAGTGATGTGACATTCCCGGATGACAATGTATATGTTGGGAAACGTGGGGGATTCGCGTACTACATTGTCCACAGCGTTGCCGTTGATTTGCATCGGGATCAGAGACGCGGGGGGGACCGGGAGTCAGAGCGCGAGCAGGACTTAGATCGAAAGCGCGAGGCGGATCGGGAGACGGGTTTTTGGGTTCGGAATCAGAACTTTCTGGTAAAGAGCGCGGACTTCCTGGAGAGATCGGGGCCGGGCAGGCCGCGCAAGTTCATAGACCAGCCGCTCAGGCCGTGGGTTTATGGAGAGATCTTCCACAAGGACATGAATCGCTTCCTGAGTGTGTCGCGGACGGACTTTCTGTTTGATAAGAAAGAGTTCAAGGAGTTCCGAGAGCAGGTGACCCAGATAGTGAGCCCGCTGAATCAAGAGCTGCGCGATATCTATGAGAAGAGGAAGAAGATAGATGAAGAGTTGGTGGAACCGTTTCGCAAGCTGCGCGGGCCTAAGGGGGGAATTGTGGCAACGGAGAAGAGGCTGCGCGAAATTATTCAGCATGATGGTACTGAGGAGCAGTTTAGGAAGGATGCGTTGGCTTGGCTCAGGAAAGGGAGGAATAAAGCCATAGAGCGAGAAGAGTCCCGTGTAGATGTTCTGCTGCGACGGAGCAAAAGACCTTTGACGCTGGGACAAGATGAGGATGCGGTAGTAAAAATTGACCCAGCCTTGAAGGACACTGTCGACGAAAGAGAAGCATGCGAGTTTGCCTGGGATGCAACAAACAAGCGGATTGTGGCCTCCCTCTCGCCGAGTCTCTTCGAGGCAAAAGAAGTGGTGTTCCTTGGGAAAACGTTCGAAATGGTCTTTGTTGCACTAAAGGAGGCGGATGCAGGTGTTAGCATAGATGTTGATGGGGGGAAGGTCTACGTGAACCCGTTTAATGCGCAGCTTGCGCAATATACAGTCTCTATCTTCGACGTCTACGTGGCGCTCCATATAGCGAAAGCAATCTCGAAGACTTCTGACGAACTCGTGAAAAACGCGCTAGCATTGCTTGGGACGAAGTCCGAGGTGAGCAAGAAATATATCACTCCGCTCGGGGACGACCTTAGAAGAGCAGAGCAGCTCGCGCGGAGAAGGGCTTGAAGATGGAGCACTCAGACCTGCATGTGCAAGAGAGCCCGATTTCTGCACTGTTGTTGTTCGCCGATATTATTGACTCATCTAAGTACAGCGCGGTGCTCGGGTACAGAGAGTATGCTGAGCGGCTCTTGAAATTTCAGGAGCTGTTTTGGCGGATAGGGAGAAAGTACTTCCCCGAGCCGGAGGACCGTCGTAATGAATTATGCGAAGTTGAAGCACGGGGGGACGAAGGAACGGTGTTTCTTGCCACGAGCGTGGGGGACTTCAGGAAGGCGCTAGTTAGGGCTATAGAATTCCTGTATCATCTGAAAGGGCTTTTGAAGTTCGCGGGAGGGGAGGAGGAAGGGGAAGACCAAGCGCCTACGAGGATAGGGCTGGGCGCAGGGATTCACGTGGGAAAGGTCGCCTTTGCGACGGAGTTTGAGAATAACCGCTCGGTTATCAAGCGCCTCGAAGGGTTCGCCATAAACTATGCGAAGCGCGTGGAATCGTGTTCTCGAGTGGGCCAGTATTCGCGCATCTTTCTTTCGAAAGAGGCGGCGAAGCTTGTTGAGGACGAACCTGTGGTCTTGGCGAGTGCAACTGTGGCTATGAAAGGAATACAAGAAAATGCCGAGTTATATGAGGTGCAATCCGGCTTCTTCGGGGACATGAAGGTTGACCCATCTAAGGAGAGAGAAGATGGGCGGTTGGTTGACCACGTGAGGGCGCTGGCGGAACGACCGCGGGACATAGAAGAGCCTTGGGAAAAGGCACTGTGTGTCTCAGTGCTGGATTGCCTCATAAAAGGGAGTCCAGTGCGGGAACGCAAGGCGGAATACCGTGATGGGCAGTTGCGACTTGCATGGCATAGTTCCGTGGAAGATGATCCCATCTTACTTTACGTTCGGGCAAAAGATTTTGAGGATAAGAGGGAATACTCGCAACAGCTTCGTTACCTGAAGGAGATAGTAGAAGCTCACCCGGATTTTGTACATGCTCGGAAGAGGTTAATCCGGGCTTGTTGGGCGATTGCGCGGAAAAAGCGAGAACGAAGTGAGGTTATCTTTGCAGGTGACTTGGCTCAAGAGTTTTTGGAAAGGTTCCCGGGTTTGCTAAGTGCTGAAGAGAGGGAGGAATGCCAGAAGATAATAAAGGCGATAGCAGGGAAAAGGAAGGCTCGTAAACGACGGTAGACTGACTATGGTTGCGGGGTTATCGTTTCAGCGACTTGTCGTACTCATAGATTTCGTAGAGTCGGGAGACGAACTGCTTGGCGGTTCTGCCGTAGATGGACCTAAACGAATGGCGGCTTGCGGTAATCATACCTCGGCGGTAGTAAAAGATGAGCGAGAGCTTCAGGCCTCGGAGCAGGGCCATGTTCCAATGCGGGCCGGGAATCTTTGTTTTCTGGGCGCTTGGCTTACGGTATTCCATTGGAAAGGCCAAGACCCCGAGTTTGTTTAGTAAGGAAATTCTGTGAAAAAAGTCCTCTGGGGTGTCGAGGTAGTTGTAGAGCACATAGACGCGGATCTCGCTATTGGAGTACTTCTTCGCGAGGGCAATTGCTCCAGCGATGCGTGATTCCAAGGTAACGTCGTCAAATGCAAACCTAATTGGGTCCACACGGATCGTGCTCATTTCCTTTGCAGCCGATGCATCATAAAGACGCCCGTCCAAACCTTGGTTGAAATCGACTGTCTTGTCGAGTCTTCTTATCTTCTCGCAATCGGAGGAGAAATTTGGTGAGGCGAGCCAGTTGTTGTCCCAAAAGACGATCTTCCCAAAATGATTAGAGACATCTTTCTCCCAGCTTTTCCTGACGAAGAACTCGGGCTCCAGAACCCCCACATTGCAGAATCGGCACTTGCGCGGGCACCCGCGGCTAGTGAACGTGATTGAGGCGGTTAGGTTGCGCCCAAAGGCTAGAGAGTAATCAGGTGGGTACTTCTCGGCCTTATCAAACAAGCCGATGTGGGGGGCAAAGCCGGTTGCCCTTTCGATGTGTTGCGGCAGCAGGGAGGCCGCAATACCGCCTATGTGGATTTTAGCACGAGCGAAGCGGTCGGCGTAGAAGTTTATGCAGCCGATGACTTTATCGAGGTCCCAAGTGAAAAGGCTGGTAATGTAGATATCACGAGGGTGTATCAAGCCCCGGGGTATTGTGTCCCCAACGGTTGCAAAAACGGCGCAAGGTTTTCGGCGCTTCTTGAGATAACTAGAGATTTTCATCAGCGCCAAGGGTGGGTACGGCGTTTTCTTAAGTGGCTCTACCAAGAGGAATTGCTTCAATGCTTTCACGGTTACCAGCCCAGCGGATCGTAAGTTTCATGTCACAAGACCATTACCTTACAGTATCCAAGAACAAATTGGTAGGGGAAATATTGCAGGACGTTCTGAAAAATGGGGTGGCAAGCGAAGTGGCGGCTTATTTCTAACGGGGTAAGGGTGTTATTTTATCAGGCCGTAGTCTTTGAGGGTTTGGTGGAGGGCGGTCTTTTTGGTTTCGTTCATGGGGGTCATGGGCAGGCGCATTTCTTCGGGGGCCATATCGAGCATGGCCATAGCGGCTTTGATGGGTATGGGGTTTGTGGCCAGGGCGGGCAGGTTTCGGCAGCGCGGGCCCCCGCTGGTTGCTTTTGCAACCAAGATGCGGGGACAGGTGTTGGGGGTGACAAGCCCGTGTCCAGAAGGGAATTTCGAAGGTGAGATCCTTCGCTGGGCTCAGGATGACCAAACGCGGGGCGGGTCAGGTCCTGGCGTGCTTTTTGGCTTTGGGGGCCTTTTGAAGGGACTGGGGCTCAGCGACCTTGCGGTAGCCGAGGGCCTTTATTACCTCGAGGACCTCTGTCCAAGTGGGAAAGGGTTTTGCGTTTTTCCTTTTGTATTCCTCGATGGCCATGAGGAACTCGAACTGCTCGTCGGACATGTGTCCTTCTTCGGCGGCTTTTCGGTCGTCGCTTCTGCGCCTGCCGGGGCCTCGCCGGCGGTCCAGTCCGAGGCGTCTGTCGACGACACTGTGCCGACGGTCGTCTTCTGCCCTGCGCTCTTTGAAGTCTGCTTCGTCCATTGGTTATTACGTTCCTTTCTCAGCCGGCAAGATTCAAGGGGGCCGAAGAGCACCCGCCACGAATCAAGCAATCAATATCGAAGTGTGTTGGTGCCGCAAAAAAGAAGAGACGGCCTGACTCAGGGCCGGCTAAAACTCGTCCTCGAAGAACTCGCTGTCGAATCCGCCTTCATCTTCATCTTCATCTTCCAACGCGAAGTCGTAGAAATCGTCGTAGGCATCCTGGGATTCGATCACCACGTGTGCCTCATCGAGAAACTCTTCGGGAACCATTACGGCAAAGCCGGGGGTGTCGGCTTCATCTCCATTGTGCGGCTTGACGATGGCCGGGATATCATTGTTCTTCAAGAGCAATTCTCGCTCTTTGGCCTGTTCCAGATCCTCGATAACGGTAACAACGACAAAGTCCTGTAATTGCGCCTGTGACCTTTGAGTTTTTTTGGGACGCTTCGGCATTTTCTTTCTCCATAACAAAACCACAAACCTTTGCCATCAGGTTCAGAGAAGCCCAATCGTCTAATATTTTCGTCAAAACAGGGGGCCCTGATTATTAAAAAATTGGACCCCTGAGAAAAAATACGAAGGACTTTTTGAGGATGTTATCAAGGGAATTTTTGAGTTATTTGCGGCATCAGGGCAAAATTTTGCGGTCTTGGTGGATTTTTTTGTTGCAAACACGCGCGCGGGCATGTAATAAGAGTGGCACGTAAGGTGCCGGCCCGAAAGGACGGTACAACATTGATTGGAGTTTAATTTTTTGATATGGAGGATTTGGAATGGCAAAACAAAGAGATTCTTTGATTGTAGCCAGCAAAGTGAAGGCCTATGTAAAGAGCAAGAAGATGATGACGTCATCTGAGGCTCTGGGCACGATCAGTGATTGTGTGTATTCGATGCTCGATGCCGCGACCGCTCGTGCCAAGGCCAACCGCCGCAGCACTGTTAAGGCACAGGACTTATAGGGGACAAGCCGTCCTGCAGGAAGATCGCAGGACAGGGGTCCTAAAAGCAGCTGCACCGAGATTTCCTGGGTGCAGCCGCTGACGTATGCGGCAAGAAGGTTAGTGTAGGCCGTTTCGCTTCTCTCGGGAGCGGAAGGGCCTTTTTTGGGCGTCGGCTGCCCGTTTCAACCGGCTGCTGTAATTTGTCCTTATCTGGCTGTAATAGCAGCAAAGAGGCTATCGCCACGACGGTCGATCGCTGAGAACGGCCTTATCCTGTTTCGAACTCATCGCTTGTAGGCCTATAATATGCGCAGCATTGGTGTTGAGAGGTGGTTTTTCATAAAATTTGTTGAACTTTCGGCTGCGAAAAACCCGATTATTACAAGAGGAATCCAAGTAAATGGTCGACTATTTTTTGCTGTTGCGTAATGAAGATTGTGCAATTTCTTGCCGATAAGGTGTTTAACCACGAGGTGCCGGAAAGATGAAAGGCGCCCGATAGAGGCCACCGTGCAGGTCTGGTCCGGACGACCCGTTTAGAAGGGAACCGAATGTAACTTCTTTTTGGACTGGCTGTTATGAGAACAAACGAGCGGGGGATCATATGAGAGTCTTCATGTTAGGCTGGGAGTTTCCTCCGTTTGTCAGCGGTGGCCTGGGGACGGCGTGTTACGGACTTACCAAGGGGCTGGACCGGCGGGGCATAGAGGTGATATTTGTCCTGCCCAGGATGGTTGAGAGCGCGTATACGACTCACGTCAAGCTGCTTACGCCCACGTCGCGGATTCCGGCAGGGAAGGGCGGATACCGAGAATTCAAGAACGTGGCATTTCGCACAGTGAATTCGCCTCTACAGCCCTATACCGAGCCTGAGAGTTACCAACTGCAAATGGAGGAAGCGCTGCGGCAAAAGGTTGGAGGCGGGAAGGCAAGCTCGGCGAGCCAGCTTGTCGGCAACATGGACTACAGCGGGGATATGTACAGCGAGGTTCATCGCTATGCGGCTGTTGCGGTTGATCTGGCACGAGGCGAGCAGTTCGATGTTGTTCACGCGCATGACTGGATGACTTATCCGGCGGGCATTGCGGTTTCGGCAATGAGCGGCAAGCCGTTGATTGTGCATGTTCACTCGACGGAATTCGATCGCAGCGGCGAGCACGTGAATCAGGTGATATACGACATCGAACGAATGGGGATGCACTCGGCGCACAAGGTGGTTGCGGTCAGCTATTATACGCGCAGCATCATAATCGGGCGTTACGGTGTGGCCGGTGAAAAGGTCGAAGTGGTTCACAACGGGGTGGAGCGCAACGGCAACGGCGCATGGGCCTTGACGGAGACGGGGATTAAGAAAGATGAAAAGATTGTACTGTTTTTGGGGCGAATCACGATGCAGAAAGGCCCGGAGTACTTCCTTGGGGCGGCCAAGAAGGTGCTGGAGGTGATGGAGAACGTAAAGTTTGTTATGGCGGGCTCGGGCGATATGATGCACCGGGCGGTTGAGCTGGCTGCGGAGCTCGGAATCGGGCATAAGGTGCTGTTCACGGGCTTCCTGCGTGGTGATGATGTGCAGAAAATATACCGGATGGCCGATCTTTTCGTGATGCCTTCGGTTTCGGAGCCGTTCGGCATAGTGCCTTTGGAGGCGCTGGAGCACGACGTGCCGGTGATAATAAGCAAACAAAGCGGCGTATCGGAAGTTCTGAGGCACGCATTGAAAGTTGATTTCTGGGACGTGAATGAGATAGCGAACAAGATTGTGGCGGTTCTGAAGTATCCTCCGCTGGGCATGACTCTTCGGGATTACGGCAATTTTGAGGTTAGGAAGCTATCCTGGAGCGACAGCGCGGCCAAATGCGCCATGATTTACGAAGAGGCAGTGGCGGGGGCTTGCGTGAAGACTTTTTGAGAGGGGAGAACACACAATGGCATCAATCTGTTTTTACTTTCAGGTACATCAGCCACTGCGTCTAAGACACTATACGGTTTTCGACCAGGACGATCGCTATTTTGACGACTACAAGAACGCGTTTATCTGCAGGAAAGTGGCGAACAAGTGTTATCTGCCCACGAATCGACTGCTATTGGATTTGATACGCCGACATCAGGGCAGATTCAAAGTGGCTTACAGCCTGACGGGGACATTGCTGGAGCAACTGCAGCTCTATGCGCCGGAGGTGATCAGCACCTTTGACGCGCTGGCGCAGACGGGCTGCGTGGAGTTTTTGGCCGAAACCTATTATCACAGCCTGAGCTTCCTGTATTCGCGCAATGAATTTCTGGAGCAGGTCCGCAAACACACGGAAACGATTCGGTCTCTGTTCGGCCAGGAGCCGCGGGTTTTCAGGAACACCGAGCTGATCTACAACAACGACCTCGCTGCCATGGTGGAGTCGCTGGGAACTTTCGATGCGATACTGAGCGAGGGGGCGGACCACATACTGGGTTACAGAAGTCCCAACTTCGTATATCGTCCGAAGGGCTGCGAGAAGCTGAGGCTGCTGCTGAAGAACTATGCGTTGAGCGACGACATCGCCTTCAGGTTCTCGAACCGTGCGTGGTCGGAATGGCCTTTGACGGCGGAGAAGTTCGCCCGATGGGTAAGCAACGTCAACGGCAACGGGCAGGTGGTGAATCTGTTCATGGACTACGAGACATTCGGTGAGCACCAGTGGCAAGATACGGGGATATTCGATTTTATGCGTCATCTGCCGGAGGAGATTCTCAGGCATCCGGACAACGACTTCAAGACTCCGAGCGAGGTTGCAGCCAGATACGAGGCGGTTGACACGGTTGACGTTCCACATCTGATAAGCTGGGCGGACACGGAACGAGACCTGTCGGCGTGGTTAGGCAACGCCATGCAGTCGAACGCCATTCACGAGCTTTATCAACTGGAGAAGACGATAAGGAAGACCAGTGATGAGAAGATTCTAACCGACTGGCGAAGGCTGCAGACGTCGGACCATTTTTACTACATGTGCACCAAGTACTTTGCCGATGGTGACGTACACAAGTACTTCAATCCTTACGGCTCACCGTACGATTCTTATATCAACTTTATGAACGTACTGGACAATCTGCACAGCCGGTGCTCCGAGCATCTGACGGCGCGCGAATTGTGCGAGCCGTCGGCGAACAGGAAGGCCCCCGATTTACAGGCGGTGAGTTAGGCATGCATAAGTCTGCCGGCTGCGGGTCCAAGCAATTCCGAATCGCACGGTTCACGTTGAGACTATTTTCGGGAGCAGCGTGGTGTTGACACTACAAAAAGAGGGCGTTTCCGAGGTTATTTCCATGCCTGTTTCCGACAGGTCGATCGAGGATTTACTGACCAAAGAATGGTTATTGACCAACTCTCGCGGAGGTTACTGCTCGTCCACAGTCATCGGGTGCAACACGAGAAGGTACCACGGCCTGCTGATTGGTTCGGTTAATCCCCCGGCCAACAGGATAATGGGTCTGTCGAACTGTCTGGAAATGGTGATACTCAACGGCAAGGTCTTCAACCTTTCGACGTTCGAATTCAGCGGCAAGTTCGCGCCGCAGGGCTTCGAGCATATAGAGCGATTCAGCCGGGACACGGGCGTGCACTTCCACTACAGGCTGAACGAACCGGAGGCTCCATTGTCGGGCAGCTCGACAGAGGTGAACTCTGTTGCACTGACCAAATCAATATATCTGCTTCGCGATACGGATACCGTTGCTCTGGTATACGATTTCACCAATCTTGCCCGTTTGCTTGGGCAAAAGGACGGGGGAAAAGAAGCTGTCGAAGATTCGGTTGAATTCGTTGTGAGACCATTTATCGGTCTAAGGGACTTCCACGGACTGCAAAGATCTTATGCTCGGTTGTGTTCGGCGGAGGTCGGCAGCAATTTGCTGGTTCGTTATGACCTTCGGGACGGCTGTGAGTTGTTGCTGAGCTGCCCGTCGATGTCATTCAGCAAAGACGAGCAATGGTGGTTTAATTTTGTTTATCGGAAGGACAAGGAAAGAGGCCAGGATTTCACCGAAGACCTGTGGTCTCCCGGTTTTTATAAATGCCGGCTGGATTCGGCCGGCCGGTTCGTTCTGTGGGCCAGCTTGCGTGGTCCTTCTGTGAACAGGAAAGACAGGCCGGCAAGGGCTCTTAGGCGAGGAGAAACCAAGAAGCCGTCCAGTAATTGGGATATTGAAAGGGTGTGCGGGGAACTTCGCGAATATCAGGACACGCTCAGAAACAAAGCAGGAAGCATCAACAGGGACGCTCAGCAGGCGATGCGAGATATGAGGTACGGTATACTCTGTTTGGCGGCGGACCAATTCGTTGGGCGGCGGCAAAGGGACCACGAACACCGGACGACCATTTTGGCCGGTTTCCCCTGGTTTGGCGACTGGGGTCGAGACGCCTTTATATCGCTGCCCGGGCTTTTGCTCGCAACGGGACGGTTCGAGCAGGCCAAGTCGGTCCTTACCACATTTGCGCGGGCGGCGGACGAAGGCATGATTCCGAACCGTTTCGACGACTACGGGGACACGGCTTACTTCAACAGCATCGATGCCTCTGTCTGGTTCATTCACGCAGCGTTTCAATATCTGTCCGCCACCGGTGATTCAAAGACCTTCACTCAAGAGCTTCTTCCAATCATTCGCTGGATTGCAGACTCTTTCCACAAGGGCACGCGCTTCGGGATTCATGCGGACAGCGATGGGCTTATTAGCGGCGGCAGCGAGGAAACTCAGCTTACGTGGATGGATGCCAAATGCGACGGCATCGCCTTTACCGCGCGGCACGGAAAGGCGGTGGAGATTAACGCCCTGTGGTACAACAGTCTTTGCTGTCTTGCCCGGTTCTACGAGGGACGGGATGTGGAAGCGGGGCAGCTCTTCAAATCCATGTCGGACAAAGTTGCAGAGAGCTTCTGTGATTTGTTCTGGAATGAGGCCGTTGGTTATTTGAATGATTGTATTTTGCCGGATGGTTCGGTCGACACGAGTCTTCGGCCGAACCAGATATTTGCCGTTTCACTTCCGTTTTCCCCCTTGCCCGACCGGCAGCAAAAATGCGTGGTGGAAGTGGTGGAAAAGAATCTGCTCACCCCCTACGGTCTTCGAACCCTGAACGTCGAGGACAGTCGTTACCACGGCGAATACACGGGGCCCCAGGCGCAGAGAGATGAGGCCTATCATCAGGGCACGGTCTGGCCTTTCCTTATCGGGCCGTTCGTGGAAGCATATTTGAAGGTGAATGACTTCAGCCGGAAGAGTAAACGAAAGGCGGCCGAATTCATCCAGCCGTTACTGCTGCACCTTACCGAGGACGGGTGTCTGGGGCAGGTGGGCGAAATCTTCGACGGCGACGCCCCTCACAGGCCGAGAGGCTGTATCGCGCAGGCTTGGAGCATCGCCGAGCTGATAAGAGCATATCGGTTGATACACAGTTGATGCTTTTTGCTCGGTCTGACCCTCCCCCGCGCAGCCGAAGGCGAACCAATCTCCGCTTGCCGGCCGGACAAATCCTAAACAGTACCAACCCCGAACACATAAAAAAATCCTGTAAATTGAAAATTTTTTTTGCAGCCTTAAGTTCAAGTGGCGCGCCAGCCAAATATTCGAATTTGATTACGATCCCCCGGGCCGAAGCAAAAGTCGTGACTTCTGCAACCTGTGGGATGTGACCTATTACGTTAAGGAATAAGGCTTGCTAGGAGGCCCTGGGTAACTGACGCGGATTTCGCCACGACTACCGATGCCGTTGCGAAGGTCCCGTAAGAGCTAACGGGTCAAACTCCGGCATGGCGCACGGTTGGTGTCTGCTAACCGGGCTCAGGTACCGGACGCTCAGCGACCTTTGACTTTTGCGCCCAGTAACCATAGAATACGGGCAGGCAGACGTGCGGCCCAATGATATGTTGCTCTCGAGACCAGAACCATACTGTCCCGGCCGAAAGGGTCCTGTCCAGCAAGAGACCCCTGAGCTATCAATCGCCAAAGGAGACTTTTAACACAGGAGTTCAAGATGAAAGATATTGGCAAACAAAGTCGCTCGATCAGTCCAATATTCAGACGTTATTGGTGGGTCTTTGCAGTTATCGTCGGCCTAATAGTCCTGGCCTTATTCAGAGTGGCAACCGTGCACCAGGAAGGCGAATCTAAACTCCCAGCGCCTACTCTTGCCCCATTGGCTGACGTGCCGGAGAGCCAAGCCAAGCTCGAAGTGAATGCTCCCGCACGAACCCGGATTGATATTGCGACAGACCATTTGGAGCTTCCCTACCCCCAGGACGTTGAAGCATTGGCCCGTTATCATGGGACCAAGGGGCGAAAGAACATAAGAGATGCGCAAGCCTTCTGGCAAAAGGGCGCAGATAACTACATTGACTTTTTAAGAGACGAAACATTCGAGCAGAGTAGTTACCATACGCATATTCCGTCGGAATTTTGGTGGGTGGCCACTGGTTCTAATTCCCCTAGAGCGCCGCACCCCGACGTAATAAGGTCTTTGGTGCGGACGCGGCGTTTCAGCAAGGTTATCGCGCAGGTGATCGAAGCCAGGCAGCAGGGAAACGTAGTTGATCTCGTTGAGACAATCAGCAGGAATGTATCGCGTCTCATACAGGAACGGCGTGCCGTCGAACAAACGCTTATGCGCATGATGGAAAGTGAGCCGGAGGTTTTCTCCAAAAGACGGACTCGGCAAGACGAGACCCGCATAGCGACGCTCACTTCAGGGGAAGGCTCAACAGGATTTGAGGATGTTGACATCCCAATGAGCCTGCACGGCGCCCAGCTTGGCATAGCCGCCAATACATTTCTGCTGGGCCTGACTGGCCTTCCGGATGCTGTGCGCCCAATAATGGACATATTGGCCTATCAGGACAGGCCAATGATCGATGCACTGTGTGCTTGTGAGTGCTTCACGGACCAGCCAAATGAGAAAGAGGCTATGGCTGCTGCTCACGTGTTTGCCAACCGCGCTGTTGTTGCCGATGCCCTCGACAGGATACTTGTAGCCTGTGCCGACAACCAGGCTCTCAACGAGGACGCCCTGAGTGTGGCAAGGCAGTACAAAACATGGCGGGATAGTCAGGACCTGCCGGATCGAGAAGTCATCCAGGCTTTCACATTCGATTCACCAACCACGCCATACCATCTGCCGGGTATGATCTCCGGCGGCAAGGAAGACGCCCAGGCTTACGAGCTGGAGTTGCCCCTCCCGCTTTGGCAAGAGTACTTGAACGAAGCACCCAACTACCGGCTCAACGAGGAGACCATCGGAACGATAATCGAATGGGGCGAGCGTTTCAATGCAACCCTGAAAGGACAATAGTCTCTCCAGAACAAGAGCTGCTCAATCTTGCAGGCCCCAAACCGGCCAAGTTCTGACGGACGCTAAGGCTGGAATATGACTGGCGTATTTTTGCCAGCCTGGCAGAATAATACTGGACTGCTTTGATAATGGGCTTTGTGCGGGAGATACAACCATCCATGATGGCATCGGGGTAAATGCGCCCATGCGCTGTGCTCATTGGCTTTGAGCTGTCCCCGGTATGCAGGAGGGCAGGTCTTTACTGCATCAGGTTTTGGACTCATACGCCTAAGCGACAAACAGCAATCGCTGATTTGGCGCCGAAATAACTTTCTTCTACCCCGTAACTTCGTGACTTGGGTTAGAACTCGTCGGCCATTTGCTTTGCCTTTTCGACGGCCTCAGCGCGTTTGCGTTTGGCGACGTCCGGTCCGGCGGCAAGCGTGGGTTCGACCACCACCGAGCGGATATCGGCAAGCCCGATGAAATTGAGTATCAACTCAAGATACTTTTTCTGCAGGTCGAAGGACTCGGCGCCGCTGCCCTGCGGGTAATCACCACCACGGGCATAGACGATAAAGACGGATTTATCCTTTACCAGGCCTTCGTAGCCGCCGCCGTCAGTGACCGTGAAAGTCAGACCGGGCTGGACTATAATGTCTATGTACTGCTTGAGCCTGTAGGGGATTGAGAAATTCCACATTGGTACGGCCATAACGTACTTGTCAGCGGCTTTGAACTCGTCGATTACGGCAACGACCTCGGCCCATATCCGGCAGTCCTGCTCCGAATGCTCCTGGCCTTGCATGATCTTGTATTTGGCTGTAGTCGCAGCCAGGTCAAAGGCGGGAAGGGGCTTTTCGAAAAGGTCAATCGTCTTAATCTGGTCGGCAGGATGCGTCTTGCGATAAGATTCCACAAAGGCGTCGGCGACGGCAATGGAGTGAGAACAGCCGATACGAGGTGAAGCTTTGAGGTAAAGAACAGTATTCATAATTCCCCCTTTTCTAACAGGTTTCAGCAAAGAAACTTGTTTTTGAAGCGAACCACTGTATTGAATTCTACTCTGGCCGACAGGCCGGTCAAGGCTTTTGTTTTTCAATGGCAGCTTTTACGCTTTTCAGGAAGGCTGCGATTTCGGCGAGCATCTTGTTGCTGTTGTCCAGGTTTTGCTCAATCAGTGTTACAATTGTTGACCCAATGATGACGCCGTCAGCGCCGGCGGAGGCCACGGCGGCGGCGTGTTCGGGCGTGCTTATTCCAAAGCCCACGCACACGGGGACTTGGGTGAGATTTTTCAGTTCATTGACAAGCTCCTCGACAACGCCTGAGAGCGATTCTCTGCTGCCGGTGACGCCCAGGAGTGAGACGGTATAAATGAAGCCGGTTGTTTTCGAGGCGATGAGTTTCATTCTGTCGGTCGTGGTATTGGGCGTTACCATAAAGACAGTATCGAGTCCTGCAGCGAGGGCGGGCGAGGTAATCTCTTCCGCGTCGTCAATGCTCAGGTCGGCGACCAGCACGCTGTTGACGCCGGCCTGGTGAAAATCCTCGAAGAACTTTTCGGTTCCGTATTGATAAATCAGGTTGTAATACATCAAGAGTCCTATCGGGATGTCTTTGTAATCCTTGACCTTTCGGATGAATTGGCGGGCTTTTTGGACGGTCATTCCGGCGTTTCGTGCGCGGATGTCGGCCTTTTGGATTGTCGGTCCGTCGGCGATGGGGTCGGAGAAGGGTACGCCCAGCTCGAGTATATCCGCGCCGGAATCAATAGCGGTTTTGACGACGGCCAAACTCGTGTCAAAGTCGGGGTCGCCAATCACAAAGAACGGTATTAGCGCCGCCCTGTTCAGTTCAGAAAAAACTTGCTTGTATGTTTTCATCAGTCGCATCCTTATTGCAGGGGTCGGTGTTCTTCGACGATTGAAACGTCTTTGTCGCCCCGGCCCGAAAGATTCACCACCGCGATAGTGTCGGGGCCTGATTTTCCCTTTTGTGCCACAAGATACGCCAGGGCGTGCGCGCTTTCCAGCGCCGGCAGTATGCCCTCACTCCTGGTCAGAAGCTCAAAGGCATCGAGGACATCTTCGTCTTCTGCGGCGACATAGTCGGCGCGCCCGGCATCTTTTAAGAAGCAATGTTCGGGTCCGACTGCGGGATAATCAAGCCCGGCACTGACGGATTCGGTTTCGTGGACCTGCCCCTCTTCGTCCTGGAGCAGATAGGCCTTTGCGCCGTGGAGGATGCCCACCCTGCCGGCAACCAGGGTGGCCGCGTGCAGACCACTGCTGAGGCTCCTGCCGCCGGCTTCGACGCCGATTAGCCTGACGTCTTTGTCATCGAAGAAACCTGAAAAGATACCTATCGCATTGCTGCCTCCGCCGACGCAGGCAACAACCATATCGGGCAGCCTGCCTATTTGGTCGATGCATTGCTGCCTCGTCTCTTTTCCTATACAGCTTTGGAAGTGTTTGACTATCGTGGGGTATGGGTGCGGGCCGCACGCCGAGCCGAACAAGTAGAATGTGTCTGTGACGTGGGCAGTCCAGTACCGAAGGGCGTCGTTGATGGCGTCCTTGAGTGTGCCTGTTCCGCCTTCGACGCCGATTACTTCTGCGCCGCACAATCTCATCTTATGGACGTTTACGCTTTGGCGCTCGATGTCGGTGACACCCATGAAGATTTTGGTTTCCATACCGAAGAGGGCGCCGATCATGGCGGTAGCGAGTCCGTGCTGTCCTGCGCCGGTTTCGGCAATGAGCCTGGTCTTGCCCATGTACCTGGCCAAGAGGCCCTGTCCGAGCGTATTGTTGACCTTGTGGGCGCCGCCGTGGAGCAGGTCCTCTCGTTTGAGATAGACCTTGAAGCCGACGTAATCGCTGAATCGTTTTGCGTGGTAAAGGGGGGAGGGTCGGCCCGCGTAATCTCTCGAAAGCTGCGCAAGCTCGGCAATAAACCGTTCGTCCTGGTAATAGCGGTAGAACGCCTCTTCCAGCCCTTCCAGCGCCGGTATAAGGACCTCGGGGACATAAAAGCCGCCGTAATCTCCGAATCTGCCTTCATACTTCATGTCTCTTGCCTCACAGTTCCAAATATCGTTAGTGGTCCTTGACTTGTCAGCTGAGCACTGCGGGATTTTGGATGGGTTGAGACTGCTTGCCCTTCGGCAGGGCTCAGGGCCAAAGGCTCCCTTCGCCCGCAATGACAGCAACCGACCCGGCTGTAACAGCGCAGCACATTAACCTCGCAAGTGCCGTATGTTCTCAAAGAGTTTCTTCATTTTTTCATGGTCTTTTTTACCGGGTGCGGCCTCGACGCCGCTGCAGACATCGATTCCGTAGACTCCCAGCTCGACGGCCTGTGCCGCATTATCCGGGTTTATGCCGCCGGCCAAAAAGATCCGTTTTCCGATGTGTCCGACAACGTTCCAGTCGAAGGTCAGACCGGTGCCCCCATATTTGTCCGGGTCAAACGCGTCCAGCAAAATCGCATCGGTGAAATAGTCCTCCGCTTTTTTGATGTCGCTTTGGTCTTTGACCCGGATGGCCTTCATTGTTCTTACGTTAAAGGAGAGAAAAGACTGGCAGAATTTCGGGGTCTCGTCACCGTGCAGCTGAATCCAGTTCAACTGGCAATGGTCTATCGTTCCGCGGATTTGCTCAAAGGAAGCATTGACGAATACGCCCGCGATATCAACAAAGCCCGGCAGCCTGTTCACTATCCTGGCGGCGGCGTCCGGAGTTACAAACCTGGGGCTTTTGGGGTAGAAATTCAGTCCCAAGAGGTCCGCACCCATATCAATCGCGGCCTGGGCGTCCTCGTAGTTCGTAATACCGCAGATTTTGACTTTCACTATCAGCATATAGGCAGCGGTGCGAGCACTAACTGTTTGAGACCTCGATTAACTTTTCGAGGCAGGCGAGCGCCTTTGCTTCTCCAATCGATTTATTGGCAATATCAATGGCCGAGTCAAAGTCGTCGACGAGGTTTCCGACAATTATTGCGGCGGCGGCATTCAGAAGGACTACATCTTTTCTCGCGCCGGTTTCGCGGCCCTCAAGTATGGCGCGAATGGTTTTGGCGTTCGCTATAGAATCGCCGGTTTGGAGGTCATCAATGGAGGCGCCGGAAAGACCAAAATCGGCGGGGTCAAGCTCCATCAAGGTGACTTCGCCGTTGACCAGCCGGCAGATTTTGCTGAGGCCGAGGGTGCTTATCTCATCCATTCCCTGGCCGTGCACGACCATGGCGCGTTTGGCGCCCAAGATTTTGAGGGCCTCGGTGATTCTGTCCATCAATGCCTCGCTGGCCACCCCCATGACCTGTGCGGTGACGCCGGCGGGATTGGCGAGCGGCCCAAGGATGTTGAAGGCGGTTCTGAAATCCAGGCTCTTTCGGATGGGCTGTACGAACTTCATGGCGGGGTGGTACCTTGGCGCAAACATGAACCCGATGTGGGCCTGCCGGATGCATTCGGCGACTATTTCGGGGCCGGCGTCGATTTTGACGCCGAGCTCAGCCAGGACGTCCGCTGAGCCGCACTGACTGGTGATGCCGCGGTTGCCGTGCTTGGCGACGTAGACGCCGGCGCCCGCGGCGACGAGCGCCGCGGCGGTCGAGATATTGAACGTCTTTATGACCGCGCCGCCGGTGCCACAGGTATCAATCAGGTTATCGACGCCGGCTTCCACGCGCACGGCATGGTCGCGCAGCGACTGGGCAAGACCGGCAATCTCTCCGGGGGTGGCACGCTTCATTCTCATGGCGGCCAGAAAAGCGGCAATCTGAACATCGGAGACGTCCCCTTCGAACACGGTATCCAGAAGCGCCTTTGCCTGGTCGAAGGTGAGGTCGTTGCCCTCGAGAATGATTTCGAGATATTCGGTTATCTTTTTCATATCTAATCCCTCACTTTTTGCCTTCTATCAAGTGCGATTGACAGTACGTTCTCAATGATTTTCCCCCCGGCCGGCGTCAAGATGCTCTCGGGGTGAAATTGCACGCCGTATATGGGAAGGTCCGTGTGCTCGAAGCCCATGACAACGCCTTCGAATTCGGCGGTCTGCCGGAGGCAATCAGGCAGCTTGACTACGCAAAGACTGTGGTAGCGTCCGGCCTGCAGCGGGTTCTCAACGCCGGCGAATATACCTTTCTGGTTATGTGTCACGCGTGAAGGCTTGCCGTGCATGGGTGCCGGGGCATGGCCGATTTTGCCGCCGAAATATTGCGCTATGACCTGATGACCCAGGCACACTCCGAGCACAGGCAGCCTGTCTTTGAAATAACCCACGGCGTCGAGCGAGACGCCCGCCGTATCCGGCGTGCCCGGTCCCGGCGAAATCACGAGCAGGTCGGGCGAGAATTCCTCAGCTACTGCTTTCAGCTCTTCAAGGGCCGTGTCCGCACGATACACCCTGGCCCGGCATTTGCGCTTGCAAAAATCGTCCACGAGGTTGTACGTGAACGAATCGAAGTTATCGATAAACAGGACTTTTGGACTATCGGCTTCCATCGGATTTGCTTTCCATTATGAGTCTCCGCGAATGGCCCGCAGGCACGAATTTGCCTTGTGCTCGGTTTCCTCGAATTCGGTCTTGGGGACGCTGTCGTGGACGATGCCGGCGCCGACACGGATGTAGGCGGTATGGTCTTTGACCTGCAGGCTCCTGATGGTGATGCAACTGTCGAACTGGCCGTCCACGGTCAGGTACATGACCGCGCCGCCGTAGTAGCCGCGTTTGGTTTTCTCCAATTGCCGGATTATCTTCATCGCCTCAATCTTGGGCGCCCCGGTGAGGGTACCCATGTTCATCGTGGCAAGATAAGCGCTCAGGGCGTCGAGACCGGTCCCCAGCGCCCCTTTTACATTGCTTACGAGGTGCTGGACCGACTCATATTTTTCGACGGTGAGTAATTCCGTGACGACCCTGCTGCCGGGCTGTGCGACGCGGGCTATATCGTTGCGGGCCAGGTCAACAAGCATCATGTGCTCGGCCAATTCCTTGTGATCGATTTTCAGCTCCGCCTCGTATCTGAAATCGGTATCGGGGTCAATTTTACCGCCGACCCGGCCCCTCGGCTTGGTGCCGGCTATGGGCCTGATCTCAACACTGCGGGTGCCGGCGCCGCTGACACGAAGGTTAAGCTCCGGACTCGACCCCATCAGTATCGTGCTCGGCGTATTCAAATAGAACATATAAGGCGAGGGATTCAATTCCCGCAGCCTCTTGTAAACATCCAGCGGCTCATCCGGGCAGGGCTCGGTCTTGGTTCTGCTCAGTACAACCTGAAATATATCCCCGTCGAGGATGTGCTTCTTGGCCGTCTTGACCATAGCTTCGTACTCGTCCTGATTAGTGTCGGTTGAGGCGGGGGCAAGCGGCCCGGTGTGTTTTTGTCCTTCCGGGACGTCAAATCGAGCCAGGTTCCTGTAGTAATCGAAACACTCCTGCGCTTCCGTTATCGCCGCCTCGCGGTCGCCGTTGGTTATCATTACGTTTACAAGGACGTAGCCCTGGTTCTGCACGTGGTCCATCAGGAAGATATTGTCGGCGAAGTAAAGCTCGTAGTCGGGATTGCCGAGCAGGTCGGCTTCGTTGGGTGGCAGCTTTTCGAACTGGTCTATGAAGTCGTAACTAAGAGCGCCGAGCAGTCCGCAGGTGACGCGGAAGGGCTTGCTCGCCAATTTGAAGGCAAATGCCACGGCCCGCAGGACATCCGCTTGATTTGTCGTTTTGAGCCGGCTTTGCTCATCGACCAGCTCCGCCGTCCGCCTTATCTTTCCTGTAATCGCTTCGGCGCCGAACTCGACGGATTCGCAAAAACCGAAGCGGGCCTTGTCGGCAGACAGGAAATCTATCATTCGCCGGCCCGTCCGGCTCAACGCCTTGATGGCAAAGTCGCTTCCGGTGCCGGTAAGATACAGCGCCGGTCTTGCCGTGCCGAAGCTCAGGGCGTTTTCCTCCAGGTGCTCTTTGGACTCGAGCAGGCAGCAGTTCCTGGCCCGGCCGTAGTCGCTGAGCCTGGCGAAGAAATCGACCGGCTCGTCCATGTCCATCTGCTTGACGATCGGCACAATCTGGCCCGGCTTGGCATTCAGTATTATCTGCCTGTAATCTTCCATAGTGTGAACCCTAAACTGCAATTTTTAGCCGGATTCGCCCGTAATTACAAATAAAAAAAGCGGCCTGCTTTTCCGGCAGGCCGCCTTTTACTTAATAATGTTGTTAATATTGTTTAAAGCAAATTACCGCTTGCCCGCCGGGTTTTATCCCGCAGGCCACCAACAACCGGTATTTTTGCGGTTAATCTGCTCCACGATTATACCATTATACCACAACCATCGGTTCTTGTCAAGGGCCATTGCGAAAATAAATTCAACAAAGACGGCCCTATAATACCGCCTTATTCACCCACCCCAACCCGATATATCGTCACCTTGTTCTGGAAAACCTCCGGCGGCAGCATCTCCATAGAGGGGTTGGCCAGTCTATATTCCGTTTGGCGAAGGTTTTGTTCGCAGTTGCCTAATCTGCTCCTTAACTCGCTTAGCGGCTGTGCGAATTGAGAAAGTTCATTCACCAGCCGGAAGAATGTCTCTGCTTGGTCACGAATCTTCGTAGCGGTATCCTTCTTGGCCTCGGTGGCTTTCAATTTTATCATTTGCTCTATGCGTATTTCTTCAAGTTTATCCCTGAAAGGTCCGCGGGCAGGCCCACCTATTGCCTCGCTGGTTGCCTCAAGTTCTGCACGCAGTCCGGCTATCTCTATATTCAAATCATCAAGCTTTTTATTCAATTCCACAACGGTGTCCTTCGCTTCGCTGATGGAAAGGTAGTGAACGGTCTTCTTTAGCTGCTCTAACTTGGTCTGCGTTGCTTTAAGTTTTGTTTCCTCTTCGGGAATTTCTTTTTTCAATTGCCCCACTTTCTCCTGGAGCTTCTGCTGTTCGTCCCGATACTGCTGCAACCTTTCATCGGCTATCTCGGTCACAAACTCAAGCAGGGCCTGAGCCACTTGCTTGGCATCGTCCTGGCTTACCGCGTACAAGCGGAAATGCCAATGATTGCCCACCGTGTCACTGAAGTTGCCAACGGTGATTAACGCATCGCCTGTTGTCAAAAAGTCCCTTTGCTGGGGGGACATACGTTGTCCTGCAGGTGTCTCATTGAGCTTTCTTATCAACTCAGCACTTCTCAAGTCCATGCTTAGCAAATACGGGTCACTATCCCTGGAGCGGACCCTCGAAGGTAGATTCCATAGGAAAAGTTCAGCCACGTGGGTCGGCTTAATGGGACCGGCGCCTGTGACAGGGGGTTCTGCGGCGGGCATTTTGATGAACCAGCTTTGCGGTTGACCGCTGATTTCAAATTCCAGCTCAGTTTTGCCTTCGTTCGCTTCTTGAGACACCGCGAGCGTGCACGTGCCGACCAAAAGCACGGCCATTACCAATCTGTGTTTTCTTGATCGAATCATTTTGGGTTTCTCCTTTCCATAATCTGTCGCTCATTGAATTCGCAATTTTGCCTGGGCCGCTGAGGGCGTTTGGGGATATGTTTTGACTATATAGCGGTATTGCTGTTTGACGATTGACTGAGCGTCGGGGTACTCGGTTAACAACTCGGTCGCGGCCAACAAGCGGGCGGCACGACCTGAGTCCTCAATTTCTTTTTCAATCTCAGCAAGAGTCGGCTCCGCTTGTTTAGGTCCGGTCGGTGTAAGCCGGAATATCCAAATGCCCGCCACAACCAAAATACTCGCTGCTATTGCCGCATATCGACGCCACCTCCATCGGCGGACGCCTCTTTCTTTCGCCATGCCGACGCCCCCTATTTCTTCCAGCCCGTCAGCCCATACGATGCCGGCAAGCTCCAGCGACCGCTGGAGAGCCGCAGATGTTGTTCTGCAGCGCTCGCATTTGGATAAATGCTCAGCGACCCGGCTCGATTCGCTCGGCGATAGTTCGCCGTCGGCATAATCAACCAGCAGCTTCTCAATCTGTTCACATGACTTATCCATTACGGTTCGATTCCTCGTTCCATCAGTCTTTTGGCGAGAATCATTCTGCCTTCTCGCAGCCGGCTCCGGACCGCCGAGGCGCTCAGCCCCAGGGCCTGCCCAATCTCCGTTGAATTCAGCCCACAGAAATAACGCAGCGCCATAGTCGTCAACAGCGACCCGTCAAGCTCGCTCAAAGTCTGCCGCACAATCTCAAGCTCCTCGGCCGCAATCGCCTTTGCATCCGTCCCTGCCGGCTCAACAGCGTTCTCTGTCCGCCGCTTAATAATCTCAGCGGCGCTGCGGCTGAATCGTTTTCTGCGGCGATGGTGCATCAGGCAGCGGTTGACCGTCACCTTGGTAAGCCAGCGGACCGCTTCGTCCCGGCTCTTGCACTTTCGCCGCTGCCTTAGCGCCTTGACCGACACATCCTGCAGGGCATCCTCGGCATCGGCGGCGCCCAGGCCCATACCGGCGGCAATTCGCCTGAGCCGGTCAAGCTCGGCTATGTACGTTTCAAAAAGCACCGATTGCGATGACCGGCCGCCGGCTCTGCCGCCTTCCCCCGCGACTTCTCGGTTTTTCTCACTCACCGTTCGCGTCCACTTCGAGTCAGCCTCCGTTCATCTAACAATATAATGCACAACAGGCCCCAAGTGTTGGCAAAAAAAGCCGCTTTTCTTGTGGAAGCCCGCAGCCCCCAAAATCCGGCACATTCATCCGTCCGCCCGCGTCCCTTCGAATACTGGGTGAGCCTTGGGGTCCGCTGTCTCCAGCGGGCTGCAAACCCCATGCCCCTGATTATCCCCTGCCACCGTGTCATCCACAGCGACGGCAAAATAGGCGGTTTCAGTGCCGCAGGCGGCATTTCACTCAAGAAAAGAATGCTCCTGATGGAGCACCACACCGTCACGAGCTGAATTTGCAAGTCTGTTCCATCACTCTTGTCTGGTCCACCTGAACAGCGAACAGAAAAAAATTTCTCAACAAAATGAATAATTATGATTGACAATTTAACGATAAGCATTGAAAATTACACGAAACACAGCCCAGAACAGGAACAAGAAAGGAGAAAGTATCATGAACGAATTCGTTAAGCAGAACCAGCGCTTGCTGCATTTCTATTCTGTGGCGGCCCAATCGACGGCGGTCGTCCTGCTCATCCTTGCGCCGATCTTCATTATTGCCAGGATGTTCTCAGGGGGCCGCTTCAGCAGCATGGGAGATTGGCCGTCCCTGCTGAATTTGTTGACACACGTCTTGCTCAGTTACATAGTACCCGCCGGACTGGCGCTGCTTGTCGCACAGTTCATAAGGTACTTACGTGAACCTGAGTATAGGGCCGGCTGGGTTCTGCGACACGGATCTGCCATTCTGTACGTCGGTGGCGTTGTTGTGGCGACGAACTCCGTTTGGAGATGGTTCTTCTTCGTGGTCATTATTAATCACTCAACTTTGGATGCTTTTTCGACGTGGGCGGGCAAGCTGCTTGCGATCTTAGTTTCATTAGTTTTGACAGCAGTGGGAGTTCTGATTCTCGTCGGATTGGGACAGATTTTGAAACGAACGATGCCCCTTATTGAAGAGTCCAAAACGCTGGTCTAAGAAATTGGGGAAGGAAGGTCTTATTATGAATGAGTTCATTAAGCAGCACCAGCGGTTATTGCATTTCTATTGTGAGGCGGCCCAAGCCCTTGGGTGGACGCTTCTTCTTTTTGTGCCGAGCATTGGAGTGGTCGGAAGACTCTTGTCTGGAAGCATGATGTCTAATTGGCTATCAGGTAAAATCTTGTATTCGGTGCTGGTGATATTCCTGAACTCGATGAGCCTTGGGCTGGTGCTATTGGGTGTGGGCCAGTTCATAAGGTACTTGTTTGACACTGAGTGTCAACCGAGTTGGATGCTGCGCAACGGAACGAGGGTTCTATACGCGTGTGCGGTCATTGTAATTGTGAGCTGTGTGTTGCAGCAGCTTTGGTACACTTCGCTAATGAAGAACGTCAGCAACTCATTGCTTCTTTGGCGGCTACTATTAACGGCGATACCCGCCCTGGCCAAAGCTTTGATTCTGGTGGGACTTGGTCGGATACTCCAGAAGGTAATGCCGGTGATTGAAGAATCGAAGACGCTGGTCTAAAGGGGGTGCACAGATGATTAACATTCGACTGGATTACGTTCTCCTGGATCGGCGGATGAAGCTGAAGGACTTGGCCGAGGCGACAGGTTTGGCGGTCAACAACTTATCAATTCTCAAAACTAACAAAGCGCGCGCGATTAGGTTCTCTACTCTGAATAGCCTGTGCAAGGCCCTCAATTGCACACCCGGCGATTTGCTGGAGTATGTACCCGACCAGGATACGGATTCTTGAATTTCATTCGAGGTGGACGACGCCGCTTCGGCGGTCGGCTTCGAGGCTGGCCTTCTTGATGACGTCGTAGAGGGTGCGGGAATCGCGCATCTTCTCGAAGGTGAACTGTGGGTCGGTCTTGTCGGTGGCTATCAGCTCGACGGTGCCGATGCCTAATGCGCAGTCGAGCAGACTCCTTCGCAGCTTCAGGTCGATGACCCGGAACATATCGAGATTGTCAACTTTCCTGTCGAGAACGCCTCTGCTCCACTCTATGCGGTCGGCGGTGACCTCGTAGCGCGTCATTTTGAGCTTGAGCATCTTGACCAGAAGCAGCAGCGCCGCAATAAGAATGAGCCCAAGGCCGGCGAGGATTCTGTACTCGCCGAATGTCACAAGTTGCTGCTCGGTAAGCTCCAAAGCGAACAGCTCGTTGGCTACTGTCTCGATGGGCCACTTCGATATGAGAATCCCCAGCGCGACAAAGAAGGCGGCCTTTATAGCGGCGCCGACCATGCCGAACACGGAAGGCCGGCCTGCAAAGAGGATATGATCCTGCGGCGGCAGCGGCTCGCCCGCCATCTCGGCTTCGAGGGCCTTGGCCTCGTCGGTGTTGAGGAACTCGGCACAGAATCGGCACTTGATGGCCTCGACCCGAATCATCTCACTGCAAAACGGGCACTGTTTCATTCCCGGCTGTTTGAATGTTACGGTCGCCATTTCTTTAAGTATCGGCAAACCACAGAGGATTACTCTAACCTTCAAATCATCGATACGATCGATCCCGGCTCCGTCCTGGATACGAGCCTCGACGGAGGCGGCAAATCGTACCCCATGAATTCAGGAAATCAAAAATGCAAGACGCCAAAGGGTGCGAAGTCCGACGACAAACCAGGCACTTTCACCGCAATCTGCTGCACAAGGGCGTCAATTTGCCCATTCTGCTGATGCATTGCCCAAAATGAAGCCGCGGAAACAACAAGAACGAAAAAAACTTTTACCCCCTTCATTCTCCTAAGCCCTTGCGCAGAATAGACTTAAAGAGCCAAGTTCGGCTGGAAGCACCCAGGCGAAAAAGAAAAATTGCGGAAAAATGTAAAAAAGACTTGACATATAGTATAGTTGAGCTTACATTATGTACGATACAGCTTACATTGGAAAGATAAGTATGCAAGTACAGAAGAGGAGAACAGCTATGAACCGAGCACAGAAAATGGCGTGGTTGTTTGTGGTAACAACTTCATCGGCCTTAGCCCTTAGCGCCGCGGCGGTCTTGATCCTGTATTTTATTGTCGGTATGCCCAAAGCGCTCGCGGGGATTGGTTTCATTGGCATCGCCGGCCTTGGAGGCTTAGCGCCTGCCATCTTCAAAAAAGACAGGGGCAAGGTGGACTTCGACGAACGGGACAGAGCAATTCAGCAAAAGGCTGCGCTGACCGGGTTTCTCACGGCTTTCTTGTTCGTCGGCGTCACGTGTATGCTTCCGTTTTTCATTCTCGGCCCGCACGGCGCAATTCAAGTCAAGTGGCTGCCTATGATATTCATGGGCGCCGGCATTAGTCACTATCTTGTGCACTCTCTGGTGACGCTGGAACAATATGGCTGGAGGGACAAAGAAAATGAATAGGACACAGAAAGAGGCGTGGTTCGGTCTTGGAGGCATATCGTTGTCTCTTTGCATTTTCGTCTGGGCAGGGGTCAAACTCTTCATTTTGAAAACCATACCGGAAGGGATCACTCGTTTCTGGCCCGTGTTGGTCATTTGTGTCTTTATGGCGACATCGATTGTTCTGGTGCGACGCAAACAAAGTCCGGCCGAGGTTGAATCAGATGAGCGTGACAAGCTGATCAAGTACAGGGCGGTTGTGGCCTGCTTTGTTTCGGTTTGGGTGTTGCTGGCGGCGGCAACCGGAATCCCGCAGTTAGTGGTAGGAGTAAAGGGTTCGATTCCCGTGTGGCTGCTTGCCTTTATCAATGTGGGCGTACTGCTTATCGCTCTGTTAGTTTACTCGGCGGCGGTTCTCATTCAGTACGCCTGGGGACAGAAAGATTGCGGAAGATGAGCTCAAAAACCAGAGTCATCGGTTTGAATGTGGAGAAGCGTTATGAATAGAGTGAAGAAAGCGGCATGGCTGGGCCTAACCATATCCACGTTGCTTTTAGCTGTATTGGCTGTTATGTCCACCTATGTGGGCAGGCAGTTGCGGGTCCTGCAATTGTTCGGAGTCTTGGCTGTTTTGGGCCTTACCGGCTTGTCATTCATTATCCTTCGAAGAAAACAGAGCCAGACCGAGGTTGACTCAGACGAGCGCGACAAACTGATTATCAGAAAGGCTTTTGTGGCAACTTACTTTTCCCTTTGGTGTCTTCTCGTCGTCGTCTGCCTAATTCCACAATTTGTTATTGGACAGGAACATCAAATGCCGGTTGGACTGCTGCCTCTTATGCTTTTGGGAATAATGTTCATCTGCAACGTTGTGTACTGCTTCGCGGTTCTGGTTCAGTACGGCTGGGGAGGTAAAGGCGGCGAAGAGACAGATTGAGAAAGGAAGTGTTATGAACAGGCTGCAGAAAAGTGCGTGGTTTAACCTGGTTGTGGTAACGGGAGTTTTTCCAATTGCCGCGCTGGGGTTGTTCCTGATGGCAAGAACGAACGCGAAAGGCATTGACTATCTGATTATTTTCCTGGTGTTCGGCAGCCTTGCCGGGCTCGGGGGATATTTACTGCTGCGCAAGAAAGGCTTTGAAGCCGGCTTCGACGAGCGCGAAAAGACGATTTATAAACGGGCATTTGAGTGGGCAACAATTGCTCTTATGCTATTTCTGTGCTGTGCGTGTATCATTCCATTTTTTGTTCTCGGCGGTGGTAATTCCGTACGTGTTTTGTACCTGCCGGTGATATTCTTGAGCACTTTGTGGGTTGGGCAGTTTGTTCACTCGGCGGCTGTCCTTATACAATGCGCGCTGGAGGCCGAAGATGAGCAATAATCGGATTAGCAACCAGATTCGCCGGCTGCGTTTTGAGAACGGCGAAATGACACAGCAGCAGTTGGCAGACAAAGCGGGCGTCACCCGCCAGACGATTATCGCCATCGAAGCCGGCAAGTACGCACCGTCACTGACCCTTGCCTTTCGGATAGCACGTACCTTCGGCGTGAAGGTGGAGGACGTCTTCCGGTATGAAAACGAGGATGCTTAGCTTTCAGCAAAGAGTGCCTTTGGCGGCTACTTCTTTTTTTCCTCCTTTTTCTTTGGCTCTTTGGGCTTCTTCAATGGTTTCGGCGGTTTCGGCGCCTTTGGCTTTTTGACCTTTTCCTTTTTGGGCGCTTTGGCGCCCGGGGCGCCAACGGCAAAACTCAAGCCCACCACCGCAAGCGAAAATACAGCGGCGCCGCCGGCTATGTACCAGATGATGTGTATGCCGTAAGGCCCGCTCATAGCCTGTATCTTGCCAAGAACGGCGGGCATAACGTTGTTGAAGCCGCCGATGGCCACGATGGCCGTATAGAGGATCGCCAACAAAGGCAGCCACAACAAATAGCCCAACCAACTGCTGAGCTTGTCCGGAGCCGGCTCTGCATACGCTTGAGCCATAGCCATCGCCGGCATCTCTTCGATAATCGGCTCCGGGGTGGGCACCTCGTCGTCGGGGATTACCGCCGCCGGTCCCGACTCCGCCGCCAGCTCCAGTGCGCCAGTCTCGCTGGTCTCCTGGCCGCTTTCGGCGGTGTATATCTCGTCCAGAATGCCGCCGAGCGAAGTATCGTCGGCCTGAAGGGAAAGGTCCAGCAGACCTGAACCGCTGCCAAAGGTATCCAGATTGACGTCTTCCTCAATCTCCTCGAGCGAGGGCTCGCCTCCCGACCCCTTGGTTTCGGCCAACATTTCGCCGGTGTCCAGAGCCTCACCGCCTGTCTCGCCAAGGAGATTTATTCCTTCACCGGCAACAAGGGTATCCGCATCGAGCAGCTCGTCTCCGGTGTCTGAGCCTCCAAGGGCATCGGCAGCCAGAGATATCTCCCCGGTATCCGCCGCCGGCGGTCCTGCTACAGGTTCCAAAAAGGGTTCTGCTGCCGGTTTTGGAGTGGGCCCTGCCGCCGGTTTCGGCGCGGGTGCTGCTGCCGGTCGCGGAGCGGGTCCTGCTGGGGGTTGTGGCGCGGGTGCTGCCGGGGGTTGTGGCGCCGGCGCCGCCGTACCTTCAAGAGTTACTTCAGCAGCCGGTTCCGGCTCCGCCGAAGCTCTCCCGGCTGCCATGATGCTCGGATCAGCCGCCAAGGCTTCGACTTCACTGGCCTTGAAAGATACGTTCTCACCAACGCGGAACTCGCGCAACCTGCCTTCCTTAACCAGGCTCGCCACTTGTTGCTCCGTCATCTTGAGCTTCTCAGATGCCTCTTGAATCGAATAGAACATGCCAGGCATAATCAATTTCCCTTACATGGTTACCTGCATCCTGCCGGGCTCGCTGCTTTCGGCAGAATATTCAGAATTCCTATTTGCCCCGGCGACCGACATCGAATACTCGCTCGTCGGGCGCAGCCATTTCCAGAATACCTGTGTTGGCATCGGGCCACTGTGGAGCCTGGCCCACATTTTGCAGCAGGCTCTTAACCTGCTCAGGAGTGGGGTCAGCCGTATTGTACCGTTCGAGCAGCCTGTCATATCGCCAGCTTCTGGCGGCCAACAAGGTCAAACGCTTGTGAGCAGGTCCCCGACTGTTTATCTCATATATCCACAGCGTCCGGGCGTCTGTATCGACCATGGCCAGCCCGTAGCTGTCACGTGCGATCTGCACCGGAATCACCATAATCGCGCCGTCGCCGACGGGGGGCGGCTCGGCCTGAGCACTCAATGGGGCCCCCAGCCTGCCGGCAAAAAAGAACGCACACAGTGCGCTACAGACAATCAAGGCCGCTGCCACCGAGCGTTTTGCGGTTCTGCAACCCATAATCTTCCCAAACAGCCGCACTCAGCCCAAACTCAGATTCTCAACCATATTATATCTCAGATGGCCCCGGTATGCAAGCGATTTTTTGGCTGTGGCAGGACGGGGGCCAATTTCTGTCAGCTTCGAAACACAACGAATTGAGCGGCCGGCGCGGCTGCACAGCTCGGCCGGCTGCCAGTGAAGCCCGATTTAATTGCAATCGGCGGGCGTCCGGGGTAGAATAGGGCGTGGTAAGCCCGGGGTGTAGCTCAGTTTGGCTAGAGCGCCTGCTTTGGGAGCAGGAGGCCGAAGGTTCGAATCCTTTCACCCCGACTAAAGAACCCTCATTATTGGCTCACCAATGAGGATTTTTCTTTGCTTTGTAGTCAGTACCGACTCAGAAATATCTCTGTGCGGCACAGGAGCGTACCTGACCAACAGGTTCTGAGTAGTCTGTGAGTGGGCCGTGAGTGGACTATTGGGTTTATGTTTCGGGGTGAAGAGTGAGGAGTACGTGTTGATTTCTAATATCGCCTGTCCCTATTATACCTCCACACCAAAAAATTCCATTACAAAAAAATGAGCATAGTTGGGATAAGTTAGGACGGAGTAATGAGGATTATTCCTGTTTGCCTTTCCTGCCGAAAACTGCATGACCAAAAAGAACGGATACAAAACAAAGGTATAAAGCAGTTAAACGTGTTGTCCACATTGTATTATCTGACATTCCAATAATCATCCCCTCACTTGTTGTTTCATGTTCATAATTTGAACTGAAAGCCCACAGAAGCAATAGGAACACTACAGTGCCAACTATTAAAAGCTTAAAATGCATTGACATAATTAGTCCTTTCTCCCCCGCCCTAGGGTTTCCTTGGACACACATTTAGGGGATACTATCGCCCGAAAGGAGTCAAGGTATGTCCAAGGATACAAGACTATCGAATGAAGCTCCGCCGGCAGCGGAGCGAGCGCAAGCGAGCGGAGCGGCCGGCGGTCGGCCCACTGACCCGCTCGCCCCCCTTCGCCCAACCGGGCGTTTCTCAGCCCAACGCAAAGCGCAAGCCGTCATCCGCCTGCTTAGCGGAGAGAACCTCGAAACCCTCAGCCGCCAGCTCGGTGTCACGGCTGCCACCGTCAGCCAATGGCGAGAAGAATTCCTGGCCGGGGGAAGCGCCGCCCTCAAGACGCATCGGGCTGAGCAGGGCCCACAAGATGGCCTGATTCAGCGTCTGAAGGCCAAGATAGGTGAACTGACTATGGAAAACGAGCTGCTTTACGAGAAG
>DATKZT010000013.1:0-36525 GCA_035527845.1 Sedimentisphaerales bacterium | reverse complement strand
AGCGTTCCGGGGGATAAGGATAATAGTCTAAGGACAGTAAGGAGTGGTCATTTTGTGTTAGTTTGGGAGGTATTGTCATGGTCAAGCGAAGGTTTTTAACAGGTTTTGTGATAGTTTTGGCCTTTATGCTGCCGGCAGGCACGTGTCTTGCGAATGTTTCAGCGCAGCTTGAGCAGGCGGAGCGGTATGAAGACGAAGGGCAATATCACCAGGCGGAGGCCATTTATAGGCAGGTTGTTGCTGAAAATCCTGGCACGGATGCGGCTTTGGCGGCGCAGAAGAAGCTGACCGTCCTGTATGTTCGCCAAAAGAAGCTGTCGGAGGCTGAAAGATCATCTTTGGCGCAGTTTTTGGATCACTGGAGGGTAGCATGGCTATTTGGGCTACAGCAGACTCAGCACAAACCCTTACGAGAAAAACAGGGATAACCCCGATTGTCAAAGCTCCTGTGACATGTGATAAGTAATATGCTATGGAATTTGTTTCGCAGTTCTTAAAGGCTATGAAATGCATAAGAAAGAAATGTTCCGAGTAATTAGAGAATTGCGGGCCGCTCTTGGTCTGACACAGGAGCAGTTTGCAGCTAAGCTTGGGGTGACGTTTACTACGGTTAGCCGCTGGGAAAACAGTAAAGGCGAACCCTCGCCATTGGCAATGCTCAGGATTGAAGCATTAAAGAAGAAATTGAAGCAGAATAGATAGCATTAGAGGATAAGATTATGAGTGTGAAAGGATATGTAGTTTGGACCGCGGCATTAGTTTCTATTTTTTCCGCAGGATGTGATACGATGAATTCTTTGGGCCTTGCAAAACCTACAGCACGAATGACGGATCTAAAATTTGAGGACGTAAAGTTAGATTCAGCGACGCTTTTATTTGATATTGAGGTAGATAATCCTTATCCGGTTGCGTTACCGCTGATGAATCTGGACTATGGCCTCTCAAGTGGTGCTGAGCCGTTCCTTACCGGCAGTTCCGAGTTACAGACCACAGTGCCTGCGAAAAGCAAGAAAACAGTTTCACTTCCGGCCAAAATTAACTATCTGGATATGTTAAAAGCCTTGAAGGGTGTAAGACCTGGGTCGAAGATTCCATACAAGGCTGACTTAGGGCTGTCTGTAGATGCTCCGGGTCTTGGGCTAATGAGATTGCCTCTTAAAAAGGAAGGTGAAGTAGTTTTGCCAACGGTCTCTGATGTTAACGTCAAAGATATCTGGGATATTGTGAAACCAAAGTAAATAGGCAAGAGTCACAGGAAGATAACAAACTTGAGATAATTTCAAAAAGGATAAGCCAATGACTAAAATGGTGAAATTTCAAATGATCACGGTATGCTGCTCGCTGTTGTTTGTATCAGCTTGTGAACAGGTGGCAATTACAGGTAGGAAACAGTTTAACCTTGTCCCTGATATGGTCATGAATTCTATGAGCTTTCAATCGTACGCTGAATTCCTAACCCAAAACAAGACCAAGCTAAGCAGTAGTGCACAACAAGTTGAGATGGTCAAGGGCATAGGACTTAGGATTCAGAAGGCTGTGGAACAATACTGTGCTGAAAATGGCTTATCGCCGCAATTGAAGGGATACAACTGGGAATTCAATCTTGTTGATGATCCTAATATAAACGCCTGGTGTATGCCTGGTGGAAAGGTGGTTGTGTATACAGGTCTTTTACCAATATCGCAAAATGAAGCAGGCCTTGCGGTGGTAATGGGGCATGAAATTGCACATGCTATTGCCAAGCATGGGGCCGAGAGAATGACGCAGGGATTGATTATTGAGATGGGAGGGATGGCTTTGTCGACGGCATTGGCAAAAAGGCCAGAGGAAACAAAGAACCTTTTTATGCGTTCTTACGGCGTAGGCACCCAGTATGGCATTTTGCTGCCTTACAGCAGAGTGCACGAAACCGAGGCTGACCATTTGGGTCTTATATTTATGGCAATGGCAGGGTATGACCCACACGAGGCCGTTGGATTCTGGGAAAGAATGACCGCTGCTAACAAGGGAGGTTCGCCCCCGGAATTGTTGAGCACTCATCCATCTGATGCGACAAGGATAAAAAATATCAAGGCATTCATGCCTGAAGCAATGCAATATTACCATTGAGTGCAATCAGGACACTCAATATTATGTATTGAAGTGAGTGACCGGCGTCAACTATAAATTCCCTCTGACGACAATTATTTCTACCGTTATGCAATAACACCTTTCTTATGGCGTAAGCCCCTCTGGGGTGCCCCATATAGGGGGCAAAATTCCGGAGCCTACTTGTCCTGTTTTCTCCTCTTCTTGGCCTGTTCGGCTCTGTAGCTCGGCACATTCAGCTCTAACACGACACTGTGGTGCACAAGCCGGTCTATGGCAGCTTCTTCCATTTACTGCTCTTGTGCAGAACTTGACCGTCCTCCACCTCAAATATCAATGATAACAAGAAATTCCCCACCATCACCTTAAGAACTGCCAAACTATCTACCCTACAAATCAGTCCTCCAATTTCATACTCCCTGATTAACCAGCAAACCAGAACAACAAATATTATTGCCAATACCCCCCCCCAAAAACCCTATCCCAACTTATTCTCTCTCTCAATCTTCCCAAATTTCTTGCTGATATTTGAATAATGGAGGACATAGCTCCTATTTCCTTATATATGCCAATTCTTCTTTCTCCTATGCCTTTATATAAGGCACTTTTCTTTTTCCCTGTGAAAATAAATTTTCTTGAGGTTTCACAGGCAAATTCTTTCTTCAGGAAAATGAGGCTGATGAGCTTGATGGAATTGACGAGAAAATAATAGCTACATACCAAGAAGCGGAAAAGCTAAGACAAAAGATGCCAGGCAGTAGGAAAATTGCAGAGGCACTATATAACTGTGGAATCACGCAAAAGAAATATTCTCACGAAGGAATAAACAAAAGAATCAGAAAACTTAGGCAAGAGGGCTTAAGCGGTAATCCTGACGACAATGCAGGGCTTGCTCAAAGACACACAAATGAAAATATTGCCGATTTGGGGGGCGAGGGTAAGATCAAACAGAAATTCTAACCCATCAAGTGGCAACTCTTCTGGCAACTTTTTCCGTCCGTTGGCAACTTCAATTTTTTCCTCTTTTTTTTAGCTTCGCAAGTACATGTAATATCTTGACTTAGAATCCTCCAATTGGCAATCGAGTCGCACGTCTGTCAACTTTTTGCAGCCTTTTAGAAGCGAAAGAAAAACTGACTATTTTTTTTATGAAAGGATGCAAAATGAATAACAGAGACACAAACCAAACTTGTCAACTCTGGGACGCGAAGACTGTGGGCCAGCGCCTATCGCTTAGTAAGCGTGCCATTTTTCGTATGCGAAGTGCAGGTCTTATCTGCGCTCCGCTGAAGGTAGGGCAGGGGGCAATCCGTTGGCGCAGGACAGATATTGAGCAATGGATTTCGCTGGGCTGCCCAAGTCAAAAGGATTTCTTGGCACGAAAGGAGTCCGAACATGCTAACTGAAAAACACGAGGCCGCCGCGCCAACGACGGCCCCCAAAAGCTTTCAACGAAAATTAATTTACCACAATCGGTCTACTCTGTCAAGCAGCGCGCTCGGAGAAAGTCTGGCGGAGCAACTGGCACATCTTCTGTTCTATCTGCAATTTCCTCTGAGGGAACAAGAACGCCGGAAGGGCTGGAGCGTTTTTGAAGCTAAGCTGCGCGACTACGTCGAGCTTAGAATGGCGGAGGACTTGGCACGAGACGCAGAAGGACTGTCGGCCTGATTGCTTGATTTATTAGCAGACTGCGTAAAAGACTTTCCCATTGAGAAGAAGCGCGGCAGGTCTTACAGCCCCGAGGATATTGAACAAGCACGCAAGTGGATGCGCGAGCAGAGCCAGTGGGACATTATCCGGTAAGAGCAAACAGGCGCAAAGGCAACCGACGACCCCGGAAGACTTGTGTTTCGACAAGGGGCTAAGAGAGGGCACCCGGAAACGCGGCGACTGATGTAGGTGCGAGTTGTGCAGCAGGTGGGTGCAGGGGAGAATTCTCTTTGACAAGTGAAGATTGTACGCCTTCTTTCTAAGCAGGTGGTGGAGAGGTGGGCGAGCAGTAAGTGGGCGGTGGCGGCGAAATTTTCCTTTGACATAAGGGCGGCTTTCGGTTAATTTATGGTGGTTAAAGCCGGATGTGCAGCCGGGATGGATTAGCTGACAGGAGGGCAAGAGATTGGGCGATGTACACTGATTATTGTTTTTTTAGAGAGGTATGTGCGATGAGCAGTCTTTTGCGTAAGTCAGGTTTACTTTTGGCTGTGGTTCTGATGGTGCTTTGTTGCTCGTGCGCCGGCCCAGCGCCGGGCTCGGGGCCGGAGGGGCCGGAGGGGCTCAGGTCGGCTGATGCCGAGACAAAAACAGAAAAGACCGCGCCGGTGGAGGCTAAACCTGCGCCGGTGGAGGCCAAACCTGCGCCGATGGAAGCCAAACCCGTGCCGATGGAAGCCAAACCCGTGCCCCCGCAGCCACGGCCGGAAGAACGACCTGCCGCCGACATGCCTGTCGGGCCGTCGGAGGTTGTCGGGCAGATAGATGGTCAGGTGATTACCAGAGAGGAGCTCGAGAAAAGAGTCGTGCGGGAGAATCGCGGTGAGCCGGACTTTGACAGGGCGAGAGACAGTTTTGTTGATGCCAGGACTGTTCTGCTCAAGATGCTGGGCGAGAAGGCAATGATAATTGAAGGCCGAAAGGGAAACCTTGCTGAAGAGAGCTCGACCCTGAGAGAGTTTTACGAGCAGCAGATGGTCCAGTTGCTGCTTACAAGGGAGCTGTCCGAGAAGGTAAACGTCGCCGAGTCGGAAGTGGACGCGAAGGTCAAGGCCGACCCCAAGCTGGACCGGGCCCGCGCCAGGTCGATGCTGCAGGCGGCAAAGCGCCGGCAGGCGGTAGAGCAGTTCTATGATGAGCTAAGCAAGAAGCTCCATGTCGAGAAGCTCAGGTACAACTTCCCGAAGGCGGCACAGGCGCATCAGAGACTCCTGCATCGACCGCAAAGCGAGCGCAAGGTATTCTGGATACAGCATTCGCAAATGGAGAACGAATTGACCGAAGAAGAAAAGAACACTCCTCTGGCGACTTATGACGGCGGCCAGGTCACGCTGATGGACTGGTTCGAGAGGCTGAACATGATCACGCCGCCGAAGCGCCCGAAGGATTTGGGGGCAGTGGAGGGCGTCGAACGCCTGCTCGATGACGCGATTCGGATGCCGGTTTTTGTGGCCGAAGCCCGGCTTCACGGCCTGGACAAGGACGCGGATTTGTTAAAGCAAATGGCCCCGCGCGAGGAGAGAATGATACTTGGCGAAATGCGTCGGAAGGTGTTTGCGGGCCTTTCTGAGCCGACCGAAGAGGAGATGCTCGACTACTTCAACAAGAACAAAGAGAAATTCAGGACCGCCGACGCGCTCAAGATAGACCAGATATGGTGCGAGGACCTTCAGACGGCCCAAAAGGTAAAAAGCGAGCTGGATGGGGGCAAGGATTTCAAGTCGGTCAAGCGGGATTACTCCTTAAAAAAGGACGAGAAGGCGTCCGATACGACAGCTTCGCGCGAGGGGGTGTTCTTCCGGGATTTGTGGGCCGGCGAGCCGGGGCAGATAGTCGGTCCGGTCAGGGGTTTCGACAGCGATAAGCTCAAGTGGCGGGTCGTCAAGATACTGCAGAAGAACCTGGGACAGATGCGCGAGTACTCCAAAGACGTCGAACGCCGGGTACTGAGCGCAATTCGGCAGGAGCGAAGAGATGCAGCGCTGGACAAGTACCAAAAGCAGCTCCTGCAAAAGTATTCATACAGGATTTACGAGGACAAGATCAAGGGCCTTGACCCGCTCAAGATGCCGTAAAGGAAATCGGTGGCGGGCGCCAAGCATGCTTGACGCCGCGGTCCGGCTCGGCTGCCTGCGACGAGCTCAGTCGAGGCGAGTTCGCTGAAGTCGGCCGGCCTCACCCCTTTTTTGTTAATCTGCGTATTCACTGCAATATTGCCCCATCCGTCGAAGACCAACCTCACCAAAAGTTCTTTTCGCCCACGAGGTACGCATCCTTATATCCCACGGGGAAGCCATCTCCATTATCGACAGGCGGAGTGCCGTTCGGGTCGCCTCCGCCCAACCAGGGGTCGCCGCCGTAGGTATATATGTTATCGCCTCCCAGACCGACGGTGACTTTCGTCTCGAACTTCACGTGCCCATCCCTATAGAGGACATTCTGCCCCTTGCCCAGGTGGGCGGCGGAGTTGGAATTGACGTCGCTGCCCATGGCATTTATATCCAAATGGGGGTTGCGGTCGGCGCATACCGGCGTTGCAGGATGACATTCGGTGGAGATGGCAAAACTTGTTAAGTCGCCTAAAGAGCTTGAATACGGCAGGTGATAGGCGTAGCTGCAATAGCCGCCCGGTGGAATACTCAGCCACGCACGGCCGTCACCGAAGTCCCAGGCTTCACTGAGCTGGATTATCCGCGTTCGCCCGACGTAACGAATCTTGAACGCCATCGCTCCCTTATCGCCCTTACACACAAACTGCTCGGGTTTCAAACCGTAATACTTTATCAAGAGGTAGAAACTGGACGTAACGGTCGCTTCGCCCCTGTAGAAGACCCGTTCCGGGTCGGGATAATCCCAATCATACAGCGTGCCGCTTGGACTCCAGTAACAACCCTCGGGCCCGGCCCGCGGATACTTACCGTTGTTGTCATCGGCCCACACACTCATCGCCCGACCGAGACCGGTCAGATTTGCCTCGCAGGCCAGCCGAATCGCCGTCGCCCTCGACCGGTTCAAACCAGGTATCAATACGGCGACCAGCAGTACTATTACCGCTATCACCGTCGCCGCCTCAGTCGCTGTAAAACCTTTTCTTCGCATAACCTACCTCTCGCAAAGACCAAGAATTATAGAAGTCCTTCGTCCAGACAGCTACGGCGGACAGCCCTGACTTCCGGTTGCCGGCTCGTAGCCGCTCGTGAAGAAGCTCGCTTTCAGAATACCGATATCAACAAAGTTGCAGCAGTCGTCGTGGTTGTAGTCGGCACAACAGTTATAGTCGGCCTGTCCCTTGCAGGTAAAGAACGCACGGTCGAGCTGCCCTAAATCGCCGAAGTCAACTGCCCCGTCGCAGGTCCCATCGCCAAAGCTCTGGCCGCCGCATTCGGAAATGTCCCAGCAGTTCGGCTCCGACATATCGTCGTAGTCCAGCCACCTCCACGCCAGCCTCGCCACATCGTCAAAGTCGACGTACAGATCCCTGTCCACGTCGCCGATGAAATATGTCCCGTCCCAGTAAGGGGCTTCGCAGGGCGGCAAGGCGTCGTTACAGGCGAGCCAGTCGGCTGCCAACAGGGCAAAATCCGCAAAGTTCACGGACAGACTGGCGTCAACGTCTTCAGGTCTGTGCAGCATAAACGGACCCTCGCCGCAGCCGGCGCCTGTGATTGCCCAGACCTTGTTGTTTACGTCGGCTACAATTATGGTATTGTCCTGGGCTATGACCGGGCAGTTCAACCAGCCGCCGCTGCTGAATCTTGCCAACTCCAGGCCGTTCGGGTCAACCACGCACAAATAGCCGTCGTTGCCGGCCGCGTAGATGAGCCCGTCGCTGCCCACCGTCAGGGTGAAGCCCTCCGTCATACCCAGCCGAGTCGCCCACTTGATAGCGCCGTTGGGCTCGATTGCGGTCAGATTCGAGTCGTTAAAGCTGACATAAATTGTGCCGTCAGGTCCCAAAGCCGGCTCGGCCCAGCCGTCTGCATCGCCCCTAATGGGTTCATAAAGTGACCAAATGCCGGGACGCTCCGCCACCTGGGTCCACCAGATTATATTTCCGGTATTGGGTTCAATTGCATACAGGTTGGGGTCGAACAACAGCGTCTGGTAGATGCTTCCGTCCGGTGCAACCACCGGCGAGGCAAAGGGCCAGCCCGACTCCATATCTCCGTCCGGAAAATAGGCATTGGCGGGATACTCGAAGTTACAGGCCCACTTCACGCTGCCATCGTTCGCATCGAGCGCGTAGAGATTGGGGTCATACAGCCCGCCGATATAGACGGTGCCGTCGGCGCCAATAGCCGGAGATGCAAGAATCGAGCCGTCAATCACGCCGGAACCATAAAGCTCAAAACGCCATTGCTCGCTGCCATCCTGAGCCAGTGCGTAAAGCACGCCCTCTTTGGAGCCCACATAGACGCTGTTGCCGTCCGGTGACACTGCCGGCGAGGAGTATATGAATCCCTCGGCATCGTGCGTCCATCTCACGTCTCCGGCCATATCGACAGCGTACAACCTTCCAGCCTCCGTTCCCACGAACACAGTGCCGTCAGGTCCCACCGTCGGCGAGCTTATGATCGGTGAATTCACATCGCAACTCCACAGAAGCAATCCGCCTGCATTGAGCGTGTAAAGCCTGCCGTCCTCGCAGCCGATGTGCAGCCTGTCTTCGGCGCCGATGGTTACACTCGCCGACACCGCGCCGCCCGTCTCGAAGGTCCATTTCACGCAGCCCAGTTCGGGTCCGTAATTCTCGCTAAAACCCTTCCGGTCGAAATCGCCGCCCCGTGACTTCCAACGCGCCGGCGCCGCCGGACCAGGGGCATCCGGGTGAATGGTGAACAGCCCGCTTTCGATGCAGATAACATTGGGATCGGGCACGCTCGGCACGACCCAAATGACACACTGGCTGGAATCAACGTCGGTCGGCAGATTCCACAGGTAGCTGCCGGTATCGGGCATCCCGCTTTCCACAGGCTCGGTGCTGCCGCCGCCATCTGTGCTCAGAAGGATGTCAACCATACCCTCAAAGACCACGCTTTGCCATCTGATTTCATGCCAACTGCCGCAGACCCAAACCTCCCCGCCCCGTGGTATTGTTACAGCCAGCAGCGGAACCGGAAACTCATCCGCTCCCATATCCACCGCCGCCCCCATAATCCGCGGCTCCCCGTCGATATCCACAGCATCGGGGCCAATCCAGGCAACCGGGTCGCCGGCATCCATGCATGGCGAGGTCATCAGCAGGTGCAGGTCCCCGAAGTCATCGTTCTCTGCCTCGTTTACATCAGGGGTGCATGGGTCGTCGCCCCAGCCGTCGCCTCCGTCGCTGGCATCGCGGATGAACTTGGGATAGTCGTCGATATTGTTCACGTCGGCGCCGCCGAAGGGGATATTGGCGTCGTTGGGGTCGTCATCCTGGATGCAACTGAAGGATACGCGAGGCGATCCGCTGCGAATCTGAGCCAGCTCGCCGGCTCCGGTGCTGTCGGTGTTGCCCCAAAGCACACAGTCTGTGACTGTTGGTCCGCTCTGTGCGGCACTGATTCCTCCTCCGTACGAACCGGCCGAGTTCCAGCATATTGTACAGTTGGAAATGCTCGACCCGCCATAGGGGCCCTCATAGTAGTAAAAACCGAACATGGCGCCGCCCTCTGACCCGGCGCGGTTGCCGCTGAAGACACAATTGGATATAGGGCCCCAGCAATAGTACACCGCGCCGCCGCGATCGGCGGCCTCGTTACCGGTAAAGGTGCAGCCCCTGATTGGACCCGAGCAGTACCGCAATGCCCCGCCGTCGTCGCCGGCCACGTTGCCAATAAACGTGCAATCGGTAATCGGACCCGCGCAGCCTTCTATCGCCCCGGCGTCGCGTGCCGCATAATTACCGATGAATGTGCAATCGCTTATTTTTACGCTCATGGGAATTTCCACGTCCACCAGGCAAGAGATGCCTCCACCCGTCCACGCTGAGTTGTAGCTTATGATACAGTTGCTTACTGTCGCGTCGCAATAGCCGTAGTAGTCGTATTCGCCGCAGGAGATTCCCCCACCATAGCTCCATTCTGACTCCGGCGTTCCATTGCCGGTAATGATGCAGTCACTGATAAGGGCGCTGCTTGTGCCGAGCCCGATTCCACCATTGAGACAATCGCGGATAACGCAGTTGCGTATAATGGGGCTGCCTTCCCAGCAGCCAATCCCGAATCCTTCGGCGCTGGTGATGGTAAAACCGTCCAATACAGAATCGGGTCCTTCCCCGTAGTCGAAGTGGAAGCCGCTGCTGGTCAGGTTACAGTCGATTACTGTGGCGGCCACCGTGCAGGCATCCTGTGGGTCAACGCTGCGCACGGTTATGGCCTTGCCGAGAAAGAGAATGTTCGTGTTACCCTGGCCCATGTAGGTTCCCGGCCCGACGATGACCTGGTCGCCGTGAAAAGCCGCATCTATGGCCGCTTGAATCGTCGGGAAGCCGCCGCTGCCGTCGATAAAGACCGTCAACGGAAGCGACACATAATCCTGCCCCGTCAGATGCACCGTCACATCGGTATACGAGCGGTCCGCGGGTTCGAAAGTCCTGCCGGTTTCATTGGGTGTGACCGTCCCCGACCAGCCAGGAAGAACCGCTAATTCGTAGAATCCGCTTCCTTGCGTAATATCGGAACCGCCGCCGTTATCCGCCGAGACCTCGACGCCGGCTATACCAATGCTGGCGAAATTAACCACCTTACCCGAAATCGAGACGCCGACGACCCCAGTGTAGTCCTGATTCGCTGCGTCCGCAATCAGATTGCTGTAGGTTCGGCTTGCCGGCTCAAAGAACCAGAAGAGCTTCTGCGGCGTCACTGTCCCCGACCAGTTGTATGGCACCGCAAACTCATAGTACCCATTGCTGTCGGTGACATCCGACCCGTTTGCATCATTCGTCGCCACGACAACGCCCTCACATGCGGCTCCGTTGGTATCCGTGACGTAACCCGATATGACCGGCTGAAATGCGGTGTAGTCCTGATTCGTTTCGTCCGTCGTGACATTGCTGTAGTTGCGGCTGAGCGGGTCAAATCCCCATGCCGCCTTGTCGGGTGTCACCGTACCCGACCAGTTGTAGGTCACGGTAATCTCATAGTAACCCGTCGCATCGCTAATATCGGAGCCGCCGCCGGCATCGGCCGAGAGCGTCACGCCGACCGCAGGGCCGCCTGAAGCCTCAGTTACATAACCGGAAATCCGCGGCTGAAAGGCACTGTAGTCCTGGCTGGTCTGGTCGGCGATAACGTCACTATATACACGACTTGCGGGACTCATGTCCCAGCCTGCCTTAGTCGCCGTAACCGTACCCGACCAGCCGTAAGGCACCGTCACTTCATAGTAGCCGCCGACGTCTGTAATACCGCTGCCGCCGCCGTTGTCCGCCGAGACCGCCGCATCCGCCACCGGCGCGCCGTCCCGGTCGCTTACATAACCCGATATCTTAGGCTGAAACACGCTATAGTCCTGATTCACCTGGTCGGAGACAATGTTACTGTAGGCCCGACTGCCCGGCGTGAAGCCCCAATCCGCCTTGCTCGGCGTCACTGTTCCCGACCAGTTGTACGGGACCGTAATATCATAGTAGCCGGTGACGTCGGTGGTATGCGACCCTCCGCCGCCGTCGGCCGAGACCAGCACGCCTTCCAGGCCCGTCCCGTTGGCGTCCCGGATGTGGCCACTAATCTCCGGCTGAAAGCCCGTGTAATCATGGTCCGCCTGATTGGCGGTGATATTAGCATAGGGTCTGTTCGATGGGCTGAACCCCCAATCCACCTTTTCAGGTGTCACCATCCCTGACCAGGCGTACGGAACCGTAATCTGGTAATAACCGTTGGCATCAGTCGTGTCCGAGCCGCCGCCGTTGTTGGCCGAGACCAATACATCTTCCATTCCCGTTGAATTGGCATCTCTGACATGCCCGGAAATAGTCGGCTGAAAACCGGTGTAGTCCTGACTTGTCTGATTCGAGATGACGTTGCTGTAAGACTTGCTCGGCGGATTGAATCCCCAGCCCGCCTTGGCTGGCGTCACCGCACCCGACCAGTTGTATGGCACGGTCAGCTCATAATAACCGTTCGCATCGGTCGTATCCGAACCCCCGCCGCCATCCGCTGAGACCAGCACGCCTTCCATTCCAATCGCGCCAAGGTCCCGCACGTAACCACCAATCTTCGGCTGAAAGCCCGTGTAGTCCTGATTTGCCTGGTTCGCAGTGACGGTGCTGTAGGACTTGTTGGCCGGCGTGAATCCCCAGCCTGCTTTGTTGGGCGTCACTGTACCCGACCAGTTGTATGGTACCGCGAACGCGTAATACCCGTTGGCATCGGTCGTATCGGAGCCGCCGCCATTGTCAGCCGAGACGAGCACGCCTTCCATTCCCGAAGCACTGAGGTCCCGCACATATCCGCTAATCCTCGGCTGGAACGCCGTATAGTTTTGGTTGTTCTGGTCGGCAACCACGTTGTTGTACGTCCAGCTCGCAGGGTTGATGTCCCAGCCCGCTTTGACCGGCGTGACCGTCCCCGACCAGTTGTATGGCACGGTCAACTCATAATACCCGTTGCCGTCGGTAGTATCCGAGCCGCCGCCATCTGCCGAGACCAGCACGCCCTCCATCCCAATGGCACTAAGATCCCGGACGTACCCGGAAATCCTCGGCTGGAACGCCGTGTAGTTCTGATTGGTCTGGTCGGCGACCACGCCGTTGTACGTCCAGTCGGCAGGGGTGATGTCCCAGCCTGCTTTGACAGGAGTGACCGTACCCGACCAGTTGTAGGCTACGGTAATTTCATAGTATCCTGCCTCATCGGTGGTATCGGAGCCGCCCCCGTTGTCCGCCGACACCGCTACTGCCGGGACGCCGCCACCCTCGCTATCCGTGACATATCCGGAAATCTTCGGCTGGATGCCCGTGTAATCCTGGTCGTTCTGGTCGGCGGCGATGCTGCTGTAAGCGCGACTCGGCGGGTCAAATCCCCAATCCGTTTTAGTCAATGTCACCGTCCCCGACCAGCCCGGCGGCACTTTCAATTCATAGTAGCCGCCGCTGTCGGTCAGGGTATCTTCAATATCCGCCCCCGCCGAAATCGCCACGCCCTCAATCGCCGCACCGTCAGCAGTGCGGACGTGGCCGGATATGGCGTATGTCTGGTATGTAATCTCCAGTATGGGGGCATACGCGGGGCTCGCCGCGAACGAGGCGTACTTGCGACTCTTTCCCGATGTTCTTCGCGTGTTATAAAAGACGGCCATGGCGCCGCCCGAGCTCCAGCCCGGCCGGTCTGTCACCTCCTGAACGACCGCCGAAATATCGCCGCTGATCTGCCAGGTATTGGCCACCCACCCGAACTTGTGGTCCCAGTCCACAGATGCGGTGGTCCTACCGGCCGCGCCGATGTAACGCGAAGCAAAATCCGCCGCATCATCCGTCGCTTCGGCCTCAATCACGCCGTAAACCTGCCAGCCGGTCGCCTCAGACATCGAGCGGATTCTAAGATGAGCCTCGGTAATCACCGCGCTTCTGGGCACACCCACGTCGGCGAACCGCATACCCGACATATAATAAGGCGGATCGTACACTTTCCCGTCGCCGATCATCAGATAGGCTGCGGTGGTGTTCTGGTCCGTTGCACTCCAGGCGTACCCGTCGTCGCTATCGGAAGAGACCTGGTACGTTACCGTCGTCATTTCGCCGTTCGCCGCCACCGCCAGCACCGTCAAAGCAACGAACAGCCCACAATTCCTTAGTCTTTCTGCCGCCATCGTATATCTCCCGGAAATTGGCAGACTATCCCCCTTTATGTGCCGCCAAAGACGTGGATAACATCCGCGTCGTCAGAATCGTCTGTCCCCGCCTGGATATTGTCGAAATCGCCGTATCCGCCGTCATCGACGATGATAATCTCGCCCGCGCAGGGCAGCGCAAACAAGAGCCAGCTTACAAACAATACCTCCTTTTTCATTTCTCGTTGTCCTCCCTATCCCTTTCTCCGGTTTTGCCGACTTGGGCGAGCTCGCCTCGACTGAGTTCGTCGCAGGCAGCCGAGCCGAGTTGTCCCACCCGGCCATATCGGACTCCATCGCCCGATATTATAAGCCAAAACCGCTGCACAGAGCAAGAAGAAAACCGAAAAATGCCCCCACCCTGCAATCCGCCTGCGGCGGAGCGCTGGCGGGACATTGACCGCTGGGGGGGCACTACCGGGGGCGGTAATGGGTGCACTTCATATTTGCAGGTAGGAAGGCAGGCTATCGGGCTTCTATGGTCGTGCAGGCCTTTCGAGGGGGGCTGGATTCCCGCTCCCTGCTTTCGCAGGGACAAGCTTCGCGGGAATGACAACTGGGGGAGCCGATTCGGGAAAAAACGGGGCCAATGATACGGGCAAAGAATTCACCTACAAACGTGAATCGCACCGTCGGTAATTTTCAGCAAGAAATCGCTTGCAAAACCCTGCTGCGTGCGTTAGAATTAATAATCTCGTAACGAGGCCTGATAATGGCAAGAGGGTGTTCCATCCCGATTGGGCCGAAAAGTATATCGTTGTTTGAGTTTTTGGAGATGAAGATATGAAACGCGGTTGTCTGATGTTAACGGCTGTCGCTGCTTTTCTATTGTTCGTGCAGGTTGGCTGTAAAGAGCAAACCAGGGTGAGCAAAGAGCCGGCGGTACGCCCGGTGGAGCCGACTTCGGCGAGCCCGCCTCGACTGAGCTCGTCGCAGGCAGCCGAGCCGAAGGAAACCATCGTCTCTACGCCTCCGAAAGTCATCACACCGCCGCCGCCGGTCAAGACGCCGGCCGAGCCGGAGCCTAATGCGCCCGAGCAATCCGCGCTCGAAAGCGGCGCACCAAAGATTACTTTTGAGAATGTGACGCACGATTTCGGCAATATCTCACCGGGGTCGAAGAACACGTGTGAGTTCAAGTTTAGAAATACCGGCGACGCCTTATTGAGGATCGGCAAGATCCAGACCACCTGCGGCTGCACGGTTGCCGAGCTGGCGAAGAAGGAGTACGCGCCGGGCGAAAGCGGTGCTATCAAGGCCGCCTACACCGCCGGCAGAAGCGCCGGGGCGACTACGAAACACCTGACCGTGCCCAGCAACGATAAGGAAAACTCCAAAGTCAGGCTGACCATAAGGGCGACCGCTGTGATGAAAGTGTCACACGAGCCGAGCCAGATAAAGCTGCGGCTGCGGGGCGACGCCGCCCCTCCGGAGATAAGACTCAGGAGCCTCGACAATCAGGCGTTTGCCGTAAAGGGCTTCAGCTCGCCCGGCGAAGGCATCACAGCTTCTTTTGACCCCTCGATGGAGGCTATGGAATTTGTTCTACAGCCGAAGGTGGACGTTGAGAAGCTCAAAAAACATAGCAGGGGGCAGATTAAAATCGACCTGACTCACCCTCAGTGCAATAGCGTGACTATACCCTTCAGCGTCGTCCCGGAGTTTCAGATTACGCCGAACGTTGTTACCCTTCGCAACGTAGAGCCCCAAAAGCCGGTCAAAAGAGAAGTTTACGTGATCAACAACTACGACGATGATTTCGAGATTGCGTCGGTCTCGTCACAGAAAGATGCTGTAAGGGTGTTGAGCCAGGAGAAACTCGGCACTCGTTATAAGCTGGTGCTGGAGATAACCCCGCCGCCGGCCGGGGACAACAAGGGATTTTTCCGGGATGTGTTTTCCGTGAAGATAGGAAACGGGCAGAGTCTGAGCGTGACCTGTCAGGTCTTCTATTCCACGGGAACCGCAAAACCTTGAGTTGAGCAGAGCGAACCAGGTCGTGATGCGCCTGTTAATTTCCAATCTTTTGTTGGCGGCGGCCGCCTCGTGCGTACCGAGTGTTCCGACCGAACCCTCGGCACATTCGGTTGGCCGGCCGGATGTTCTGACGGTCTTTCTGACGGGTAACGAGCTCGGGGCATTGAAGCCTTGCGGCTGCTCGGGCGGACAACTGGGGGGGCTCGACCGCCGCTGGCAGGTTCTCAATAGTGTCCCCGCCGACAAACGTGTGGTTGTCGATACAGGCTCCTTCGTCGAAACCGACGGACAGCAGGACCTGATCAAGTTCGATATACTGATGGAAGCGTTCAACCGGCTGCGTTACGACGCGGTCCATCTGACCGACAAGGATATGGAGATGGCCAGGAATCGCGGGCTCTTTGAGGGGGCGGGCCTGACGTTCAGCCTCATTAACGCTCGGGCGCCTTCAGATTCGAATCTGCCTTCAAGTTTCACAAAACAACTGCCGCTGATGGGCCGGACCGTGGCCGTAACAGTTGCGTGCTTCGACGCGATTTCAACGCCGGTCGAACAGGTCAAAGAGCTTTTTGCCGGCCCCCCAGGCGCCGATAGAGCCAATATACTCATCCTGAACCGTTGTGATAAGACCGCTGTAAGCTCCATCTCACAAATGGGCATTGTGGATTGTCTGGTTTGCCCTTCTGAGTCTGATGAGCCCGCGCTGAGCTCCGAGCCGAACGCAAGGCCCCTCGTTATTTCGGTCGGGCGGTACGGCAAATACGTGGCTAAACTGCAGATAAGCCCCGTCGAGGGTGATGACAAACTGAGCCTTAGTTTCTCCTATGTACCTGTTACCGAAGATTTAAGGCCCGAGGCTTCTCTCGTCGAGCTCTATAAGGCCTACCAGCAGTTTGTCAGGGATGCGCAGCTTCTGGAGAATCACCCGCGGTATCCTTTGCCAAATGGGTTGGAGTATACCGGCTCGGAGTCCTGTAAGCCCTGCCACAGCTACGCGTATGAGAAATGGACCACCCAAAAGCACGCCCATGCCTATGCAACCCTCGAGAGAGAGGGCTCCCAGTACGACCCGGAGTGTATTGTCTGTCATGTGGTCGGCCTCGAATATGAAAGCGGCTTCGTTTCTGAGCAGCAAACACCGCATTTTAAGAACGTCGGCTGCGAAAACTGCCACGGGCCCGGCTCAAAACACGTCAAAAGCCCGCTCCAGGAGAAAACCACCCTTCCCATGTCCGACTGCACCGACTGCCATACACCAGAGCACAGCGCAGGCTACGCCGGGCATGAGCAGGAGTATTTTGAGAAAATAGTCCACAAGAGGGAACAAAACGCCACCGGCAATGTCAAATAGCAAAGAAGGTCTGAAAGTGCAATATGATTAAGACATTGCGAATAACCAGTGTAATAGCGGCGATTGTGGCAGTCGGGCTCACTGCCTTTCCCATGTTTTTTGGCTTTGACTCCGATGAGGATATCGAGCAGTTTCTGAACTCGCCGAGCATTATTGACCAGTTCGGGCAGAGCAGAGGAAGCAGGTCGCCAAAAGATGACGCCGACGGTTCGCCGCTTGTGGCTCAGGCCAAGGGCTTTGCGGAGTATTTGAATCCGGCCAAGCCTCCACCCTCGAGGGTCGCGGTGACGCCGGGAAACTCAGGAGACCCTAATCGTCCACCGCCGCCGCCACCGCCGCCACCGCCTCCTGGCGGAAAGTTCACGGTTGTGGCCACCAGCGTCTATGAATCCCATCCGGACATGTCGTTGGTCTTGATTAACGAGCCGGGAAAGGGTTCGCACTGGGTCAGGCAGGGCGCTGAGGTGATGCATCTGACCATTGAGCAGGTCAAAGAGGGGGTCATCGTGGTCCAGGGGGGCGGCAAGACTTACGAGCTTGCGGTTCCGCCCGTGCGGGAGGTCAGTCTTCTCGAGGGGGCGTCCCCCGTATCCGGCAGCTTGCTGCCGTCGACCCTACCTGCGTCTATTGCAGCGGCCGGCTCACTCGAGGTTACCCCTGCCGTACCGGTTGATGCCCGAATCACGGGCGGCGCGGGCCGTACCAAAGAACGTCCACCGCTGCCACCGGGTGTAAGTGAAGAGGAAAGGGCGCGGGCCGAAAAGATATTCACCGAATTAGAGGCCATGTACGGAGGTGCAGGCGGTCCTGCCGGGCCTTCGCCGGGCGGCGCTGCGGCAAACCCGCCAGCCACGCCCCCTATGCCCGCGCCGGAGGCCGGACGCATAACCGCCGATGAGGTCGAGCGACTGGACAATTTGGGCAAGGAGCTGAAGGAAGTCCAGAGGCCTGACCGCACTCGAGACAGGTATGGAAGCCGCCGCAGCGACGGAGGTCGCAGAGACTTGAGGGACCCCAGAGAACGCATAAACCAGCGGTTGGAGGAGAGGCGCAAGAGGATGGAGACCTTGGCCAAACGCAAGATCCGCGGCGACGAGACCCCGGAGCCGGTGGCAGAAGAGGTACAGAGCGAGTAGCCGCCAGGCGGTTTTTTCCCCCTCAAACCATTGAAGGCTGCATTTCTCCAAGTCGAACGGGTGATTCTTCGCCTGAATTAACAGCGTCTAAAGTCCGGCGGTCTTGGTCGTTGTGCTTCCTCCCACTTTCTGCTCGGGTTGCCGGTAAAATTAGCGTTTTTCCACCTGAGAGGGGGAACTTTTGTCCTCTTTGTGTGTCTGATTAATTAGGGTGATGTACGAGCGGTCCTCCAGATACAGAGGAATGAGTTTGGGGACTTCGATATTACCGGGATTTGCAAATTTTGAGCGAGTATGAGTGAACGCTTCACGATGAAGTTGTTGTTTTTGATGGTTTTCGGCGTTTATGTCCTATAAGAACCGCATTAATGACTATGGCCCCATCGAAATCGGGGGCCCTGGGAAGTTGGTATTCCTCGCAAGGAGCAAATCTATGACAGGCAAACGTACTTGTGCCTCCGGACTAACGCATTGGTGGGGATGCCGAAACGCAAGGCGTCCTTTGAAGGCCGTATTCATTTTCTCTGTCCTGGCCGCAATGGTTTTTGGGGGGAGCGGCTATCTTGGGGCTGCTGAAAACGCCCCATCGAGCCTTGAAAAAGAGACCCGGAACGACAGCGGAGAAGCTGCTTCCAGGACCACTCGGTACAGGGTGATTTCGTTGAGACACATCCCGGCTCAGAAAGGCAAACAGTGGCTGTCAGAACTCGGCGTCGGTACTGTTTCCCAGCTTCCCGGCGCAAATATGCTGCTGGTGACTGCTGAGCCCAACGAGCTAAACAAGGCAACTGCTGTCCTCGGGCTGGTCGACTCAAAGGAAGAATACGCCCTGAGAACAATTCTAAGTTCCTGGTCGATGCTGGACCATGCCTCCATCGACCGGATATCAGCGACCCTGGGCGACTTAGTGATTGGCACCTTTTCGAGCCCACCTGTCGCCATTGGACAACCCAAGGCCATCGTGGACGTTCATCATGGCGCCCTTATCACCATTGCTCCGGCAAACCAGCTTGATAGAATTATGTCTGCCTTTGGCCGGGGCCCGGCGCAGCCGGCGGGCACGGCTCCTACGCCGGCACTTGGCGTAGCGCCGACTGAGCCTTCAGTGTTGGTTCAGCCTGAGCCGGCCTTTGAACCGAACCAATCCGAGCGGCCGACACTTGTGCCGGGACCACCTGCCCTTGAGGCAGCCGAGCCCCTTCAAGGTGCCGACGTGCCGGAGGCAGGCAAAGTCGTAACTACGCCTCCTGCCGATCTTGCGAGGGCAGCGGCCTCGGGCGAACCTGCGGGCCGTTCCGATGCAAACGAGCCCGGGGCGAACGGACTCTTCGCCAAATTGCTTGAGTCACTTGCCGAGGCCGAGAAAGCGGCGGCGCAAGGCCGCGAGGTTAATGAACCTTTGCTCCCCGTCAGGGATGTTTCGCAAGGCGCCCCGCCAAATGAGCCGAACATTGTGATTGCGCCAGAGCCGAGTGTGCCGAATGAGCCAAATGCTGCCGCTGCACCACAGCCGCCTGTGCCGAATGAGCCAAATGTTGCGGCTGCGCCGGAGCCCATAGCACCGACTGAGGAACCTCCGACTGCTCCCGGGCCGCCTATGGAATTGAAAGATATTGCCGTTGTTGATATACTAAAAAGACTTGAGGTACTGGAAGCAGCTACGAGGGCACGGGCCGCACCGAAGGTTGAGCGGGTTCCGGCCGAGATCGAGCCAAACGAGGTCCCAGTGGCTGTGGAGAAGCCCGTGTCCCGGATTGAGCCCAACGAAGCGCCCGAGGCGGTGGAGCAAGTGCCTGAGATTGAGCCGAACGAAATACCTGGGCCCGTTGAGAAAACGGCTCCCAAAGTCATGCATCCCAACGAAGCCAATGCGGTTGCTCCGGCGGTCACAAAGGCCGGCCCTGGCGAGCCCAAACCGCCCGCTGAAGGAGATGAGGTTCTCAAGGTGGTTTTGCCCGAGACATTACCCATAGTTGACTTCATGAACTTTGTCGGCCAGTATCTGAAACTGGACTACTTGTACGACCCGAAAGAGCTGGTCGGCAACGTTACGTTCGCGATAAACGGCCGACAGCGAGGCGAAATCATGGTCAAGGATTTGTATCCTATGCTTCAATCGGTGATGCAATTCTACGGATTCGTGATGACGCGAAACAATAATCTCGTGATTATACGTCCGAAAGAGAAGATCGACTCTGTCAACACCACAATAGTGAGCGGCGACGGAAATGATGTCGCAACGGGCGACGTGGTTGTGACCCGCGTATTTGACCTGCAGTACATAGATTCCGCCAGCGCAAAAAATCTTTTGGACCAGATGAAGCTCGGCCTCAGTGTAATGCCCATCGCCGAAACTGGTAATCTGATCATAACCGGTTACAACTATGGTATGCCCCGCATAGAGCAGCTTCTCGAGCTGGTGGATAAACCCGGTGAGCCCAAGCAGTTCACGTTCAGAAAGCTCAAATACACCATGGCCGAGGTCTTGGCGCCGAAGGTCAAGACGCTTGCCGAAGAGCTGGGCACGGTATCGGTCACTATTGCTGCAACGGCGCCGACGCCCCCGACACCCACGCGGGGAACGCGACCACCGAGACCGACAAGACCTTCGCCCAGGCCGACGCCGACGCCCAGCCCTACCGCCGACCAGGCCGGAAAGCCCACCGTCTACCTCGAGGCCGACCAGAGAACCAATCGAATCCTGATGATAGGAGTGGCTGACCAGCTGGCAGTTGTAAATGAGCTGATAAATGCTCTGGATGTGGTGCAGGAAGACCTGCGGTCCATGAGATCATACGAAATCAGGCACGTGGACGCCGAGGAAGTAAGGGGCAAGCTCGAAGAGCTCGGCATAATCAGCGTAAGTCAGGCGCAGCAGACCCGCGGGCCCAGTCGAAGAGATAGAATCACCTCCGGCGGCCGGAGAACGTCCCAACCGGCCGCCGGCCAGCCTGCTACGCCTGTTCAGCCGATCACGGCCTTAACAGAAACCGCGGAGGGGCCTCTTCTCGAGGAGCCGCAGGTGGTCATCATCGAGCCCATTAACGCCCTTTTGGTCAACGCGACACCAGAGCAGCACCTCCAGATCGCCATGATTATCGGCTACGTGGACAGCGAGGCCGAGACGAGCGTCATCCCGTACGTTGTGTACCCGCTCGAAAACCAGGACCCCGAAAGCCTAGCCACCGTCCTCAACCAGCTCATTCAGGAAACAGTCACCGCCACTGCCAGACAGGACAAGGACGCAAAAACCGTGCCGCCGGCAGCAACAGCAACCACGCAAAGAAGGACCGAAGAAGACATTGTTATCATCCCCGACAAGAACACGTTCTCACTGATCGTCTATGCCAGCAAGAGGAACCAGCAATGGGTAAGGGAGCTGATAGCACAACTGGACAGGAGAAGACCCCAGGTCCTCATCGATGTGACATTGGTACAGGTCACCAAAGATGACAAGTTCAACTTTGATCTGGATTTGCTCTCCGCTATCCCCGATATGGGGTATGTTTCAGGCCAAACTGACGTCACAAACAGCATTTATAATCTTTTGGTAGCTGACGATAGTGATAGAAACAAGTTTATGGAGATGCAATCCATTAAGGGTGATTTCAAGGGATTCTACGGCGATCACAAAATAAATGCCCTGCTGACAGCCGCGAAGACCAAGCAGTACGGCCGAGTTATGGCCAGACCCAAGCTGCTCGTTAACGACAACGAAACGGGCAGTATCAAGACTACCGAGACCACTTATATTGAGAGGACCTCAACGAATATCATCGGTACAGAGACCCCGCAAACCGCGACCCAAACGGTTTTTGATGACTATTCCGCAGGTATCACCCTCGAGATAACTCCCCATATCAGCGAGGGTGACATGCTGCGACTGGAAATAACACTCAACCGCTCCGGCTTTGATCCGGAGACCCTCGGAAAAGCAAAGCCTCCGGATAAGGCTGATGCCGATGTCGCCACCGTCGTCACCGTCCCCGACAAGAGCACAATAATTCTCGGCGGCGTCGAAAAGGTCGAACACGGCAAAGGCGGTAAAAAGATACCCCTGCTGGGCGACCTGCCCTTTATCGGGTTTGCGTTCAGAGAGGTTTCTGAATCCGGCACTCAAAACAAGCTCTATATATTCGTCAAAGCCCACATTCTCAGACCTGGCGGAGACCTTGCTCTGGCGGATTTGAAGGATATATCGCGGATGAATCGAGATGCGTTCGAAAGCCTTGAGAGAGAAATGGGAGACTACGAGTCCTGGCCCGGTATAAAGCCTGCGCCGCTGGACCCGGTGCGAATCCTCGAAACAGAATAGGCTCAACCGGGCGGACACGAAGCGATAACGATGAAAGAGTTGTTGATACAAACTGCCAAACGGACAGGCCTGATTGACGCTGAGCAGCTCCAGAAGTTTTTTGACGGCAACGGGGCCGGAGAGCGGCTGGACGAGGCCCTGCTTCGGTGCCCTTACTTTACGGAAGAGAAAGTCCTGCGCCTCTTTGCCGCCGTGCTCGGCCAGGAGTTCCTGCCCGAAATACCTGCAAAGAGAGTCCCCGCCGAATTCGTCGAAGCAGTGCCGGCCACCTATGCACAGCATCATTATCTTATCGGAATAAAACCTGAAATTGATGATGGTGAATTGACGGTGGTCTTGTCCAAGCCGCTCGACACCAATGTGCTGGACAACATCTCGAAGATGACCGGTATGCCCGTCAGACCGGCAATATCCACTCGAACCGCCATTACTGCTGCGATTGACGTGGCCTATGAGCAGAGAACCACCGTCATCGAGGAGGTGGTCGAGGAGATTGATTCACAACAGAATCTTGACCAGCTCGTTGATGAGGTGGCCGGTTCGGATGACCTGCTTGACGTCGTGAACCGACCGCCCGTCATCAGACTGGTTAACGACATCCTTTTTCGCGCCCTGCAATTGAGGGCCAGCGATATTCATGTTCATCCTTACGAGGGCAAGATTCAGATTCGCTATCGTGTTGACGGTATCTTATATGATGTCCTGAGTTTGAACAGAAACGTCCTGCCTTTGATTATCTCGCGTATCAAGGTTATGGCCGGAATGGACATCGCCGAACGCCGCATGCCGCAGGACGGCAGATGCAGCGTTCGCCTGGGGCAGCGCGAGGTCGATTTACGCATCAGCACCGTCCCCACCAGTTACGGAGAACGCAGCGTTCTGCGACTGCTCGACAAGAGCACGGGGCTGCTCACCCTCGATGAGCTGGGTTTGTGGAAGGATGATTTGAAGAAATTCGATTCTCTGCTCAACCGCTCGCACGGCGTTATCTTTGTCACAGGCCCCACGGGAAGCGGAAAAAGCACCACCCTTTATGCTTCTCTTAACAGGATTAACTCGGCGGAAAAAAATGTCATGACCATTGAAGACCCGATAGAATATCAGCTCGAAGGGATAAGCCAGATGCAGGTCTCGGCGAAAAAGGGCATGAATTTCGCCAATTCACTTCGACATGTGCTGCGCCAGGACCCCGACGTCATAATGGTCGGCGAAGTTAGAGACATCGAGACCGCCAGGATGGCCATACAGTCCTCATTGACCGGGCACCTCGTGTTCAGCACCCTGCACACCAACGACTCGGCCGGGGCCGTTACCAGGCTCCTCGACCTCGGCGTCGAGCCGTATCTGGTAAGTTCCTCACTGATTGCTATAATGGCGCAGAGACTGATCCGAAGGGTCTGTCCGGACTGCCGGCAGGAATATAAGCCTTTGCCCCATGAGTTGAGGGAGCTTGGGCTGCTCTCGACGGACTCCCAGGATTTCGGCCCGGGGGAAACGAGTCAGAAGTTCTTTGTTGGAGCCGGCTGCGACAAGTGTTTTCAGACCGGCTATCGAGGACGAACCGGCATCTATGAGCTTATGATAATTACAGAAGAGATCCAGAACCTTATTTACAAAAGAGAAAGCGCGGGCGTAATAAAAAAGGTGGCTCTTGAGGCCGGCCTGCAGACCCTCCGCATGGACGGGGCGCGAAAAGTGCTGGCCGGCGTCACTGCCGTTGCCGAGGTGTTGAGGGTGACGCAGGCCGATATGATGTGAGCCGGGGTGCTCTATGCCGAGATATCACTATATTGCGATGGCTGCCGACGGCAAGAAGGTCAAGGGAGCAATTGCTGCCGAGAGCCCTTATGCCGCACGAAAACAGTTGAGGGTCAGAAGTATTCACCCCACTTCTCTCACGGAGATCAGCTCACGGGAGGAAGGCAGGGCCGCCCTGTTGTCGATCTTCGGCAAAGGCAGCAAGACGCAGTTAATCGATTTCACCAAGCAAATGGCGACCCTCCTTAATTCCGGAATTAAGCTGACCGAATCGCTTTCCGTTCTGACTTTGCAGGTCTCCGACGTCCGATTCAAAAACGCCATCTCTGACATTCGCGACCGGCTTGTCACCGGAGAGTCTTTCACCGACGCAATGAAGGATTACAGTGATTACTTCGATGTTATATACGTTAGTATGGTTCGTGTGGGAGAGGTCACAGGCACCCTCGGCAAGACCCTTTCCACTATTGCCGGCTTCATGGAGAAACGCCAGCGAGTCGAGTCGAAAGTGATGACCGCCATGATATATCCGATTGTCCTGGTCTTGTTCTGCATCGTGGCCATTCTCATTTTGACCACCAAGGTGATACCGAAAATAGGGGAACAGATCAAAAGCACCGGCCAGCAGCTGCCCTGGGTCACTCAGCAGCTGATGAACGTAAGTTACGTGCTGACGAGCTGGTGGGTGCTGGTCGTTATTGCGACATTGGTCGGTATTGTCATGACCCTCAAGCGTTTTCTCAGAACCGAGCGGGGCGCGTATTTGCGAGACAAGCTCACGCTGTCTCTGCCCTTGTTCGGCCCCCTCATGAAACAGCGAGTGGTTGCACGTTTCGCCTCAACTCTCTCCACGCTGCTCGGCTCCGGACTGGCCATGGCAGAGTCCCTTCGTGTCGTGGCTGAAGTGACCGGCAACAGCCTTATGAAGAAAGCTGTGCAGCAGGCGAGGGAAAGGATTCTGGCCGGAGCGGACATCGCCACCCCGCTGCGAGACAGCGGGGTTATTGACCCGGCCATTGCTCACATGGTTACCGTGGGAGAGAAAAGCGGCGAATTGGAGATGATGCTGAAAAACATCAGCGACAACCTCGAAGCCTCCACGGACGTGGTCATCGAGAGGCTCAGTGCGGCCGTCGAGCCGCTCATCATTATTGTTATGGCCGCAGTAATCGGCATAATTGCCTACGCAACCATCCTGCCCATTCTGGAGGTTTCGTCGGCTAATCTTTAACCGGCTATTTGGGAGGTCAAGTGCGCATGAAAAAGAAAAGCAGACATCTTAAAGAAGGTTTTACGATGGTGGAGCTTATGGCCATCCTGGTCATTATCGGCCTGCTTGCCGCCGTCGTCGCTACCAACGTAATAGGAAAAATCGACAAGGCGAAGGTGGTATCCACCAAGACCAGTTTGCGGGTTCTTCATGCAGCGGTGACTCAATTCAAGTTGGATACAGGCCGATATCCGGACGAACAAGAAGGACTTGAGGTTCTTATTGTACCACCCACCGATGCTGTCGGTTGGGATCCTTCCGGATACCTCGAAACCACCGAAGTACCAAAGGACGCCTGGGGAAACGATTTCGATTATATCCTTAATCCGGAAAGCGGCAAGCCGTTCGTTGTTATAAGTTATGGCGCCGATGGCGAACAAGACGGTGAGGGCTATGACGCAGACCTGTACAGCACAGACGCATATTAGTAGCTCATCTCGGCGCAGATGTTCGGCGGTTACACTGATTGAGCTCATGGTCGCGCTGGTGATGGTCTCGCTGTTTGTGCTTCTGGCGGTGCCGAGCCTCTTCGGGCTGCTCCGAAAGAACACCTTTAAGGCACAGTTGGAGCAGTTTGTCTCGGCCATGCAAATGGCCGTTACCGCCGCCGCCGAGAGCAACAGAAGATACGAGGTTCTTATTGATCTCACAGACCAGTATTATCTGCTCCGCGAAATAACTTCGCCTGATTTATCGCAGGTGTTCGAAGAGGAGATTATTCTCGAGAGAGATTTTGGCGATAAATGTTGGGCCGCTTATGTCCTGTTCGATGATGTTGATTTTTCCCTCGAGGGCGAGTCCTATGCAAACGAAGGCAGGGCAATGTTTCGAGCGGGACATGCCGGTTGGCATTACGGCGGCAAAATCGTCCTGCTCGATGAGAATGAACAGCCCTATTCGGTGGTGGTTAATCGTATGAATCGAATAGTCACGTTGGAAGCAGGCGACGTGGAGCTTCCTGCCCCAAGGAGAACCGATGAGGTCCTTTTCTGAAAAGACCCGCATTACTGTCTTTGCACGCTACAAGGCCTTCAACTTGCCAGAAGTGATGGCGGCTTTGGTGATACTCGCTTTTGTCAGCTCAAGCGTGCTGGTCGTCCTTGACCGCTGTATGGCTTCCGCCGCCGACCTGAGGGTGCGTATGCAGGCCTTCCAAGTGGCCAGAGAGAACATGGAAAGCCTCCTTGCTTTGAATTCCGTGGAGGAAATGGTCGAGTACGGCGATAGTGAGCTGTATCCAGAAATTCAGTGGGAGACCGCGGTGGAGACCTTTCAAGGGCCGGATGCCAATCGCATGTGGGTCAGGGCGGTTTGTTCCGCCGAGTATATCGACGTTGCCGGTGAAACGCAAAAGGTCGAGCTGACGCACTGGCTGACGTATTTGACCGAGCAGCAAATGCAAAAACTTCTTGAGGCGCAGGCAGAAGACGAAAAGCTGTTGGAGGAAGCCGGCGAGATCATCGACACCCCGGAAGCGGCGGCCGAGTATGCCGGCGTCGATGTTGAGACGCTGCGCCAGTGGGTCCAGAAGGGCATGCGCACCACCAAAAGCGGCTATTACATCAAGAGTGAGCTTGAACTGTTCGAAAGAACCGGCGGCACCGGCAAAGAGCTGCCGTCGGATTTTGACGCCAGGTCCATCTGGCCGGCCGAAGGGGAACCAAAAGGTGCACAAGATTTCTGATACGTTTCGGCGCCGGCACGGGTTTTCGCTGGCTGAAGCGCTCGCCTCGGTAATGATAGGCGCGATGGTCTTGGTGGCGATGCTCCGCGTCTACGCCCAGGCCGACAGATCCGCTGCCTCTATCAGGCGCGGGCTTGACAGCTCCAGGCTGCCCTCTGAGCTGCTGCAGCGCATTGCCGAGGACCTCGATGGAATCATTGCTTCCGACCCGGATACGAAAATTACCGTGGAGAACAAGTTTGTCAACGGTTATCCCGCCGCCAGGCTGACAATCGAGAAGACCATCAAGGACAGCAAAAACAGAACGCAAGTATTCGAGAAAATTGTCTGGCAAAGCGCTTATGACTACTTCAGCGATGCTAATGGTCTTACCTTGTTCCGCAGCCACAGCGGAATGTCTTTGGAGGACAAATTACTCGACGAAAAGAGGGCGGACATCGAGAAAGAATATCCTCTGGTGCCGATTTGCAGCGGCGTTACTTGTTTCAAAATACAGGTCCCCCGCGGCGAAGAGCTGCTCGACCGATGGTTGAGTCTGTCCTTGCCCCCCGGCCTAATAGTGACTGCTTCTTTTGCCGAGCCCTTTCAGACCGTAGAGGGGACTTTGGACGTGCCGGAGGAGGATAAGATTACGCGCACTATTGCAGTGGATAGAACCAGGAAAATCAAATTTGAAATTGTCAAGAGAGAGACCGAAGAAGAAATGGGCGATCAGCAGGAAGAAGCCGCAGCAGAAGAAGGGGAGGGAGCCGAAGAAACCCTTGGAGAGGATGAGGCCGTGCTCACTGAGGATAAGCAAACGCCTGAGGCGCAAGATGCTGCCGGTGAGGCGACAGGTCGCAAGGGCAAAACTTTAGAGAGCGAAAAGCCGGATGATGAGAAACGAAAATTCGGACAACGTTAACCCTTACAGACGCCGTCAGGGTATTGTGCTGCTGGTCACTTTGGTGCTGTTGGTGCTGCTTTCGGCGCTGGCATATACACTAAGCAGTCGCCTTGCCGCCCAGCGGCACCGCATGCGGTATGTCATTGACTACCAGTCTGCCCGCTACGGTTGTGACTCGGCAGTGAAGTATGCTCTGGCCACCGTGGAGAATATCTCCGCACATTTGATTAGCCGGCCGAACGAGCCCGATTTTTCCGACTTGTTTCGAATGGATGAGCAGCAGTATCAGGAAATTCTCGCCGAGTGGGCGGCTCAAAAGGCGCTGGAGAGGCAGCAAAACCCGTATGGTCAGGATTCCACCGGCCTTCTCGGCGACGCCGAGTTCTTCGGTGATGCTAACGACATTGACCGAACCGGCGAAATCTATGACATCAACCGCACCGATGATCTCAACGATATCAATGACCTCAATGATGATGTTGCAGATCTTAACGAGCCAAACTCTCTGTATATTCCTGGTCCTTATGGCCCCCCCTGGCCTCTTGTCACCAGGTCGCAGCAGTTCAAGATCGGCTCGGCGACAGTGACAATCGAAGTTGAAGACGAGAATGCAAAGTACCCCGTCAGTTGGGTGTTGTTGGACAATAAGGAGGTGGAGAGAGAGGCGACGGCGGGGTTCGAAACCTTCTGTGAGTGGATGGACGTTAATTATGTAGACATTGAGTCGTTAAAAGAGGAACTGAAGCAAATAAAGGAAATGAAACCCTTTCAGCTCAAATTCAAACCGATGACGAAGAAGACCCCTGCGCGAATCGGTCCGGCAAGACGCGGCCGAACGACAAAAGGCGCCAACCCCATAACGCGTCCTGCTGCCAAAACCACCACCATATCCGTTGAGCAACAGTTTGCCAAGCAGGCCGCCGACGTTTCGAAGCTTTTGCATAGCTCGATGATTGATACAGAAACTCTGGCTTGGCCGACAATAATCAGCGAAACCAGGAAAGAATCGGCGCTAAAATATATGGGCATGTGGGGTTCGGCAAGAGTCAACATAAACACTGCACCCCGGCAGGTGCTGGAAGCTGCTTTCATGTTCGGCGGCGACGCCGATAAAATTGCCGAAGAAATTATCCAGCGAAGACGGATGAAGCCCTTCAAGGACATAGATGAGCTTAAGCAGGCCCTGTTCGGGTATTCGGATTCAATTCGCAAATGTGAAGACTACATCACGACAAGCAGCAATTTCTTCACGGTCAGGATAACCGCGGTAAGCGGGGCCGCGGAGGCATCAGCGGTCATAGCCATAACAAAACAGGGTAACAAGATAAACAGAATAGGTGTGATTTCCGGCTGAGAGGCCGGCATTTAGGAGCTTACACAAAGTGGATGGGCAAAACTATTTGGGAATTTATCTGAGCAAAGGCAGCGCCACGGTGGTTTGCCTCGGCTCAAGGGGACGCGAAAAGGCTATGATAGGCGGCTTTAGCGTCTCGCTCGAGGAACAGCGGGAACGGAACATCAGTGCCGATATCGCAGAGTTGGCGCGCCTTGTTGCCGAAGGCTGCGCCAGCAGAGACCTGAAGTTCTCAGACGTCGCGGTGGCGCTGGATTGTTCGATGTTCATGCAGCACAGCGTGCACAGCGAGTTCAAGGAAACCAGGCAAATCGCTCAGACTGTCAGATTTGACACCGAGGAAGCCCTTTCCACCGACATAAGCGATGTTGCATTGGCTTTTGAGATTGCCTCCACTGACGAGAGCGGCTCCGAATTAACTGTCTTTACGACCCGCCGAGAAATATTGTCGGCCGTTCTTCTTTCTTTGCAGAGCCACAATATCGACCCCATCACCGTGGAGCCCGACATCAATTCTCTCTCAAGATTCATCTTGCAGCATGTCTCGCTGCCTGAGGATTCCAATTGTCTTGTTGCTTTGCTCTCCGGCGCCAGCGGGTATTTTGTCGGCTGCGTAAGATCCCGGCAGACGCCCTTCAAACGCACATTCCTGGTTCATCGGACTCAGGACAGAACCGCTTTGCTCGCAAGGCAGATTCCGCTGACCGTGGCTCTGGCTGCAGCCGGTGAGCCGATTAGCAGCCTAAGAATATTCGATTCCGCAGGCTCCGCGGACTCTCGTGAGATTGGCAGGAAGCTCGGCATTGAAGCCGCTGGATTTGATTTGCTCGGCTCGGTCGGCGCCGAACCGTCCGTTCTGGCCGATTGCGGCGATACCGTCAATTTCGCAATCGCCTGCGGAGCCGCTTTGACTCATTCGGAAAAAGGACAGGGCGTCAATTTCCGCGACGACTTCATGCCCTATCAAGGAAAAAAGCTCCGACTGCAAAAAACACTCAAGGTCCTGAGTTTTTCTGTCACTATTCTTATGGTTGCTCTCGGAACCTATGTTACATCCCAGCTCCTGCAAATGAACAAGTACCGAGGTCGGCTCCGCGACAGATTCAAGGGCGAGTACGCGGCCGTTATGCCGCAGCGAAAGCTGCCGCAAAGTGTAAAGTCAGGGGCCAGAAGTCTTGTCGGCGAATTGAAACGCACCCAGGACCTGGTCATCGGCACCGTCGGCGGACAAGGCGAACAGTCCGTTTTGGCTAAACTCACCCTCGTGCTGGAGGCCTTCAACAAATCCACCGGCCGAACAGGACTGGATATAGATTCCATCTCCATTACCGATAAGTCTGTTACCATAGCCGGCAGTACCTCCGGTCGAGGAAATACCCTGAAGGTGCGCAACGCCATCAAACAAATGAAGCTCGGAAACGTGCAGGAACGTCTCGAACTCAAACCAACCGGAGGTGACAGCTTCAAGTTCACCATTTTGCCGGAAAAATAATAAAGGGACTGGCCCATGAGAGATATATATAGAAATCCGACTTTGTACTATATACTCGTTCCCGTTGTTGTCGCTGTTTGGCCTTTGTTGGTATGGGGGGTCTATCTGCCCAACGCAGACGATAAATGGGATGATGATTCAAAACAATATACCGAAGCCCTGAAAACAATAGAAAAGATTCTGGAGCTGGATGAAGGCCGCCTCGAATTCGCTGATTCACAAAAAACTGCCGAGCAATTTGAGTATGCCATCGCAGTCGATAGGGTGACCCGCTCGTGCGGCATTTCATCTAAGGACTATGAACTAAGCTCGAAACCCATAAGGACTTCCAGGGGGCAGAAAATCCAAAGTTGCCACGTTGTCCTCAAACAGGTCGACATAACCAGTCTTGCCAGGTTCTTGTCCACGCTTCAGCTTCGCTGGCCGAAATTGCAGTGTGAAATACTCAAACTCACTAAAATAAAAGGCCTGCGCGATGCCTGGAAGGTTGACCTCGATTTTACTTACTACTATCAGAAGACTTAGAGCCTATCCTGATAACCTATATGCAATTGTCATGTTGAGCGAAGCGAAACATCTGGCTGGCGAATGGGAAAAGAGCCTGTCTGTCGGCTTGAGATTCTTCGCTGCGCTCAGAATGACAACGACTCTCTGGTTTACAGGGGTAATTCGGATAGGCTCTTAGAAACCGGAATTATCCGGTGTTTCCGATAACTACCGCCAAAATTACCCCTTTTCCATTCCAAACGCTTACCCGCCATTACTATATATTGTATATTGCGCAGATTCTCACGGGACAACAGACCGCCGGTTTCCTCGGCAAGAATTAGCCTGCGCAAACATCAGTTCTTGATAGTGATAAGCCCAATTTCAACCCGATAAGCGACGTAAGTTCAGCTTTCAAGGCAGGTAAGTCCATGGCGAACTTTTCTAAAGTTTTTTGCTTATAGTTGTCGATACCAGTAGTAGCAAGTTGCTATTTGGGCCTCAGAAGGGATTCAGGGGGCATACAATATATAGTATCATTGGCCTTCAGGCAAAAATATGGAGGTTTTTGCCTGGAGCTTTTCCAGCAAGGTAGTCCAAATGCCGAATCTCGACTTTGGTGGCTGTCGTAGGGCCGGAAACCGGGGAGGAAACTCTGTTGAGCAGCAGTTAACTTTGGATAAGGATTTGCTCATGGAGAAAATCCTTGAAAACCTCAACACTACCCCCATTGGACAAGTGTTGAAGAAGATTGCCTCGCTGCCGGAGGTCCGCCGAGAGAAAATTCTCGACGTGCGCCGACAGCTTACAGAGGGTAAATACGACCTCAATAGGCGCCTGGATAGTGTTATCGAAAGGGTCCTTCAAGACCTTACCATATAGGAGCGTTGCCCGGCTGTAAAGCTGTTCACTTTCAGAATCGCCGTGCGCCCAATCACCCTGTTCTGCCAACCCTGCTCTATCCGTTTCACAACGTCCTTACCCACCTCCGTTATCTCCGCCACGCCATCACTATAAAAAAAAACGCCCTGCCCTCGCCAGGGCATCCTTCTCGATTAGCCCCCAAGCCACGCCTTGGGGGTCCTTGTCCTCACAAAGCCGACTATTTCCCTCCCGCCCTCTCTTCGCCGGCTTTCTCCGCCTTCATCCCTTTGCGCCGCTGCTCTATCCGTTTCACAACGTCCTTACCCACCTCCATTATCTCCGCCGCTACCTTCACATCCTCACCCACATACATCGCAAGTCCTACTACCAGCGGCTCCAATATCTCCGCACTCGCCGAACCACGCAATACCTCCAACGCCTCCTTACCATATCCCGCCGCAGCCAACTGGACAAACATATCTGTTGCACCATTCACATCCTCTTTCACCGTCTCCCTCTTTTCTAGATACTCTCTCAACCCCTCCAATGCTTCCTCCCTACGTTCCAGCTCCAGCCACAGTACCAATATCAATCCTCCCAAGGCCCTTGAAGACTCTTCACGGTTTAATGGGATAGCCTTTCGGTACGCCTTCTCGGCCTCCTCGTAACGCTCAAGTTTCTGATGCAAAAGTTCTCCAAGCCGCCCCCACACCCATCCAAGCCTCTCGTCTATCTCAACTGCCTTACGGTACGCTACCTCCGCCTCCTCGTAACGTCCAAGTTTATCATGCAGAAGCCAACCTAGCGCCCCCCAAGCCCACGCAAATGTCTCGTCCAGTTCAATCGCTCTCCGGTACGCCTTTTCTGCCTCCGTATATACTCCACGGCTCATCTCAAGATGCCCCAAGATAGCCCAGCCAAAACCACTGTCCGGCAATAACTCGATAACCTTGAAGGCAGCCTCTACTGCGTCCTCCATCCGATTGAGATGAAAAGCAAGCAGGCAAAGGAGGTCCCTCCAGGCCATGCTGCACTCTGGATCCAACTCAACTGCCCTACGACACACATTCCCAGCCTCCTCATAGCGGCGGAGGTACTTGTGAAGAAGGCGCCCAAGCCTCGCCCACGGCGCCCCCTCTCGCGGGGCTACCTCAGTAGCCTTCCGATACAACTCTTCGGCTTCTTCAAATTTACACCTCTGTTCCATGAGTTCACCTTGTTCAACCAACTTACGAAGCTCAGCCTCCAGTTTTTCAGGTTTAGCGAACCGTCTTATTGAAGCAGGAATATCCTCCATTTCAAAGAAATTGTGCGGAGATGCTTTAATCAGTCTATCGCGCATTGTCTCCGTTGACGTGCTCTCAAGGATGGCCGCATACGCCCAGAAATGCTCTTTACGAAGCTCAGGCTCCAGTTCGCACGCTTCCTCTGCAATTCGCCCCGTCAAACTCACCAATTCTTCCTGCCCGTAGAACGGCACCATAAACCGAACCAGTGCCCTAACCCTCCTCGAAGGTGCTCCCCGACGCCGCATCAAGTAGTAAATGTTATACATCCGCTCGGAAACCTGGTACACCTTAGTCCGCCGCTCACCGTTTGCTTCTACCACCATCCCTCGCTCCATCAGGCGACGCAAAAGAGAGCTTGCCTTGTTTACGTTCACCCGCGCAAAATCGGCTACTCTCCGCGCCGGCGCCGGGTCCCACAACTCCGTCAAAGCCAAATAGACCTTGCGCTCTACCGCTGGCAGGTTATCCAGATGGCTCTTAAAATATTCCGTGTTGTCATCCACTAATTGCATCAGATCATCCATCAGTTCCTTCAAGGACATCTTCGCGGCGAACGCCGAGATAATTGCAAGAAGCCGGGGATTACCGCCCGTCAGTATCTGAAGCGGCCGAACTCGCTCGTCACGCGGTTCTTCCCCGGTGACCGAAGCCCACAGTCTCCCAGACTCTTCATCATCAAGAGGCCCAAGTTCATGCAGCTTAAACAGCTCAAACATAGCCTTGTCGGCATTGTCTATCTCTTTGAATCTACTCGTCGCCGTCGCCAGCAGCATCACCCTCGGCTCATGAAGAAGTGCATGCCGCAGCTTCCACGCGTCGCTGTCGCTTATCTGCTCACCCAATAGCATATTGAAATTTTCCACCACCAATAAAATCCGCTTCACCTCTCTATCGGCGAAGTCCATAAGCTGCGCCAGCGCCCGCTCCCGCAATCTTTCCTCATCCTGCTCGTCCCTCAGCTCCTCGTATGTCCGCCTCCATCGCTCGTCATCTGTCTTGTGAGCCAAATGAAATAATGCCTCCAACCAGAATTCCCCTGGAGTCCTAACCAAATAGCTCTCTTCCGAAAAGACGAGAGGATACCACCTGGCTGCCAAATCTTCGTTTCCTCTAACCTCCTCAACTACCCGCAGCACCAACATCGTCTTGCCTATCCCCCGTGGCCCTATCACCAAAACATGCTGATTCGACTGTCCCCTGTTCTCCCCCACCACCTGCACAATCAATTCAAGCTCCGCATGCCGAACCACGAAGCTCCGCACCAATTCCTCCGGCGGCAAAAACGCCGGATTATATTTCCTTATCCGATTAGCCATACCTCATGCTCCCCTCTCCAGGACCGGCGTAAAGAAGGCCTCATGCCGATTCTTCCACCAATCACGCAGAAGTTTCGAGACAAATACATGCCCCTCCTTGCTTTGTATAAGATATCCGTCGTGTTCCAATACCCAAATTACCTCTTTCTGCGCTTCAACAATATCAGCTTCCTCCAGCGTGTATTCCTTCTGCAGACCTGCGATCGCATCTTTTGTCAAACATCCGGAAACCGCCGCCTCCGTCAGCATATCAATAGCTAACGTAAACAGCTCCTTCCCCAACACCATCTCCAAACGCTCCTCGTAATGCGTCAGCTCCGCATGTCCCCGAACCCCTAACATCTCCTTCTCATAAACCCCGCCCACTTCACCTACAGAGCATTCCATCTTTCCTTTTCTCTTGCATTGGTCATGGATATGGGAGAAAAACATCTGAACATGATGGGGAATACAGCATCCTAACCTCTTGACCATCTCCTCCGGGACGCCGGCTTGCAGCGTCACACCATATTCTTTTGCCAGCGCCTTTATGCACCCCTTTGCTGTCTCCTCGTCCCACGGCTTGAGTTCGAACGGCACAAAATGATTTATCGTAGCGCTCAGTCTCGCCTGGCGAAGAATCGGCTCCAACCCGATACTCCCCGAAATAATTGTCCGCACCTTACCTTGATGCTCAATAGTATTCTTCCGTACCCACGATAGAAATTCATCCGCCTGTACCCTCCGTTCAGGCGTGATTCTGTAATCCTCGTCCTTCAGCATGAAGTTCACCATTATCGGCACCTCATCTAACATGAGTACCACCGGCTTCTCCGCCCCCGCCAAAATCCTGAAAATCTGGTCGCCCTTGTCCTGCCAGTTACCCTTACTAAGACCAGACCTTATCTTCACACCCAACTCCCCGACGTCAATTTCTTCAACCGCTTCTGTCACCCTACCAAGCACATTCGCAAACGCTTCCTTTGTCTTCTCCCAAAGTGACCTGTGCCCATGGATGCGTATGCTCAATTCAGCAATCGCGTCCGGGCTGCTCCGCGCCGCCTCAAGGTCCACAAACAGAGAGGTATAGCGATCCCTCAGTCTCTCATGCAGTTCCGCTAATACGCTTGTCTTGCCGATACGTCTTTGTGCAACTAACAGTATGTTCGCCCCCTCGTCGATCTTGTCGGTCAACAACTCAAGGTCCGTCTCCCTGTCCCAAAACCGCTCCCCCGTAACGACGTTCCCGACCGCTTGTTTCAGCCTGTCCTTCATTGCACTACTCCCTCAACTATTCAGCTTTCTTATTAATAATGTTACCAACACTTCCGTTGCCAACAATGTTGTTGCCAACACTTCTGTTGTAATTATCGCCTCCGTACCACTCCCTGTCAAACTTTTTTTTTAAGAAAAACAAAAAAAACCTGGCCCGCCCGTCGATAAAATTCCCGTTTACCCCGTTAGAAATAAGCCGCCCACAGGGGCCGTCAGGGTACGGCGACCTCCCTTTTAGGGAGGATTTCTAACCGGGGCCATGCTGCACGCCGCACCTTCCGCCCTTTTCCGTTGACTTTTCCCCAAAACTATGTTAAAATACCCCCCAAAATGGAACAGCCTGGAATAATGCGGAAAACCCAATTAATTACGACCCCACCCCAAAATTCATCCCGTCAGATGACTCTTTACCCCATGAGATGCGTTAGCTATCTCATCGCACCTATCTCACTGGGATTGCCCATCTTGCCAACCCAACACCA
>DATKZT010000012.1:0-13175 GCA_035527845.1 Sedimentisphaerales bacterium | reverse complement strand
CGAGGCCCAATTCCGAGGCATGAAGGAAGTGTATCATGGTTTTCCGCCCACACCGCCGAAGATAAACCTTCTTGATGCTTTAGACGCAGTTCTTGGCCACGGTATAGGAAGCCCGTTTGTGGCCAAAGAGATTTACGCCGTCTATGTGATGCACTCCGAGAAGGGCGCGCCCCCGCGGCCGGTGTGGGCCATAACGCTGCGCGGTATTCCATACCGCCACTTGAAAGGCAAGCCATTACACCTCATTGACGTGCCAGATGAAGAGATTGCTCCCACTTGGCAGAGGAACCGGATAAGGAATGTTGTAGATGCTGTCACAGGTCAGGTCCTGTTTGCAACGAGCAGCCCTACACCATTGCCGCCGCAAAAAGAAGGAAAATGAGGTTTACGGTGAGCCCTAATGTACACTGTCTTGCAGATTTGCGCGGCGTAGTGGTGCCTAATACTGTGTTGAGGTCGGAATATGAAGAAAACAAAACTAATTGGGGTGATCGTTCTCCTGGTAGCCGCCTTGGCGGCAGCGTTTGTAGTCGGGGACTATTTCGAGGTATTTGGTTGTATAAACGCGGATGGTGTTGGACGTGTGGGGTGCCGATTCAAGTTTCGGGACCATCGGAGTCGCGAGACGCTGGCTGGAGTTACTGTTAGAAGCTACAGGTGGATCAGAACATACAGGTCGAGTGACGCGGCCTTAATAGAGGAAGATTTGCGGAGCGCGTTTGAAAATGAGCCCGATGGCGAAGGAATTGTGCGTGGCTGGATCCATATATGGGTCAGTGAAAGAAGGACGCTGCTTTTCGAAAAATACAATTCCTTGAAGGCCGGGCAAGGCGGTCCTATCGAATTTGTCTTCAGCCATCCTTCGTATGGTACCGAGACAAGAACATTCACCATAAGGCAGCTTGGCGAGATCCAAACGCTCGAGCTTACCCCCAAAGGAAAGCAGGACTTGGAGTAGCGGTCGATTCGCACGAACAGATGGGAGAAAGGCGGCTATTGCAGCTGAGTGGTGGAGAAAGTAGGGGCGGGGAGTGTTTTCTTTGACAAGTGAAGATTGTACGCCTTCTTGATGAGCAGGCGGTTGAGACGCGGCCGAGCGGTAAGTGGGCGGTGGAGGCGCAGAAGCGGCTGGCGCGGATGGGAATGCTCGCGAGGCAATTAAGAAGGACGCGTACAAATATGCGACTGCTAACGATTGACGAGTCGGGAAAAAGTTATTACAAGTTGTCGGAAAGGACTGTTCGGCTATGAAACGTATGGTGAAACAATTCGGTATAAGCCTGGTGATTCTATTGTTTGCGGCGAAAGCAGAATTGGCCTTTGGATCCAGGGCTGCAGAGTGCGAAGCTGTCACCAATATCAGAAACATTTTGGCGGACATTCGTACGCCCGGCGAGCGGACAGAGGCTATCTCCAAGGTGTGTGCCGTAATGGAAGATGTGAATGAGGTTATGGAAGCGAGGGAATTAGCCGCTGCGAAGTTGGGCGAGTTGGGAGCTGTAGAAGCCAAGGACATGCTGAAGGCTCTTGCCGAGGAGCTTACTTGGGGCGATAGCACGCGGCAGTTGAAGCGGGCTTGTAGTCTTTCATATTGGCAGATAAGGGTTTCGGAAGAACCCAAGGCCGTGGAACAGGAGGAACTACTGATGAAGCTTCTGTGGGGCAAGAAGCATCCGCCTCCGCATGCGGATGTTACTCCAGACTGGGCGGCAGGTGAGCTTGCAAACAGGGGAGTAAAAAGAGCTCTGCCAGAAATAATCGAGTCGATAAGGTACAGAAATCCTGGAGAAAGGGGGGAGAAGGAGATCTGGCTTTGCAAGACGAAGATCGACCTGCTCTCAGCGAGCAAGAGCAGGCTGGAGGGGCTGGCAAAAGCTCTGGAGACCCAGGATATTACGAACGATCAGTTGCTGCTGCGTTGGGCCATCGCTGAACTGGGGAAACTCGGAAGTGACGCAAATCGGAGTCTATTAGCCGCGTTTGCGCTTAGGTTGCAGAGCAGGTATTACGATTGGTGGGGACGGATGATAGAGGACTCCAATGACCCCCTTTGTCGGGCGGCGGGAGACTTGTACAGGCGGGCAATCGGGATTTTAAGAGCGGGTGGAATGACCGATGCGCAGATGAAAGCTGCCGGTCTGCGGCCGAACAGGTTCTTTATTCAGCCTCCGTGAACCTGAGGGTGCTAACTTTCAGAGAGAAGCTACACAATGGCTCGGCCAACTTCGGGCTCTGGCTGGGGTAGGAGCAGGGAGTATTCTCTTTGACAAGTGAAGATTGTACGCCTTCTTTCTAAGCAGGCGGCGGAGGCGCAGAAGCGGCTGGCGAGGATGTATATTAAGAGCCTGTAACAAAACTTAACTTCTACTGCGGTCGGCTGCAAAGATCGGCGTCGCTACAAAGCCAGTTCTGTTACCGGCTCTAAGATCGGCGATTATGAAAAGGCGGATGCGGCGTGAATTGATGTAAGAAGTGATGTATGTGACGAGAGAAGCGGTACGAGTTAATATAGATTATGGCCTTATGAAAAATTGGGCTCCGGCTTTCCCAGCCGGAGCCCTGGGTGAACGGATACGGCCAATGGGTTCAGCCCTTAGATTCGATTATTCTTCGTTGCTGCGGCCCTTATTGCGTATAACGATGCAGTCATATCCACCTATGTCAGGCTCATCGATTAGAACGTCATCCCACAAATCGGCCACGAGCCCTAATCCCAGTTGTTCACCATCTTCGAGAGGTCGCTGCAGAGCTTCCTCGACAGCGGCGATAACGTCCTGCGTGTAAAAATGAACGGTCAGGTCCATATAGCCGTCCGGACCTGTCTCGGCGCAGTTGCAATCCGCCTGGTCAACGCGCACCACAGGCGTGCTCACGTCGCTATAGCCAAACTTGCCTGCAATTGGCGCCACATCAATAGGTTCGAGGATACCTTCGGAAAAGACCGCTGCCAACCTTATTGACGCCGTGTTGACGTCGTTTACATCAAACCCGTCTGTGCCCAAAATGGCAACAGGAAGAACACCGTTGCTTTTAACATTGACAGGATTGGGACAGGATTGTGGTTTGATGTCGATGGGCACTTCATCGCAGCCCAACAGCCAACCCGCCAGCAGGACAAGTAAAATCGCCAGCACTGTCTTTCGCATCACACTCTCCTTTCTTTGTTATTGCAGGGTTAAAACGGTTTTAGACTCAAGAATACTAACAATTGATGATGCTCACTGGTAACGCTGCCTTGACGCAGCACTTGAAATCTCCGCTTCACCCCCTTTCTTCAAAAACCGTCATCATGAGTGAAATAGACTATGGTTGTCTTTCCGGGTGTTGTGGTCGCCCCAATAATATGCAATTCAATTCTCTCTACTGCGAAAGGAACCTTTGGATCTGCTCTTGCTCGTGAGACACGTTGGATTCGACAAACCTGTTCGCGCAGTTCTGAATCGCCTTGGACTTGAACACAAGAAAAAGCACAACCAAGATACCTACGACAATCGCTATTTTCTTCATTTTGGTCCCCCCCGTTTGTTTTCAGAGAAGACGACTGTTGTTAAAATTTCATTCAGGAGCTCCGTCTGCTTTATGTCGGATAGGTCGGTCCCAGTTCGACCTCCACTTCCACTGTTAGTGTTATTATAGCACGGCGGTCTTTTCAATTCAAGAAAGACAGGCGAAAATGACCTTGCAAACCTCAGTTGTGCCGACGACGGCAAAGCACGAATGATTTTATCGGCCTGTGTACAAAAGATTTTTCACCGCTGAAAACCACCTGTTTTGCATCCTGCCGGCCGGATACAGTCGGCGCCCTTCGACTACCGAGACGATACGAAAGCGTCCCTGTCGGCGCGGCCTTCAATACTTGAGCAACTACTTCTTGCCGTGGCGTACGCGTGAGAGGTAGAATCAGCAGAGATGAAACGAATTATTGATGTCAATACCGGAGAAGTCAAAGTCGCCGGAAAGAACACCCTCTTGAGGTCCGTGGCCATCGGCTCGTGTATCGCCGTCGTCGCCTATGATGCCGGGAGGAAAATAGGGGCCATGGCGCACGTGATGCTGCCGGGCCGCGCACCAAAAAAGGCAGAGCAAAAAAACAAATACGCCGCCGACGCAATAGAAGAAATGCTGAGCAGGATGAAGCGGGCCGGGGCAGACACAGACAACATCGAGGTCTGTCTGGTTGGAGCAGGAAACGTCCTCGGAAAGAAGGACGATACTATCTGCAAACAGAACATCGAATCGACAACGGGACTGCTCGAGCGTGAGCATATCCCTGTAAGGGGGAGGGTTCTCGGAGGGACAAAGCGGAAGGGGATTTTTCTGGATGTTGAAACGGGCAGCGTATCTTACACGGAAGGAGATGAAAAGGAAAAGCCGCTGTATGAATGGACAAGCGGTCGGAATACTGACGGAGTTATACCTTTTTGAAGAGCTCAATCCCGAAGAATCAGGTTATCGCGCCGCCAGGTGTTTCTCGATAGTCTCTATCAGCGCCTCATCATCTATCGGCTTTGGGATGTAATCGGTGAAGCCGTGTGCGAGGAGCTCGTCGCGGTCGTCCTTCATTGCCCTTGCGGTGAGGGCTATGATGGGCACGAGCGGCTGCATGGCGCTGCGGGCTATTTCGTCGAAGGCTTCGTATCCATCGACGATGGGCATCATAATGTCCATCAGGACGATGTCGGGGGAGTCGGAGAAATATTTCTCGACGACCTCTCTGCCGTCTTTGGCGAATATCAACTGGTAGCGATGCTCGAGCATCATTTTGAGGGCGGCGCGCCCGAACTCGTCGTCCTCGGCAATCAGGACCTTGGGCATGAATTCCCGGACGCCGGCGCGTCCCGCAGCGTCCAAAGCAGGCGAGGACACAGCCGCCTTATACGTCGGTGCTCGCAAGGATTCGCCGGCGGCTTCATCGACGCCGGCTTCGGATGTCTTCAGCGGCACATAGAACGTGACCGTAGTCCCTTCGCCCAGAACACTCTGCGCCTTTATCTCGCCTCCGAGCAGCTCGACCATTTTCTTTGAGATGGTAAGGCCCAGGCCGCTTCCCTGGTATTTTCGCGTGCTTGAGCTGTCCACCTGAGTGAACTCCTCAAAAATACGCTCGAGGTCTCGCGGGTCTATGCCGATACCCGTGTCTGAAACTTCGAAGTACAGCCGGTCCCCTTCACAGTATATCTTCAGGCAAATTCGCCCCCGCTCCGTGAATTTAACGGAGTTGCTCACGATGTTTGTTAGTATCTCGTGCAGCTTCTGCGCATCAGCGACCACCGTCTTCGGCACAGAATCGGTCTTTTGAACAACGAAATCCACGTCCCGCTTGTCGCTTAACGTCAGTGCCATACTGCGAATACCGGCTATGAGAGCGTCGACATAAAAAGGCCTTGATCTTACCTCCATTTTGCCCGCTTCAATCTTCGAAAGGTCCAGAATACCGTTAATCAGGAGCAATAACCGGTGGCTGCTCCTGTGGACAATCTCCAGACCCTCAACCTGTTTGCTGGTAAGGTTCTTGCTGTGGTATTTACTGAGGGTCTTGGAAATGCCAATTATGGCGTTCAACGGCGTCCTGATCTCGTGACTCATGTTGGCGAGAAACTGACTCTTCGCCTTGCTGGCGAGCTCGGCCGCCTCCTTGGCCTGCTCAAGGCGTTTCTCGGCCTCTTTGCGCTCCGTGATGTCCCGGCTTATACCTACAATCCCAACGACCTTGCCGCGCCCGTCGCGCAAGGGCAGCTTGCTGGTCATAATCCATCTGATTTTACCGGTGCTGCCGGCGTTGAGCTCATCTTTGTCCGCCAGCGGCTGGCCCGTGCGGATAACCTTTTGCTCATCCGCATAGAACTCCGAAGCCTGCTCCGCCGGATAGTAGTCGAAATCGGTTTTTCCAATAAGCTCCTCGGGCGTTGCCGCCCCCATGAAATTACTGACCGCGGCGTTGCACGCCGTAAACCGGCTTTGAGAGTCTTTTATGTAGATAAAGTCGGGCAGGTTGTCTATCAGTGTTCGCAGCATATTGTGCTCCCGGGCGAGCGATTCTTCGGCCTGCTTGCGCTCGGCCGCCTCGCTGAGGGCGCGGGCAATACCATCAATCAGCTTCCGCTCCTCTTTGAGAAATGGTCCCTCGTCCAGTAAAGGACGCTCGTCCAGGTAGTACACCTCTACAGAGCCGCGTTTTTCCCCGCCGACGATAATATCGCTTGCAAGCTTCCACCTGCTCTGCTCGAAGGCTTCGAGAGTAAATTCCCTGCCGTCAAAACGCACCTTCGCGCGCGTTGTCTGGGGCCGCTGCCAGTTGCCGGCAATAAGCGCAAGGACGTCCTCGAATATCTCATTAAGGGTCCGGCGACTTTGGAGGGACTTGGCCACTCCGTAAAGGCAATTCAAGTCTTTGATTCGCTCCTGCAAATCCCGGTTCGTTCGGCGCAATTGTTCTTCCTGGGCCCGCAGCTGCTGGTTGGCTGCTCGCAGCTGTTGCTCGCGAGCCTCCAGCTGCTGATTGGCTGCCTCCAACTGCTGCTCGTGAGCACGCAACTGTTGATTCGCCGCCCTCAACTGCTGCTCACGAGCCTCCAGCTGCTGATTGGCCGCCTCCAGCTGCTGCTCATGGGCACGCAACTGTTGATTCGCCGCCCTTAGCTGCTCGTTCGTAATCTCCGACTGGTGCTCGTGCACGCGCAGCTGTTCGAGCGCGGCCTGCAGCCGTCGTTCGTGGGCCTGTAGCTGGTCGGCCCACTCATGCAACTGCTCCTGGACCCCCTCCTGCCGCTGCTCTTTTACTGAGCGCAGTTCCTCCACCCTTTGCTTCTTCGACCGCTGAGCTTCGTCTCCGGTTTTTCTCATTCTATCCCTCACAATCCCCGCTTCAAGGGAGCCAACTTTGCCTGCGCGGGTCGTCCACAGAGCACAAATGTGGACAGACTGCTGCACCCGCCGGCCCACACGCCGACCAACGCTTCACAGCTATTGCAAATCGTTCTCGCTCGGTCGTTTCTCACTTTGCTCTTTGCGGACCGCCCCCATTATAACGCATCTTCGCTCCGGATGCAAAAAAAACTGCGCTCAAAAAGCCCCCAAAACACAAAAAGACCGGACAGCCGGCAAGAAAACGCGTCTTACAAATGCAACGGCGCCCCGGGTCGCCAAACAGCCCCCCTGTAAAACAGCTCCCGATAGCGACATTTTGCAGATGCCATACCCCAAGATGGGGCGTTCGCTCGTCCAGCCCGCACCCATTCTCAAGCTACGGGTCCTGTCGGCTGCACGTAAGAAGCATCCAGGAATGAGTGAGTATCGGTCAGCGTCGCTCCCCGCTCCCGTAAGATGCTCAAACCAACCCCTCCCGTCCGCCTGTTATAATAGCCGATCGCGTCGGTCAACATCGTCACTTTCTTATGGCGAGCCAGCAGCCCCAGCGCCGTTGCTTTCACCGCACCCTCGGCAAGCGCTCCAACGACCACAAATTCCCTGGCCTCCAGTTCGCTGAGCATACGGTCCGCCCGGGGCTCTTCGAACGGGTCGAAACACCGCTTCTCAAATATGACTTGATCATAATAATCCAGTATCTGAGGCAGCAGGTCGGTCCGATCCTCGGCGTCGAAGCTCGTATACCTCTTACAAAACGTGTAGCTGATTTTTCTTTGCGCTTCCAGGTCGCTGATTTGCGAATTGCAGTTCGGCCAATGGGGGGTAAGAACCTGAACCGTCGAGATCATGCGCACATGGTTGAGCCTCGCCCATTTGATGACCCTCAGTATATTGGCCAGAACCAGGCGATGGTTGCGAACGCACACCACGCCCCTGCCGCCAAAAAAGTGCCGCTGAGTGTCAATGTCAACCAGCACGTATTTCCGCCGCAATCGAGCTATTGGCATAATCATCTTCATTCCCTTTCATTACGAATCCTGCTCGCCTGCAAGGCCCCAGCCAGACCAAAATCTGCTCCGCGAAAAGCAAAAACCATTACGACCTCCTGTGCCTTCGCAGGGATTCCAGGCCCCACGCTATCCACCTGCGCTCCCTCTGCTCGCGCTTTAGAAACCCGCCCGCATTGCGGTCCACCAGCCATGTCACCTTATCGAGAATGGGCCAGACGGCGTGAAGCGGATACCGAACTTCATCAGGCTCGCTGGTCAGTATTTCTCTCAATATCGCCCCGCTTTCCTTGCCGCAAACCAGAATTACTATGTGCGACGCCGCGCACAAAACAGGGTTCGTCAGCGTTATGCGGGTGTAACGCCCGTCCATGAAATACATCACACAAACACTGTCCTCGGTGTCGAAAAATCCATACGTATCCGGGAATAACGAGGCAATATGTCCGTCCGAATCCATCTTCAGCATAATCAGGTCGAAACACGGCATCCCGTTTTCCCCGGGCGACACAAGGTTCAGTATGGTTTGCTCATATATTGAAGCCGCGCACGCGCAATTGCGTTTCTCCAGGCAGATACGGTGCACGTTCTCTGCCGGGATGTGAGTCTTGCCCACCGAACCGTATGCCGAAAGGTCGCCGGTGCCGCTCCGCGACTTCGCTGGCCCACAGCATTCGTCCACCCAGAACAGGTGTATCCCCTGCCAGCGCAAATTATCGAACCGGGATTGCCCGCCAAGCAGCTCGAAGAAACTCCCCGGCGTGTCACGCGATACCGCCACACAGAACCGTCCACTGCCCGCCATTGCCCGTCGGGCGTCAGAGAAGAAAAGCTCCGCCGCCCTTTCCGCAAGTCCCCGACCGTCGGCTTCAACGACTATGTTCAGCTTTCGGCTTGTCGCTCTCATCACAGATGTCCTCTTATACCGAATCCACCTAAAAATAATCAGTTACGGGTGCACTCCGCAGTAGCCGATCTGGTCGCAAACCGCCTTCATTTTCACCCATACCGTCGGATCATCCACTATCCCCAGCGCTATCGGATAAAGGATGTCGTCTTCCTGAGACAGGTGCTCCGGAACCAGCGCCAGAAGCCTGCCCGAAGCAGATGCAAGCCCCGCCTTGAACTGCTCGAATTTCACCTCGTTGAACAGCACCAGCAGACTGCCAAGGTTGTCGATCTCGGTCCTGATCTTGATGTGGTCGCTCTGCATGGCGCAGCAGAGACTGATCCTGCCGTACCTTTTCAGCCACGGAAAAATAACATCGTCCTCCCTCTCAATGTGCTCCTCCATCATCGTCAGGTGCCCCACCACGTGCCAAAGTCTGCGAAATTCGAGGCTCACGTCGCTCAAGTGATCCTGAAGACCTATCTCCTCCACCACGTCCTTGAGGTCCGCGAGGAAACACCGCATCACCTCATGCTCGGCCATCACGACTCGCACCAGATGATTCGCAGGCAGAAGCATCCTGACATCTATGCATTGCTCTTCAGCTATTCCCATCAGCATGAACATCGCCGACAGCAATTGGACCTGCTGCAATGTGTACCCACCGTCGACAAGATTCTGCTCGGCCGCGGCAATGTCCCGCGGATCCACCATCGGCAGAAGCCGATGCGCCTCCTCACGAAGAGCATCGGGATTATCACCGCTATTGATACGCCTCAGAAGACGTGTGAGCGTTCTCGCTCTGCTGCTTTCAGGCAAAATTGCCATCTTATCACCCCCATAAACCCAAGTACCCGAAAAACCTGTTACTGCCTCACACCCATCTCCGAAGCCGCAACCAGCCTCGCAAAGCCAGGCAGTTGTTCACGCTCGAGAAACACTTCACCGGTCTCGCTCACCCTCCTGATGCCGTGTCTGGAAGCCTGCTTGTCAGAAGTCCGTATCTTTAATCCTCACACCGTTTATCGCTTTCGCCGCCAGCCTGTGGCCGCGATTTTTTTAAGCTGGGTTTGTTGTTGGATGTGGTCACAACCCCAAACCCAGCGGGGAGAGGAGAGAGCTCTTGATTTCAGTCACTCTTATCACTAACACGACCAATCCGTGTCACTTTCGAGGCCGGGCCCGGATAGTCCCCCTTTCGACCAAATAACGGTTCGTTATTCTTGAGCTATCAGGCCCAGCCCGGAGGGAGAAAGACCTCTCGACTCAACGGGCGAATCCTTCTCCTCGCCTCTTTTTGCCCTCTCTGGCTTTTCAATGAGCTACCGGGCGTATCCAAAATCCTCCTTCCCTGTATGACCTGCCGCCAAAGCCCTATTAACTTTTCATAAACTGCTTTAGCAAACGCTGTGCCCGCAAGCAGCCCCCGTTTTGTCGCTCCGTTGCGGCTGCTTCAAACCGACCATTCTCATTTTGATTTTGCATATTGACACAATTCGAACTTTTTGACCGCATTGCCTCCAAAGAAAGCAAAAAAAGACCGTAACCGGTCAGTTACCCGCGGCGCAGGGCTGGTTAGGAGTAATCCAATTCAAAGAGCAGCCTGAATGGGTCGGAATCGGGCTGTTCGCCAAGTTTATCGAGGGCGGATTCGAAAGCAGCCGTTACGTCAAGGCTCTTCGCTTCCGGCGGGCGTTATCCCCTCACTCCACACATTTTTCTGCGGATTAGCTTGACGAAGCGGCGACGCCGGTCTAAAATGGGCAGTTGTCGCGGGTAAGCAACCCAAGAGCCGAGAAGCATTGCCGGCCGCTGACGAGTGAAGTCTGAGAAAGCCGGCAAGAGAATCTGTGGTCGCACAGCTCTTCGCACTTGAAATAGTTCAGAAGAAAGAACGTCGCAATATGGCAGATAACAGCAAAACCTGTGACTCTGTATCGGGTGACGCGGCCCCATCCGAGGAGGACCGCCGGCAGGCATGGACCCGGCTCGCCACACAATACCTGCGCGACCTGCCGCACCAGCTCGACCGCATCCGAAACACACTTAAGATGAAAGACTACGATGAAATCAAGAAAGATGCGCATCGCATCAAAGGGACCTCCGGCACGTACCAGTTCGACCACATTTCCCAAAGCGCCGCCCAGCTCGAACATTTGGCGGAAAGCCGAGACTCGCAAGCTATTGCCGCCACGATAAATGAGCTGATGCGGCTCGTTGACCTCGAAACCAGAAAGCTGAACTCACAACAACTCTCTTGGCCCACCGACGCCGAAAGGGACGCCAATGGCTGAGCCGACCCCTGTCATCCTGACCGTCGACGATGACCCGCACATGCTGGCCATCATCCAGCACCACGTCGCCGATTGGGGCTACATTCACCGCGGCGTCAAAAGCTCCGCCAGAATGTGGAAGGAGCTTGAGAAACTCATCCCCAGTGTCATCCTCTTGGATGTCGCCCTCGATGACGCCGACGGTGCCGCCCTCGTATCGCCGTTGCGCGACCGATTTCCCAATGTGCCGGTCATCATAATCACCGCCCACGCGTCGGTGGAGACGGCGGTCAGGAGCCTCAAGAACGGCGCCTACGACTTCGTGTGCAAGCCGCTTGACTTCGAGCGGCTGCGCATAGAAATCGACAAGGCGGTCGCCCACAATCGTCTTTCGCTTCAGGTAAAGGCGTTTCAGAGCGCCGCACGTCGCACGGACTTTCACGGCATGATTGGGCGAAGCGAGCCGATGCGAAAGGTCTACCGGCTAATCGAAGCGGTAGCCCCGACGGACGCGGCGGTGCTGACTCTCGGTGAAACCGGCACCGGAAAGGAGCTGGCCGCCCGCGCGGTGCACGAATGCAGCCAGCGGAGCACGGGGCCTTTTATCGCGGTAAATGCGCCCGCTATTCCCCGCGAGCTTATCGAGAGCGCGCTGTTCGGCCACGAAAAAGGCGCGTTCACCGGCGCACACGAGCAGCATACCGGATTCTGCGAGCAGGCTGACGGCGGAACAATCTTCCTCGATGAAATCTCCGAAATGGATTATGACGTCCAGGCGAAGCTGTTGCGGTTCCTGCAGGACCACGAAGTCCAGCGCGTCGGCGCAAAATCCGCCAGGGCCGTGGACGTTCGAGTTATCGCCGCCACCAATCGAGAGCCCAGAGTGCAGATTGAAAAACACAAGCTGCGCGAGGACTTCTATTATCGTTTGAGCGTGGTCAGCATCGAGATGGCGCCCCTCCGCCTGCGCCAGGGCGATGTGGCTCTGCTGACGCGTTACTTCCTTGACCTGGCCGCCGCTAAATACGGCAAGAATATGTCCACCGTCGCCCCGGACGCTTTGACGCTGCTCACCAGCTATGATTGGCCCGGCAACGTCAGGCAGCTCGAACATCTCATCGACGAGATTGTCATTACAAACAACAGCGCCGAGCTGACAGCGGATATGCTGCCGGCAGAGATCGCCCGCGCCCTGCCGCACGCCATCGGCCAAGAGGCGGCACCGCAACAGGCCCAGACGGCGGTCCTTTCGATTGAGAAGATGGAGCAGAACCTCATTCTCCGCGCCCTCGAATTGACCTCCGGCTCGGTCCGCCAGGCCGCCGCCCAGTTAGGCCTCAGCGAGGCCACTCTCTACAGAAAGATAAAGAAATTCGGCATCTCACGCACCTTTGCACGCCAATAGCCCCGCCGGGCCCTCACAACGCACAAAAAAATCCTCTAAATTGAAAATTTTTTTCCAGCCCTAAGTCCTTGTCGCTCCTGTGCTTACGCCGAGAGAGAGAGAGAGAAAACCGCGATTTTGATATCAACACTTTGGGCCCCTGTTTCGCTTTTACTTATGAAGAGGCAGAGTTTTTCCGGCCACAGGCCCAATCGCCCTCCCGGAAGAGCCGAAACCCAGGGCGGGCCATTACATAAAACGCCTTGAACGGATGTTGTTCTTGCAAACAAAACAGTATATGGAACCCAAAGATAAGGAGGTGATCCCCCGCCCTAGGGTTTCCTTGGACACACATTTAGGGGATACTATCGCCCGAAAGGAGTCAAGGTATGTCCAAGGATACAAGACTATCGAATGAAGCTCCGCTGGCAGCGGAGCGAGCGCAAGCGAGCGGAGCGGCCAGCGGTCGGCCCACTGACCCGCCCGGCCCCCTTCGCCCAACCGGGCGTTTCTCAGCCCAGCGCAAAGCGCAAGCCGTCATCCGCCTGCTTAGCGGAGAGAACCTCGAAACCCTCAGCCGCCAGCTCGGTGTCACGGCTGCCACCCTCAGCATGTGGCGAGAAGAATTCCTGGCCGGGGGAAGCGCCGCCCTCAAGACGCATCGGGCTGAGCAGGGCCCACAAGATGGCCTGATTCAGCGTCTGAAGGCCAAGATAGGTGAACTGACTATGGAAAACGAGCTGCTTTACGAGAAG
>DATKZT010000011.1:0-42947 GCA_035527845.1 Sedimentisphaerales bacterium | reverse complement strand
CAAGGGGTGCAGCGAGCGGAGAGATCTCACCACCACGCCTGCCCCCAGGGTGCACTCCTGCGCACTCACAAACCGGGGGTCATTGCGAGCGCAGCGCGGCAATCTTCCGCCTTTGTCATCCTGAGCGCAGCGAAGGATCTGGCCCTCACAATTCGGCATTCCTTGTTCGATATTTATCCGCCGTTTACCCGCCGCGCCTTCTGGCGGGCAGGCGGGTCACCTTACTTACCCCCCCTTGCCCACCTGCCCCCGCCTTTTGCTTGCAACACCAACCAGCGGGGCCCGACCGCTTTTTCTCCTTTTTCCCAAAATTTCATTTGACCTTTCTTCCTTTCCCCTCTAATATTGCTGCCGGAGTAATGCGGGGGGCATATACTCCAAGGGCGAAGTGCGAGATGCGAAAAATGACCTTGGCATTTGAGACACTAAAAATGGCGGGGCTTAGATTCTTCAAGGAAATATGGCTTGCTCTGCCAACAGCAATTTCCTCCTGGCGTTTCGATAAGTTTTTCGGAAATTACGCAACCAAAGAAAAGAAGATCTTCGCAGTGTTAGACCCTTACACCCTCAATCCCAACCTTAATAATCCAAACCAGCCAAGGTATATTAAGCATTTTTACGGAATAGATAAAGATATTGGAATTAATGGAACAGACATTGTCATGGGCTTGTGCGTAACAAGGTTTATTCAGTATGCCTCCGCAGCTTCTGCCAAAGCGACAAAGAGCGGGGATACATTGAAGGTTATTCCCGATTCAGATGCAGTAAGGAAATGGGATGGAACCTTTATCTGTTTCGGAAGTAGTGATTCCAATGCGAAAACAAAAGAAATCGAGAAATTAAAAGAGAACGACTTCTACAATTGGACGTTCAATTCTGAAGGACATCGATGCATTAGAGTTGGCAACAAAGAATACAATATTAATCCTCAAGAGCATAAGGATTATGGAATTCTACTTCGAATTAAGAATCCAAAAAAGGAAGGCTGCTATTTATTCCTATGCGCTGGTATGGGAGAGTGGGGATCTAGCGGATCTGCTTACTATTTGTTCTCGAACTGGGAAACCATTTTTAAGAACCACAAGGAAAAAGAATTTATAAAAATTATTGAGGTCGAAGCAGCCTCGGATGAATCCGCGGTCGAAGTCTACTCCCATGAAAAAACTCATATCGCCGGTTAGGGTTGTAAAACGAGTTTTGGACACCCGGAATCGTTACATGAAAGAGACCGAGCTGAAAACCAACAAGCAACCGAAACTTCCTACAGGGAAAGAAACGCTCTGTCTTTCCACTTTTTACAGAGTGCATATTCATTGTTAGGCATACGCAGACATGACCGAATCGGAGTATTTATTTAAGCAATATTGTTTGCAGAAGAACATCAACTATCAGCGCATCGCTGAGGAAGAAGGAAAGTCCCCTGACTTTTGGGTCGATTTAGGAGATAACAAGATTCTTGTCGAAGTGAAACAACTAGACCCAAACGCTGAAGAAAGACACGTCCTAAACATTCCCGCGGACGAATTTAGTGGAGAAAACGTTTATCATTGGGGAATGCCCGGAGAGCGAATTCGCAAGAAGATCACCAGTGGCCTATCTCAACTGAGGATATTTGCCAAGCGCCTACACCCCACACTTCTTGTAATATTCGACAATATCAAGCGCGATGGCATACAAATGTGGCCCGAATTAACTGATGAAAATGCGGTTAAAGTGGCAATGTATGGCATAGAGACTGCCCTAATATCACCAGAAGTTGCTCCCGAGCGCGGTGCGAACATTATCCACAGATGGCATGGTGCTCGTAGACGGCTTACCACCGAACACAATACTACATTGAGTGCTATAGGAATTCTTCAGAAACATAATGACCTTATTTCACTGCGAGTCTACCACAACTACTATGCCGCAAATCCACTTTCCCCGGAAACTTTATCCTCTGTGGGAATTCCTCAGTTCGCACTTGAAAGCGAGCCAATTGGCTGCTTTCCAGATTGGAAAGCGATTAGAATAACCTAACCAACAATATTCTGCGGACGGCTAATCGCCATCGCTTCAGGGCACTATGCTCAATCCGTGTGGTAACTCGCAGCGCGCCACGGGCCACGGTTGTTTCCCGTAAACGCAAGCAATTGCCCAACCGCCCTAATACTCGTCCCCTATCCTAACCCCCATCCCCCCAAGAACGCATTCACGCTCACCCAACTAACTCCCAGATCACCGGATAGCTGTTGGGCTGCTTTGTCGTTTGTCACTAAGGTCATCATGTTGATCTTGCACACCTCAATAATTAAGGCGTCTTCGTTATTGCCCCTCCGGCTCGTATTCCCTCGACATTCTGACAGTCTCCTCAAAATGTCAGGATGATATTTGCCGTCTCCACCGCCCCAAGGGCCGTGTCCCCACGGAAAGTGGCCCCATGGTGCCGACCTTATACGAACGCTTGCGACCGGCGTGGAGTTCTCTATGACTTTGAGGCCCTCGAGCAACTTTCCGCGCAGTCGCCAATCCTTCGTCATCAGAATCTCGCCACGCTGCACAGGTGTTATATAATATTCATGATCCCTATCGAATTGGGCCGTATCGACCCCACTCTTGATCATCATGTTAAGCGCAACTGTATCAAATATATACCTCATGCCGTTACCTCACGCTACCTTGTACACCCCCTCCCCCTTCCCCTATACCTAAGGAACTATCACACCGCTGCTCCGTTTCCGCCTGAAATTATCCACTTTCCCCTTTCCCCCGTCAACAAAAATCCCGTTTACCCCGTTAGAAATAAGCCGCCTCTTGGCCGCTCAGGGTACGGCCGCCTCCCTAAAGGAGGATTTCTAACCGGGCCCCATCCCGCCGCCCCCTGCCCCCTCACCCCTCGCCCGCCCCGACTCCGCCGACACTAAATAACTGCCATGCGGCCGACCTCCAATAACCCAAGTGTTAGAGTAGTCCATAAGTATATATGCATACACTTATATACTCTCAATTTCCTTCTTGCCCTCCTGGAAATAAGCCGCCCACCGGGGCCGTCAGGCTACGCCGACCCTCCCCGAACCACTAACCACGATCCACCAACCACGAACAGTTTTTCCTTTACTTCCGCCCCAAAATCGGGTATAATTCCCCCCAAATTGAATACTGAATACTAAACACCAAATACCGACGACTAAACGCTGAATGCGGAGCCAAGCGTGAAATCAGCCATCTCAACACACGTTTTGAATTTCGGCCATTTCGATTTGCCTGTGCTCCGTAGCCCGCAGGGCGAAGGATGGGTTTCAGATTTAGGATTAGAACTTAGGATTTCACTGTTGCTCCCTAACTCCTTACCCAACAAGATGATACGATCCAAACCAATACTTGTCCGCCTCCGGCGGAATCCTTGTGTCTTGGGTCCTGTGTCTTGCCCGTTCGATTTATGTAGAGAATCCTCTACAAATCGGCCACTTTTTGTACAAACGAACCCAACTTCGAAAACAGCCAAAATCAACGCAACCCTCTTTTCCACAAAGGCTTACGACAAAACAACGCTCTTCGAGCCTACCGAAAACGAACCCAAACGAACCCAAACGAACCCAAAACGAACCCAATTTTTCGCCCGTCAGGGGCCCTCAAAGCCAAAACGAACCCAAACGAACCCAAAGCAAACCCAATTTTTCGCTCGCCAGGGCCCCTCAAAGCCAAAACGAACCCAACTTGTCGCGGCGAAGCCTATGGCGAAGCCGGAACGAACCCAACCTGTCGCGGCGAAGCCTGCTTGTCCCGGCGGAGTGCTTTACGAAGCCGGGATGGCGAAGACGGAACGAACCCAATTTTTCGCTCGTCAGGGCCCCTCAAACCCAAAACGAACCCAAACGAACCCAACCTGTCGCGGCGAAGCCTGCTTGTCCCGGCGGAGTGCTTTACGAAGCCGGGAGGGCGAAGACGGAACGAACCCAACCTGTCGCGGCGAAGCCTGCTTGTCCCGGCGGAGTGCTTTACGAAGCCGGGATGGCGAAGCCGGAACGAACCCACTTTTTCGCCCGTCAGGGGCCCCCAAACCCAAAACGAACCCAAACGAACCCAACCTGTCGCGGCGAAGCCTGCTTGTCCCGCCGGAGTGCTTTACGAAGCCGGGATGGCGAAGACGGAACGAACCCAATTTCCAAACCAAACAAACCTACACGTTCAGCAGGAAGGAGACAAATTTGCTTTTAGACGCGGGGTGATTTCGGCTAACATAGGGCGGTGCAGTGTTCTTATGGAGTCTTGACTATGAAAAAGATTTTGCAGGTAAGAATAGCTTTAAGCCTTCTCGTTGTTTTGTTCATGGCCTCTTGCTCGCAGCTGCCGACCGAGAGCCGTATATCGGATGGCAAGGTTGTCGGACAGGTGCCTGAAAGTGCAGTGGCAGCCGATTATGGTTGTCTTGGGCATATACCGGAGCCTACGCTTACGTATTTTCCGGCCAGGAAGGGCAGCGGCACGGCTGTGATAGTCTGTCCCGGCGGCGGATACGGGAAGGTCTGTTACGGCAAGGAGGGCATAGCAATAGCCCGGTGGCTGAATACTCTCGGCGTTGCGGCGTTTGTGTTGAAATATCGTCTGCCTGCCGAGGGATATATTCATCCGGTGCCATTACAGGATGCGCAGCGGGCAATTCGGCTGGTGCGAAGCAATGCCCGTAAATACGGGATTCAGCCGGACCGCATCGGGATAATGGGATTTTCAGCAGGAGGTCATCTCGCATCGACGACAGGAACACATTTTGACCAAGGCGACAAGACGGCCAAAGACCCTGTTGACAGGCTCTCTTGCAGGCCGGATTTCATGATACTCGTTTATCCGGTGATAACATTCCAAGAGCCTTTTGCCCATACAGGGTCTCGCAACAATCTTCTGGGCGACCGCCGTGATGACGAGCAGATGGTAAAGAGATTGTCGAACAATCTGCAGGTGACACGCCGGACGCCCCCGAGCTTTCTTGCCCATGCAAAGGATGATACGAAGGTCCCGGTTGAGAACAGCATTTCGTTTAATCGGGCCTGCAACGAGGCCGGAGTGCCCAGCGAGTTGAAAGTCTATGAGAAGGGCGGACACGGCTTTTCGCTCGGTCGTGACGGGACTGATTCGAAGCAATGGACAACCGATTGCGAAAACTGGCTGCGCAGCAGGGGGTTGATTAAATGAACTATCGCTGTGATCTATTCTCAAATTGATCTACATTCCCCAATGCCCCAAGAGCCGCTGCAAAGGCAGGTTTAGCCAAAGATGAGATTTTCCAAGCACGTCACTACACCGCCTGCACTAATTCTATGCCGGATAACCCACAGTCTGGGCGAACAGCACACGCTGTTCAGGCCGCAGCTTGAACTCCTTGGCCGCGTTCTCCCTATCGCAATTGTGGAACCAGGCAGCCAAGTCTTGCGAGGCGGCAAATAAGTAGACGTTTTGGGCAATCAGGCCCGTGGCGGTATAATAATAGGACTTCTGGACCTCCGGGTCGCCAATGCGTCGGTCCGGCTGACCTTGCCCTAAATCGTATCGGGTCAGGTCAACAACGTAGAATATGTTCACCGGAGCGGTAGTGGCGGCACGTCTGCCCGCCCTCCTGCGAAAGTCCCCGGCAACAACAGGAGTCAGACGGTGAGCAACCGCCTCGTAGAGATAGACTCCTTCAGGCAAGGCAATGTAGAGGTCGATTTCCTGAGAATTACTTGCCGATGGCGCCGTTCTTCCCGTCTTTCCAAATGAAGCCTTTTCCCGGTTCACGCCGAATGCCGCCCAAAGAAGATTAGACAGCACCTGCAGGGGCAGTTTGTCTGCCTTGATATCGCGGATAGTCCTTCTCTCCTGCAAAGCTGCCAGTACGCTCTTGCCGCCATCCGTCTGAGGTTTTAGAAGTGTGATTGGTTGCAGGTCCTGGGCAAAGCTGGATGCCGAGCCGGCCAGCACTGTGAAAGCCGGCAAAGTCTTCAAGAATGTTCTTCGATTCATCTTATTCTCCAATCTCCGAATTTACCAAATCGGCGTTTCAGAATTGGTATGACATTAAAAGTTTCCCATCTATGCGGTCTTGAAAACACCCACAGACATCTTAATTCTGAATAATATTGAAGATTTCCTTTTTAGTCAACACCCCGACTGTAGTCAACTGTATCATTGTGATACAATAACATCCCCTCCCCAATTTGTAGCCACAGTCTACAAAAGCCATATCTATCAACATCCAAAGGCCTACCTGAAAAGAAGATGCTTGACCGCTCACGGTGATTCTTGTAACATGCTGATCCAGTAGAAAGAAAGGTTCTTTTTTATGACACGCAAATTACAGGTATCTCTAATCTTGTTGTTTTGCGCCACTGTCACATCTGTTGCATTTTCTGAACCCAACATCGCTATTCTATGGGAAAAGGATATCGCTCGGGCTAATCGGAAAATCAAACCATATACAATAAAAATCGATGAGGATAAAGATATTATCCGTGTTGTTGGTGTCTCTTACATATATGCAAGGGAAGAAAGTCCAAGAATACAAAACCCTGAATTGCCAAGTTGACCTGTTTCAAAATAACCCCTTGCAAAATGAAGTACACTTTGACGGACTCCCATTAATCCGTAAATTACTTGAAAGCCTTATCTTTGGGCGGGAGAAATTTGCATCTTTGGAGTAGATCTTCATTCTTTTTACGTGTTTTTTACACTGAATTTGGAGCATAGCAGTATAATATAGGTTCAGACAGGAATGGATGCAGATTTTGAAGTCCCGATACTAAAAGTGCATGAAAGCAGAGGTGAAAAAATGAAGAAGGCGGCGTTATTTCTATTATTGGCAGGAGGGGTCGTTTACGGCGTTGTGGCTTCTTCTTCGAGGTACTCATTTCATGTGGAAGCTGATTCACAGGAGTATTCCAATACCCAGGAACAGCTTCTCATTGAGCATGAGAAGACCACAGAAGCAAGTGTCAGGGCAAGGAATGCCTATGTTTTGAGCAATCTATGGAAAGACGGGAAATTGCGGCCCGAGATAAAGGATTATCTTGTTGATAAGTACTACAAGCTGGTTCTGTTGCAGGTTGGGCATAGTTGGCCTGCGTTCACGGTACAATGCCAGCAAAGTTTTCCGTTTCCCGATAATTACGTGCAGTTTACCCCGAGAATGTACCGTAACGGAGAGGTCGTCCGGTTTCCTGAGCATTCGGAGAAAGGCCATGCCCTGTCGATAAACAGCTCTATCATTACCAGTTGGGCTGGAGGATCTTTTGATAACAATGACATGGTGTTTTACGAGATTAAGATTGAGGAGATCATGGAAGAAAAGGCCGTTTGGGAAAGGCTATTGAGGACCAACGAAGTCTTGGTGCGGGGACTGAAGGACAGGGTTGAGTAAGGACAAGAATGTACTTGTACCTCGTGCCAATAGCAGTGATTTCAATTGCCCTTTTTCTCCTCTTGTCATTTTTGAAGATTAAGGGCTTCCCATTCTTCCAAAGCTTAGGCTGGTCAATCATCAGATTGCCGCTTTGGGCTGGTCTCATTTCCGTCGGCGTATTAGCAAGTTTGTTAATGAGCCTTGGTTGGTCAAGGCTTGAGCCTCATTTTACCAAGAATGAACCTGCAACTGAAAGCAAAGCAACTGTTTACCCTGTTTCTGAAGAGCCGAAGCCAACTGTTTCAAAGGAGGACGAAACGATTAAACCAGTTTCTACGACTCTGCCAGCAGCCATCGTAAAGAAAGTGCATGGCGTTACTGGTGGTTTCTGGCTTGAGGACAGCACATGGTTCACTGCTGAATTCCATAATTCTTCTGAGTATACGATAACGACAGTTGCCATTAAAATAAGGCTAACCGACAAGAAAACAGAAGAAGTAAAGTGGTATCAGGTAATACTTGGTCCACCTGGATCTCTTATCCCGCCCGGCCAAACGGCGGTTCTATCTGCTGATGTAGGTGTAACAAGAAAGGGAAAGGAGTTCTTTTGGGATGTTGTTGAAATGGAAGGATACAAGGGTAATCCTAAAAGCCTTTAGTACCTCCAACTGAAATAACGGCAAATGCCTCCATCGTTAAGATGAAAAAGCCCTTTTTCTTTGAGCCGAAAATCGGGGTGCACCTCAAATTTCAGATAATTAGCCAGAAACACTTCCCGCAGAGTCTCAAGTCAAACTGATAAAACTTGAGGCTCTATAAGCACTCGCGCAAAACACTAAGAAGAGTGGGTATTGCGGATGAGAGGAGTCGAACCTCCACGGGCGTAAGCCCACAGGCACCTGAAGCCTGCGCGTCTGCCAGTTCCGCCACATCCGCGGAACGGTTGCTATTATATTTTTTCCGGCTTTTTCGTCAAGGGCTTTCGTTTTTTTCCCCCGCGACGGGGCAGGAAGGTTGATTTTTAGGGTCTGGATGTTAAACTGGCGGCGTAACAAGGTTTTCTTTTGGAGGCAGTACGAATGAAACTAAGAAATCTCGGCAAAATAGCAGTATTCGCATCGATTGTGGTTTTTCCGGCACTGGCGGCCGACGAAAGACCCCTCGTTCGCGTCGTCAAAATGCCGCCCACCGAGCAGCTAAACAGCTTCTACATCTCGAATCGCCCGCCGCTGGCGCCCAGCCCGTTTGTCAAGCTGCCCATCGGGGCGATTACTCCCAGGGGGTGGCTTCGGCACATGCTCGAGCTGGACGCACAGGGCCTCGTGGGGCATCTGCCCGAGCTTAGCCAGTGGTGCAAGGCCGAGGGCAACGCCTGGCTCAGTCCCAACGGCGAAGGCCACAGCGGCTGGGAGGAGCTTCCCTACTGGCTCAAGGGCTGCGGCGACCTCGGATATATCTTGAAAGACGGACGCGTCACAGCCCAGACGTGCAAGTGGGTGCAGGGCATTCTGTCCAGCCAGCGCGACGACGGCTGGTTCGGCCCGCGATTGAATCTGACCAAGATGGACGGCAAGCCCGACGTCTGGCCCAACATGATAGCCCTCAACTGCCTCCAATCCTACTACGAGTACACCGGCGATAAGCGCGTCCTCGATTTTATGACCAATTACTTCCGCTGGGAGCTTTCGATTCCGGGCGGGGATCTCCTGCCGGGCTCCTGGCAGAAACGCCGCGCCGGCGACAACCTCGAAAGCGTTTACTGGCTCTACAACCGCACCGGCGAGCCCTCGCTGCTCGACGTCGCAAAAAAAATCCACGAGAACACCGACAACTGGACCGAAAAAGTGACAAGCTGGCACGGCGTTAATATCGCCCAGTGTTTCCGACAGCCGGCCATCTTCTACATGCAGGCAAAGGACCCCAAGTACATCCGCGCCGCCGAGCGAAACTACGACACGGTGATCGGAATTTACGGGCAGGTCCCGGGCGGAATGTTCGGGGCGGATGAGGCCTGCCGCGAGGGATATACCGACCCACGACAGGCCGCCGAAACCTGCTCGATGGTCGAGTTCATGCACAGCTTCGAGATGCTGCTCAAAATCACCGGCAACCCCCTTTGGGGCGACCGATGTGAATACGTCGCCTTCAACTCTTTTCCGGCTTCCCGCACGCCCGATTTGAAGGGCCTTCATTACCTCACCGCCCCCAATATGATTCAGCTCGACCGCCACAACAAAAGCCCCGGCGTGCAGAACAGGGGCTGTATGCTCGCCTACAGTGCCTATCCGATAACCTACCGCTGCTGCCAGCACAACGTCTCGCACGGCTGGCCCTATTACGCAGAGGAGTTGTGGCTCGCCACACCAGACAACGGCTTGTGCGCGTCACTGTACTGTTCGTCCGAGGTCAAAGCCAAAGTCGGCTACGGCGTCGATGTCACCATCGTTGAGACCACGGGCTATCCATTCGGCGACAAGGTGACGCTTTCAATTTCCACCCCCGAAGCCGTTCGCTTTCCGCTGTATCTTAGAATACCTCGATGGTGCAAAGAAACGAAAATTACCCTCAACGGCAAGCCGGTCGAAGGCAGGTACGAGCCGCTCTCCTTCGCCGTCATCGAACGAAAGTGGTCAAACGGCGACAAAGTCGAGATAAACTTTCCCTCTGACATTACGCTCGATGTATGGCAAAAGAACAAGGACTCGGTCTCGGTTAACCGCGGCCCGCTGACTTTCTCACTAAAGGTTGACGAGAAGTGGGTCCGTTACGACGGCGACAGCGACAAAGGCGAGAAGTGGCGTCAGACCGACGAGCAGCTTGCGTGGCCCGAATATGAGGTTTATCCAACGACGCCCTGGAACTACGGGTTGATTGTCGATGCGGCACATCCCGCGGCAGGATTCGAAGTAATCAAAAAGGACGGGCCCCTTGTGCTCCAGCCTTTCACGCTGGAGGCCGCCCCCATCACCCTGCAGGCCAAGGCAAGAAAGATTCCCCAATGGAAAATGGACGAGCTGGGCCTCGTCGGCATACTTCCCCAGAGCCCGGTAAAAACGGATGAGCCAGTCGAGACGGTGACACTGATTCCGATGGGCTGTGCGCGCCTTCGAATCTCTGCGTTTCCGACGGTCGTGGGCGAAGGCCGGTGATTTTGCGTGTGTCTTTGCAGGGCCAGCGCCCCGCCTGGAGCAGATTTGTCGGCGCGGTCTCCGACCGCAAGGTTTAGCATGGTTTGCTGATTGAACGCTTCCGCACGAAGCTATGTTCTTCTCCACGGCCCCAAAGCCTCTATAATCGGGCCACTTCCCCGCGTCACTACTATTCTCTCAATTTACGATTTGAAGGCTCGCTAAGGCGACGAACTTGTCATCCGCAATCTCGAAGACTCCGTCAAGACCCGTGACGGTGAATATGCCTTTGGTCGCGGCGGCAACATTGCAGAACAGCAGCCTGTGTCCGCAGTCCGCCAGAAGCTTGCGCAGCTTCAGAAGCTTCGAAAGACTGGAGGAGGTCACGATATCCACGCTCGAAAAATCGACCACTACCTCACAGTCGCCTCGGTCGCGGACCAGCTCGATGACGGTTTTCAGCTCCTCACCCATTTGTGGTTCCTGCGGCAAATCAACGAGAACAACGTCTTCCGACCAGTCTTGAATGCCCATTTTCGATCTCCTATATGTGAAACACGAATTTCTCAGCAATTCTCGATTGTACTATCGGCACTACTCGGCGTGCGGTTAACCAAAAAAGAACGGAATTTGGCCTGTTTTACAGCCTCGCCCCATAACAATTGCCTTATTCCTACTGTCATGGTTTCGGTGCAGATAAAATCTCACCCGACGAGGGGAAAAACCTTACCTTGTGCTCAGGCAGGACCCTGATGGTCCTTCAGGCCTCTCCGGCGCACCTTGAGAACATCTCTTGGAACAAGTTGGCCGGCGGCACGTCGGTGGTTGCCGCTTGAAAAGACCGGCTTTCCAGATTACACTGGCCTGCGAAACCGGTGGGGGGCGCGAAAATCGTTTCTGCCCCCTTCGCAGGATACGCATTCTTATGCAATCTGACGCCGAGCTAATCGAGTTGGTCAACCGCGGCGATCGACAGGCCTTCGAATCGCTATACTACCGCTACCGTGACTGGGTATACCGCCTGGCGTGGCGATTCACCGGCAACCGCGACCAGGCCCTCGATGTCCTGCAGGAAACCTTTGTTTACCTGTTGAGGAAGTTTCCAGGCTTCGAGCTGACCTGCTCGATGACCACCTTCCTCTACCCCGTTGTCAAGCACGTATCGCTCGTGATGCGCCGCAAGGCCGCCCGCACAATATCCGAGGATGACGCCCTGGCCGAAATGCCGGCCCCACAGACGACCAATGCCCGCGATTCACGGTCGGAACTGGCCGCTGTCTTGTCGGCCCTGCCCGGCGAGCAGCGAGAGGTCCTCCTGATGCGCTTCGTCGACGATATGGCCATTGACGAGATTGCCGAGGCCCTGAACATCCCTGTGAGCACCGCTAAGTCCAGGCTTTATCGTGGCCTGGAGGCACTGCGGCACGACCCACGCACCAAAAGCTACTTCCTGAAATGACCGTCCATACCCCACCACCTTTTCAACAGTGTATGAAAAACTCAAAAAAAATGAAACTTTTGCCCGCCTCTGCTGACTCAATACTTATGGAGCACAATTATGGCGACAGAAAACCAACATTTTGATGAAAACATCGACCTCGAGGCCGGCCAGAAGCTCTCGACCGACCTCAAGGCGCTTTTCGAGCCGCAGGGTTCGGTGCCGCCGCAGGTGGACCGCGCGATTATGGACCGCGCCAACAAGCGTTTTGTTCGTCGCGGCCGTCGTCTCGTGGTACGCTGGGCGGGTTCGGCTGCCGCGGCGGCGGCAGTCATTATCTTGGTCTTATTAGTGGACCCCTCGCACAAGCGCACCTCAAGACAAGCGGCCGAAAGCTTCGACGCAGGAAAAACGAGCCTAGCGGCTGCCGACTTGCCGCCTGACATCGACCGCAGCGGGCGAGTCGATATTCTCGATGCCTTCAAACTTGCCCGGCACATCAAAGCAGGCGGGCAGCCCAATAAGAAATGGGACATGAACGGCGACGGCTTGGTCGATCGCAAGGATGTTGACCTTGTCGCCTTTGCCGCCGTTCGCCTCGATAAGGGAGTCTTATAATGAAAAAAACTATTGCAATAATCGCGATCGTAACGTGCGCCATGGTATCGGTCTTCGCCCAGCCGGCGGCACGATATGAAACCCCCGCCGAGCAAAGGGTGCGCTTCGCCCCGCTCGACATCTACGTCGATTCCGGCAGCCGGGCTCTCGCAGCCTATCAATTCGAGCTCAAGGCACATTCCGGAGACGTGGAAATCGTCGGCGTCGAGGGCGGCCCACACCCCGCCTTTCGCCAACCGCCCTATTACGACCCGGCGGCGCTGGCCAACGACCGAATCATCATCGCCGCGTTCAATACCGGTAGCGACCTGCCGACCGGCCACACCCGCGTCGCTACCGTGCACCTGCGCATAGTCGGCGACGCCGAACCCGAATACGAGATCAAGCTCATCCTCGCCGCCGATGCTCAAGGAGACAAAATACCCGCTGAAATTACTTACGCAAAAGGAGAACAGAAGTGAAAAGCAAAGCGATTCTCACCGCACTAATCGTAATCTGCACAGCGACAATTCTCGTTGGCTATTTTGTCGGCTGCGGCCAGACAGTGGCGCCCTGCAAAAGAGCCCCAGCCGAACGAGCCGGCCAAGATGAACTTGGTCCCGCCGAGGAAGTGGCCTTTGCGGACATAGAGCCGGCTCCTGCACCCGCAGAGCCCGCACAAGACCTTGCCCCTCCTACGACCGAGACCCATGTTCTTACTAAGGACGCCCACTTGAAATTCAATAAGACTGAAGTCTCGGCACCCCCGCCTAAAGATGGTCCTGCCTACGCCGATGAGCTTAACTACCCCAAGGGCTGGAAAGCAACTCGACCAAGAGAGGAATCAGAGCGTTTTCAACTCTCGCTCCAGCCGCCGCAGTCGGGCCAGGCGCCAACACTGGGCGACTCGGGGATCACAGGCCCTGAAGTTGGGAGCTCAAGAACCAGCAGCGGCTACGGGCTTAACTGGACCAGTGAATATGATGCGTCGGGTGCTGACGGGGACGAGATACGCCGTCGCGGGGGCTATGGTGGTTACGGCGGTGGATACGGCGGCTATGGCGGAGGATACGGTGGCTATGGCGGAGGATACGGTGGCTACGGAGGCGGTGGTTATGGACCGCGCACTCGCGACCGTAATCCCGCGCGTGACAGAATATCCAGCCAGGTCGCATCTCAGGAGGGGCTGCGATGGCCGACGGACGGTCGGCTTCCGGTTGATTTGATGACGGTAAACGCCGACGAGGTGTGGGTGATAGTCAAGGCTAAACCGGAGCACGCCCCGCGACCGGCTGATGATGATACGCCTGGCTGCGGCGCAATGTTGGCCAGGCGCCCAAAAGAGGAAAAGGAGATTCCGCTGCCGTTGAAGCACACCGACGTGAAAGGTCAAATCAGCGGCTACATCGCGACGGTCGATGTCACTCAGCAGTTCCGCAATCCCTACGATGAAAAGATCGAGGCCATATATGTATTTCCGCTGCCGCAAAACGCGGCCATAAATGAATTCATTATGACCATCGGCGAGCGGAAGATTCGCGGCATCATCCGCGAGAGACAGGAGGCGGAGAAAATCTATCAGGAGGCAAAACAGCGCGGACACGTTGCGTCGCTGCTGACACAGGAGCGGCCCAACATATTTACGCAGAAGGTCGCGAACATCGAGCCGGGAAAGGCAATCGATGTCAATATCAAGTATTTCAACACGCTGGCATACGTTGACGGCTGGTACGAATTCGTATTTCCGATGGTGGTGGGGCCGCGATTCAATCCGCCGTGCTATAAGAACGGCGTCGGGGCCGTCGGAAGAGGAAAGGCCGGCATCTCGGGCCAGAAGACCGAGGTCCAGTACCTGAAGCCCCACGAGCGGAGCGGACACGATATATCAGTGGCGGTCGATATAGATGCCGGGGTAGCGATTGAAGAGGTCGTCTGCCCAAGCCACGCGATTACCAACAGCCGGGTCAATCCTGAAAAGCGGACCATCAAGCTAAGCAGCCTCGATACCATTCCCAATAAGGACTTTGTCCTCCGCTACAAAGTTGCCGGCAAAAGGGTCAAGTCCGCGCTGGTGACACATCGCGACGAGCGAGGCGGGTACTTCACGCTGATGCTATATCCGCCGGAGAACCTCAACCACCTTAAGCGTGCGCCAATGGAAATGATCTTCGTGCTCGACTGCTCCGGCAGCATGCGCGGCAAACCCATCGCCAAGGCAAAGGACGCCATCACGCGCGCCCTGCGAAAACTCCAGCCCGGCGACACCTTCCAGGTAATCCGCTTCTCCAACAACGCCTCGCAGCTTGGTCCCACCCCGCTTCCCGTAACACCGGAAAACATTCGGCGAGGTCTCGAATACGTCGAGTCGCTCCAGGGCGGCGGCGGCACCATGATGATTGAGGGCATCAAGGCGGCGCTCGATTTCGAGCATGACCCGAGCCGGTTCCGTTTGGTTTCCTTTATGACCGACGGCTATATCGGCAACGAGGTCGAAATACTCGCGGCGGTACATGAGAAGCTCGGCGCCAGCCGAATCTTCAGCTTCGGCGTCGGCTCTTCGGTAAACCGCTTCCTGCTCGACCGCATGGCCAAACTCGGAAAAGGCGCCGTCGCCTATATCGGCCTCGATGAAAGCGCCGGAGAGGTCGTCGATGCCTTCTACGAGCGAATCAGTCACCCGGCGCTGGCCGATGTCACCATCGACTGGGGCGGTATGGACGTCACCGACATTTATCCGCGGCGTCTGCCCGATTTGTTCGTGGGCCGGCCCGTGATTATCACCGGCAAATTCACCGGTGAGGGAGGCACCACCGTTCACGTCACCGGCAAAGTCGGCGACATGACGCAGGATATCGCCATACCCGTTGACCTCGGCGATAAGCAGGCAACGCATCCCGGTATCGCCTGCGTCTGGGCGAGAAAGCGGATCGAGGACCTCGCCAATCAGGCCACCTACGACGGCAATCCCGACCTGCCCGGCGAAATAAAGCAGGTGGCGCTGGAGTACGGCCTGATGTCCGCTTACACCGCCTTCGTTGCCGTCGATTCTTCGTACAAAACCGCCGGCGACCATGGCATCAGCGTCGCCGTCCCGGTACCCGTCCCCGACGGCGTCAGATACGACACCACCGTACAGGATTGAGCCCCACAGGCAGTGTGATACGGGCGATGGCGGATATTTGAGGCCTGTTGACTTGCCGTCAAAGCCGGTTCGGCCGGAAACTCGTGACATCGAACAAGAATTGGGATAGTATCCAGCTTATGAAGGCCGGTTTTGGGAAAGTTGCGCTGATGCTGTTGGCGGCATTGTCCCTTGCTGCGGGAAAAGACTGTTGCGGCAGAGCAGCCTCTGTTGAGTCGCGTGGTGATGACTTTGCCGCAGAGATTGCCGAGCGTTTCGTCGGCGCTCTGGCGCGGCGCGGCTATAGCTTCATAGACGAGGAGGATATCAACTCGCTGCGGAAGGAAATCGGGGCCTTTGCCGCGGAACACCATACGAGGAGCTTCTCACGGACCGAACGTGAAGAGCTGCTTGTGGCAGGTGAGCAATATGTGACCGACAACTTCCTGAACAGACCGGACATGCACTGGTATGACCAGGAGGGCGCTTATTTGAAGTTCGCCGATGTGGTCAATACATTCAAGTGGCAGCTTTGGAAGGCGCTGAGGCGCAGTAAGCTGACCGCCCAGCAGATGAGCCGGCGCGATAGCCAGCGGGAATGGGTGCGGTCCTTCGTCGCCGAAGTGCCCATTCGACCGGGCGACGGACGCCCGGTGGGTGTTGCGGCGGTCGGCGTGCGCGAATGGGGTAATGAATACATCGAAAAGAAATTCGCCGACCCGCTCGGCCTGCTCTACGAACCGATGACCGACGCCCAGTTCGAAGTCTTCAGGAAGTTGATGGAACGAAGCTCGGCCAATGGTTTCTACAACACGGTCAGTGACATAAGAATTCGAGCGCTGGGGGCGGTAGCTCACCGCCATACGGATGTGGAGAAGGTTTACGTATATCCATTTGATATTGAACTGCCTTTTGACGATGAGGTCAGAAGTATGTGGGGCGGCGGCGGTGGCGCCGGGGCGCACCTGGTTTTTGCTTCGAACGCGAAGTTTCGCGGAGGTGAATTGCTTCTTGAGCACAACCGGCCCGTTCTCGATATTGTGCACGGCGTGTTGAGCACGCCACCGAATGACACAGATGCCAACCGCCTTGAGATGATCAATAAGCTGGTTGCCAAACAGGGAAAAGGCGATATCGCTTATGACGATGCGGCGGCGACCGTCTTTACCGTTCGAAGTGCAAAGATGGCAAAACTTGATGTCGCCGACTGGCTCGAGGCCGACGGTGTTAGTAATGAGCGGTTGACAGAATTCATACGTGATAGCAGCTTTTCGAGCATTTCCGTGGCTAATCTGCCTCGTATGAATGGTCCCCGCCCGATGGACAGGTCAAGAGGGCGTATTTTCATCGTGGTTCAAACACATGAGGGACGCCTTGCGGTTATTGCTCTTATGGAACGAGAGTTTGGGCTGAGCATCTACAGCCGGTTGCGTTGACAGGGTGGCGGCCCAATCGCTCTGAAGATTTGGAGGACACCGAATGAGAACTCTAAGGCTTGTTCCGCTCACCCTGATTGTCCTTTCCTTTGCCGCTCCGGCCGGTGCTATGTTCTTTGTCCCTGCCCTGTGCGTGCTCTCAGAAGCACAGGGCGATAGTCCCTTCACGTATTCAATTTCGGTTGAGAAGAACACACACGCCATCGGAGAGCCGATAGCTGTCACTTTCAAGCTGACAAACGTATCATCTTCTTCCCAAAAAATCCAGAAGTGGCGGGGGCCCTTGGCTGGTGTGGGAGTCGGAAAGCCTGACGAATTCGACTTCGCCGTTTATCGTATAATCGACGCCAACCTTGCAAGAATGGATTATTGTGGTATGTTTATGGATGGCCCGCCTTCTTATATGATTCTCAACTCCGGAGCCGGTTGGCAGGAGACTTACATTATTAACTTTTTCCTTTTTCCGGCATATTCCCTGACGGAGCCGGGTGAATATCTCATGAAGTCCAATTATTTTAGTTCACCGTACAACGAAGATTCCGATGCTTTTGTTGGAGTGCTGCATGCACAAGATGTGAAAATCAAAGTTGTGAAGCTCGGTTCAAAACAGTTGCGCAAGGTTCGCAGGCAACTCTCGGAAGGTAAGTCTGGGGCTATCCCAATCGCGGCGCTCCATCGTGATAATAAGGCAGTCCCGTCACTTTCGAAGTTTTGCTCAAACGAAGACCCGTCGGACCGAAGGCGGGCCCACAAGGCGCTTTCTGTTATCGGCTCGGATGAAGCGCTGACCGCACTTGGCCAGGCTGCCTCTGCTGAATCTGAGTATACTATGCGGGTTGAAATAACGCGTCTTCTGGCGGATTCCGGGAACTCACTCGTCGTTCCGTATCTTAAGAAACTTCTTCACGACGACTACAAATCGGTTGTAGGAATAGACGGGAAACGTTATTACCAATATACTGTTCGCAAATGGGCGTCTATGGCCCTGAACAAGCTCGGCGTCACAGACGACACAACCTATCTTGAAGAGCTTAAGGAAAAGATAGCAACTCTGCCTGACGAGCAGAGGAATAAACTCTTCAGCGATTCACTTTCTGACAATCCGAGCGCTCAGTTTGACGCGGTCAGGGAGCTGGCGATTTCGGGCTACTCGCCTTCGTCGGCCGAGATTCTGGCCGGGATAGCCTGCGATTCGAACGCACCTCAGACCACTCGGGACTATGCAGCGATGGGACTTGGCAATTTTACGAACGCAATACCGGCAGACGACAAGACCAATATTTGCACCAGGCTCAAGCATGTTCTGGAAGTGGAAACATTGGATACGCCGGACGGAATCATTCGGCTGCTTGTCAAGTGGGAAGCCTCAGATTTTGTTTACAAAACGCTGGGCGAGCGATTGAAAGGTCATGGCCTGGAGGTTGATGTCCTGGCAAAGATAGATGGGGATTATGCGACTGACCGCCTTTGGCAGATTTACAGGGACTGCCCAAAGGGGCGCAAGGCCGAATATTACAACAAGAGAGCCAGCGTCGGGCGGGCCTTGATAAATAAAGGGGATGTTCGCGGCATTGATATTCTTATGGAGTTGCTTCCTGCTGATAACGCGCCGGGGCCCCAATACAGAAACAACGTGTACTGTTTTCTCGCCATCAAGATTCATAACAACTTCGGATACGAAAACGGGAATTACCGGCCGCGGCTCGAAGAAGCCATACCCAAAATGATTGCCTGGTGGGAGGAAAACCGCTCAGATTTCAAGCTTGCTTCATCAAGGGATTGAATCGTAAATGCAGAGGTTGGGCTGAGTTGCTGCAGCCGGTTGGGTTGACCGGGCGAAGGTCCAATCGCTCTGAAGATTTGGAGGACATCGAATGAGAACTGTAAGGCTTGTTCCGCTCGCCCTGATCGTCCTTTCCTTTGCCGGTCCAGCCAGCTCTATGTTCGCTTTGCCGATGCCTGCGCCGATTGACCGGTTGATTGCCAACACGACGGCTTACATCAAGGAAAAGCCAAACGACGCGCACGGCTACTACACACTCGCGCGGATACACTATCTGGCGTTTGCCAACAAGTCCGCGCTCGTCGGCGTTTTTGAGCAGGAAACGCCCCCCAGGATTCCGCAGGACTGGCTGCTCGGCGATTTTCTCGCCGTGACAAGGCACCAGCACGCAAAGGAAATGACGCTCAAGGAGTTCGGATATGATTCTGCGGATGCTATCCCCTATGAAAAACGCCAAGGGGTTCACGAGGCAGTCAAACAGAAAAGAAAAGAGCTGGAAGAGCAGGGGTGGGTCCAGGAAAGAATCTCGAACGAGAAGGACCTTGTCGAACATGCTGCGGCTGCGCTGGAGCATTTTCAAAAGGCGATTGCGCTTGACCGCAAAAATGCGCTGTATCACCTTGGTCTTGCCAGCCTGCTCGAGCAATATGCCCGGTTTCTCGCGGAAATAGATGCGCCAGAGGTGCCGAAGCCGTTCAGAGACCTGCTGTTGGAGACGGCGAGAGATGGCTACTACACCGCCTTCACACTTTCGATAAAGGGGGATTCCAAACTCAGACATCGGCCTATCGCCGGCCTGCAGAGTCTGGTCAGCCATGAAGCCGCGCAGGCCTATATTCGACTTTCCGAGAAGGTCGGCCACACTATTGAAGACGAGGCCGACAGGGTCAAGAAGGTAAGAAAAGGTCTGAAAAAGCTGGCTGGCCTGCCCAAAAGCAGGATTGTGACGCCTGTAATTCTCTCTTTAGAGAAGCGTCAGTCCCTGGCCGACCTGCTTAAACCAGACCGCTCAGTTTCTTTTGACCTCGACGGCGACGGCGTCACTGAGTTATGGCACTGGGTCAAGCCAACGACCGGGATTCTTGTGTGGGACCCGGAACATAAGGGACAAATCACTTCAGGACGACAGATGTTCGGCTCGGTTACCTGGTGGCTTTTCTTTAAGGACGGCTATCAGGCGCTCGATGCGCTGGATGACAGCCGCGATGGGTTTCTGACCGGCGGCGAGCTTGAAGGGATTCGCGTCTGGTTCGACCGAGACTGCGATGGCATATCCTGTCCTAAGGAGGTTGTCTCGTTAGCCGAGGTCGGCATTATCTCTATTTCGACCAGGGCCTCGGGCCAGGACGGCGGCTGTCCGATATGCGCATCCGGAATAAAGCTTTCCAACGGGCGGACATTGCCAACCTACGACTGGCTGACCTCGCCCGAAAAACAAGAATCTCGCCTCCCTCGCTGAAAAACGCCGCAACACCAGAACGCACACCCTCATCATGGCGGGCACAACTCAGTATTTATCCTTGACAGCATCCCCAAAGACGCTATCTATTCTTGTCAGGCAGATACGGTTCAACAAAGGATTCTTCTTTTAGAGGCTGTGAATGGCTGTCGGCGAGGATTCGAAGCGCCTGGTAGAAAAGCAGGACCTGCTCAACCTCTCTATATTGCTGTCACTCGCTCTGGGCATAGGCGTATATTTGATCGCCACCACCGTGCTCATTGCCAAAGATGGCGTCTTTTACATAGAACGCGCACAAGAGTTTGCCAGCAACCCCCTGCGCATTATCAAGGGCCATCCTTTCGGTTATCCTTTCCTGATCTTTCTGGCTCACAAGCTTGTCGCTTTCTTCGGTAACAGCTCCTCTGTCTCTGCCTGGATATACTCCGCTCAAAGTGTGAGCTTAATCTTTCGAGTACTCTCTTTTATTCCCCTGTACTTCATAGGAAAAACGCTCGTCGGCTCCAAAAAAACTTTTTGGGCCCTTCTGGTGCTTGTCTTCTTGCCTCATCCCGCAAAGTACGGAAGCGACACGTTGAGAGACTGGCCGCATCTTCTCTTCTTGGCTGCCGGTTTCTTTCTGTTGCTCTGGGGCGCAAAGAATGCAAAATGGTGGTCCTTCGGATTAGCTGGATTGGCCGCCGGTTTGGGATATATGATTCGCCCCGAGTGCGCGCAACTGGTTGTCTACGGCATTCTATGGCTCCTGATTTGTCTCGTCCGCCCAAGGCCCACGATGAGCAGACCCGCCCTGACCTCCGCCTTGTGTGTTCTCTTGATTGGTTTCGCCGTCCCTGTCGTTCCCTATATGAAAGCAACCGGCAGAGTACTGCCGCGGAAACTAAAGGCCCTTATCAGTTCTGACTATCAGACCCCTTCACGGACGAAGCCACAGCAGAAGTGGCAGGACGCAGGTCACTCATGCCAAGAGGCGGGCATGGCTGCCAATACAGCCCAGGGAATGTGGAGACTGATTCAGCAGATCAGCGAAGATTTGATGCACTTCTTTATGCCCGCCCTGCTCATTGGCATCTATTCATGTTTTCGCAGGAAATCGGGGCTGTTGACTGAGGAGACATTCTTTATAGCTGCCTTTGTAATACTCAACGTAATTATGTTGGTCCTTTTGTACTCCAGCTACGGCTATATCAGCAGGAGACACTGTCTGCCGCTTGTGGCCTTTATAATTTTCTATGTGCCCGTCGGCCTGCAAATCCTCGCAGTGTGGCTCTCACATACCCTTTCCAGGCGTTCCGGGAAGTCATCACCGCCGGAAACTGCCGACTCGCCTTTATTCTATGTTTTACTCGTCACAGGGCTGCTGATATGCCTGCCCAAGCTCGTTCGGCCTATTGGCTTCGACAAGAAGGGCTACAGAGATGCAGCCGACTGGTTGAGAAAATACTCCACCGAGGCTGATATTGTCATTGTGCCGGACACACGTGTAAGTTTCTACGCACAACGAAAGGGATACCTGGATGCCAATAGAGTTCTTAAACGCGCCGCGTACGCCTTGATAATAACAGAGAATGAAAACGAACCGCTCAACCTCGCCAGAGCCGCGCAAAAAGTGTACTCCGTGACGGTGGACAAGCGAAAGAAAAAGGGAAGGAAAATCGTGGTCTACAAGATGCTGTGATGTGAATTGCCCGACGATCCAGGCCGCTACCAGCCTTTTTTCGAAAAAAGTACCGGAATGGTTTTCGCCAGAATGTAAAGATTCAGCAAAAAAGACCGCTGTTGTATGTACAAATAATCGTATTTTACCTTGTGCCGAGGCTTCAAATCATAGAAGCTTCTGACCTGCGCCAGACCCGTGATTCCCGGCTTTACCGCCAATCGCAGCTCGCGCAACGCCCTGTGCAGCTTTACGAAATGGGGACGTTCAGGCCGCGGTCCCACAAGGCTCATGTCTCCCATCAAAACATTGAACAACTGCGGAAGCTCATCTAATCTCGTCGCTCGTAAGATTCTTCCTGCCTTTGTAACACGCGGATCATCACGGCTCGCCCACGTGGGGCCGACCATCTTCTCCGCATCTTTCACCATCGTTCTGAATTTGTACAACGTGAACGTTCTGCCGTCTTTACCCACTCTTTGCTGCTTGTATAGCACAGGACCAGTGGATGACGCTCTGATAAGCAAGGAGATTATGATCATCACCGGCACGCAAATTAGCAGCAAAAGCATGCTGCCTGCCACGTCCAGGCTTCTCATCAAGAACTCCTCAACATCGGGTTTCCTGCCGATAAAGGTGCTCAGAAAACGGACCGAATTCTTGCCGTCAATCTTCCCTGGCAGCAGCTTCATGTAAATAGAGGGGGCAAAAATGACGTCTATCTTCGACCTTTGTATGAGGTAGATAAGAAGACTCAAAACCTTGTCGTCACGAATCTCTTCACAGATAACAATCTCGTCCAACGCTTCTTTTTCAATCAGTTCTTCTATCTCGTCGATTCCGTGCCTTTCTATATCAGCTTTCCTTATTACAATATCGTCCACACCGTTCTCGCCGATGACCACGACCTTCTTCTTGATTCTCTTCTTATACTTCAGAATCAGTTGGTTCACCTTGAAAATCAGAAGCAGATTGATGAAGAACGACAACGCAAAAACGCTTGTCGGAAAAGCCTCCCACTTGACTCTGAACGCATAAACAAATGCTACGCTTAGTAAAGTGCCCAGGAACAGGCCGCAAAAAACCCTCTTGAACAGGTCCCAGGATGTCTTAAACCTCCTTTTATACACCTTGAAGAAAGCCAATGCCGACATAAATATCAGCGTCAAAAACACAAAGATCTTTTTGTAAGGCAGAAAATTACGCTCCGGAAATGGTAAGCCATATCTGATAAGAAAAGACAAAATAAAAGCAGCGTTGATCAGAAGAACGTCTGACAGAAATAAGATTGTCGGAATGGCCATCTCGTGGCCTGAACGCTTCCTCACGTAGAACCTCGTCTATAATTGCTCAACCGCTTTTCTCCCTGCCTTTTTGGGCTTGGAAAGCATTATTACCACCTGCCATGCAAACCTCTTGAAAAACGGAACTTTGAACAGGATATTGTCCACTTTTTCAGCGGCCTTGATTAAAAAATCGAAACCTGGAAATTTACGGAAGGGTATTAAGAACAAAGTGGTAAGATGAAAACACCTGGTATCAACTCCACGAAAATAATTGCACATCAGCTTTAAGTCTCGCATAAGCAAAGGATGTTCGTCTCTGCTTCGCAACTGCGGAGTAATGCTGCGATACAAATTAATCAGACAGTTGTGTCCAAGGGGTTCAATAAAGAAAGCCTTTCCCTCTGGCTTGAGCACCCTTGATATCTCAGCGAGCGCTATATTCAGCTCCAGATGATGAAGGATGGCAGACCCACACACGATGTCGTAAGAATCATCATCCAATTCTAAGTGCTCGGCGTTCATAACCAAAAACGTTGCCTTTGACGATACGTTTTCCCCTGAGGCCCTCTGTTTGGCTCGCTCAATTGTCTGTTCAGAGATGTCGATTCCGGTCACAACGGATCCCTGCTTTGCTAAGTAGCATGCATAAGTCCCTAATCCACATCCATAATCAAGAATTCGCTTGTCCCCGCAATTTGAGCTGATCAACTCTTCGTAAAATCTGGCGCTGCCCCCGGTGATCGCGTAGAACTTCCTGCACAACTCCCTGTTTCCTTGTCCAAGTTTGTTGTCCTGAAATTCTCTTTCTCTTTGTATCCGCGACGGTGCACGCACCTTTACTCTCGGTCCCGTTTCTTTTACCTTGTGATAGGCAAATCTCGGTTGCCTTTCGTTTTATTGAAAACAATGAAATCCAGCACACCTTTCAAATATCCGATGCCCCACCCGAAATGTATCACTCCAAAAACAAGCGGAAGCACAAACAAATATCGCAACCCCTTCTCCAGGGAAATTCGTAAAGAAAAACCCAAATTCACAGCCATGTAAAAACCGAGTATGAAAACAAAAAGCAACAAAAGCGGGTTATAGAACATCCCGCCCATCAGCGAGCCTGCGAGACTAACGACAAATAAAGGAGGAATTAACTGTCTGGCGGTATACACTTTCCCTATTTTTCTGGCCGCTAAAGGTTTGTAATAACCGTACTGCAGGTTCATCTTCCAAAGGTCGCGCAACGATCTTCTTGTGTAATAGTATGACACAATAGTCGGAACCAGTAAAATCCTGCCTCCATTCTTGAGTAAACGCGCATTAAACTCGGAGTCCTGGGTCCTGACCAAATCCTCGTCGAAAAACCCGATCCTCTCAAAAATGCTCCTTCTGTAACAGCCGCCAAAAACAGTGTCAACATATCTTGGCCTTCTTGACCCTGTTCGGTAGTATGCATTCCCCGCCCCAAAAGAAGAGGACAAAGCATACGCTATTGAATTCGCAATCAGACTGCTGTCCTGCGGAAGTATTTTGCATAAACCTCCCACATTGTCCGCATCCGTATTGGTCAGATAATTTACACACTGTGATATATAATCTCCTTCGCACGTGCTGTGGGCGCTCATTATTAGAACCACCTCGCCTTTCGCCGCCTTGATCCCTTTATTGAACGCAGACGAAGTGATTCTCTCGCAATTATCAACCAGTTCAATGAAACCTAATCGCTCGGCATATTCTTTTACGATCTTTCTCGTCCCGTCTTCGCTCATCCCATCCACCACCAGGAGTTGCAGCTTGTCCTTGGGATAATCATTGCCAATAATCGAATCCAGACATTGCCCAATGAATTTCTCCTCGTTCCGACAGGGAATTACAATTGAGACGTCCGGAAGGTTGTTCATGGGCTCAACGCTTATTTCTTATGCCGAACCTCTTTCTTTTTCATACGGCAAATTCTCTATCCGATTAGTTACTCTGCCCGGGTTTCCCACGACAACACACCTGTCAGGAATGTCTTTCGTCACCACTGAACCCGCCCCGACCAGAGCATGCTCGCCGATTCTGACCCCCGGCAACAAAGTGCTATTGGCGCCAACGATCGCAGATTTCATAACGTGAGGACCGCGTAACTCTGCTTTTGCCCCGGGCGAGTTGGGATACCTGGCGTTAGTCACAACTACAGCAGGCCCTATCCAGCATTCGTCCTCGAGCACCGTGTACTCCGGGATAAATGCATGTGTGTGGATTCTAACGCCACTGCCGATTCTCACGTGATGCTCAACAACTGAAAGTGTCCCGATACTTACGTTGTCACCTATCTCATTCAATTCCCTGATATTCGCCTTGTTCCCCGTCTGAAAATTGTCGCCTATCTTGTTACCGGCGTAGATTACAGTGTGAGACCTGATTACCGCGTTATTTCCTACAACCGTTTCCAACTCGCCTGCACTGTAACCCTTGGGAGCAGCTCCGATTATGGCATAGTCTTCCACAGTGCAGTTCTCACCAAGTCTTACATTTGGATAAATGATCGCTTTTTCACTTATCATTAATTACTCCCAAGCGGCACTTCTGGGGCACAAAACGTAAAAATATCTCCCTGCCGGTCTCATGTGATTCATAAATCGCGTTTATTAGTTCAACCGATTTACGCCCTTCCAGCCCGTCTACTAAGGCCTTCTTGTTGTACCTTATGCTGTTTATTACATCTTTGAAGAATTGAATGTGATTCCATGCCGGCACATCAGGCACCTTTGCAAAGTTCTTCAGTACCTCTTTGTCCATGGCGTCCGGTTCACTGAAATTCCATGTCTTTAGCTCGTTCATGAAAAAACCACCAACCTCAACCGACCCCTTTTCACCGAGAATGCTCACAGACCCTTCCAAATCATTCGGTCTTGTTGCCGTCGTGGCCTCAATCAGCCCAAGAGCCCCGTTCCTGAACCGCAGAATAGCCACTCCTACGTCTTCCGCCTCTATGTCGACAAGCCGCGTTGCCGTTTTCGCCATTACACTCTCAACTTCTCCCATCATCCACACCAGTATGTCGATGTGATGACTGGCCTGATTGGTTAAGACTCCTCCGTCAAACGCCCACGTGCCTCGCCATTTCTTCATATCATAGTATTGCTGGGTCCTGCACCAGCGGACCCGCACCGTTCCTAATACCAGCCTGCCAAAACGACCTCTGTCTATCGCCTCCTTGAGTTTCTGGATAGGGGGGTTAAAGCGGTTCTGCTGCACGACAAATATCCTTAGGCCCTTCTTGTCACATTCTTCAAGTATCTTGTCTATCTGACTCAACGCTAACGCTAACGGTTTCTCCACAACAAAGTGCCTGTCAAACTCGAGCAGTCCCAGTATATTCTCCCCATGTAACCCGGATGGGGTCAGAATGTCCAAAATGTCAGGGTCCGTTTCCTCTATCATCTCCTTCACGCTTGCAAAGACCGGCACCGAATAACTTTCATGAAAGCTTCTTAGTACTTCAAAATTTGTGTCGAATGCACCGACAACTTCGGCACTGTCAATGCTGTTAATCGCAATCATGTGTTTCTTTGCTATGGCACCACAGCCTATCAGCGCAAATCTCAATCTTGACCCGCCACGTTTGCCCACAATCTCTATCCTTTCAGAATTCCTTTACCGTCCTTCTCAACTGTTCTATCACGTAATCAACTTCTTCATCCGTCATGTCGCCATCCAGCGGAAGGCTCAGTATCTCATCTTTCAACGAGTGGCAGACCGGAAAATCCGCCGGCTTGTGACCCAGATGCCGATATGCTTGAAGAAAGGGCAGCGGAGTGGGATAGTGAATTCCCGTGGAAATTCCACGCTCGGCCAGTAGTTCTCTTGCCTTGTCCCTGTTTCTTATGCGTATTACATAAAGATGATAAACATGTCCCACGTAGGCTTGAACACATGGAGTAATGGCGATATCTTTCAATCCCTCGTCGTACGTCTTTGCGACCCTCCTTCTCCTGATGGTCCAATTGTCGAGATACCTCAATTTGACGTCAAGAATCGCTGCCTGCAAACCGTCTAATCGACTGTTTATACCTTCAAACTCATGATCATACTTTTTCTTTCTGCCGTGGTTTGAAAACATCCTCACCTTCTCCGCCAATTCGTCGTTGTCTGTTACAAGGGCCCCACCGTCGCCGTATGCCCCAAGATTCTTGCCGGGAAAAAAACTGAAACAAGCACAATCGCCAATCGTTCCTATTCTTCTGCCCTTGTACTCTGCAGCGTGGGCCTGTGCAGCGTCCTCGATCACATAGACATTATACTTCTTGGCAATTGCCAATAGTTTATCCATCTCGGCAGGCTGTCCATATAGATGAACCGGTATGATTGCCCTTGTCCTCTCGGTGATGTATCTTTCAATCATTTGGGCGTCAATGTTGTACGTGTCCTCGTCGCAGTCCACAAATACAACTCGTGCGCCGGTCATCGTGATGGCTTCGGAAGTCGCAATAAACGAGTTTGCTGCCGTGATTACTTCATCGCCGCCGGAGATACCCAGGACCTTCAGAGCGATGAAAAGAGCGTCGGTGCCGCTTGCTACGCCTATGCAATGCCTTGCCCCTATATAGTTGGCAAAATTGCGCTCGAACGACTCCAGATACTTGCCGCGAATAAAAGCTGAGTCGGAAATAACATCATGGATCGCCAGATCAACCTCATCTTTTATTGACTCATACTGCCTCTTCAGGTTTACAAACTGTACTTTCACAGGGTTTCCTTAAAACACGTTCTTCTTGTTTAACAATAGCCGCAGAGTATATATCCTTTGTCCATGAGAATCAAGTTGTTTCACGTCGACACAAGTGACATGGGTCAAGGCGCTTGATAAGGACAGAGCCTAAACTGTTCTCCTGCTTCTGCTTGCACGAAAACACTTGAAGATGCGGACTTCAGGCTCCATAATCATCAGCTCGGCTCCGTAACGCAACTGAAACAACGGCAGAGCCAATAGAAGTAATGAAAACGAATTAGAAAGGCGCCTTGCCGCCGGTTTTACGCGCATTCGAAAATCCGAATGATCTTGCAAAGCCGACATCCACGCGGGTTGAAAGCACAAATGGTCCAAATCGTTTTCACTGAACCTCGTAACTTCTACCTGTTTACAGCCTTGCAATACACAGCCAGCATCTTTCTCGCGATTGTTTCTTCTGAGAGGTGTTTTGAAATTATGGATCGTCCGTTAGACCTCTGGTTCATTTGCACAACCTCCGCTACGGCTTTACCTAACTCCTCAGGTCTTCTTTCAACTATCGTCGATGGAAAAACACCATTAAGCCGTTCGGCAATATCACCTACATCGACAGACACGACGGGAAGGTTACAGCTCAGGGCCTCTTTGACCAGGTTGGGAGACCCCTCAGAATCACTTGTCACCAATAAACAGTCTGCGGCATTTAAATAAAAGACTATCTTCTCTGGCGGAGTATCGTTTAGCGCTTCTAAACGTATGTCTGGAATATACCTCCTCGCTTCCGTTATCGATGCTCTTGCTATATCGAGCCGTTTCACCGTCGGATTATTTCCATCAAATAATACGACCTTTGAACTTGATGACTCCCACCCCAATAGAGTTCTAGCGCGCTTTCGCGCCATTGGACGAAAAAGCTCCAAGTTGACGCCTACCGGTATGACTACCGCTTTGGCTTTCTTCCACCATAGCTTTTCCAGCAACCTTCCGCTTACACACACGATCGCTCTTGCCCTTAAGGTCGATAATTGAGAGAGAATTCTTCCCAGCAAGCCTCTCAGAAACCCTGTCTGCGCGGTTTTGTTCAAGTCGCTTCCCCGAAATGTTATTATCAGAGGTACTCTGCTGATAAGGGAAATAGTGGCCCCTACAAAAGCTGTCATAGTACCGTAGTGGGCGTGAATGATATCCGGGCGGATGTCCCTTAGGTCACGCCACAGTCTTATGAATTCCCTTAAAAGAATCAAGCCATCCATCCTCGAGGCAAGAAAAAATTCCTTGATAAAAGCGCCTTCCCTCCTTAAAGATTCCACCTGTCTCTTACAAAAGATCGCAGAATGTCTTTGCTTTCCTTTTGGAATCAAGGCTATCACGCGAATTTGACCTGTTGGAGCCATGTTCTTATACTTCTGCCACGCTTATGAGAGTACCTGATTTGCCCCTGTCGCGATTTCAATATAATGAACCTGCTTTATACTGCACTACCATTGCCCAGTACACTTGTGTTTCTTCCGCACGCGCACTTGAACTTAACTGTAAACCGTTACCGTATCCGCCGTTTTAACCTGACCAGATAAACCCGTCCTGCTCCCATCAGCATAAAGAGCATAATAGCTGGCACAAAGTATAAATAGACCACCTTCAAGAATGTCATACTTTGTCCCCCGCGGACTATCCAAATGGCTAAATACCCCATAATCCCAAACATATAGGCATTGAATAGCTCATCCCGTGTGTTTGCAAAAAAGCATTCAAGAACACGCAGACAAAAGACGAACAAAAATGCCGAATACAAAAATCCCCAGAATCCCATGAGATTGTACCCTTCACAGAGAATGTAATATCCGTAACCACGCTCGCTTTCTGGAGCGACCATTCGGGCAAGAGTCTCCCCTAAGGAACTGTGATCCATGAATGGTATTAGACATGTGATGTTGGATTCGACCACCTTGCCAGGAAAAACAATGTGGCCTTCTATCGAAGTCATCAGACACAAAGAAGGGGGCAGCCAGTCTTGAAAAATCAAGGTCTTCAACGAAAAAAGGCTCAGGAAAGTCTGGGGCTCTTTCAAAACGGAAAGGATCTCTGCCACGCTTTCATTGTGCCCCCTTGCCGTCCGGACTCCTTGAGCAAAGCCCACCAACACAAAAACAAGGGTCAAAATCACGATTGCATGTTTCAACCTTAATCCCCTTCTGCGAATCTTATCTCTGAATAAGTACCACAACGAAGCCACAAATCCCAAAACTGTCATTGCAACCTCACTTCTCTGCCCAGACCGGATCGCAGTCATCAGGAATACGGAAAGTGAGATAGAGAATACGGTAAAATAAAACACCCTTGCAAATATATTACGCTCTGTATGCAGCTTATAAAAAATGGAAAGCAAAACCACTCCATTTAAAGAAAAGCAATAAAACCATATTTTATTGTGTTTCAAAACACTTTGGGTCGAATAACTCAGACTTCCGAAACCTCTTACAAGGAAAAAAGTGACAATGAACTCGTAAAGGAGAAGTACTAAAATGTATAATAGCTCGGCATTTTTCTTTAATGAGGGCCGTGCTTCCAGCTTGACGCTTAACTTAAATTTTCTATTGTACAAGGCGGCAAAGACCACAAATATAGCTATGAATGACAAAAAGATGTATGTCCAGTATGGGAAGAACGCTTTTTCACCGTAATATTGGTAATGTGAGACCTCGCTCAGCTTTTCTGGGTACAGAGCATAGCCAAGCTGGGTCGGTACAGTGTACGCGGCCAAAATGAAATATGCCAAAAAGAACAACTGAGATCTTCTCCAAATGTAGAAAGAGGTCAAAGTAATGAACAATACAAATGTCGCAGTCAGGAAAATCACCGCAGAGTCCATATCAGTCTTGGAAGTTCTCTTATCCAGTCCATCTTCACTAACCATAGAATGCACAGATAAACTACCCCTAACAGCACTTCAAAGACAATTAGGTAGTAGAGTTGTGAAGACACAAATGGCATCGAGTCCCAGACCTTTTGTACACTTGTTCTGCCAAAGCGCCGGTTCATCCTCTCGGAGCCCGCTCCTTACAACGCGCAGGGTTTGGCACAATCTGAATTTGTTCTCGCCCGACCTCCACCTGGAACAAGCCTTTTCAGACTCCGTCCCCGTGGGCTGCAGTCACAAGTTTTTTGTGGGAAAATACTTATCCACACATCACCACCTGCAACCTCTCGTTCTTCTTAACGGCGGCAACAAGAGCAACAGTCACTCGCCAATTGATGCTCTTACGCGCCTGCGGGCCCGCTTTTTTGGAGCCCTTCTATTAAAAAGGCCGCAAACACCGATATCATTAAGCACACCAGCAATACTATGGCACTCTTCTTGGCCGTGCCCTTAGGTACCGGATATACCTTGGGCTCCTCTGTCACCGGAACACCGGCGGACATTCTGTTCTCTATCTGCTTGGCGTATGAACTCATGTAGTCCTTCAACTCCTTGGCTTCGCACTTGTCGGCCAGACCCTGCAATAACGAGTGGAATTCCTGGATCGTATGGCACACAGACGTTTCACTTGTCAACCACGCCAGCAGCTTTTCGTTCAATGTCAACAAGTCCTCGTAGTAGCTATATTTCTCCTCATCCGCTTTGAGCTTTTCTTCAAGCTCTACGATCTTTGACTGCACAGCTTGGATCTGGTATTCCAGAGGCAGGTATTCGCTCTTGCTGCCCACATTGAACTGTAGCACAACGTCGCTTGGCCCTTCATCCTTGCTTGCCGTCTCCACGGCCTTGAGCTTCGCCAGGATTGACTCATTCGTCCGAAGCGCCAGCTCCGAACCAAATCGATTCTCCTCAATACCGCCCATCTTGGCCTTGTACACTCCTATCGTTTCCGACACGGCCCGTGCCGCCGCACGCACCGGCACAACCTTTTCAAAATTCTCGCGTATCACCGAAACAATTGCAGGCATATCGCTCTTCGGCCTGCCCGTTATCGTCATCTTCAGAAGCTGAGCTTCCAGCCGTCTCAGCTGCTCCAGTTTGCCCGGATCGGTTATCTTGGCCTGGGAAGCGTCAACGTACGCCGGCAAGACCTCAAAATCCACCAGCTTCGCAAGCGCTTCCTTCGTGCTCGCACTGCTCCAACGAGCAGCGTAACCGTCCAGCCCCTTTGCACGCAGATTCTCCACAATCACCGCTACATTCTTTCCGCTGTAGAATCTGTCAAGAAGCATGTTGTAATTCCTCTGGTCCAGGTTCCACTTGGCCACGTCGCTTATCGCACCCTTCCCAAAGTCCCCGCCTTCATCCTCTTTGCTCTCGCTGCTGTCCACCTGTGGCGCATCATATACTCCGCGGTCGCGCACGTCATAAACGTAAGTTACCTCGAATCTGCTCGGCCATACCAGAAGAACCAGCCCCACTGAAAGTGCCGGCAGTATCGAGCCAAGGATAATCACCAGTTTGCGCTTCCAGAGGACCCTGAAATAGTCAGCCAGATTGATTTCTTCCTCAAAACCCCCTTCCTCGCCCGAACCTGCTGGATCCGGTTGCTTCTGCCGGCTTTGCTTCTCCATATTCCTGATCTCCTGCAAAAATTATTGAACCGGGCCTGACTGAAAAACTATCCACCCTGCTCTTATCCGAAGCCATCTACTAATCGCCGCTTCGTCTTCGGAACGATTCGAAGCCAAATCATACCCGCACCAATACGAATAGGCAAGCCTTTTCACCCTCCACCGCATTCCTGGGGCCCCTTCACGTTTGTAGGTGGATTCTTTGCGGTACCCCTGGTCGCGTTTTTCCCCCAATTGTCTCCACCGCCCCGTTGTCATTCCCGCGCACAAGCGGCAATCCAGCCCCCGTAAGCATTGCACGACTATAGAAACCCAATAGCCTGCATCCTTACCTGCAAATATGAATTCCACCATCCTCCAACCTTCTATCCGACCTGCCGCAGCCGCCACGCCTGAGTTCCCTTTGGAAGCTGCTGTGACTTACCTGCACGCCCTGGATTTTGAGGAAAAGAGCTCCGATAGTGTCTGCTCACGTGGGTCGGGCGGTCTTGTTTGCATGGATTGGACATTGGCGGGGATACGATACGGGCCTGTCAGCCTCCAGTCTCTCAACTTCGGTGGCAAAGACAGCGCCAACAACAAGGCTGCAAAGAACGATAATTCGAAGCTCCAGACAGGATTCATACCGCCACGAACAAGAGCTGCGGGCAGCAGGGTGCCGGCCAGCACGACGCAAATTGGAGCAAGATAAACCTTGTCGTAGTCAGGAATTATCCACCGATTAGTGAATATGCGGCCGAAGAAACTGATTGGCGGCCGATAGGCGCCGGTATAGATCCCCGTCCTGACCAATGCCGCCAGAAAGACAAAAAGCACAAGTAGGGCCCAATGATAAGGTTTGTCAACCGTCCACCGGATAACGTGAAGCCACCACGTCAACAATACGGTCAACACAAGAGCTGCGCGAACGGATATCCGGGGCGCCTCGTAAACGTTGAGGAACTTGAAGGGCCAGCCTATCACGCGCTGTCTGATTGCCTGGTTTCGCAACTCCTGCACCGGGTCGGCCTTCCAGTATTTGGTATTCCAGGGAAAGTCGCGCAAGAAGCGTTGTAAACCGATGTAGCCCAAAACATAAAGAGCCGCCAGTACGAGCACGCCAATGTATGGATTCTTGAAGGGGTAGATGGCGAAAGGCGCCAAGAAAAGTGATACCACGCATATACGAACCTGTTGAGCCCCAAGGGTCAACCAGAGAACAATCTGATACACACTGAGAAAAATGATGACAGGTAGAGGTGCCAGAGACGGCACGTTGATATAGGCCAGCAGCGCCAAAACCATCAGTGTGGCAAGATCACCCCAGACCAGATGAACCGGCCCAAGGGGAAGCGGTTTCTCAATGGACCAGGGAGTAAGGCACAGCCATCGGCAGCAGGCACGGTCATGGAATGGATGAAAGGCAGCTATACGATAGCCTGCATACAGAATTGAGCCGAACGCGAGGAATATTATACGGATTCTGGCGATTCCTTCGGGGACCAAGGCCCCGAAGTGCACGAGATAACCATCTATTAAATAGGTAAGGAGGTACGCGAACAAGAATACGCCTGTAATAAGTGGCGGTACGAGGGGACGCCGACGTTGTCTCATGACTGCCTCCCCTGCAGGTAGCTTTCAATATTTTCAAATACATCCGGGTGGATAAGCTTTTCGAGGACCTCGGGCAGAGGCCCGGTGCATCCCGCGGTTTTTCGCAGGCCCTCGGCGGTATCGTAGGCCAGAATCTCGCCGTGGGCGATAATCGCAATCTTGTGAGCGAGCGATTCGACCAGCTCCGGCACGGGCACCGCCATCACCACCGTGACATCCTTACGGTCGGCGAGGCGCTTGAGCACCTCACTTAAAGCCAATAACGCCGACGAATCCAGGCCCCCGGAGAAAGGCTCGTCGAGGATGAGGATTGGGGCTTCGGCCACCAGAGCTGAACACATACCGATTTTTTTCCTCTGTCCGGTTGAGTACGAACGAATCGGAGCGTCGGCGTTTTCATCCAAATCAAAGAGCTTCAAAAGCTGCTCGGTGTGGTCCATCAGCCGCTCTTCTTCGACCTCATAGAGCCGCCCCACGGCCAGCAGAAACTCCCGCCCCGTGCTGTATAACGGCAGGTACGGATTGTCCGGAAGGTAAACCACCTTCTTGCGAATCTCGATCTCCTCTTCGACCGAGCTTCGCCGCCGATGGCCCGCAATTTCAACATACCCTTTGATGGGCCACAGCACCCCGCCCATCAGACCCAGCAGCGTGCTCTTACCCATCCCGTTCGGGCCCATCACCGCCACCAATTCCCCCGGCTCCACTTTAAGCGAAACGTTCCGAAGAATCGGTTTGATGCCGTAATGGTGCCACACATTAACGACGTTAATCATGTTTACCTGCTCCCAATGTCACCTGGTCACTTCACAATCTTCGGTCCAGCTTCCGATAGCTTATCGCTTCCGCGATGTGTTCGGGTGCGATATGCTCGGCCCCCGCAAGGTCGCCAATGGTGCGGGCCACCTTGCAAATCTTGTCGTGCGCACGTGCGCTCAGCCCGAATTCCGTCATCGCGTGCTTCAGCATCTGCTCGCTCGACGAATCCAGCTTGCAATGCTTCTCAACCTGCTTATGAGTCATCCGCGAATTCGTCATCACCTTGCCGTCACCGAAGCGTTTGGCCTGCATCTTCCTCGCCTTGACGACGTCCTGCTTCATAGTCGCCGAGTCGAGCTGACCCGCCCGCGAACGCAGCTTGCTGAAAACCACCGCAGGCACATCAATATGAATGTCTATCCTGTCCACCAGCGGCCCCGATATCTTCGAAATATATCTCTCTATTTGTCCCGGCGTGCACTTGCACCTCCGCATGTCCGAGCCGAAGTACCCGCACGGACACGGGTTCATCGCACCGACCAGCATGAACTGCGCCGGAAACCGGATCGTGCCCTTGGCCCGCGATACATTTATGAACCCGTCCTCCAGAGGCTGCCGAATCATTTCTAAGATGTGCCTCGGAAACTCGGCGAATTCATCCAGAAACAAAATCCCGAAATGCGCAAGTGACAGCTCGCCCGGCCGTGGGTTCGTCCCGCCGCCGACCAGAGCAGGGCCGCTCGCCGTGTAGTGCGGCATCCGAAACGGACGAGTCGCCATCAGCGCCCGGTTCTTGTCCAAAAGCCCCACCGAAGAATATATGCACGTCGTCTCAAGCGATTCCTCAAGGCTCAATGGAGGCAGAATCGTCGACACCCGCTGCGCCAGCATCGTCTTTCCCGCACCGGGCGGCCCAATCATCATTATGTTGTGTCCACCCGATGCCGCCACCGTCAAGGCACGCTTGACGCTTTCCTGTCCCTTCACGTCGCCGAAGTCATAATCATAGCTCGACGCCTCGCCGAAAAGCTCTTCGATGTCGACCGTTGTCGTTTCGAGGCACAATTGTCCGGAGAGAAATGCCGCCGCCTGCGCCAGCGAGCCCACAGCGTAAACCTCGAGATTCTCGACCACGGCCGCTTCCCTCGCATTGTCCAGCGGCACAATCATCCTGCCAAAGCCCTTCGCGCCGGCGGTCATCGCCATATTCAGTATGCCGTTCACCGGCCGCACCCTGCCGTCCAGCGCCAATTCGCCCACGATAACAAAATCCCTGATGCCAGAGCCGGCTAAGATGCCCTGGCCCATCAACATTCCCAGAGCAATCGGCAAGTCGAACGCCGGCCCAGCCTTCTTAACGTCCGCCGGCGCAAGGTTTATCAGCGACTGGGTCTTGGGATACTTGTACCCGGAGTTGACAATCGCACTTCGGACCCGCTCGGTGCTCTCCTTTACCGCCGCATCCGGCAGGCCCACGATCAGCGACTTCTCGAACCCCCCGCGCGCAACGTCCACCTCAACCTCGCAGATAAGGCCTTCAATGCCCACCAGCGTAACACTATGAAGTCTCGCCAACATACTTCATCTCCCTCAATTATGGATTAAAGGCTGCATTTTATATCCCCTCTTGCTCCGCCGCAAGAAATTTTGCCCTTTTTTTCGACAATCCCCAAAACGCACAGGCGCCGCCCTCTTCCGCCGAAAATCACCTGCCAATTTGCGACTTGTCATTGGTCATTGTGAGGCAGGGCCGTTTCTTCAACTCTCTTCCTTCCTCGACCCGGTCATTTACTGTCTTCTGCCGAAAACAGTAACAAACACAGGTGCAAGTTCTTTAAGGCCCGCCTTATAACCCGTTCAGCCCATTCTTGACTTCACCATATCCGAGCCCACACCCACAACGATGAGCGTCACCTCAGTATCTGGAACAGGTTGATGTAGTCGTCCGTCCACAGCCGTATGTTGTCGACGTCGCCTTCGCGCTCGCTGGCCGCCGCCGTGATGGAACCGTCGGACAGGAACTGCTCGTTCTTTGTCAGCAGCACCCAGTCGGACGCCAGAACGCCAACATCGTCATCATCGACATCTTCAATCCACGCGCTGCCGATCTTGAGATCGTCCGCCGCCTTCCAAACCACCCGCTCCAGGTTAAGATGCTGACTCGAAACGTGCACCGCAATCACCCCGTCCCGCTTCAAATGACGCAGATAAATCTCGAACGCCTCTTTCGTCAGCAGATGCACCGGCACCGCGTCGCCGTTGAAGGCATCCAGCGCCAGAACATCGAACTTCTGCGGCGCCTCCGCCTCCATCGACAGCCGCGCATCGCCGAGGATTACATCCACCTTCGCCGGACATTCCCCAAGATAGCTGAAACGCGTCCGCGCAATGTGCTCGACCTCCGGATTTATCTCGTAGAACCGCACATAGTCTCCCTCCCGCGCGTATGCCGCAATTGTCCCCACACCGAGCCCCACCACCCCGATGCGCCTGTTCTCCCGCCCGAAGTAATCCACCGCCAGCCCCACTCCGCTCTCCGGACCGTAATACGTCGTCGGCAATAGATGCTTCTCAGGGGCAACGAACTGAAATCCGTGACATGTCGTCCCGTGCTGAAGAACAAAACGGTGATGTTCGGGGTAATCCCTGTCACGTTCCCAGATGGTCAGCACACCGAAAAAATTGCGATAGTTCAGCACCGCCGTCTCGTATGTGTCGCCGCGCCGGCTTTGCACAAAAACCGACGCCACGCCCGCAATGAGTATTATCACCACCCATAACAGCCGACGCCAGCGCCGACCCGCCAGCTTTTCGTCCGCCAGCAATGCAAACAGGCACGACGCCAGGATTCCAACGTGTAATTCCCGATATGTATTAAATATAATCGGCGCAACGACCGCCACGAAAAAACCTCCCGCCGCACCCCCCAGCGCTATCATCAGATAATACCCTGTCAGCCGCCCCGCCCCAGGACGCAGCCGGAATAGCTCGCCGTGACATACCATACAACACGCCATCAGCAGCACAAGATACACCCCTATCTGTTGAACCACCGAAAGCTTCTCCTCATACACCCACGCCAGCGCCGCACCGCCGATCGCCAATATGAAAAGCCCCACGAACAGCCGCCGCCGGTACCACTTCTCGCCCTGAAAGCAGATGATAAACGAAAGCAGATACAGGCTCAGAGGAGCCACCCATAGAAAAGGAATCACCGCCACGTCCTGACATATCTTGTTCGTCACCGCCAGCAGCTCTACCGATGCCGCAGCCGGCAGCGCCAGCCACAGCAGCCGTCTGCCCAACGCCGGCGTGGACTCCGCATCCGGCGCGCCTTCCCCCACACTCAACGTCCCGCCCGACGCAGGATACCTCCACAACTGCAAGGCGCAATAAATCACGAGCACGGAGAAGACCATCAGCCCGAAAGACCAGACAAGCGCCTGCACCTGCCGCGTAAAAGCCGGCTCCATCACAAACGGATAGCTCACCAACGCAATCAGCGACCCCGCGTTCGAGCACACGTAAAGCCAGTATGGCGATGCACCCCTATTGGCCGCGCTGAACCACCGCTGAACCAGAGGCGCTGTCGCCGACAAAACAAAGTAAGGCAGCCCGACGCACGCCGCCGCCAGAAGCATAATCCGCAACACAGGATAATCCAGACTCTCAGGCCTCCAGCCCGCCCGCGGTGTAATCGGCAGCGCCGCCATAGCCGCCAAAACGATAACGATATGAACCACCGCCTGCCGGCGAAAGCTCAGCCGCCTGACAACCAGATGCGCGTATGCGTAGCCCCCCAGCAGCAGCACCTGGAAAAAAAGCATGCACGTCGTCCACACCTCCGGCCCGCCCCCGAACCACGGCAGAATGAATTTCCCGATCAGAGGCTGAACCTGAAAAAGCAGAAACGCACCCCAAAACGCCGTCAGCGCAAAGATTATGGTCTTGCCGTGCCGACTTGAGACCGCCGATGACAAGACTTGACTACCGTTGTGATCGTTCATCTAATCCCATGTTCATAGCCTGATTCCTGAGTCGCCGGACCCCGCCGCCCGACCAAGAAATAAGGGTGAGAGAGGGGATTCGAACCCCCGACCCCTGGAACCACAATCCAGTGCTCTATCCGTCTGAGCTACTCTCACCATAAAGCTTCGTTGCGCCGAAAGCAGCCATTCTACCTCGCCCCGCCTCTTTGTCAATAACCACTGCTTGTACATACAAACAGCCTGGCCCCGCCACTCCAGGGGACGGCTGACGGCGGTGTGGACAGGGCTTATGCCGGCCTTTGATTGTCAAACGCAGCAGCATTCGTTCGCTTTGGAAATTGGGTTTGTTTGGGTTCGTTTGGGTTCGTTTTGGCTTTGGGGGCCGCTGACGGGCCAAAAATTGGGTTTGTTTTGGGTTCGTTTGGGTTCGTTTGGGTTCGTTTTTGGTAGGCTCGAAGAGCGTTGTTTTGTCGTAAGCCTTTGTGGAAAAGAGGGTTGCGTTGATTTTGGCTGTTTTCGAAATTGGGTTCGTTTGTACAAAAAAGGGTTAAATGGTAAACGGTAAATGGTAAGTGGTGATTGGTGAGGGGCAAATGGATCGTGGTTCGTGGTTTGTGGCCCGCCAAACGACGTGGCGGGCAAGCTCGTGAGTCGTGTTGAGCTGGCGGGATGGGCGGTTTGGTTGGCGGAGTGGAGGTTTGCCGAGTTTGCCAGGGTTGTTCGAGAGGTGTGCGTTGGCTTGTGAGTGTTCAAATGGTTGAATGGTTCAAGGTTCAGGGTCAGGATCCAATATATCAGTATTCAATTTGGGGGGTCCGCCTTCGCACGAGGCTACGGCGGATCTTCGAGATTTTAGTTTTGTGTCCGCCAAATCCGCGTTCGGCGGACAAGCATTGGGGCGGACAGCCGCCGATTCTGCGATATTATACCCGATTTTGGAAGAAAAGTCAACGAAAAAGGGCAAAGGAATTCCACGAATAAACACGAATTAGCACGAAAAGCGGGTAGAGACGGATTTCGCAGATTGACACGGATTGGCGGGTATGAGTCAGCTTACGTGTTCCGCCAGACAGACCCGCCAAACGGCGAGGCGGGCAAGCGGCGGACAGGCCTCGCCGGGCACTTTCCTCGATGCGAGCATCTGGGAAAGCAGCCGGGCTCGTCCATGGCGAACTTGCCACAAGCCACTCGTAAAGCGAGCTTTGTCGCGTCTTTTTGGCTTCGTTCGCGGGGGATTGCCCCCCATTGGTGAAGCTGACTGACGTTCGCTGTCAGGAGAAAAGGTATTTTGGGAATTTTTTTTGCATTAGACGGGGCGACATTCTGGGGCTTAAGCTTAGGGGCAGCAAGGAGTTACGACACGGGCGGCAAAATTTTTTCAAAATTTTCGAAAAGATTTCAAAATGGGCATCAACAGTTAGGGGGCTGGGAACACTTATTTGGTAGAGGGGGTGAGAGATGAATGGACTGTGTGCAGGCGGCAGGGCCGCAAGGCCTGCCGGGCCGGGAGGTATGGATGACAAGACAATGTCGTAGATTCCGGATAGTTGGTAAATAGAAACTAAAAAGTGGGTTTTTTGCTTGACGGATGTTTTGAGATTGGATAAATAATCGCCCCCAAGCCTGTCTTGGGCGGAAAACTCTTGAAATAAGCCGGCGAGGTCGTAGGATCTGGCCAGCACGCATTATGCCCGCACCCGGAGTCAAATGCGATATCAATCCGAGCGCGAGCGAGTTTGCGGACCGAGGATTCTTGGTTATGAATAGTCAGACAGGAGAATTTCGCGGAAAATCGATTTTGCGGTTCTTGTCGAAACTGATGAAGAAGAAAATGAGAGTGGGAGAAGAATAATGGTTACTGTGAGAGAGTTTATGCAGAGGGCATTGGAAGAATCTTCAAAAAACGACCTGTCCACTTTCTTTGCCAAAGAAAATCTTTTTAAGATCGGAGGTCGATTATTAACGGGATGCGTTTATATAGTTTTGCTCGTGTTCTTTGGAGTTGTCTCTTGGCGGATTGCCTGGTCTAACTGGAATGTAGATTTAAGCAAGTTTGAATTTTCGGATTTACTTGCCCTGATCATGGGATTGTTTGCTGTCGCCATGTCAGTTGCATTCTATTTTAAGGCCACTGATACCAGCAATAAGTTCTACGATAATGTGTACAAATTCACACAGGAAACCTCTGAGATACTTGGACGCATAGAAGCTGGTTTTGGGGAGCGCCTTCGGCATCTCGATGAAGGTTATTCAGGCTTGCAGACTCGATTTGATAGATTCTCAAACATTACACCGGAAGAAAGCAAGAAAAGGGTAGAAGAAACCAAAGAAAAAGAAACAGAAGAAAAAGCAAAACTTGAGAAAGCTAAAGAGGAAATGCAGGCTGCACTCAAAAACCTCACCCACAAAGCATATTCACAGGAAAGAGAGCGGCATGAATTCATGGAAAAACTGGGCAGTCTGCAAGCCGAAAAAGATATGGCAGAAGCCGCTCTTCGGGAACTTAAGGAAGAACGTGATAGGTTGCAAGAAGAGATGCATCTTCTGAAACGGAATATGTTTGAAGACATGAGCGAGTTAGAAGCGTACCTTATGAATAATTTGGACCTTGCACATATACTAGTTAAATCAGTAGATGCTCCATTTCAAATAAGTAGGAGAAAGTTCAGCGGATATTTAGAACGCGTCCCCGAGAATGTTTTGGTGCAATTCCAGAAACAGGGGATTATATCAGAAACTGGTGAATTAACCTTGGAAGGATATGACCTATTGAGAAACATAAGCAGGCGACTCAGAAAGTATTATAAGAGTTAGTCTATGATCTGTATCATTGAATCCAGAATAGAGCAATTTGTAACCGAGGTTCTATAAACGCGAGAACTTGCTTATTTCTGCCCAAGCTGATGAATGGCGAAAATGATTTAAAGACGCAGAAAAGTGTGCAGAGAGAACATTATGATTCCAAAGAACTTCGATGATATTGAAAAGACAGAGATCGACTTCTTGATCGGAAATAAAATCGGTGAAAGGAAAACTCTTGAATACAAGGAAAGACTTCCCGGCCGTACAGATAGTGACAAGAAGGAGTTTTTGGCTGATATATCTTCATTTGCAAATGCATCTGGCGGAGACATTATATATGGAGTCAAAGAGGCGGCGAACAACGACGGCAAGAAAACAGGGGAACCTGGAGCAGTTGCTCCTCTTCAAGGCATATCCGCAGATGAGGCCAAGTTGCAAATTGAGAACCTTATTCGTACCGGAATTGAGCCTCGAATAGCCATCCATGTTAAGGCAATCGACGGTTACGGCGCTGACGGCAAAGGATTTGTCATTCTTGTTCGCATTCCCCAGAGTTTTGCTTCACCGCACATGGTAAAGTTCAAGAATACCTCTCGCTTCTACTGTCGCAATTCTGCGGGCAAATACCAGCTTGATGTTCAGGAAATAAGAAACGCCTTTCTGGCTACCGATTCGCAGGCAGAACGCATCCGGACCTTCTTGCAGAACCGGTTAGCTAAAATAATGGCGGACGAAACACCTGTTCGTCTGTCGACGGAACATCGCTTAGTCTTGCATGTCGTGGCGCTTCACCCCTTTCTCAACCATCAGCGATTGCAATTAAACTTGAATAAAAACCTTGCTTCAGATTTTCGCCCAATAGGTGCTGGCGGGTGGGATTCGCGTTACAATTTAGATGGTTTTATAACTTATGATAGGGATTATGAAAATAAAACGCTCAACGACGGTTATTGTCTGCTCTTTTTTAATGGTGTTGTTGAATCAGTCTATTCAAATATCTTAAGAGTCAAAGGTGGGCAAAAACCAAAAGAAGGAGAGACTGCTTTCATCGCAAGTGTGGCCTACGAGGGATATTTGATTGAAGCCCTCAGCTCGACTTTTGCCAATTTTTAGGCTATTGAACGATGGATAGCAGATTCATTATACCAGCAAACGGACTCCTGCCGATGCTTATTATTGTTTACGACAATAAGTTCGGAAAGGAGTCCATTATGCTTACTATTCCATCGGCAGCAAAAGAACTTTTTGTTCAGTTTTCTCCCGCATTTACAAAACCGACCTTCCAGCGA
>DATKZT010000010.1:0-22775 GCA_035527845.1 Sedimentisphaerales bacterium | reverse complement strand
GCTCACTTCGATTATCAGCCACCGCCGCCTCGTAATCGTTGGAACAATCTGAATTGCGATTGAGCGACACTACCTTCAGTCCCCTGCTTTGCCTCCGGACGCCATCGACGGCCACGTGCGTTGCAATCCTGAAAAGCCACGACCTGAAACCATCGCCACGCAGCGTATGGGCCTTTTCATGGACGCGCTTGAACGTCTCCTGAAAAAGGTCCTCCGCCCTCTCCCTGCTGCCGGCCATCTTTGTCAAATATCCCAAAACACAGCCTCCATATCGGCGTACAAGCTCGCCAAACGCCTCCCGGTCGCCCCGGCAATGGGCTTCTAACAGGCTCTTATCCGTGTTCTCCATTGAGGCTGCTGCTCCATCTAACCGCTATAGACGCCTATCCTACCTCCGCGGTTGACAAAAAAACAAGAATTTTTCTTAAAAATAACCCCGCACTCTGCAATGCTACCGCCGTCTTTCGCCTTCGAGCCAATGTGCGCGTCGCCGAGTCCACACAAGCCCACGGCTCTCTCGCTCACTTTTGCTCAGCGTCGTCCGGCTGGGAGACTTCAGAAAAAGGCACCTCGACCTGCTTTCCCTCGACGAAAACAACGATCGTCTGCCGCTTTCGCCGCACCCGGTACACAATTCCCCGCCTTTTGAAAGGTATCACATAAACGCCGTCCCCGGCCGATAAGCCCTCGATAAACTTCGCGTGTCGAACCGCCAGCGGCGTGCTTGCCGCCGCCAATGACAACTGTTGTCCCAGTTCCTCGGCACGCTCCCGCCACGGTTTCGGAGAATTCCGCATCTCCACAAGAAAGCTTTCCATCAGGTTCCTCACCTGACGCATAGACTCGTCAATCTGCTTATCAGCCGAGCGCCTCAATCTCCTGCCCCGTTCCTTAACGCTTTCCAGCTCGCGCAAAGCATCGGCTCGTACCTGCATCGCCTCATCAAGCATCAATTCGGCGTCCATCCGCTTCTTCTCCGCGGTCTGCCGGGTCGTCTGAATTTGATTAATCAGCTCGCTGCTTCCATCGGCCTCCCTGGCCAGTTTCGCACGCGCCTCAGCGATGACCGCCTTAGGCATTCCGAGCCTCTGGGCAATAACGACGGCGTTGCTGCTGCCCGGCGTACCTATCATCACCCGGTACGTAGGCTTGAGCGTTTTCGTATCGAATTCCACCGATGCATTCTCCGCCCGAGCCGTCGTATAGGCGTATGCCTTGAGTTGGCCAAGGTGTGTCGTTGCCAGCACCTGTCCCGCCCTGCCAAGCAGCTTATTCAATATCGCCGTTGCCAGCACGGCGCCCTCGACCGGGTCCGTGCCCGCTCCAAGCTCATCGAGCAATACCAGAGTGTCCTTATTGGCCTTGCTCAATATCTGCACCACCTGCTGCATGTGCGCCGAGAACGTGCTCAGACTCTGCTCGATGCTTTGCTCGTCCCCGATATCCGCATACACCTGCCGATATACCGGCACCTGCGAATCCGCTCTTGCAGGAATGTGCATTCCACTTTGCGTCATGAGCGTCAGCAACCCTACCGTCTTGAGCATCACCGTCTTGCCGCCCGTGTTGGGGCCCGTGACCAGCAGCAGGTCGAAGTCATCGCCGAGCCGCAAATCAACCGGCACCACCTCATCCATCGCCTCGCCCACCGCGCAGCCCTTATGGGTGCTCGCCCACCGCAAGAGCAGCGGATGCCGCGCCCCGCGCAAACGCAGAAACGATTCAGCATTTATCGCAGGTGCGGCCATATCATAAGCGATGCTGAATTTCGCCTTGGCGCAGGTCAAGTCGATCAGTGCGAGTATCTTGATGCTGTCGAGAATCCTCTTTCGCTCGTTCAAAATCGCCCTTGTAAGCACCCACAATATCCGCTCCACCTCCTTCTTCTCCTCGAACACGGCGTCCTCAAGTTCATTGCTCAGCTCCACGAGAGAGTCGGGCTCAACATATAGCGTCGCCCCGGTATTGGAGCGGTCCAGCACGGTGCCTTTGAGAAGATGACGGTATCGCGTCCGTACCGCAACGACGCCTCTGCCGTGGCGCATCAGAAACTTGTCGTTCTCGATTGCTTTTTGCAGGTCCGGCGATGAAACAATAGCCTTGAACTTTCTGCGGATTTCTTTTTCGAGCCGGTCTATCTGGCCCCTTATTTCCTTCAGTTTCGCCGACGCATCGTCCCGCACCTTCCCGTCGCCGTCGATACAGCGCCCGATTTCCTCGACAATCGGCTCGAAGTCCTCCAGCCTTTGCGCCGTTGCCCGAAGGTACTTGACCCGGTCCTGCTCGAAATCATCGAAAAACTTTTTCAGCCGGCCGCTCGCTGCCAGCGTGTCGCTTATCTCCAGCAGCTCCCCCGGCTCGAAAACACTTCTCTTGGCGCCGAAGTCCGTCAGCATTCCGCGAATATCGTGAAGCCCCGCCAGCGGTATCCGCACGCCCCCCTCCAGCAGCCCCTTCAACTCCGACGTCTCCGCCATCCGCTCCCTTATCCACTCAATATCCACCGACGGATACAGCGCCTTGGCAGTCTCTCGCCCGAGCGTGCTGCTGGCAAACGAGGCCAGCATTTCCCGCACCTCGTCAAACTCCAGTACTTTGAGTGTGTGCTCATCGATTCGCCGGCGAGCCATCAAATTCTACTCCATACCAGTCGTTCAAAAACTGTTCAGGATTTTATTTTACCGAATTGGCGAGCCTTTTTTTATTACAAATTTGCCGCCTTTGGCTGCCCCGGGGCTTTCGTCAGCCATAGCCTCCAAACTCGTTGATTGCGTCGAACATGGCGAGCACATTCTCAAGGGGCGTCTCTTCGAGGATTGTGTCGTGGCTGGCCCCGGCTACATAGCCGCCGCCCGGCATCATAATCTCGAGCACTTCTCGCGTTTTGCGGCGTACGCTCTCGGGCGTGCCGTCGATTAGAACGTGATGCGAGTCGATGGCGCCGTTGAAGAGGATTTTGTCACCGAAGTGGGTCTTCAGCGTGCGCAGGTCCATCCCGCTGCAAGATGGCTGTACGGCGTGGAGGGCGTCCAGCCCGGCTTCAATCAGCGGCGGTATGAGCGGGACAAACCCGCCGCAGCAATGAAGCTGAGTCTTCAGGCCGTAGGAATGGCCGAGGTCGATGAGTCTTTTTAGGTGCGGCAGGATGAATCGCTCAAAAAGCTCGGGGCCGAGGAGGGGCCCGGTCGTGCTGCCAAAATCGTTGCCGATGAAAAATATGTCGATGGCTTCGGCGGCAGCATCGAATATGTGCTGGTTGACCGTCGCATAGTAATCGACGATGTGCTGCATGACAGCGTCAACAAGCCTCGGCGCCTCGTACATTTTTATATACAGGTTTTCCATCCCGAAAAGGTCGATGGCATCGTGCCAGAAAGGCGACCAGTCGCCGCCAAGGATGGCGTATTTTCCTTCATACGCCTGCGCCTCGGCCTTTATCTTCGAGACCTCCATCCACTGCGGGTCGGGCCAGCAATAGCCATGAACCTGCTGTATCGTGGCATTTGCCAGGGGATGGCTCATCGGCTGGCCGTAGCCGAGGCCGTGACGCTCGATGCCAAAGACCGTTCGAGAGGTCGCGCCTTTGGAGAGTGCAAACTTCGGCGCTGTGTACTCGGCAAGAACCCGCCGGAAATCGTCTCCGAACCGAAGCCGCAGACCTTCGTCGTCCAAATGCAGCTCACGCTTGGCCTTGTCCCAGAATTCCACCGAAGCGCCGCACCACGCCGGCACGCGGTCAGGCTCTTCGTGTTCAAAGGCCGTCAGCACACGCTCTCTTGACGTCATCGTCTTATTGTCTGACATGCTCTTTCTCCTGCCGGCAATCAACTTAAGTCCGGGATGTCGTACTCGCCCAACTGCAGCGGATACTTTCCGTATTCGCGTACCAACTTGACCACGTAGTCGTAATTCTCGCCCGAGATGTCACTGGGAACGGAATGGTCGGACTGGAAAATGAAGCCGCCGCCCTTTGCAGCGTTCAGTTTCGTAAGCACCACGTTTTTCAATTGATCTTTTGTCGCATTGGCCCAGGTAATGACGTTCATGTTGCCGCAGAAAGCGAGACGGTGACCTAACCTGCGGCGCAGCTCGATCACATCCAGCCCGGCTTTTGCCTCAAGCGGATTCAGGGCGTCGAGGCTGATTTCAACAAAGTCCTCAAGGATGCTGTTTACGTTCCCGCAGCCGTGGTAAATCACGGGCAGGTTATGCTTGTGGCATAATTCAATCATAGCCTTTACGCAGGGCTTGAAATATTGCCGCCAGTAATCGGGTGAAAAGAACATTGACTTCGTATATGCCACGTCGCCCCAGATTACCATGCCGTCCAGCAGACCGTCCGCGGCCTCAATCTGGGCTTTGGTGCACTCGACGTAAAAGTCCCCGATTCGTGTGATTTGCCGCCCCATTCTTTGCGGGTACATTCCGATCCAAAGCAGGGCGTTGGCCTGGCCAATCAGGCGGGTCAGGCATTCCGAACTCTCGCCGATACTGCCGAAGACCGGAAAATCCGGTCTGAGCGACTTAACGGTCTCGATCCAGGCCGGAGAGTTTCTAACGAAGCTGTCACCCACTCCGGCAATCTGGTTGTCACCGGCCGAAAAATAACGCCTCCGGTCATACGCATCATCAAATTGGAACGCTTCGAGCTTCTCGATGGTGTCGGTATCCCAGCCGACAAACTCCGGCATCGGAAATTCGAATTTCTTACGCACTACCGCCTCGTAACCGGTCCTGACCACAACCTCCTTGTCGTTCTCATTCAGTATCTCAAACGACTTGATATGCGGGTCCATATTGGGAATAGTGACAATCCAATCGAGGTCATAGTGCTTGTAGACATCAGCGTCGGCGGGCAAATCAAGCTCCTTGCGCCATCGCTGAAGGAAGCTGCCCCAGAAGAAATCGCTGATCGGGACGCGGTCGGCCTCTTCGTGACGCAGCGCCTTGTTCATCCTTTCAAGCTTTCTGAGGCAGTTTGAAGTTCTTTGCACAATCGTTTTCCCTTGCTGTGATAACCCGCTCTCTCAATCGCCTTCCGGCCCGAAAACCTGAAACTCGTAAATCATGACTTGTCGTTCTTTTCGTGAGACATTGAGCCTCAGCCGCTGCACCTTTACCGGATCGAATCTTATCGCGCCCGGCTGACCCAGTAAATCGCCCCTGGCCAGGGATTGCCACCTGCCGTCGGCATCATAGAGCAGTTCATACTGCTCCGTTCCGAAATAGTCGCCGCCGTCCCAGATAAAAGCGGCGTCGATACTGCGCGGCCTGCCAAGGTCGATTTGCAGCCAGCCTTCATTGCCGTTGCTCCTCCAGCAACTGGCGTAGTCATCGTCGAACGCCTTGTTGGCGGTTGAGTCGGCGCGGTCATTATATACGCTCGAGGAGCTTGCAGCCGCCTGATACGCCAACGACCTGGACGGCGCCTCAACAGGTTCAATCTCGCCGGCGGAACCGTCAAGCTCCAATACCGCTATAGTATCTATTTCCCGCTGATACTGCTTAGGTACAATGATATCGATAGCGTCCTTGGTTTGTTCGAACTTCATATCACCGCCTGTCAACAGCGAAGCGCTCGTGACTTTTTTATTGATCGCAGGCAGGCGGAAGGTCTCTCCGTGCCAGTTTAGGATGTGCACGTAAATGCGATTGCCCGAATGGGTAGAGGCGCACCAACTGTTGCCTTTGAAGGGCCCGCCACGAGTCGAGTATATGCTTTCCCCGTATCTTCTGAGCCAGTCGCCCAGCTGTCTGAGCAATTCAACCTGCCGTGGCTCGATTTCGCCCGTAGGCATGGGGCCCACGTTAAGAAGGAGGTTCCCATCGCCGCCGACGACCCTGACAAGCGTCTGGATGCATTCGGCAAGTGACTTCATCCGGTCGCCCGGCTTCCAGGCCCACTGCCTGCACACGGTGATGCAGGATTCCCACGGCCTGTCCTGCCGAAACTCACCGACACGCTGTTCGGGCGTTTCGTAGTCGCCCGGCAGGCCCCCACGATTGTTGATAACCACGTCGGGCTGCAGGCTTCGTATCATCTTGAACAGGTCCTCCGGGTTCCAGTCCTCTGCCTTGCCGCCCAGCCCATCGAAGAAGATTATGTCCAATTTGCCGTACTTTGTGCAAAGCTCGCGCAAATGGCCGTGCAGATATTTGATGTAACGGGTGTGATTGTCCGTTCGATAATCCGGGTGATGCCAGTCCGGCTGCGAATAATAAAAGCCAAGCTTGAGCCCTCCCTTGCGACAGGCGCCAGCGATCTCTTTGACGATGTCCCGCTTGAAAGGCGAGTTTGTGATTTCATAATCGGTCAGGCCGCTGTCGAACATACAGAAGCCATCGTGGTGTTTCGTGGTGAACACGATGTATTTCATACCCGCTGATTTGGCAATCTGAACCCACTCTGCGGCGTCAAATTCGGCCGGATAGAAGCTGCGATATAGATTGTCATAAACCTCGACGGGAATTTCCCCCGTTCCTTTTCTGCCGCGACGCTCGCCCCCTCTCGACCAGCCTATCTCGGTCCCCATCAGGCTCACCGGTCCCCAGTGCACGAATAAGCCGAATTTCATGTCGCGCCACTGCTGCATCCGCTGGGCATCGGCCTTCAGATAATCCTTGCCCTCTTGCGCATCGGCGGCGTTGACAGGTATCGCATGAAGGCCCGAAAAAAAGGCCACGGTCAATCCCGCAAGCAGCACCAGGTTTTTTGCTTTCAACATGCTTTAGCTCCTTTCGACACGTGTCACTTAGTCCGCATGGAAAACTTCTTCCATACTTGCCCACCATTCGCCCGGCGCCCTTGTTTCCAGGGGTGTCTGGCATGGCTTGCACAGTTCCCACCACTTCTGCGTGGTAGGGTCGGCGGCCATTTTGGCCATGTCGGCCTCGAAATCCGTCCCTTCATATTCGAAATAGCTGAACAGAAAGCCGTCTTTGTGATAGATGGAGTAATTGCGGATGTTGCACTGTCTTATCATGTCCAGCACCGCCGGCCAGACCGCCGCGTGCAGTCTTTTGTACTCCTCGAACTTCTCCGGCCTAACGTTGATTACCATACCGCAGCGTTTCATATCAGAAATCCTCAAGTAACACTGTGCTATTAGCCAGTCTTGAAGAGCATTATTTGGTCAATTGCTGCCGACTGTCAAGCAAGTTTATCCCTGTCGGCCCTCGTTTGCGGCTTGATTTATCGCCAATCCTGCGTAGAATCTGACAAAGATAAAGAGGTGTTCGTGTTTTGTCCAACCTGTGCGTAGGATGTTAGTTGAGAACCGACACACCGAAATCAAGTGACATTCTTCTGTCGATGCAGGAGATTGTTAAGGACTTTGGCGGAACAAGGGCGCTCGACCACGTTACCTTCGACGTGCGAGCGGGCGAGGTCCACGCGCTGATAGGCGAAAACGGCGCCGGCAAGTCAACGCTCGTGAATGTGCTGGCCGGTCGCTTTGCCGATTATGAAGGCGCCATAACCTTCGACGGTCAGCCGGTCAGAATCACCCACCCCCGACAGGGACGCCAAATGGGAATAGCCGTGATTTTCCAGGAGCTGAACGTTCTGCCTAATTTCACCGTGGCCGAGAACATAATGCTCGGCGACGAAAAAGCCGGTCGGTGGACGCGGAGAATGGACCGCTCGTCGCTGCACGCTCAAGCTGGAAAGACCATCGACCATCTCGGATTCGATCTGGACCCGGACGATTCGGTAGGCGGGCTCAGCCGGGCCAGACAGTGCATGGTTGAGATTGCCGGAGCTGTGCGCCGCAAAGTCAAACTGTTGGTATTCGATGAGCCGACCGCGTGCCTCGGCAGCGAAGATGTCGGAAAGCTTTTCGCCGTGATAAAGGACCTCAAGCGAAGGGGGCTGGGAATCGTGTACATTTCCCATCGAATCACGGAGCTGCCCGAAATCGCCGACCGTGTCACCATATTGCGGGACGCCAAAGTTGTAGGCACGAGGGACGTTGCCGAATGCAAAGTCTCGGACCTGACGCGAATGATGTTAGGGCACGACCTTGCGGAATTCTTTCCAAAAAAGACAAACCGTCCCGGTGAAGTTGTCCTCAAAGTCCAGGGTCTTACGCGCCCGGGCGTGTTCGAAGACGTATCATTCGAGCTGCGCGAAGGCGAAATCCTCGGTATTGCCGGTCTGGTGGGTTCTGGCCGAACAGAAATTGCTCGTGCAGTCTTCGGCGCCGACAAAGCCCATGGCACGGTGAGCTTTCGCGGCCGCCCAAGCAGTAGTCGTTCCCCATCCTTGTCGAAGCGCCTTGGTATCGCAATGGTCCCGGAGAATCGCAAAGTCGAAGGCAACATCACCGGCAGATGCGTCGGCGAGAACCTCAACATTACTATTTTGGACAGACTTGCCGGCGCACTCGGGTTTCAATCGCCGCGAAGGCTGACGCTTCAGGCGGAACGTATGATCGAGAGAATGCAGATAGAGCCGCCCCAACCGCAAATGAATATCCAGAGCCTCAGCGGCGGCAACCAGCAGAAAGTCATCGTCGGCCGCTGGCTGGCCGCCGAATCAAAGGTAATTATCTTCGATGAGCCTACGCAAGGCATCGATGTGGGCGCCAAGTCGCAAATGTACAGGCTGATTATGGAACTCGCCTGCAGAGGTTGTGCAATAATTCTCATCTCTTCCGAGCTGGTCGAGATAACCAGGCTGGCCGACCGCATCATAGTCATTCGGACCGGCCGGGTCGTTCGCGAAATGTCGGGACCCGGAACCGACGAGGAGGACCTGCTCGCCGAGTGTGTTGGAAAAGGTGCATTTAAATGAGAAACGAGCATAAGAAGTCTGCCCTCCCCACCGGCTGGCGCGGCCCTTCCTTCCGCAGGATGCAGCAGGCATCCATACTCGTCCTTTTGGTGCTCCTGTGTGCCGTTGCTTCTTTTAACACGCCCACATTTATGACCTGGCTGAATCTGGTGGATAACCTTTTCACCAGCGCCGCGCCGATAGCTGTGATCGCTTTGGGCATGACCTTCGTGATGATTGCAGGCGGCTTCGACCTTTCCGTAGCTTCCACGACCGCTGTTTGCACCGTGGTTCTCGTATTGGTAATGAATGCTCTGGGCTCGTGTGATGCACCGGGGGCGATCATCGGCGCCATCCTGCTTACCGCACTGGTCGGCACGGCGCTCGGGACGGTCAACGGCTTTCTTATCGCATACGTCGGAGTCAACCCGTTTGTGGTGACGCTGAGCACAATGCTTGTCTTCCGCGGGCTGGCCCTTATTCTCACGGGCGGCGGCCAGTCACTGCAGGTCGCCGACATCGCCCTGCGCAATCGGTTCACCTGGTTCTACGACACGCAGCTTCCGTTCTTCGGGCATAACCATCAGATATCTATGCCCATCATCATCTTTCTTGTCTTGTTTGCTGTCGGTATTTATCTGCTGAAATTCACGCGTTTTGGTCATTACATTTATGCCGTCGGGGGCAACGAGGAGGCCGCCTGGCTGGCCGGCGTCAACACACGCCTGATCAAGGCGTCCAGTTATGCACTCTGCGGCTTCACCTGTGCTGTCGCGGCGGTCATCTTTTTGGCAATGACCGCCACCGCCCAGCCCGAAGCCCACATGGGAAGGGAACTGACCGTAATCGCAAGCGTTATCGTCGGCGGCACGCCCCTGGGAGGCGGCAGCGGCGGTCTGGTCCTGACTCTGATGGGACTGATGCTGCTGCGGGTGATTGAGAACCTCTTGACCCAGTTCAACATTAGTGATGCCTACCGCCCGGTTGTTACGGGCCTGATTATTGTTATCGTCGTGACAATCGACGTGTCAGCCAGACGCCGCGGCAGAACATAGTCATGTGAGAAAAACTATCACCGAGACGACACAGATTCAACTTGAAGCCTCTATCAGCTTTACCATTTCATCTTTTGCCCGCTCAAGCTGAATATCCCTGCCCCGAGCAAGCCGGACGTCAAAAGGCACCTTGATATCGGGTTCCACGCCAACACCTTCCAAACGCTTTCCATCGACCGTTATCATGCCCGCACAGTAATAAAGTATGGAGTCTTCAGAAATGCGTTTCCATCTTCCCGCACTTACATAACCGGCTGTGCGCTCGCCCAGTAGAATGCCGCGACCTGTTTTCTTAAAATAATACGCCAGCAGCTCCTTGCCACTTCGAGACCCGCCATTGATTAAAACAATTACCGGCCTATTGAATGCAACTTTGGACGTCAACGAACGATTTCGCTCTATTTGCCTACTAATCATCGTTTCCAGGCCGTTTCGCAAAAAAGGATCAATGTATTCAACAGGCGGACCGCCACCGAACCCATCTCGAATGTCAACAATAAATCCTTCCGAATCACATGCCAAGCCGAAACCCTTAGCCAATACACTTCGCATTTTCCAGCCGCCAAGCCAGCATAAAGGCATATAAGCAAAGCGATGACCCTTAAATTCAATGACTTTTGTTCGGGCGTATGCGTCATTTTCGAACAGGTCCTTTTCTTCTTTGTCAACAGGAGTAATTTTTAGCAAGTAACGTGCAGATACAGAAGGGCCGCGATGGAGAACAAGTTCCAATTCCTGGTCAGCTTTGGTTTGAAATGAGCGAACAGGATGAAATTTTTGCCCATTTACTTCCAGCAATAAATCTCCAAGAACAATACCAGCTTTCTCAGCTGGGGACGAAGCAAGAACCTTATTGACATAGAAATGGCCATCTATTTCCTTTGTCACCACTCCGATTCCAGTTCTATGTGGCTTAGCTTTTGACGAATAGAGGCCGGGCCTCGACTTCTCCAGCACTGAAGTATCAGACGTACCATAAGCAGCCAATCTTTGACTAATCAGCGCTGCTTGTAACGTATAATAGTCGGGCTCCCATTTAGTGAAGTAGCGAGTATGCGACGTTTTCAACTCCGACAGCATTTGGTTGACTACGATGGCGAATGATTCATGGTCTTTGGCGGCTAAGGCCTTTGATTTATAGCGCTTCCGTGCTTCTTCCCAATCCACGCCATTGAAATTAGGGTCCCAGAAATCATCATTGACGAAATTCCATATTTTGTCAAAATGCCCGTTTGGGTCATACCGTTCTTCAGTCTGCACCTCGTTGCATTTAGCTGTATCCTGAAATCCATAAACCGAGGAACAGATAATCCAGTCCGACATGGCCAAAACAGCAAGCAGCATCGCGGTTCTCACGTCTTGAAGGCCGGCAAAGAAAGCACTGAGTTTTTTCATGTTCTTCCACCTCTGAGAAAACTATCTTATAATGTTCTCCCAGTTTACAGCCTTGTTGTTTATCGCAACCTTGCGCATTCTACAAAGGAATCCAGACAGGATAAAGGATAAACGAATAATGAAGTCAAATAGAATGATAAAGCTGTTCTCGATAGTAGTGTTGGCAACTGTCCTCACTGCTGCAATGACCGGTTGTGGCCGGAAAGGGCCGCGCAAACCACAAATAGGCTTTCTTATTACGCTCGACCACCCATACTGGCAGAACATGCGCTTAGGCGCAGAAGATGAAGGGCGAAAGCTCGGCGTCGAAGTCACCGTACTGAACGCCAGAGAGGACCCCGTCCTGCAGATTGAACAGATAAAGCAGATGATCGCCCGGCGAGCCGACATCGTCTGCCTGGCGCCGATGAAGAGAGAGCCTTTGGTGCGGGGGGTCCAGATGCTAAACGACGCCAATGTCCCGGTTATCATCGTCAACCGCGAGATTGGCCGGGGCTGCAAATACGTCTGCTTCGTGGGCACCGATACCTATTCAGGCGCCTTAACTTCTGCCAGAATACTGGCAGAGACAATGGGCGGCAAAGGCCAGGTGGCCGAGTTTCACCAGCACCTCGGAACCGGACCCGAAATCGCACGCAGCAAGGCCCTTCGTGACGTGCTGAAAGATTATCCCGACATAAAGATAGTCGCCCGCATTCCTCACCAGGGCGAGCGTGACGTCGTGAAGACCGAGATGCAGACGCTTCTTCAGAAATTCCCTGATCTCACCGGGGTTTACGCCCACGGCGACAACTTCGCCATAGCAGCCGGCCAGGTCTGCCATAAGGCCGGGCGACCCGACGTCAGGGTTGTCGGGATGGGCGGCAGCCAGGAAGCCATCGAGGCCATAAAGCAGGGTTTGCTCACAGGAACCAGTTTCCAGCAGCCGGAACAGGAGGGCCGCAGGGCCGTGCAGTTGGCCGTCAAATATCTCAACGGCGAGAAACTCGAAAAATCGTATCCGATTGAATGCCCCCCCATAACCAAAGAGAACGCGCACCTGTTCAAGGGCCAGTTCTGATTTCGCCGCTGCCGAACGTTCAGCCGCCGGAAGCACCCTCAAATGAGTATTCCGGCTATGGTCGCGGTCATAAAGGCCGCAAGCGAACCGCCGATCATTGCGCGAAAGCCCAGCTTTGCAAAGTCCTTCCGCCGTGTCGGGACCAGAGAGCCATATCCGCCGATTTGAATGGCTATCGAGCCGAAGTTGGCAAACCCGCACAAGGCGTAAGTGGCGATGGTGAACGACCTTTCCGTAATCGCATCCTTGTATTTGACCAGGTCGAGATATGCCAGAAACTCGTTCAGCACCACCTTTTTGCCGAGCAGCATGCCGACAGTGGTTGCGTCCTTCCACTCTATCCCCATGACCCAGGCAAGGGGGGCGGCAAGCCAGCCGAGCATTCTCTCGAGTGTCAAAGGCTCACCGGCAACCCCCGGCAGCAGCGACAGCAGCCAGTTCAGCAGCGCTACGAAGGCTATAAAGCAGATGAGCATAGCCGCGATGTTAAGGGCGAGTTTACCTCCTTCGGAGGCGCCCCGGCAGGCGGCATCGAGAACGTTTGCGTCCTCTTTCGGAATCTGCACCTTGACGACGCCCTTTGTGAGAGATTCATCGGCTTCGGGAATCATTATTTTGGCGATTACCAGGGCAGCGGGGGCCGAGATAATTGACGCCGTGAGCAAATGCCCCGCATCGGCGCCGAAACTTGCATACGTGGCCAGCAGGGCGCCGGAGATGGTGGCCATGCCGCCGGTCATCATGGCCATCAGCTCGGAGCGCGTCATGGTCTTCATATAAGGCTTGATAACGAGCGGGGCCTCGGCCATACCGAGGAAGACGTTGGCTGCCGTGGCCAGCGACTCGGACCCCGAGACGTCCATCACATAGACCATGATTTTGGCCATGAATTCGACGACTTTTTGCAGTATGCCGAGGTGAAAGAGTACAGCCATCAGCGAAGATACGAAGATTATGGTCGGAAGCACGGAAAACGCAAAGACGGGCGCACTGAGGTCGGTGCCGAGCACAAGTTCTTTTCCGAAAACGAATTGTGCCCCTTGATTCGAGAATTCGACCACCTGCGTTACCAGCGTTCGGGCGTAAGAAAACATGAATCTGCCGGGGGCGGTCCAGAGAATGATGGCCGCCAGTATGAATTGAAGGGCTACGCCGCTCAGAATAAGGCGGGCATTCATGCGTTTTCGCTTGGCCGACAGCAGCCAGGCCAGAAACATCATAATCACCAGGCCGAATAAGCTAATGACGCGTTCCAAGACCGAATCCTTCAATCTCACAAGCGGTATTTCATCCCTTGCGCAACATAACAGGCCGTCACGGTGATTGTCAAATCTATTTCAAGCTCCTCTTTTCCCACCTGAATAGGGGTATTTCGCGGTCGCGCGGGTGCGGGCGGCCAGCAGCTTGACGGGCTGACTTGACTTTTCAGTCCGTCGGCCAAATAGGCGTATTGATACGTTAAATGCCGTTACCGGGCGTCATTGCAGTGCCTATTAGGGGTAGAAGCTCAGTACAGAGCAGTTTAGAAGGGGTATTGAAATAAAAGGAAAGGAGTATTGCCATGTTGACGCTGAAATGCAAAAAACATGCCGTAATTACCATCGTCGCGGCCATTTTGACCGCAATTCTGTTGATTGAGCCTGTTCTTGCAAAAAGCGCCAAGAGCAGCAGCCCCGGAAGCAGTTCAAAGAGCAGCAGCTCCGGAAGCAACTCTAAAAGCAGCAGTTCTAAGAGCAGTTCACCCAGCAGTAGCTCACAAAGCAGTTCAAGAAGCAGCAGTGCCAGCAGCAGCGGCTCTCGGAGCAGTGGAAGCTCCGCCAGTCGGTCTTCCAGCTCGTCACGAGCCTCCAGCTCTCAGACGACAAGCCGGAGTTCGTCAGCTTCGAGCCGCAGCAGTTCAAGCAGCAGCCGGTCGAGTTCTGCCCGGACAAGCAGGCCCGCTGCCAGTGCTCAGGTAAGCAAACCGACGCCGAGCAGCTCTTCCAGCCGCAGTTCACAGGTTGTTGCCGGCACGGCCAGGTCTTCAAGCAGACCCTCGAACGTACAACGGACCGTAGAAGTATATTCCAGCACAGCAGGAAGATCCACCCCGAGTTCGAGTGCTGGCGTAAGCTCCGTGAAAAGCTCTCGCATCGCCAGTCCGATAGTCAGGACCAGCAGTTCAGCAACAACCAGCCAAGGCAGCAAGAGCGTTATCGTGGGGAGCATCGGCGCCGCCAAGAGCAGTCCGGCAACTGCCCAGAAATCAACGTCTGCCGGCGGTCAGTCCGGTCAAAATGCCGGGAGCAGTCGCGCCAGCATCGGCCGGACAATCAAGGCTGAAAAAAATGTTACTGTGGCTGTTAACAAGGGGCCCTCGAATGAGTCAAAATCGCAGTCTGGAAATGGCGGCCGCAAAGACAGTGGCGGCACAATCGTGAGCAATGCCGGGTCTATCCTCCGACAGCCTGCCGCCACCGCTGAAAGTACCCGCAGCAGCACAACTGAAACGGTCAGCACCGAGAAAAAGACACGGGCAGTCGGCAAGACGAGTTCGACCGGCCCAGCCAATGCGCAAGCTAACAGAGACGTAAAGAGCAGCCGTTCCAATATAGGCCAAACGATAAAGGCGGAGAACAAAACGCCTGGCGCCTCGAGAGTGAAAGTTGTCCGCGCCAGTAAGTCGGTCGCCGAACAGGCCAGAGTGAAGACTAATACCCGCAGCCAGGCGGCAAAGAAGTCCGAATCAAGAGATAGTCAGCCCAATGACCGAGTCACCACAAGCCGAAACACCCGAGGCGATAACGCCAAAGTTGAAGTAAAGTCCTTCAGACCTGCGGAAAAGAAGCCCACCGGCACGGACGCCGCCGGTGCGACTGCTTCACGAAAGGCTGCCAATATGAAAGCCGAACGTTCGGGCAAGTCTGCGTCAATTGGGGACCGAATTGACAAGAGGGACGGAACAAGCCGCCAAGGCCGCGAAACAACCGGCTTGGTGAGGCTCGGGGCGCAGAATGACACGACCTTGCGAACTCGCAGCACGACCGACCTTCAAACCAATAAAGAAAGCATTTCCATTAACGGGATTCGTGAGAAAACCCTTCGGGTCCGGCGGGAAAGCAGACAAATTGTCAATGAAACACAGCCGGTCATTGCGCAAACCAGAGACGTTATCTCCTCTCGGCGATATCGGCTTCGAAGCCCCGAGTACTCTTCCACTCGGAGGTACCGGGAAGTTACCGACGCCGTCGAGCACGTTAGTCGACACGAGCATGTCTATGTGGATCGATACCATCAGACGCACTGCAGAAGCGTCCGACCGTCCTTCTATTTTGGCTTGTACTACAACTGGGGACCCTACCGGACGTGCAGGTATTTTTACCCTTACTACCACCGCCGCTATGTTTTTGTGAGCCTCGGCGGATACTGGCCGATCGGATGCACATACCGGCGATACTACTGGTACGGATACCACCCATACTACTGGTATGGTTACTACCCGATTGCCTACGAGACGGGCGGCGATAATTATAACTACTACACGTACAATTATTACGACGACGTCTCGACAGGCAACGGGTCCTACGATGATGTCGCCTATGTCGACCATACCACCTTCGCGGATGTCCGTGAAAGGCTGGCAGAACAACAACCTGAAGAGCCTGCCGAAGAAACGCTGGCGGACCGCTACTTTGATGACGCGGTCAAGGCCTTCGAAATCGGCGGTTACACAACGGCGGCGGAATTGTTTGCAAAGGCCATCGCGGTTGCTCCCGATGACACCATTCTTCCCTTTGCGTACGCTCAGGCCCTTTTTGCGAACGAACAATATATCGAAGCCGCAGAGGTCCTCAGAACGGCGCTGGCGAAGGTGACTCCGGAAAAGGAGGGCGTCTTCTATCCTCGTGGGCTCTACACGGACGAAGACGTGCTATATGAGCAAATCAATGACCTCATTCAAAAGGCGGAACTCTACGGTTTCGACGGCGACCTGCAGCTCTTGTTGGGCTATCACATGCTCGGCATCGGAGAAATCGACGCGGCCATCGAGTCGCTTCGCCTGGCCAATCAGGATTTCATCAACGCACCTTCAGCAGCGGTATTACTGAGCCTTGCTGAGAAACTGAGCGCTGAGCAGGGCAATTCCACCAACTGATGAGCATCGATAAGGCGATGAGAAGGCAACACTTGACAATCCTGATGGCTCCGCTGGCTTTGACCTTGGCTTTAACGCCGGCTGTTGAGGCGGGCGATTGGCTGGCGTACCCCATCTACTCGTCAACCGACGAGCAACTGGCCCCCGATATTCATGGAACCGTTGTGGTTTGGCAGCAGCTCGTTCAAGGCGACTATGACATCTACGGCGCCGACATCACGGACCCTTTCAATCCCCTGGTCTTTGTAATTGCCGAGTTTCCCGATAACCAGCAGGCGCCTTGTGTTTACCAGAACACCGTGGCCTGGCAGGACTATGTGGAGACCGACTGGGACATTTATGCGGCAGATATAAACGACACGACTGCGGTGGAGGTTTTTACCGTTTCTTCGGTCCCTTATAATGACGAATTGATGCCGGCCATACACGGCAACATTGTCGTCTGGCAGGATGGTTCCGCCGCCGATTTTGATGTCTACGGCGCCGACATAACAGACCCGTACAACCCCCAGGAGTTTCTCGTTGCCGGCTACAACTATAACCAGCAGAGCCCGGCCATTTACAGAACAAACGTTATCTGGCAGGACGACTACTTCGAAGACTGTGACCTTTTCGGCGCAGATACCTGGCTCAGAAACAAGCCCGCCGAGTTCGACGTTTCGTTCGTCCACGGCGACCAAAAGACGCCGGCAATCTCAGGCGCCATAGTGGTCTGGCAGGATAACTTCTACGGCGACTGGGATATTTATGCCGTCGATATTACTGACCCCGACCTGAGTGAGGCGGCTGTCTGCTATAACGATGCCTCTCAGGAAAATCCTGACGTCGACGGCAATATAGTCGTTTGGCAGGACGACCGTAACGGCAACTGGGACATATTCGGCTACAACCTTACCACCGCTCAGGAGTTTCAGATAACCGATCACCCGGCGGACCAGACCAGCCCAGCCATCAGCGGAAATATCGTTGTCTGGCAGGACAACAGATCCGGCAACTGGAACATATACGCCGCAGAGCTTCAAGGACCTGAAGTTGCACGATGCGCGTCCCGGCCCCCGGGCGATGTTAACCGTGACTGCAAAGTGGATTTCACCGACTTCGCCCTGACCGCAGGACGCTGGCTGGACTGCGGCCTCGAGCCGGCGCAGGCGTGCCGGCAGTGAGCAAAATTCATGGAAAGCACTTGTTGGGTCTTGAAGGAGATATAAAATGGGCAGAGTATCTGTGACGGCCTTGGCGATGCTGGCTGGAACGTTCGGTTTGGTATTCATCTGTGGCTGCGCCAGCGACGCCCAAACAGGATCGGCGCTTGGCGCATTGGCCGGCGCCGGCGTTGGGCAGTTGGCTGGCGGCGACACCAAAGCAACCCTTATTGGGGCCGCTGTCGGGGGCGCGGCCGGCTATATGATGGGCAACGAGAGCGACAAGACAAAGGCCGAGATGGAACGAGGCCGGCTTCACCGCCGGATGAATAACGTCGCCGTGAAGGTGACAAACAGCAACGGTTCTGTCGTACAGGTACCGCTGAGAAAATATGGCGTTGGGTATGTAGGCACGCGGGGCGAGTATTATCCGACCCTGCCCACCCAGGACCAGCTCAGGCCTGTGTACGGCTTTTAGTGCCGCGGCGGCGACCAGTTGGGCCGGATTGTAGCGACTTTGGCGGTTCTGTTAAGCGTACTGTTTTTGCCAAGTTAATTATTGAAGAGCCGGGGATTTTTAAGTAGAATCCTTGTGACTTTGGCACTGAGTTGGTGCCTTTAATAAGGGGCGGAAGCAGCGGCCCGATCTGAGGATTGGTCCGTCGCAGGAGCGGGAGATGTGATATTAGGAAGACGAGGCTTGGTGTGGACAGGCGGCTGCGAAAGGCACTAAAAGGACTGATGGATCCCGACCTGGAACGCCGTCGACGGGCAATGGAGTCCTTCGTCAGGACCACGTTTGAAAAGTTCATAAGATGTTTATATCGCTATTTGGGCAACGAAGTTGAGTGTGAGGACGTGCTCGAAAACGTGTATGCGGATATATGGGAAGACCCCGGCCGCCTGCGCAATGTTGCAAATGAGAAAGAGCTGGTCCGAACCGTGTACCTCTACTACATGCGCACTCGACTCCGCGAGGTTTACCGCAGACTGAACCGCAACCTGCACCTCTCGCAGGAAAGCTTGCAGATGCTCGTTGCACCCGATCTGGGAGTGCTCGACAGCATGGCCGAAGATGAACAACGCCAAACGGTCAGGCGAATGTTGGGCACACTTCAGGCGCGGGAGCGAAGGGCAATAGAGCTGTGGATGGAAGGTATGTCCATGCGGGCAATCGCCAACGAGCTCAAAACCACGGTCGGAGCGGTCAAAATGCTCAAATTTCGTACCTTGATGAAGCTTAAGAAGGAATTTAGCAGTCTTGATATGGAAGATTGAAGAGTTTAGCTTTTTTCGCAAAGGAGCTGGAAAACAATGGCTGACACAAATAGAACAATTCAGGAATTGCTGGTCGATTATGCCGGCGCCTTGCGCGATGGCTCTATACCTGTTTTTCTGCAGTCTCTTTCTCGTGACGAAGGGCACAAGATATCCTCTTCGCGTGAGTTTTGGGATTCAACGGAAATTGTTCGGGCACTCAACAGCGTTGGTTTCGCCGAAAAGGCCGTTACCCCGAATGTGAGCCTGTTCATATCACGGGTTGATGCAGAAATCGCTTCGCGACTAAAAAGGGCCAGGGCGCCGATGCACGGCAGACGCCGTGCCGATGTGAGGTCAGTTAATAAAGCACGAAGGACCGAGTAACCAATATGATTCTGGACTGCTACCAGTGCTCGTCCTGCTATTTTGAGGACAAGGAAGCCTCTACACGAATAGATCCTGTAACAATCTCACCCGCCCAGCCCAAGACCGTCTTTCAGAACGTTCTGCTGGTGTTCGTCTGCATCGAGCTTTATGACACCCGGCAGGAGCTCGAAGAAGCCGCCGAAGAATTCGCGTCACTGTCGGACCTTATAGGAAAAAGGCCGATTGTGCTCTGTCCGAACGTGCATCTGTCGATTGACAAGGCGCCTGAAAAGCAGGCGGCCTACCTCATTGCCGAACTCGAGAAGATGCTATATGCCGGCGGCTTTGATGTGTACTGCCTATCCTTCGGCCACCATAAACGCTATGGTATGGAGTGCAACGGTAATGTAGGCAGCATTGTCGGCAGACGCTTCTATGGCTCAAAAGAAAAGCAGTTTCTCAGGCTCCTGACCCGCCTCGGCATTTGTCCGCCCGAATCCCGCCCCGAGGATATGCCCGCGTGGGCTCACGTCCTCACCGAGGGGCCGCTGCTCAAGGTTCTGGCAAGCCGAAGCAGAACATACGATGTCGCCAAGGCGATGCTTCGAGACCAGCTTGATGCGACCGGTGAGAGCGAATTGTGGACGTGCATGCTTTTTGAGGGCGAGAGGCAGCCGGTGGAGGATTACGTCAGTACGCTGCACCAGATAATAAAGAACTACACCGATGTCAGGGTGCACAGGGCGCTCAATCTGAGCGTGAAAGGGTTTTCCAATGAAGCCAGATCCCTATTTCGCAAGTACCCCGAGGCAATCGAGGCAGGCAGGTTGAGGATTTATAACAGCAAAGTGTCGGACCTGGAGTTTCTCTTGTCAAAAACGGCGGTCTTGCTTGCCTTTCCACACATACCCAGAAAGGCCGGGTCGCACGCGGGGGAGATTTCGTTCGGAATCTACTGCAAGGACGAGGATTTCGCGAAGAACCTGATTCAGTGGTACAGGACTTTTCTCGTGGATCCACGTTTCGGCTGGATCCGAACGGAAGCGGAACTGAACGCCACGATAAGCGAGCTGGAAGAAGAGACGTTCCGTGACAAGTCGGAATAGACTTTTAGAATTGTCGCCCGGACCCGCTGTGGTCTTGATAGTATGTAGAATCCGACAGGACCAGAATTATGCACATGGCCTTATCTGTTTTTGTGGTGGTAGGCTACGCCGCTCTGCTTACGTTCGTAGCGATCCGGGCGCGGGCGGCTCATGAATTCGCGGAGTTCTCGCTGGCCAAGAGGGCGCTTCCACTGGCGCTGGTATTTGGCAGTCTTTGCGCTACTTACGTCGGGCCTGGTTTTTCAATAGGATTCGTCGGCAAGGGGTTCAAGGGCGGCTTCCTCTTTCTTGGTATAGGCCTTGCCTATTCGGTCCAGAACATCCTGGTCGGCCTGCTCGTTGCGCCCAGGCTCAGGAGCCTGAAAGGCTGTCACACGCTGGGGGACGCGATAGGCCAGAAATATGACCGCAAATGCCAGGTCATTGCTGGCATCATTTCCTTTGCTGTATGCACGTTTTTCGCCGCGGTCATGGCACACGCTGCGGGAGTCGTTTTGAACGATCTCTTTAATCTGGACAAATTCTGGTCCGCCGTGATCGTGGTGGGCGTAACCGCGCTATACACGACATCGGGTGGCTTGCAGGCCAGCGTTATAACAGACGCCCTGCAGTTCAGTGCCTTTGCGATATTACTGCCTCTGGCCCTGTTGTTGGCTTTTGTTTTCCACCTCGGAGGCGATGCGACGACATTTGTGAGAGAGGCCTCCACGGCCACGAGGCAGGGCTTGAGCTCAATCTCGGGAATTGAGATAGTCGGCCTGCTGGCGGCTTTCCTGCTCGGAGAAACACTAATTCCACCTTATGCGAACCGCGCCCTGGCTTCGAAGACAACACGCGTGTCACGAAACAGCTTCGTGTTAGCGGGCGTTTTCAGTGCGATTTGGTTCATGATTGTGATATCGCTCGGTATTGTTGCCCGCGGTATCCTCCCCGTGGGCACCAAGGAAGAGTACGTCCTCCTGGACCTGTTCAAGACGACAATGCCTGCCGAGGGTTACGCGCTCCTGTTGGTGGTCCTCATATCGATAGTTATGTCGAGTCTCGATTCACTGCTGAACGCGGGGGCCGTTGCATTTACAGAGGATATCGTAAAGCCCGTAGTGAAACTGTCCGACCAAAATGCCCTGAACGTGGGGCGCTGGGCAACCGCTGCCATCGCTGTTATTGCCGCAGCGAGCACACCTGCGGTTCCGAGCATCATTGACGGATTGCTTATTTGCTATACGGTCTGGGCCTCGGCGGTGCTTCCGGCGCTGATAATCGGCTTGTGGGTGAAACACCCGCGGCCCCTTGCTGGAATACTTTCGATGGGCGTAGGTACGCTGGTGGCTGTGGGAGCAATAGCAATCGTACGCATGTTTACCCCGGTAATAATCGTCCCTGCCCTCGGAGCAAGTCTGCTGGCTTATGCCATTGGACACTGGGCCGGCCGAGCAAATGATGGGACCTGATAAATGGAAACTATCGCTGTAGTCATTGTGGGAATCACTGTTTCCCTGACCGTTGCCAGTGGTGTCTGGGTTGCCATTGCGCTGGTGCGGGTTGTTTCGCGTCCTCCGACGCAGTCAGCCCGGACAAGAAGCCCTGAAGAGTAAGCACAAGCACCTTTGTCGAAACCGCCGTTTACTCCCCCAGATGGCCAAGAACCTATTTGCCGACTCACCGCAGCCCGTTCATGGGCAAATAAAAGTCCCCCGGCCCACACGATTCCAGCTACCTCTTCGAATCCTTCAGCAACCTTATGCACCTCGGAGCGAAGCGAAGATCCGCCGAAGCCTCGTGCGAAGGCGGACCCGCACAATCGTAAATCGTAAATTGTAAATGGTAAATCACCCTGGTCCTGGGAACGGCCTGTCCTCCGTCTTGTCGGCCGGAGGGGGATTTGGTTGTTTTGGGAATTGGGTTTGATCCGGCTTCGCCGTGGCAAGAGGGCTCCGCCGCGACAAGTTGGGTTTGTTTGGGTTTGTTCTGCTGGAGGGTGAAGGTGGTTTCATTTGCATAACCCTTTGCGAGAAGGGAGGTTGCGTTGATTTTTTGGGTTTTGGGAAATTGGGTTCGTTTTGGGTTCGTTTGGGTTCGTTTTGGCTTTGGGAGGGCCTGACGAGCGAAAAATTGGGTTTGCTTTGGGTTCGTTTGGGTTCGTTTTTGGGTGCTGCCGGAGGGCCATATTTTGCGTAATCCTTTGTGAGGACAGGGTTTGCGGCGATTTTGGGTGTTTTGGAAATTGGGTTCGTTTGTACAAAAAAGGGTGAATTTGTAGAGGATTCTCGACACTTGTCGAGTGCCTTATAGGCACGTAAGTAGCTGGATTCTCGATTCTTGATGCTCGATTCTTGCGTATATGGTGTTGGGTTGGCAAGATGGGCAATCCCAGTGAGATAGGTGCGATGAGATAGCTAACGCATCTCATGGGGTAAAGAGTCATCTGACGGGATGAATTTTGGGGTGGGGTCGTAATTAATTGGGTTTTCCGCATTATTCCA
>DATKZT010000009.1:0-44810 GCA_035527845.1 Sedimentisphaerales bacterium | reverse complement strand
CAAGGAGACGTTCATCAAGCGCGACCTCGGTCAGGAAGACCGCGACATGCTCACGGGGAGAATCCAGCGGGCGATCGAAGTCTCCAAGCGCGCGAACGTCAAATGGGCCCTCGTCGTGCCGGGCCGTTACAGCGACCGCATGGAATGGGCTTACCAAACGGCGAACGTGGTGGAGAACCTGAAGTATTTCGCCGAGATGTGCGAGCCGGCGGGGGTCGTCATGGTGATCGAGCCGCTCAACGCGCTGGCCAACCATCCCGGCCTTTTCTTGACGAAGATCGCGCAGGCCTACCAGATCTGCCGCGCCGTGAACAGCCCCTCCTGCAAGATCGTCAACGACATCTACCACCAGCAAATTACGGAAGGGAATCTCATTCCGAACATCGATCTCGCCTGGAGCGAGATCGCGGCGTTTCATCTGGGCGACACGCCGGGCCGCAATGAGCCGGGCACGGGCGAGATCAACTACAAGAACATCTTCAAGCACCTTGCCAACAAGGGCTACGACGGCGTGCTCTGCATGGAACACAGCAAGAGCAAGGGAGAGACCAAGGAGGGGGAGGAAGCCGTCATTGCGGCGTACCGCGAGTGCGACGGCTTCTGAGGGTGTCTCTGGGAGAGAGAGAAGAGAAAGGTTGTGCCATAAGATGAATTGAGGACGAGAAGCCACAGCCGAGGGCAACTGTGCCACAATGGGATGAAGGATAGGGAGCCACGGCCGAGGGCGGCTGTGCCACAATGGAAGGAAGACTGAGAGAATGCGAAAGACGAAAGGAAGGGCGCGCTCGTTCTGGACCGTGGGGGTTCTTGGCGCCCTATTGCTTGCGGCGCTTGGGTGCGCCAGGGTCTCCGGCCCGATTTCTCCGCCGACTGCCGCCGATTCCGAGCAGGGACCCATCGTCCCGAAAAAGTGGATCGCGCTCCATAACGGCCGCGATTTCACAGGATGGAAACTCTTCGTGCCGAACCCGGATGTGGACGTTCACGGGGTCTGGTCCGTCAGCGCGGGCGTGATACGCTGTACGGGAACGCCCGCGGGCTACATGCGGACGGAGGCGGACTTCGCCGACTACAATCTGCGCGTCGAGTGGCGCTGGCCCGAGGGAGGGGGCAACAGCGGGGTCCTCCTGCACATGAGCGAGCCGGACAAAGTCTGGCCGAAGAGCATCGAAGCCCAACTCATGTCGGGCAACGCGGGGGACTTCTACGCGATCGACGGCACGGACTTCAGAGAGCGCGTCGACAAATCCTCGACCCGCGTTACGAAGAAGGCGGAAAGCAGCGAGAAGCCGCTCGGCGAATGGAACGTCTACGAGATCATCTGCCGCGACGACACGATCCGCGTCTTCGTCAACGGCGTGTTGCAGAATGAAGCGACGGAAACGACGGCGCGTTCCGGAAAGATCGCCCTCCAGAGCGAAGGGAAACCAATCGAGTTCCGGAACGTTCACCTGGAGCCCTTGGACTAGATCGTTCAGGGACTTGCGAAGTTTCCAGGAAGAGGCCAATCTTCCTGGGCCGAGCGCCCGGGACGCGATACGAGCGCAATGCCAAGGACGCCTCTCTCGGAGAGCATGCACATTGCGGTCCAATCAAGGAAGGAGTCACCCCATGGAAAAGGGAACAACAGATGCAAACCGGAAGCAGGGCAGACAGTTTTCGCGGCGGGACTTTGTGAAAGTCTCCGCCGCCGCGGCGTCCCTCTCAGCTTTGGCGTCGTGTCGGACTCTGGAGAAGACGAGCGTTTTCGCGCCGGGCACGGACCGGCTGCGGGTGGGACTGATCGGCTGCGGCGGACGCGGAACGGGCGCAGCGAACAACTGCGCCGCGGCCGCCGAAGGCGTTGAGATCGCCGCCATGGCCGATCTCTTCCAGGACCGCTTGGATTCCTCCCGGAAGCAACTCGAGGGGCTGGGGAAGAAGTGCACGGTCACCGACCGAAGCTGCTTCGTGGGCTTCGACGCCTATAAAGGCGTGATCGCGTCGAACGTCGACACGGTCATTCTCGCGACGCCCCCCGTCTTCCGCCCCATCCACCTGAAAGCCGCCATCGAGGCGGGCAAGCACGTTTTCATGGAGAAGCCCGTCGCGGTCGATCCCGCGGGCGTCCGCTCGGTCATTGCCTCCTCGGACTTGGCCAGGTCGAAGGGCCTGGGCATCGTCGCCGGCACGCAACGGCGGCATCAAGCGCCCTATCTCGAAGTCATGAAGCGCATCCACAACGGCGACATCGGCGAGATCGTCGCCGCCCAGTGCTACTGGAACGGCGGCGCCATGCTCAACTGGGGACCGAGAGACAATCCCGAGTGGAACGAGCTGGAACGCCAATGCCGCCGCTGGTACTTCTACTGCTGGATCTGCGGCGACCACATCGTCGAGCAGCACGTTCACAACCTCGACATAATCAACTGGGCAATCGGCTCTCACCCCGTACAGTGTCTGGGTATGGGCGGCCGCGAGGTACGGACGGGCCCGGAGTACGGCAATATCTTCGACCATTTCGCCGTCGAATACGAGTATCCGGGCGGCGTCCGGGTTATGAGCATGTCCAGCCAGATCAATGGCACAACCGAGCGAGTGGGCGAAAGGGTCGTCGGCACAAAAGGTTCCACATATACGACAAGGTCGTTGGGCTACATCGAGGGGCAGAACCCCTACAAATATGATGGACCGCGCGTGGGCGGCATGGTGGAAGAGCACGCCGACCTCATAAAGAGCATCCGTGACGCCAGGCCGATAAACGAAGGCCAACACGTCGCCGAAAGCACACTCACTGCAATAATGGGACGCATAAGCGCCTATACCGGCCGGGCACTGAAGTGGGATTGGGTGATGAACGCGTCCGCGCTTGACCTCAGGCCAGCCGAGTACAAGATGGGCGACCTGGCGGTCAGGCCCGTGCCCGTACCAGGCAAGACGCAACTAATCTGAAACGTATAATATGGGGTACTATTAATGAAACAGAAAGTCAGCAATAAGAAGTCCGATGTTTCGCGAAGAGATTTTATAAAGGCCTCGGCGGCGGTTTCACTGGCCGCCATGACGCTTGATACCAGTCGCGCATTTGCCGCAGGCTCGGACAAGGTTCGCGTCGGCCTCATCGGCTGCGGCGGACGCGGCACAGGCGCCGCCATGGACTGCGTGAAATCGTCCGAGAACGTTGAAATCGTGGCAATGGGCGACCTCTTCGGCGACCGTCTGGATAAATCCCTGGCAAAGCTAAGCAGAGAGGCGGATGACAAGGTAACCATCACGAAAGATACGAGCTTCAGGGGTTTCGACGCTTACAAGAAGGTGCTCGAGTGTGACATAGACATGGTAATCCTGGCGACGCCGCCACACTTTCGCCCCCTGCAGCTCAGGGCCGCCATCGAAGCGGGAAAACACGTATTCATGGAAAAGCCCGTTGCGGTGGACCCGGTGGGCGTACGCTCGGTTATCGCCTCGTCCCTGTTGGCCGAGGAAAAAGGCCTGGCCATCGTCGCCGGAACTCAGCGACGGCACCAGGCGCATTATCTTGAGATTATGAAGCGAATTCACAATGATGACATAGGTGAAATTCTTTCCGGCCAGTGCTACTGGAACCAGGATGCACTCTGGGTGGACGCGGCCGCGGAAAACTGGAAGAAGAGGACGGCGCTCGGATGGTCGGATATGGAATGGCAGTGCCGCACATGGCTGTTCTTCACCTGGCTCTCAGGCGACCACATCGTCGAACAGCATGTCCACAACATCGACGTGATTAACTGGGCGATCGGTAAACCTCCGGTGCAGTGCCTCGGCATGGGAGGTCGGCAGGTGCGAACCGCCCCTGAGTTCGGCAACATCTTCGACCATTTTGCGGTCGAATACGAGTATCCCAACGGCTCTCGCATTTTAAGCATGTGCCGCCAGACGGAAGGCTGCGACCACCGCGTCTCCGAGCGCGTCGTGGGCACCAAAGGCTCGGCATACACCGACGGCTCCAATGGTTCGATTGACGGCGCGAACGCTTATAAGTATGAGGGCGAGTCGGTAAGCCCTTACGTGCAGGAGCACGCCGACCTGATCGCGAGTATTCGCCAAGGCAAGCCCCTGAACGAAGGTCAGCGCATCGCCGAGAGTACGCTCTGCGCGATTATGGGCCGCATGAGCGCCTATACTGGGCGCGCGTTAAAGTGGGACTGGGCGATGAACGCCTCGAAGCTCGACCTGACGCCGCCGAGTTACGAATTCGGCGATTTGCCGGTTGCCCCCGTGGCGGTTCCGGGCAAGACGCCGTTGATTTAACCTTGGGATATTTCAATACGTTTGAATTCTCCCGCGTGGAGTATTGTGGAAGAAAGAAAGTCGATGTCACTTCTGTTAGGCTATGATGTTGGCAGCTCATCCATAAAGGCGACCTTGATGGACGCCGAAACAGGCGCGGTGCTGGCAAGTGCGACCTCTCCCGAAAAGGAGCTCGAGATAATTGCGCCAAGGCTGGGTTGGGCCGAGCAGCATCCGCATGTCTGGTGGGACCACGTCAAGCTGGCGACGCAGCAAATACGCACCAAATCGAAGTTCGATGCCTCCGACGTAAAGGCAATCGGCATTTCATACCAGATGCACGGCCTCGTGGTCGTGGACAAAAAGCATGAAGTTCTCAGGCCCGCAATAATCTGGTGTGACAGCAGGGCGGTACAAATCGGGCAAAAGGCGGCAAAGGATATCGGGGCGCAAAAGTGCCTGAAGAACCTGCTCAACCTGCCCGGCAACTTTACGGCCTCGAAGCTCAAGTGGGTCATGGAGAACGAGCCCGACGTTTATTCGAGGATTCATAAGATAATGCTGCCCGGCGATTACGTTGCCATGAAGATGACCGGCCAGATAGTAACGACCCCATCGGGCCTGTCCGAAGGTATAATGTGGGATTTCAGGAATGACGAGCCGGCTGAGTTTGTCCTCGAAAGCTACGGCATCGACGGCAAGCTGATTGCCGAGCTCGTACCAACTTTTTCCGTCCAGGGTGAGCTGAGCAAGGCCGCCGCCAAAGAGCTCGGACTCGAATCCGGGACCGTGGTGAGCTACCGCGCCGGCGACCAGCCGAATAATGCCCTGTCGCTCGGCGTGCTGGACCCGGGCCAGATCGCCGTCACCGCCGGCACCTCCGGCGTCGTCTATGGAATAACCGACAAGAAGAACTATGACCAAAAATCAAGGGTAAATATCTTCGTTCACGTGAACCACTCGCCTCAGAGCCCGCGTTACGGCGTGCTTTTGTGCGTTAACGGTACGGGGATTTTGAACAGCTGGCTCAAACACAATTTTGGGGCAAACGATGAGGGTGCTCTGACGTATGATAGAATGAACAACCTTGCCTCAGAAGTGCCGGTCGGCTCTGAGGGCCTGGTGATTCTGCCTTACGGCAACGGGGCTGAAAGGACCCTCGAAAACAAGGATATCGGGGCGTCTGTTCACGGCTGGAATTTTAACATTCATAAAAAGCCCCACTTTTTCCGGGCGGCCCAGGAAGGTATAATTTTCGCGCTCAGTTTCGGCCTTGATATAATGAAGGACATGCAGATTGAACTGGCAACCGCCAGGGCCGGCAACGCCAATATGTTCCTCAGTCCCTTGTTCGCCGAGGCCTTCGCCACGGTAACGAAGGCGACCGTGGAGTTATACAACACCGACGGTTCACAGGGCGCAGCACGTGGGGCGGGCATCGGCGCCGGCATCTACAAAGACAGTACACAGGCTTTTGTCGGACTTCGGCCCGTCAGGACCGTTGAACCGAACGGCAAGCTTGCCTCGCAGTACGATGAGGCTTATGCAAAATGGAAAAGTGTTCTTGAACGTGAATCAGGTTAAGGAGCAGTCTAAATGATAACATCAGAATCGTATCACAGTGTACGCAGAACGACCCGTACCGCAGGAATCGCGTGGCCTTGTGCAGTAATCGTGCTCTTGCTCGTTCTTTGCCCGGCGGCGCCGGCACAGTGGAAGCCGGCCCCGGGACCGCTGATGACAAAGTGGGCAAAAGATGTTTCGCCGGATAAGGTCCACGCCGAATATCCCCGCCCGCAAATGGTCCGCGAGGACTGGCAGAACCTCAACGACCTGTGGGATTACGCCATCAGGCCGAAGGATGACCCCAAGCCGGATAAGTTCGACGGTAAAATCCTTGTGCCGTTTCCCGTTGAGTCGGCCCTGTCGGGCGTGATGAAGCGGGTGGATGACCCAAACCGCCTTTGGTACCGACGTGAATTCGAAATCCCCGCCGGCTGGAAGCAGAACCGTGTGCTGCTGCATTTCGGCGCGGTGGACTGGGACGCCATCGTCTGGATAAACGGCAAACAGGTTGGCACTCATCGCGGCGGATACGACCCCTTCACGTTCGACATAACCGATGCGCTCCAAGCGACCGGTAAGCAGGAAATAGTCCTGTCCGTCTGGGATCCGACCAATGCCGGCACGCAGCCGCGAGGAAAGCAGGTGCGAAACCCCCACGCTATTTGGTACACCCCCACCACAGGCATCTGGCAGACCGTGTGGCTCGAACCGGTGCCGACATCTTACATCCGTGAGCTGTTGATAAGACCGGATGTGGACGATAATTGTGTGTGGGTAGCACCCACTGTTGAAGGCAATCCGCAGGGCTATATTCTGCACGCACAGATCACGCTGCCGCCGGCCGGGGATGGTAAGCAACCGGAGGCCGCCGGTTCCACCGGCTGGCCCGGAAAACCACTTCGTATCGCTCTGGCAAAGGATTCCAAAACCAGGCTTTGGTCGCCTGATTCACCGTTTCTTTATGACCTCGAGGTCTCGCTTCTGAACGCCCGCGGCAAAAAAACCGATGCCGTCAAAAGCTACTTCGGGATGCGAAAAATAGCCGTCGCAAAGGACAAGGATGGTGTCAATAGACTGTTCCTTAACAACGAACCGGTCTTCCAGTACGGCCCGCTCGACCAGGGCTTCTGGCCGGATGGCATCTATACGGCGCCCACCGATGAGGCCCTGCGCTACGACATAGAGATGCTCAAGAAACTCGGCTGCAATATGATGCGAAAGCACGTCAAGGTTGAGCCTGAGCGTTTCTACTACTGGTGCGACAAGCTCGGCCTGCTCGTCTGGCAGGACATGCCAAACGGCGACAAGCACGTTGGCAGAAAAGACCCCGACATTTCGAGGTCCAATGAATCGGCAGAGCAGTTCGAGAAGGAGCTAAAGGCGCTGGTCGAGGCCCACCGCAACCACCCCTCCATCGTGATGTGGGTGCCTTTCAACGAGGGATGGGGCCAGTACGACACGCCGCGGATTGTCGATTTGATTAAGAAATGGGACCCCACTCGCCTCGTGAACAACACCAGCGGCTGGGCCGACCGCGGCGTCGGTGACGTCCACGACGTTCATAAGTACCCCGGACCCATAGCGCCGGAAAACGAACCCAAACGTGCCGCGGTCCTGGGCGAATTCGGCGGCCTCGGCCTGCCCGTCAAGGGCCATACATGGCAGGAGGAAAAGAATTGGGGATACAAAAAGTTCGAGACGCAGCAGGATCTGACCAACGCCTATCTGGATTTGCTCACCAAACTCAAGCCTCTCATCGACTGCGGGCTTTCCGCCGCGGTATATACCCAGACGACCGACGTGGAAATTGAGGTCAATGGATTGATGACATACGACCGGGCGATGATTAAGATGGACGCCGACGCCATCACCGAGGCCAACAAGAGTCTGTATCCGCGGATTTCAGGCCCGTGTGCCGAAAAAATCGAAACAGCGACATCCGGTGGCGAGACGGCGACCTCCGGCGGCGGGATGGCTCCTCTTCCAATCAAGCTGCCCAAGCCGATGTTCGTGGGTACGCCCACAAATATCCGCGGCGTGACAAATCTCGAAAAACCGCTGGGCGGGCCCCGCCCGCCTTTCTATGCGCCCGCCGGTACGACAAATGTCGCTGCCGGAAAACCCGTAACCAGCACCGATCCGGAACCAATAATCGGCGAACTCAGCTACCTCACCGATGGGGACAAGGAAGCCACCGACGGAAGCTATGTCGAGCTCGGACCCTTCACCCAGAGCGTCACGATCGACCTTCAGGCACAGTACGATATATATGCTATCCTGTTCTGGCATTACCACAAGCAGCAGCGCGTCTATTTCGACGTGGTGGTGCAGGTCTCCAACGACCCCGATTTCATTACCGATGTCACCACCGTATTCAATAACGACATTGATAATTCTTCCGGGCTGGGCATCGGTAAGGATATGAACTACGTCGATACTTCCGAAGGAAAGCTCGTGGACGCAAAAGGCGTCCGCGCCAGATATGTGCGTCTGTACAGCAGCGGAAACAGCTCCGATGACCTCAACCACTATATCGAAGTGGAGGTGTTCGGCAAACCGGCGAAATAAACTATAATCAGATGTGTCGCTGACCTGCTCTGCAACTGTATTGAAGTGTGGCGTCCGTAAGATAGGCATCGCCGCGCAGCATGCCATTTGGCATGGCAGGCGACACAGATTTTGGGAGTTCGAAGCAAATGAAACCAAAAACCTTTAACCTCTGGCTCTGCCTCGGCCTTTGGCTCATTGCATCCTTTTTGCTTGTGGCCGGGTGCAAAAAGACATCCCCGCCGCCTTCGTCCGAGGGTGGTGGACAGCAGGCCCGCTCAGAAACGGCCGAGGCGCCGCGGCCTCCCGCTGACGAGGGTTCTGGCGCCGCCCAACTGGCGCCGCTCGATATCAAACTGCCTAAGCCGATGTTTTCGGGGACGAAGCGCAACCTCCAGTCGGTGCCGAACCTCGAACCGGTATCAGACAAGCCACGCGAGCCTTTTTACGCACCCGCCGGAACGACAAATGTCGCCCTCGGAAAACCCGTCACCAGTACAGATAAAGAACCCGTCTGGGGAGACCTCGCATTGATAACAGATGGCGACAAGGAAGCGACCGACGGCAGCTATGTTGAGCTGGGGCCGTCTCTGCAGAGCGTCACTATCGACCTCGGCGCCCCGCATGACATATATGCCATCCTTTTCTGGCACTACCACAAGGAGGCGCAATACTATTTCGATGTCGTGGTGCAGGTGGCGGACGACCCGGACTTTCTTGTCAACGCCAGAACACTCTTCAACAACGACAATGATAATTCTTCCGGCCTCGGTATCGGCAAAGACATGTACTATGTCGAGACTCACAAGGGCAGGCTTGTCGACGCCAAGGGCGTCCGGGCCCGTTATGTGCGCCTGTACAGCAACGGCAATAGCAGCAACGGCCTCAACCACTATACCGAGGTGGAAGTTTTCGGCAAACCGGCAAAATGAGATATTTTCTTTTGATTGTGGCTGCAGGGGTGATTGCACTTGCGCTGCGTCTGCCGCACCTGCAGCAGCGCCCCATGCACTGCGATGAGGCCGTTCACGCCTTCAAGTTCGGCCAGCTTCTCGAAAAAAACTACTATCGTTATAACCCGAAGGAATTCCACGGCCCAACGCTCAACTATTTCACTCTGATTCCCGCCTGGCTCGGGCGCATAGGAACATACGATGGACTCAACGAATTCACTCTCCGCATCGTACCCGTATTCTTCGGCGTGCTGCTGGTACTGCTGACGCTGCTGATAATGGACGGGCTCGGCCGATGCGCCGCGAGCATCGCCGCCCCACTGGCCGCTCTCTCTCCCGCTTTCGTCTTCTACAGCCGGTACTATATTCAGGAAACGCTGCTCATCTGTTTCACTTTTGGCGCAATTGCCTGCGGCTATCGCTATTTTCGCAGCAGGAGCGTCAAATGGGCCCTGGCGGCAGGGGTTTTCCTCGGCCTGTGTCATGCGACCAAAGAGACATCTATTATCGCTTTTGGCTGCATCGCGGCGGCCCTGCTGCTCACATTCATTTTCAGAGGCAAACCATCCTGGCCCGCTTTGAATACCGACAAACCAACGAGACGGTGGCACATCGCGGCAGGGCTGGCAGCCGCCGCTGCAGTTTCCGCCCTCTTTTTCTCTTCCTTCTTTGCCAATCCCGCCGGCGTGCTGGATTCGATTCGCTGCTACGGCACATATTTTGATCGGGCTTCCCAAAATGCTTTGCACATACACCCCTGGTATTTTTACCTGAAGATGCTGCTTTACTCGAAATACGATGGCGGCCCGCTCTGGAGCGAGGCGTTCATCCTCGTTTTGGCCGCGGTAGGATTCGTTGTTGCGATGCGGGCAAAAGGCAGGGCCGTCGTTGACCCGTATCTGCTGCGTTTCATTGCCTTCTACACGCTGACTATGACCATTATTTATTCTGCGATTCCTTATAAGACGCCGTGGTGTATGCTTGGTTTCCTGCACGGCATGATTCTGCTGGCCGGCGTCGGCGCCGCCGCGCTGATAAAGTGGGCCCGGAATCTGCCGGCCAAGGTCGCAGTTGTCGTTTTGCTCTTTGCCGGCGGCGCCCACCTTGCCGTGCAATCTTACCTCGCCAGCTACAGGTTTTGTGCCGACAGCCGCAATCCATACGTTTACGCCCACCCCACCACCGACGTGTTTACCATCGCCAACCGCATCGAAGAAATATCCAACGTGCACCCCGACGGCCGCCGGATGCCCATTGAGGTTATCTGTCCCGGCGGCGACTACTGGCCGCTTCCCTGGTATTTGCGCGCCTTTCCAAACGTCTGGTGGCTAAGCGACGTCGATGATACCATACCCGCCGCTCCCGTGATTATTGCCTCTCCCGCCGTCGAGCCGGCGCTTATGAGAAAACTCTACGAATTGCCGCCCCCGGGCCAAAGAAATCTGTATGTCCCTCTTTTTGATTCCTATATCAGGTTCCGTCCGCAGGTCGAGCTGCGCGGCTATGTGACCAAGGAGTTGTGGGACCGTTTTCAGCAGCACCGGGCGGCTGCGAATACCCCCGAGACCGAAGGCGCCCGGACAAATACCTCCCCCTCGCCGGTGTCACTCACTGCCGACAGCGCCGATCCGCTCTCCGGCGTACAGCGCTTCTGCCACGATGCGATGGCAACGACCTTCGAGGTTATGATAGTGCACGAAGACGCCCGCTACGCCCGACAGGCCGCCCTGGCCGCCTTCGACCTGCTGGATAAGCTCGAGCAGGAACTCAGCGGGTACATCGAAAACAGCGATGTCTCCCGTATCAACCACCTCGGTGCTGGCAGGCCTTTGGTGGTTGGCCTGAACACCTTCGAGTGCCTGCAGCTCTCGGCCAAAATGTACGACCAGACGGGCGGCGCGTTCGATGTCACTATCGGGCCGCTGCTGAGCTGCTGGCTGAATAAGGATAAGACCGCCCGCACGCCCTCCAGTGAAGAGTTGAATCTTGCCCGTCAGCGAACCGGCATGAACCTGCTCAGACTCAACAAGGCCGATTACACCGTTGAGGTCCTTACCGAGGGCGTCAGGGTTGACCTCGGCGGCATCGGTAAGGGCTATGCTCTCGATAAGATGGCCCAGTTACTGCGAGAATGGGGCATCGAAACCGCCCTTGTTCACAGCGGCTTCAGCACCGTCCTTGCTCTCGGCTCACCGCCGCAGACAGCGGGCTGGCCCCTCACAATGAGCAATCCGGCCAACCTCGAACAGACCCTGGCCCTCGTCCATTTGCACAACGACGCCCTGGCCGGCTCCGGCCTGAAAAAAGGCACGCACATCATCGACCCACGCAGCGGCAAGCCCGTCGAAGGCACGGTCGCCGCCTGGGCCTGCGCCGCCGACGCCGCGACCGCCGACGCCCTTTCCACTGCCTTCATGATAATGACTCCGGCGCAAATCGAGCGATACTGCTCCCGCCATCCGGACACGCGGGCTATGGTCTTTTTGCAAGAGCCCCGCAATGAGGCGAAAAAAGACAATGTCCTGAGATTCGGCCAGTGGAATCGAATTAACCCGATCAAACAATAATACTCATTCAATATCCCACCGGTGCATTGCCTTTTCATCAACCCACCTCTTCGCTTCCTGCACTTTCTTTCTTGCTGCTTGTTTCCAGTGCCCGGTTCCTTGACTTGCAGGACACATCTTAGGCCCTTGACGAACCGGCTTTCGGCTGACGCTCGCAGCAGAGCGGGCAGGCATACCTTCGGCGCCGGTTTGCGGTGTTTCCGCCCTTCGGCTTGACAACGGTCATCGCCCTGCATACTATAGGAACCGGTTTGGCTTCAATAGTTGATTCGAAATACCTGACAAAAGGAGGCGTGAAATGCTGGCTCAAAGAATTAGACGCTCAAGCCGGTCCTATACACTTTCCGTAGTTATTTTCATCTTGGCCGCGGTGCTCGCCGAGGTCGCGCCGGCCCAATCCGGTCCCGGGACGCACGCTGTTGTGGTGCACGCCGACAAGAAAATCGGCGTCATCAACCCGAACATCTACGGCCACTTCGCCGAGCACCTCGGTCACTGCATTTATGAAGGCATCTGGGTCGGACCCGAATCCGAGATTCCCAACGTTCGCGGCATTCGCACCGACGTGGTCGAAGCGCTAAAGAAGATAAAGCCACCCGTCATTCGCTGGCCGGGCGGCTGCTTCGCAGACAGCTACCACTGGCAGGACGGAATCGGCCCACGCGAGAATCGCCCGAAAAGAATAAACGTGCACTGGGGGCGCGTTATCGAAAACAATCACTTCGGCACCCACGAGTTCATCGATTTCTGCCGGCAGGTCGGCGCCGAGCCGATGATCGCCGCCAACGTGGGAAGCGGCACGCCTCAGGAGATGCGCGACTGGCTGGAATATCTTAACGTCGGCAGTGACTCGACGCTGGCAAACCTGCGGGCGCAGAACGGGCACCCGGAGCCATTCGGGGTTCGCTACATCTGTATCGGCAACGAGAACTGGGGGTGCGGGGGGTCGATGGACCCGAGCCAGTATGCCTTGTTCTATCGGCAGTTCTCCGAGTACTGTCACTTTCCGCCGAAGGATGGCTTATACCGAATCGCGTGCGGACCGTCGAGCGACAACTACGACTGGACGCGCGGATTTTTCAGGACGATGGTTGGGGAGGAGAACAAAGGGAGAAATCGCCTCGGCCGGGTGGAGGCCTTCGACATGCACTATTACACATGGGGCAGGGATTATGGGACGGCGACGGAGTACAGGAACGATGAATGGTACGGGCTGCTGGCAAAGGGGCTCGGGCTTGAAGATGTCGCGCTGAAGCACTGGGAGATTATGGGCGAGTACGACCCCGGGCACAGCGTCAAGCTCGCCGTGTGTGAATGGGGCGTGTGGCACCATGTTATTCCCGGCACTAACGAGCGGTTTCTGCGGCAGCAGAACAGCATGCGCGATGCGGTGCTGGCGGCCCTGACGCTGGACATATTCAACCGCCAATGCGACAAAATCGGTATGGCCAACATCGCACAGACCATCAATGTCCTGCAGTGCATGATTTTAACCAAAGGCGCTGAGATGATTACCACGCCGACCTACCATGTCTTCGAGATGTACGTGCCGCATCAGGGCGCCGAGGCCCTCGCGTGTGATGTCACCACCACCCAGATTGCCTTTACCGACAAAGGCAACAAGCCGAACAACCTGCCCCACGTCGCCGCCTCCTGCTCGCGAAAGGCCGACACACTTACGCTCAGCGTGGTGAATACTCACATCAGCGATTCGGCCACCGTGGACGTGGAGTTGCTCGGCGTCTCCAAGGCCGATTTCGAATCCTGGCGAACCCTAAAGGCGGGCGATATCCACGCCCACAATACGTTCGAGAACCCCGACGCCGTCAGGCCCGCAGAAGTCTCAGGCACCGCCTCACTGATGCGCGCCTTCGTCCTTCCGCCCGCTTCCGTTAACGTCCTGACCTACTCGATAAAACAATAACCCGGCGGCAACGCGCAGACTTGGCCCCGCCGACAAATCCGCCAAGAAAATGTCATTCGGCACTTGTTGCGAAATCCAATACAAGATACGACTTTCCACTCACAAGCACCGGCCACCAATTTGCACTTTCTTGGTTTTTCGGGCTGATTTTTGTTGACGCGTGAGCCGAAAACCGGATAATAGGCGGCCAAATGTGCCTGCACCCTTGAGCGCATGCTTCCTCGAAATTGCGGAAAATCGGATTTCTTACTAACATTCGCACGGACGGAAACGCCTGTCATTTGGTGAATGGTAAGATCGTAGCCGACGCGTCACAGACCACCGCGGAGAAAATAGTTGATCGCGTCTGTCTTTGTGAAGAAAGGGAAAGAAAGGTGAAAGATTCACAACCATCCTATTGGAAAGAGTATACCAACCTACAATTTGTAAAGCACAAGTTGATCCGGGAGTATCTGAATGGGTGGTTTCCCAAGTTGGGTACGTGGTGTGGGAGAATCTTGTATGTCGACACGCATGCAGGCCGAGGCAAGCACATTGGGGGTGAGGTAGGCTCGCCATTGGTAGCACTTCAGACTTTCTTGGAGCATAGCTGGCGGGATAAGATCCTGAGCAGATGTGACGTCATATTCATGTTTATCGAGGCGAGCGAAGAAAACGCGAGTCAATTACAGAAGGAACTGGACGGCCTTGGCGAGTTACCGGCAAAGGTAAGTTATAAGATCTATTGTCAGAACGCCTTCCAGCTTCTGAGTGAGCTCGCAGACAAGTTCGAAAGAACTGCCAACAAGCTTGCACCCTGTTTCATGTTTATTGATCCATATGGTTTTAGCGTCCCGTGTGAAGTGCTGCGGAAGATCAAGGCCTATTCACGCTCCGAATTGTTACTGACCCTCATTTGGCGCGAGTTGGACATGGCGATGCAACAACCGAAGCCGCCGCAAGCTCTTAAAACGAGGATTGACAGTGTCTACGCTGGTCATGAGTGGGAGCACATTAAGTCAATCAACGACTTCGATGCGCGCGGTGAAGCCTCCATCCAATTGCTAAAGCAGAAAATCGGAGGGAAATGGGCGACGTACATTAGAATGCTTGGCAACAACCAGAAGACGAGATATTTTCTCCTGCACCTGACGGACCATGAAGCCGGGCGGGATCTTATGAAGCAAGTTGTTTGGAAGTGCTGTCCAGAGAACGGGTACTATGCGAGAAAGGAAGACGACCCTAACCAACAATACCTGATAAAACCTGAGCCTGATTTGAAACAGCTTACACGCTGGCTTTGCAATAAGTTGCGCCGGAAGCCATGGACGTGGGCACAACTAGTTGAAAGTCTGCGGGAACAGATATGGCTAAACAAGCATTTATGGCAGGTAATCAGGGAACTCAAGAATAAAGGAGAAGTGATCGCCACAGATTTCATCGGGAAATTTTCTCAAAAGGCAAATCCAACTTTCAGGTGGGGGCCCACCGAAACATAGCGAGATTCTTGCTTAAGAGGTGTCTGGTTCCAAACACGGCCGTCGAGTGTACGGCCGTTCTTTTTCTTGTTGATGCCGCCCCATTGCTTAAAGAAGAAGGGCACACCGGCGGCCAGGCACTGGTCGCGGATGTCGGTGGCCCATTCGGCCTGCATGGGTCTTGCACCAGGGCCCGATTCGCCGCCCACGATGACCCAGTCGATGCCCTCCAAATCTACATTTGGAACAGGGCCGAGCAGGGGCTCAAAGGATATAAACTTTATCGCAGCAGGCGTTTGTCTGAGATGGTCTATCCGAAATGCGTAGTCGGCATTTTCTACGGTCACGCCCATCCATACGTTCTGTGGCCACGGAAGCTCCGCGCTTAATTGGAGCAGCCGATACGAGCGTTTGGTCAATACCTGGAAGCGATGGTGAGAGGCCTCGACCATTACGGCGAAGACCTTGCGGATGAAGTCAGAGTCCACGCCTCGGTGAAAAAGATCGCTCATCGAGTTGACGAAGATGGTGCGCGGCTGCCTCCAGCGAAGCGGCATTTTGAGTACATGAGGGTGTAATGTGACTTGGAAGCCGTTGGCATAGTTGCGACTGCCCGCAGCCTGGAGGCGCAGTGCGAAACGCTCGGCGTAACAGTGGCGACAGCCGATGCTGATCTTAGTGCAGCCGGTAACCGGGTTCCAAGTGGACTCGGTCCATTCGATTTTTGACTTTTGGGCCATTTGCGCACCGTTCAGAAGCTATATCGTCAAAGATAACGCTTTGGGACCGATGAATCAAACAATTTGCAAAGCGGTAACCACTGCCCGATAGACGCTGTCCGCTCTCGGCTGTTCTCAGGCGTTTTTTCCGCAGCACTTTTTGTATTTTTTTCCGCTGCCGCAGGGGCACGGGTCATTCCTGCCGACCTTCGGCTGCTCCAGCCGAATCTGCTTCACCGCCTGCTCACCCTGCGGCGCCTGCGCGGCGGCCCGCTGACGCTCGGCCATCGCAAACTGCCCCACCTCATCATGTGCTGTCTGACTCACCTGCCATACGCTTCGAGCCCGCGCACCAGCCTCCAGACGGACCTTGAAGATAACGTCCGTCACCCGGTCCTCGATGCTCTCGAGCATCTCGTTGAACATGCGGAAGCCTTCTCGTTTATATTCGACCTTCGGGTCCTTCTCCGCGAACGACCGCGTCCAGATGCTCTCCTTCAGATGGTCCATCGCATACAGGTGGTCTTTCCACGCGCTGTCGTATACCTGCAGCAGAACGTATTTCTCAAGGTCGCTCAGCTCCGCCCGCAGAAACTCCCTCGCTGCTTCGGCCAGTTTCGCCTTCCGTTCCGGCCCGTCCCCAAGGTCCTCTTCCCGCAAGGACGCGCTGAATCGCTCATTGGCCCACCTCACCAATTCCCGCCCGTCCAGCGTCGAAAGCTTTTTCTCAAGCTCCTGCTCCAGCTCGCCGTCGCTGAACTTTTCGCTCAGCTCCAAAAGCTCCTTCTGCAGCGCACGAGGCTTGCTCTCCTGTATCCGCTCCACCGAAAGCCCCGCTTCATATTTCCTGTTCGCCCATTCGACCAGCGCCTCGTATGCATACACGTTGGGCCCCTCGCGCCCGTAAACCATGCTCATCGCGAACTCGACCGGATACTCGATCTCGCGTCGCCTGTACTTCTGGGCCGTCTTCTCGAGAAGCTGCTCAACAATCTGACCAGCATTCAGCCTCTTTAGCTCCTCGACTTCCAGCCTGATCCCGAACTTCGCACGCGCCCATTCGGAAAACATCCCAGCCGAAAAGTCCTCTTTCAAAAATTCAAGCACCTGTGAACAATCTTTCTTCTCAATCTGCTCCCCGGCGGCACTAATCAGCTGCTCCTCGATCTCATCCGCAGACTGGTGCTTCACCTTCGAAGGGCTCAGGCTCACCCGAAAAGCGCTCATCGCCCACTTGCACAGCCCACCTATATCCCAGCTGCCCGCGTCACCCACGTCCTCAAGGTACTCACCCATAGAAATCGATATTTCATTCGCCGCGTTGTTCTTCGCCTCCGACTTGATTAGAGCCTCTATCTCGTCTGCATCGGCGCCGGCAATCTCCGACAGCTTCAAATCAATGCCGAAATTGCTCCGCGCCCACTCAGCGACGCACTTATGAGCGTAATTCTTGTCAAGTATCGTCTCGCAATTCTCCCTGATTGAAGACTCAATCATCTCCTCGATAATGCTTTTGAGCCCTTTACCCCCCAGAATCTTGCGCCGACGGCCGTAGAAAATCTTCCGCTGGTAGTCCATCACCTCATCATATTCGAGAAGGCTCTTGCGTATCTCGAAGTTCCGCTCCTCCACCTTCTTCTGGGCCTTCTCAATGCCCTTGCTTATCCGGCGGTGATAGATGGGTTGACCTTCCTCCCAGCCAATCCAGGACAACGCCTTTACCGTCCACTCCGGCGCGAAAACCCGCATCAAATCGTCGTCGAAGCACAAGAAAAACTGGCTCGACCCGGCGTCACCCTGCCGGCCCGAACGCCCGCGAAGCTGATTATCGATTCGCCGGGCCTCGTGACGCTCCGTACCGAGAATATGCAGCCCGCCGACCCACCTTTGACCCTCCTTTATTCCGAACACGTGCGCCATCGAATCGGTCGATTTAAGGGTTATCTCGTTGCCAGTGTCACGCTGCTTCAGCGTGTAGATTCTAACAGCTCTGTCGGATGGGTCATCTTCAATACTTATAACCTCGAAAAGCACCCCTGGGCCGAGCTTGATATCGGTACCCCGCCCGGCCATATTGGTCGCAATGGTGACATTGCCCCGCATATGCCCGTCACGCCCTTTGTGCTGCTGGCCCGCCTTGGCCACTATCAACGCCTCCCGTGCATGCTGCTTGGCGTTGAGCACCTCGTGCTCAAGACCGAATCTTTTGGTCAAAGCCTCCGAAAGGGCCTCGCTTTTTTCTATGCTTATCGTACCCACCAGAACCGGCCGGCCCGACTTGCTTATCTCGTTTATCTCACCCACTATCGCATCGAACTTCTCCCGCAGGCTCTTATAAATCACATCCTCACGGTCGTCCCGTATGCACGGCTCGTTCGTCGGCATCACCACCACGTCGAGCTTGTAAATCTTCATGAATTCCTCCGCCTCCGTCGCCGCAGTCCCAGTCATCCCCGCTATCTTGGCGTAAAGCTTGAAGAAATTCTGCAGTGTAATCGTCGCCAGCGTCTGAGTCTCTTCCTTGACCGTGACATTCTCCTTGGCCTCAACCGCCTGGTGCAGGCCGTCAGACCACTGCCGACCGTGCATCAGCCGACCCGTGAACTCATCAACGATGATAACCTTGCCGTCCATCACCACGTACTCTTTTTCCTTCTCGAACGTCACGTGCGCACGCAGGCTCTGCTCCAGAAGATGAGGCCACTCCATATTTGCCCCCGTAAAGAACGACCCGAGACCCGCTATCTCCTGGGCCGCGCCCACGCCTTCGTGAGTGAGATGAACGGCTTTCTTGTCATATTCCACTTCGTAATACTGCGTGATGCCCTCAAGCCTGGCCTGGGCGCTCTGGCGTTCACGCTCCGCCTTTTCGATTGCCGCCTGTGCATTCTCAATCCGCGTATGGTCCTTGTCTCTCTTGGCTTCGCTCAACTCGCCCTGCGCGTTCGCAATCGTCCGCTCGGCAGAATCGACCTGTTTCTTGATACGGTCGTAGTTGCCCTGTAGCGAGATCAGCTGCCGCGCCACCCCGTCGGCCTTCTTGTAGCGGCTCACGTCGTCAAAGGCCGGACCCGATATGATCAGCGGGGTCCGCGCCTCGTCCACAAGTATCGAATCCACCTCGTCGATAATCGCATATTGCAGAGGCCCCTGCACCATCTGCTCCAGCGACAGCTTCATGTTGTCACGAAGATAGTCGAACCCGAATTCGTTGTTCGTCCCGTATGTGATGTCACACTCGTACTGACTCTTTCGCTCATCGCCACCCGTATCCATGTCCGCCTGAATTGCCCCCACCGTCATGCCCAGCGCCTCATACACCGGGCCCATCCATTCGGCGTCACGCTTTGCCAGATAGTCGTTGACCGTGACAATATGGACCCTCCTGCCCGTCAGATGAACGAGATATGCCGCCAGCGTGGCCACCAGCGTCTTGCCCTCCCCGGTCGCCATCTCGGCTATCTTGCCCTCGTACAGGACGTTGCCGCCGATAAGTTGAACATCGAAGTGACGCATCTCGACGTTGCGCCTCGCCGCCTCCCGAACCACCGCAAAGACCTCGAAAAGAATATCCTCCGGCCGGCTGCCGGCTTCCAAGGCACTCCGAAATGCCCCCGTCTTGCCACGAAGACCGTCATCGTCAAGCTTGCGTATCTGCTCCTCGAACTGCCCCGCCTCCTTTGCGATGACCGAGTATCCCTTGATCAGCCGCTCATTCCGAGACCCGAAAATCTTTACGAGGACTTTCCCTACCTTGTCAAAAGGCATAACGCTATTCTTTCACTCGAGTCACATACTGCCCCGTGCGCGTGTCCACCCGGATAAGCTCACCAACCTTGATAAACGGAGGAACCTGGACCACAAGCCCCGTTTCCAATGTGGCCGGCTTGCTCTGATTCGTCGCCGTCGCTCCCCTTATCTCAGGCGATGTGTCGCTCACTTCCAGGTCCACCGTATTTGGCAAAGTCACCACCACCGGCTTGCCCTGATACATGCTCACCTGAACCTGAGTGTTCGGCTTGCAATATTTCGCACCGTCCCCGAACGCATCGTCATCCAGCGTGATTTGATCATACGTCTGAGTGTCCATCAGGATATGATCGCTGCCCGCAGAATAAAGATATTCGTACGTACGCTTGTCCAGATACGCCTCTTCCACAATCTCCTCAGACCGCAGCCGAACGTTCTGAATCAAACCATCCGTCAAACTCTTTAGCTTTGTCTGATAGACAGCTCCCCCTTTGCCCAACTTGACATGCTGAAAATCCACGATTGCATACAGTTTGCCGTCGATATTGATGGTCTGACCTTTTCGCATTTCTGATGCTCGCATAGCAAACTCCAAAACAAGAGAATCAACGATACTTTCTGTCCGACCAGTATGGCAAAACTGATGCAAAATGTCAAGAGGCCGACAAACTCGTCGTGCAAAACCACTTGCATCCGCCGTTGGCGCCCCTATACTCTGTGTTGACAATCGAGTGCATCTTTGCGTAAAATCAGCCTGTGCCTTTATATGATATACAGAAGGCGCCAATAAACTAATTGAAGGCGTACCAAACAGCCATGAAAAAGTTCTCCATCATTCACGTGCCGCTGCTGTCATTTTTCTCCGAGGCGCTATACAGGGAAGTTGGATTACACTGGAAGGGAACAAACCTTGCATACCTGCTGTTGCTTCTGGCGGCCTGCTGGCTACCCGCCATGGTAGTCGTGCACATAGGCCTGACTGATTTCGTCAACAACGAGGCGCCCGCCGTCGTCCAACAGGTGCCGCAGATCACAATCACCAATGGCCAGGTGTCAATAGACGAGGCTCAGCCCTACTACATCAAGCACCCCGAAAGCAACGATGTCCTGGCAATCATTGACACTACCGGTACCGTGACTTCGCTCGACGACCCCAATGCCTTCTGTCTGCTCACGAGGACAAAGCTGATTGGGCGAAAAAGCCAATTCGAGACCCGAGCCTTTGACTTGTCGCAGGTGGAGGACTTTGTTCTAAACGCCGACCGCATAACGGGCTGGCTGCACACGTTCAGGAAGTTTTTCGCGGTAATCATGTATCCGTTTGCCCTGTTCGGCTCCTACGCATACAGAATCATCCAGGCGCTCATATATGCCGCGGTTGGACTGCTGTTTGCCAAATGGTGCAATACGACTCTTTCATACCGGGCCCTGCTCCGTCTGGCCGTTGTGGCGGTGACACCCGCTATAATAATCAACACTGTTCTGGGCGCGGCCGGGGTCCATCTGCCTTATGCACCGCTGTTCTACCTGCTCGTTGCACTCGGTTATCTGTTCTACGCCGTCAAGGCGTGCTCATATACCCCCGTGACACCCGAGGACATCCGCTTCCCACAGCACGGCATTTAGAGGACAATACGTTTAAGCCTAAAGGTTCTGATGCTCTGCTGAAAACTTAGCCGAGCCTCTTTGTCATCTCGACCGAAGTGTCGCGAAATCCTTACACCCACCGTTATTTCGACTGAAGGGCCGCGAAGCGGCCCGGAGCGGAGAAATCTGTTTTAATAGACTCCTCGACTTCGTCCGCCTTGGGCGAACTCTGCTCGGAATGACCACTTCGGTTTTGAACAAAGCGTTAATTTGCCTTGATTACTCAGACTGACCGATTCTCCCCGCAAATCGGCTTAGCAACGTCAGAAACACGGTTCTTGTCAAAGCGTGCCCGGGGAATAAAGGGTTTTTGAACTCGCTCTAATCCCTTATTGACAAGGGAGTCATATAAAAAATCGGCCCCAGAACAGTCAGTTTGAGTTAATTGACGACCTTGGCGACGCACTTGTCGGCGCTGGATCATGGCGTATCAATCGTTCGCCTCGAAGGCTCTCATCGTTTTCGAGATCTTCCTTTTCCGCCTGTCCGCTTTACAGTGCGTTCTTTTTCCCCCTTCTTTGGTTTTCTGGTTGCGGTGGTTCGGGCCGCCTTACCAGTCAACGGCTCAACAGGGACAACGTTTAACTGCCGTGCCGGGACGTTTACCGAGACTATCCGCACCTTCATCGCCTGGCCCAGACGAATAGTGTATCCCGTACGCACCCCCGTGATACAGTGCGACTTGGGTTCGAATTTCCATTCGTCCGGTCCCAAATCGCCCGTGCGGACAAGACCCTCGATCCCGTACTTTCGGCACCGCACGAAAACGCCGAAATTGGTCAGGCCGGTGACCACGCAATCAAGCTCGTCTCCGATATGACTGCTCAGCATCTGCAGTATCAGAACAGCCGTCAGCTCCCTTTCGGCGTCATCGGCGCGCTCTTCCGTAAAGGTAATGTGCTTTCCGATCTCCACCAGGTCCTGCTCTGCTCCGCGCGGACATGACCCATTCCGCAGGTCCCCCTCCAGAAGACGATGCACCATCAGGTCCGCATACCGCCGGATGGGGCTGGTAAAGTGACAATAATGCGTCGAAGCCAATGCAAAGTGGCCAACGTGCAGCGGGGCATACTGCGCCTTCTCGAAGCTGCGCAGAACCGCTAAATTGACCGCCAGAGAGCAGTCCGCACCCTTGACTCCATCAAGCAAATCCTGTATCGCAGAGCGGTCCGGATTCCGCGGCAGATTATAACCAAACCCCCTGACAAGCTGCGCCAGATTCTTCAGGCTCATAACGTCCGGCTCCGGATGAATCCGCCGTATAAACGCCAAGTTAAGCCTGTCCAAAAGCGAAGCCACCGCCTCATTGGCCTCGACCATAAACATCTCGATCATTGTGTGCGGATAGCTGTCGTCCGCCGGGTGTGCGTCCACGACCCGCCCCGATTTGTCCAGCACCAGCTCCGTCTCAGGCAAATCCAGGTGAAGCATCCCGTTCTTTATCCGCCGTTTTTCAATCACCCTGCTGAGCAACTCCATGTCCTTCAGGAGTCTGACCACCTCCGCCTTTACATCTTTCGCTCGACCTCGCAGAGCCTTGTCCGCCTGCTGATACGTCAGCCGCTGCGTCGAGCAAATCACCGAGTTGGCAAAACGCCGCGACAAAACGTTCCCCTGTTTGTCGTAAGTTATGTACGCACTCTTGGCAAACCGCTCTTGACCCGACTGCAAACTGCACACGCCGTTGCTAAGAATCTCCGGCAGCATCGGTATGGTCTTGCCCGGCAGATAAACGCTGTTGCCACGCTCTCTCGCCTCACTGTCCAGCAACGAATCCTCTGGCACAAAACTGCTGACGTCCGCAATGTGGACGCCCAGCACCCAGTTGTCCTCGCCATCTTTCTCAAGGCTTATCGCATCGTCAAAGTCCTTGGCGTCAGGCGGGTCAATCGTAATCACCACCTTGGCCGTTATATCCTCACGCCCCTCCAGCGCGTCAGCCCTGAATTGCCCTGCCGCCTCCCGCGCCTCAACCTGACACTCAGCGTCAAACTCATCCGGCAAATGATATTGGCAGACAATCGACCGTATCTCCGTCTCGTACTGGCCCGACCGACCCAGCACCTCGACAATCACGCCGCGGGCCAGATACTTCTCCGTCGGGTAACTTAGTATTTCCACCACCACCTTGTCTTTCGGCCGGGCGCCTTTTGCCGTGACGTCATCCACGCCGATTGGTTCGAGGAACCGCGACCCGTCAGGCTGCACAATCCAGCCCTCCGCCTCCTTCGAAAGAGTACCCACGAATCGATTCTCGGCCCGCTCGAGAACTTCGATTACCCTGCCGCTGAACCGCATCTGCCCCGCACGGCCACCCTCTCTGACAACCTGCGCCGCCACCGTGTCACCCGTCATCGCCTGGCCTGTCTTTCCGGGAGGTATGAACAGATCACCGTGACTGTTCGGTTCAAGAGGCGTGACAAAGCCAAAGCCTTTGACGCTTCCGCGAAACGTCCCTGTCACCTGCCCCGACATCGGCGGAAGACCCACGAGGCTCCCGCCGCCGACTACCACATGGCCGGCGCGACGAAGCTCCTCGAACGCCAGCTTGAATTGCGGGTAATCCTCCGAGCTCACACCAAGCGCCCTGGCCAACTGCCCCGCCTTCACCGGCGTGTAATCCGCCTGCTTCAGAAGTCTGATTATTCTTTCCTTGAGAATCTCCGCCATATCCGGCTCACTAAAAAAATAAACAAGAGCGTTCAATCACCTGCCGCCTCGATTGGACGCCCGCTCTAATCTGACCGAACCAGCCTCTCCCGACGGGCTTGCTTATCCTGACTCGTCACTATTACTGTTTCTTCGCCTGCAGACTGTTGAGCCGCGCGGCCAAACGCGATTTCTTTCGCGCCGCCGTCTTCTTGTGCATCGTGCCGCCCGCAGCCGTTTTATCAAGCTTCTTGACCACAAGACGATACTGCTCGCTTGCCGATTCCACCTCACCGCCGGCCACAGCCGCCTCAAAACGCTTGACCTGTGTCTTCACCTGGCTCCTGCGGGCACGGTTTATAATCCGCCGCTTCGCGTTCTGCCTGATTCTCTTCTTCGCTGATAAAGAATGTGCCACTATATTCTCCTAATTAACGTCCTCACTTTGTTTGAGCTGCCCATAAGAATCACAAAGAGTCCGGTCCTGTACCCATGCCTCTCAATTTGTCCACCCGCTGGCGAACGTCTCTAAACGCAAAATCGACTTGAGCTATTCGCCGATAAATCTCCAGCGCTTTTTCCGAATCGCCCTGCTCCTCATACGACCGCGCCAGATTGTAGCGCAGCTCCTTGCCGATACCGTCGTCCTTGATTTCGTATGATTCTATCGCCTGGGTAAAGACGTCGATGGCATCAGTAAACCACCCCTTCATGAAGAAGCACAACCCTATCTTGTCCATCGCCGATATCTTGTGCCGCGGGTCGCGCTGCGCCTCCTGAAACAGCGGTATCGCCTCATCATATTGCTTGTTCCGAACCAGACGAGTCCCGTACTCATACTTGGCTTGCAGGTCCGTCGGGTAGTTCTCGACGCACTGACGGTAGTGCTCCAGTTCCGCATGGTTCAGGTTTGCCGACAGCTCCGCCGCCCTTGCTTTGGTCCTCTCATCTCCACTGCCGCCATCCACCGCCTCTTTCGCCTCCCGAATCTTGCGCTTAAGCTGTTTTATCCTTACCTGACCGGCACGTTGGGCATAGCTGAAATCGCTCTTGCTCTTGTATGCCCTCTCTAAAAGCTCTATCGCCTCGTTCTCACCCGCGTCGTCCTGCAAGTCCGACAATGCCTGCGCCAGATTGTATATGTTCTTTGCCAAATTCGGGTCCTCGGCCAGCGCCTTGCGCGCCTCCTCCACCGCTTCCTGACGATAGTCTTTCGTCTTGACGATGCTCTCCTGAGAGTGAAGTCTTTCTTGGACCTCACGGTCTTTGATCGCCTTGCGGAAATCCCCATCCTGGTCGTACCTGCCCTTGGCAACCGTCATCTCCGCCGTCAGGTTCTTCAGCTCGTCGGCAATCCTGTCGTCATCAGGCCTCAAACGTGCCGCACGTTGACACGCCACCAGAGCCTTCTCAAACTGACCAAGTGCCACGTAAGAATCCTTTAGAAGCACGTATATCTGGAGCGAAGGCTTCTTGGCCGAATTGTTCGCCTGGAAAATGTAATTTGCCAGCCAGTTCGCCGTCTTCGTGAAACCGCCCGCTACCGCTGCCTTCAGCATCTCGCCGCCCGAAGCCAGATGGTCCGGGTCTTTCGCAAAAAGATACTCCGCGTTCAGCATCTGCTCCAGAGGCGTCTTGCGCCGCATACGCTTCACCCTCTCCATCATGGACGGCCTCTTGCCCCCTTTCCTCTGCCGCTGAAGCGCCATTTCGAAAAGCGGTATGTGTCCGTCGTGAAGCGCATCCGGAGTGCAGCCTATGCCCTTCAGATACAGCTCGATGGCGAAATCGTAATCGCCCACAGTTGCCACCCGGCGAGCCTTCTCGAAAAAGCCCGTCGCTCGCGCCAACGACGCATCCAAATACTCGCCGGGTATGGGACCAAGCTCGCCCCCGCTGACTTCCTCTTCCATTTCCTGCCCTCCCGCTGCCTCTTCCTCCTCGATCCCTTCCAGCGGCTCGTCTTCAGACTCTCGCGCGATTCTGCCTACGCCCAGCTTCTCCGACAACCTGGCCAGCTCGCCCGACAGTTCCGCATCCACGCCCTTCACCTTGATGGCACGTTCCAATGCCGCAATCGCACGGTCCAGCCTGCCTATACCTTCGTATGACTCCTTCAACAAAACGTATATTTGGAACGACGGCTTCTTGGCGCGATTATTCGCCAGAAATATCATGTCCGCCATCCATTTGGCTGTCCCTTTGTAGCCTCCCGCCGACGCCGCCTTCAATATCGACTCCGCATACGACAAATGACTCGGGTCTTTCGCCAGAAGATACTCGGCGTTCAGCATCTGCTCCAGCGCCGTATCGCCCCCTGAGTGCTCCGCTATTTCCGCATCCGTGGGCTTGGCGCCGCCGCTTGACTGACGCTGAAATGCCAGCTCACGAAGCTTTATATGACCCTCCTGGACCGCGTCCGGCACCCAACGAAGCCCCTCAATGTACAACGCTATAGCCTCATCGAAATTCTTCGACTCGGCCGCATCCTGCCCCTTTGCGAACAACGCCCGCGCCCTGCCTAAATCATCATTATTATTAGAATTCTCTGGCATAGACCTTGATCGAATCCTACTGCTGATAGACTACTAACCTCATTTATCCTAATCTTTAGCTGAATTTTGTCAATAAATAAATACTTGTACAAAAACAGCCGCTTTGCTATAAGAATCGGCAAACCCAGGCGTTGGCTTTCTGGGAATTCCAGGTCATACCCGACGTGAGCTGGCCCGGATGACTTGGCCAAGTTGACTGTCCCGGCGCCGGTAGCTTTTTCCGGCGCCGCCTTATTGGGAGGCAGGAATATGATAACAGCACTTGAGCAGTACGACCCGCAAATCTACGAGCTTATCAGGCAGGAGGGCGCTCGACAAAGCGGCGCCATTCGCCTTATCCCATCCGAAAACTACGTCTCCAAGGCCGTAATGTTGGCCAGCGGGAGCTGTCTGACAAATAAGTACGCCGAAGGCTACCCCGGAAAAAGATATTATGAAGGACAGCAGGTCACAGACCTCGTCGAAAAAATCGCTCAGGACCGGGCTAAGAAATTGTTCAATGCCGACCACGCAAACGTCCAGCCCTACTCCGGCTCCATCGCAAACTGGGCCGCATATCTCGCCCTTGTCAAGCCCGGTGACACCATCATGGGCCTCTCCCTCACACACGGCGGCCATTTGACACACGGCTGGAAAGCCACTGCGTCCGGAAAGATATTTAACTCCATCCAATACGGCGTCAATCCCGACACCGGCAGATTCGACTATGACCAGCTAAGAGACTTCGCAAAAAAGAACCGGCCCAGGCTCATTATCTCCGGAGCGACCGCCTATCCGAGAGAGATTGACTTTGAGATTTTCGGCCGGATTGCAAAAGAGGTGGGGGCGTACCACGTCAGCGATATTGCTCACATTGCGGGGCTGGTGGTCGCCGGGATTCACAAAAGCCCCATACCATACGCCGATATCGTCTCCAGCACGACGCATAAGACGCTGCGCGGCGCCCGCGGCGGAATGTTGCTTTGCAGGGCCGAACACGCAGAAAACGTAGATAAGGCCGTCTTCCCCGGCCTCCAGGGGGGGCCCCACATGCACACCATCGCCGCTATCGCCGTCGCACTGGCCGAGGCCGACACACCGGAGTTCGTCGCCTACGCAAAACAGGTTGTCAAGAACGCCAAAGCACTTGCCGAGAAGCTGCTCGAATACGGTTTTCAGCTCGTCTCCGGGGGGACCGACAATCACCTGATTCTCATCGACCTGCGAAACAAACGTGTGCCGGGCAAGAAATTAGCCAAGGCGCTGGACCGGGCAAGAATTGTCACCAACTACAACACGATACCGAACGACCCGGCCCCGCCCGCCAATCCGAGCGGCTTGCGCATCGGTACGCCGGCTATTACGACGCGCGGCATGAAAGAGCAGCAGGCCCGGCAGATCGCCGGCCTTATCAACAGGGTTGTTGAAAACATCGACGATGAATCTGTTATCGAGCAGGTCGGAAGGGAAGCTTTGCTCCTCTGCTCGCAGTTCCCGGTCCCCGACCACTTTATTATTCCAACCAAGAATAAGAATAGCGCATAGCGGGGAGCGTATGGGCCGGGAGGAACACGTGCTGGTTGTCGAGCGAAAGGTCCTTGAGCAGACAGGGATGTTTCAGGGCCTTGTGTTCGACGTCGATAACTATCTGAGCAAGGTGTTTGTTCCGGGGGGGCCTCGCTTCATGCCCCGGTCTAAGGCTGAAGCCGACCCGGCATATAAGCAGCTCATTCCATACGTGATTATGGCCTGCGACGGCAAGTACCTCAGCTACGTCAGGGGGACGCGGGCCGGGGAAACGAGGCTCGTCGGACTGCGGTCTATCGGAATAGGAGGCCATATAAATCCTATTGATGCTGATAATAGTTCTTTATTTGCTTACTTGCGCGAAAATTATCTTACTGCTGTTGAGCGTGAGGTGGCCGAGGAAGTGTCGGTAGAAACCAGCCACACCGACCGTATTGTCGCACTTCTGAATGACGACTCCAACGAGGTCGGAAGCGTGCACCTGGGAATCGTCCACTACTGGGTTCTGGATGCCCCGAACGTAAGCAAGCGAGAACAAATGATTACACAGATGAGCTTTATGACCCCGGCCGAGCTGCAAGCGGTGCGAGCTGATATGGAGACCTGGTCACAGCTCTGCCTCGACGGCCTCCACGAAATGGCCAATCGTGTGACTCGTTGATCGTGCATCCCGAGCAGAGCGACCTGAAAGTCCGGCAGACTCCTACAAATGATAAGGGTGGCGCTGCGGGCGCTCCATCATCCGTTTTGCCTGCCTGTCGCCGACTATCTCCTGTTTGGCCTGGTCCCACTGAAGCTTTCGGCCGAGGATATAAGAGAGGTTTCCGATGTTGCAGAGGTTGGCCACGCCAACGGCGGCTTCGATGTTCATAATGGTTTTGGCGCCCGTTTTTATTCCGTTGAACCAGTCTTCTTTGTGGCCGGGACTTTTGTAAACATCCTTTGCGCCGGCGGGCGGGTTCCATTCGCGTGCCTTCTTCTCGACCCAGGTGCCGCCGTCGCCGCCCCAGTGGACGAATGTCCCCTTATCACCGTGGTAAACGGCGCCGTAACCGGGGCGACTGATTTTGCCGCCCGGCTCTTGGCCGGTACGCTCTTCGGCGGGCACGGCATTGCCGTCATGCTGATTCCAGGTGAGGATCCAGTCCGGATTTTTGAAGGTGTAGGTAACGTCGAGGGTGACGGCGCTATCCCAGAGGCCTTTGGTCGGGGGCGTGCCTGTCGCCTCGACGGTGAGGGGGCCGGTGCCGTCGGCGCCCATCCACCACATTGCGCAGCTCATCACGTGCGCGCCTCGGTCTCGGATTTGTCCGCCGCCGGATTCCATAATCCAGCGGAAGGTGCCCGGACAGTATCGCTTGTTGTAAGGGCGCCATCGCAATGGGCCCAGCCACATATCCCAGTCGAGCTCTGCCGGCGGGTCGCTATCGGGAACGGGATTATCGTCGATGGGGCTGTTGTAGTGGAAACAAGCAACCTTGCTGATGCGGCCGATATTGCCGTTGACGAGGTAGCGATGCGCGAGATAGGCTTCGGGCTGGGAGCGCCCCTGCGAGCCGACCTGGACGGAGACTTTATTGTTCCTTGCGGCGGCCGCCATCGCCTTGCCTTCCTCGATGGTGCAGCAGGCGGGTTTTTCGACGTAGATGTGCTTGCCGCACTGGGCGGCGTGGACCATCTGAACGGCGTGCCAGTGGTCGGGGGTGGCAATGACGACGGCGTCGATGTCCTTGCGCTCGAGGATATAACGGTAATCTCGGTAGGCGTCGACGCCGGGGCCGGCGGTCTTTACGGCCTCAGCTAAGCGATTCTCATCGATGTCGCAGACGGCGGCTATGTTGACTGTGCCGTTGTCCTGGAATCTCTTCATATCGCGCAGATGGAAGCCGCCCATTCCACCGATGCCGATGTGGGCCGTTGTCAGCCGGTCGCCCGCGCCGGTTTTTCCGGGTGCGGCCAGCGCTCGGGCCGGAATCAAATATGGCACACCAATCGCCGCGGCGCCGGCGGCAGCAGTCCCTAAGAATTCACGCCTGGTAATTTGCTTTGTTTGTTTCATTGTCTGTCACCTTTCTGCATCGCAATCAGACGGCACCACACGGTTGCCAGCGAATTTGCAACTCTCTCGGCCCACCGCCCTACCCGAGTCGTTTGACGTTCGTTTTCTTCGTCGGTACGAGCTTGACGCAGGGGAGTCCCTCAACCTTAACGCCGCGCTGTCGCAGAGACTGCGCGATGTTGAGCTTGAAATCATCGGGGGCCGTGTCCAGCGCCGCCTTGAGCGCGGCCAGGGCTTTCTTGTTGGGAATCCGCTGCAGCGCCATTCGGGCGTCCTCGCGCAGTTGCTCATTCGATAACAGAGCGGCAATTGCATCGACGGACTTGCCGGCGCCGATCTCAGAAAGCATCCACAGCACCTCGCGCCGCACGGAGACCGGCTGGTCATCACCTAACAGCCCGAGCAGCTCGGCCTCGACCGCTTTTCTTTCGGCGCCGGCCTTCGGGCGGCCGGCGTGGCGGACGAGCTGCCACAAGCCGCGCTTGGCCGCACGGGCAACCTCCAGGTCGTTATTGCTCATCACTTTGGCCAGGGGCTTTGCCGCCTGCGCCCCGACCTGCCCGGCGCCGAGCCAGGCCTCTGTTCGCACCTTCTCATCCTTGTCTTTGATTCCGGCAATCAGCTTGTCCACGGCCCCCGTGTCCGCAGCATCGCCTGTCGCCGACGTTACAACAGCACAAATGCCTCCGACAGATGCCTTCTTGAGGTCACTCATAGACATGTCTGAAACCCTTTATTATTATCTGAATCCTGCAAACAACTTCTTTATCGAATGCCATTCTACCCTACGGATGAGTTTGGTCAACCATTATTCATTTTCAGTGCGGGGGACTCACGATTCACTATTTGTGTTTACTAACGGTGCCGCCGCGTTGTACAATTACCGTGTTGGAAGTACTGTTGTTGTACATTGTAAGTGAAAGGCGGGCTATAAGCAGCGTACAGGATGGGCGAACGCAGGTTGAAAACCGCTGTGCTTGGGCTCGATGACGCCGGTAAGCTCCTGCTTGACTCGGCGTGTGAACTCGGCCATTTTCAGATTCAGGCCGTCGCCGACAGGGACCCTAATCTTGCCCAGATGTTCGCCGACCAATACAACTGTGCCGCTTACGATGATTACCGCCGGCTCGTAATGCAGAATCAGCTTGATTGCCTGCTGGTTGCCGCGCCGATACATACCTGTAACGAACACCTCAGGACCGCAGTAAAGAAGAAATTCAATATTCTAAAACTGCCCCCGCCGGCGCGGAATCTCGAAGAAGCGGCGGAATTTGTGCGCCTTTCTGACGATGAGCATGTTAAATTCGCCGTGGCCAATCCCGGCCGTTTCACGCCGGCGCTGCCAGAGCTTCTGCAGCAGTACCCACGCGAGCAAGTGTTTCTCCTCACCGCCGCCTGTCACCTATATCCTGAGCACCGGCCTTCCTGGGAAAGCGACCTAAAACTCGCCGGCGGCGGCGTGCTCCTGCACCGCTGCTTCGGAATAATCGACCTGATCGTCTCCCAATTCGACATGCCCCAGCAGGTTTATGCGCTGACCACTAATTGGGCACATGATAGACAGCAGCGACTTTATCGGACCGAAGAGGCGGCCCTGGTTACCATGAAGTTCAGCGACTCCCTCATCGCCAATTTGATGGCCTGCCCCGACAACGGCGCCCCCCCACAAGCGCAGACCATCAGGCTCTATACCGCAGATAAAATCCTGACCGTCAGCGAGAATGGTTTGACCGGCAACAACCGACAGGAGCAAAGGGCCGACGAATCGCCGCCCGGCGGCCAAGGACTTTTAGATATGAAAAAAGTGCTCGAAAACTTTGCCCTCAGTATCCTATCGCCCGATAATGTTAAGCTTTGCAGTACTGTCCGGGAGAATCTCAGGAATATGGCTGTTATCGAAGCCGCTTATCTTTCGGCCCGCACCGCCATGCCCGAAGAGCCCGGCAGGATCCTGCGGGCGGCATTCTGCGAGCCGAGGTTCATCTGGCCCCCTTGAGAGAAGAAGCAGCCTTTCTGAAGAAAAAGCGGGCCGCAAATAGGATTAGCTGCGACAAAACCCGCGAGCAACATAGCTGCCGGAGCTACACGCCGTCAGCCCCGCAGCACGACGCTCACGGCACATCCTCGATGTACGCCGGCCTCCTTGTGCACTCTTATGCGCCTTGCACAGAAAACCGAGATTTCACCGAGAATAACCGTTTGACAAATAATCGATTTGGTGGTATCGTGCTGCTGAGTTGCTGTAAGCAGGTAGTCGTTTTTTTTGGAGATCCTGGTATGGAAGAAAGCAAGAAGAAACCGATTATGATCGGTGTTATCATCGCGTGTTTTGCCGTCGCCGCCGGCATCACTCTCATGACCAGATCTGGCGGGGGAAGTAGTGGAATCCCCAAGGAGTACGCCACAGAGCAGATCTGGATGAAGTGCCGCAACGAACAGTGCAATAACGAATGGGAGATGAACAAGCTGGAGTACTACGAGTTCCTGGAGCAGTCCCGCGCTGAGAATCCGGGGCTGGTGGGGGAGACGCCGGCAGTCACTTGCCCGAAATGCAGCGAGCCCAGCGGTTACGAGGCGGTAAAATGTGCCAAGTGCGGGTTTATCTTCGAGAAGGGCACGGTTCCCAAGACCTTTGAAGACAAGTGCCCGAAATGCGGCTATAGTTCGATCCAAGAGGGCAGAAAGAAAAAGGCCGAGGAGCGTGCGAGCGGCGGGTAGCCGCTACCCCCTCGCCGGCCAACCCGCAGTGCGCGTCCTGAGTGGGGCGGCGGGGATTTGGGCGGCTGCAAGGAGAGCCGCGCTGGTCGTGCCCGCTGCGAATTTCCGGGATGAAGGGCTTTTCAAGACAAGGCTTGCCTTGAATGACGCCGGGGTGGAGACAATTATCGCAAGTTCAAGAATAGGGCGTTGTTAACAGGTATACTGTATGCTCGGAGGCGTGGCCGAGGCTGTGGCGCCTCTGAACGACTTGTGCGTGGACGACTTCAATGCAATCGTCTTCGTAGGAGGTTCCGGCGCAGTCAAATACATCAACAGCCCTGTTGCACTGGGAATGGTGAGAGAAGCCGCGGATAAGGGAAAAATCCTTGCAGCGATTGGAGTTGCTCCGCTGGTCCTCCAATGCGGGCTGTGCTCCTTCGTGTGTCCGTCCAAGATGGACCTGACAGAGAAATTCATCGGGGCCAGACAGCTCATCGAAAAAGAAAAGGAAGAAATTCGTCAGGAAGAAGAAAAACAGCAAAGACTGGCTGAGGAAAGCGTCGAGTGAAAAGCTTATTGAGGTTATTTGAGGATGTTACTGGCTGGACTATTTCGGATGTCGGCCGCCAGTCTGGCCTGCGCTCAACATAAAGAGCTCGGGGTGACTTACGAGTTCAGTTACCTGACCAAGTGGCTCAGCAAGGGGGCCGAAGCATACGGTCAGCAGGGCGGCGTTTTCAACACCGTCGATGTCGATTTGTACGGAACGGGCCTTGGCATAAATGTCACTCATCGAAACGCGACGTCAAGCGGTTACGTCGATAAGCAGAGACTCGACTATCGGCCGTATTACAAGGGCCGCCTCTTCGAAACCGAGCCTTACGCATTGAATTACAGCATTAGCGTGGGATACGAACATTACTACGGATTGGATCGAGCCAAAGCCAACACGACGTTCGAATGGATATACGCATTTTCCTGGCCCAATCTTCTCCCTAACGGCCCCGTTCCCCGATACATAGCCCACTATGAATATCCTGCCGGAAGCGGCCATGCCAATCGAGGCGTCACCGGCTGGGTCCATCGCTTCGGTTTAGACCACGACGTCAAGACGTCCCTGCTGCCTCAGCCTCTGCGCCTGTCCTCCGAAGTAGCTTATACCGACGGCCTTGGAGGCGCTGCTCACGACTGGTCATACGCCAACTTCGGGCTTTCATCGCACTTTGAACTGACCCCGAATCTGACCTTCATTCCGTCAGTTTACCAGCAGATATCGATGGACACGTCGGTTTCGAGAAGAAAAGACATTACCTATGCCATATTGAGCATGAGATACCAGTTCTAAGGCGTTCTTGTCGCGGGTTCATTGGAGGGCGAGTCCTGCACTGCTTGCTGATCAGACCAGCCGGTTCAGGATGTCGACTCCCCGCAGTATTGTGTCGTCGCTGGTGGCGTAGCTTATTCTAAAGTGGGTGTCTTTTTCACTGAACACGCCCCCCGGAATGACCAGCACCTTGTTCTTGATGGCCTTTTCGACGAAAGCCGCGGCCGAGCCTCCCGGCGCCTTGATGAAGGCGTAAAACGCTCCGGCGGGTCTGGTCATTTCGAATCGCCCCCTGAGCCCTTCGTAAACAAGGTCCCGTTTTTTCTTGTAGGGGCGAATCAGCGCACTGACATCGCAGTCGAAAGCGGCCGCTGCCGCCTTTTGGAGAGGCGTCGGCGCACAGACAAAGGTATATTGCTGCACGGTGGTCATAGCATCCGCCGCCTCGCCCAGGCAGGCATTGACCGCCGCGTAGCCCAGCCTCCAGCCGGTCATCGCGTATGCCTTGCCGAAGCCCCTCAGCAATATGGTCTTGTCGTAGTAGCTCGCGATGCTCGGGCAATCGCCGTCATAGCAGAACGCCTCGTATATTTCGTCCGCCAGAATAATTATATTCTTCCGCGCCGCCAGATAAGCCAGAGCTTTCATGCGCTCGTGCGAATACACCGCGCCGGTGGGATTGCAGGGCGAGTTGATGATTATCATCTTTGTCCTGTCGGTGACACAATCGGCTATCTTTTCAATGGGCAGGTCAAAATGCGGATACGAATCGGCGAACACGCACTTGCCGCCAAGGAGATTGACCACGTGCTTGTAAATGACGAAATAAGGATCGGGTATAATCACCTCGTCGCCGGGATTGACCAGTGTGAGAAAAGAAAGCAGCAGGCCGCCGCTGACACCGCATGTCACAATGACTCTGGGTTTGTCCCAGCCGAACTCCTGCTGGATTCGGGCAGCGATCCTCTGTTTGAGCTCGCCGTCGCCGGCCGTCTGGGAGTATTTGTTGGCGCCAGCCCTTATCGCGCTTATCGCTCCTTCTTTCAGCACGTCCGGCACATCGAAGTCGGGCTGGCCTATCGAAAAGTCTATCGGGTCCTTGACCGTGGCGGCCAGTGCAAAGGCTTTCCTTATACCACTGGCTTCGATTTTGCCCATTCTGTCGGCGATATAGTTCTCCATATCCCGATATAATAGGGCCCCCGGCCAAATAATCAATCCGGTGAATCTGAAAAAAAGCAGATGGAAAAGAAGTAAGGCTGTACACTATAGCGAAAGATTCGAACAGGCCCTTATAATCGGCCGTAGCAAAGTTGAACAGGTTGTCTTGCTTCGTTGGATCCAACAGTTGCCGGGACGTTTGAAAAGGAGATGCTCAAATGAAAAGGTTATGTTTGATATTAGCTGCTCTGTCCTGCCTGACTGCCGGCTGCGCCCGAAGCTACACGGTACGTGTCAACGGCTTCCTGGAGCGCGGGCTGTCCGTTCCGGACAAGGCGGCGATATACCTCGCTGTCGATGCAAATTCGCACAACCCGATATTCCAAAAAGAAATCAAAGGCAAAATCGAGCAGTTGCTGGCCCGGCGCGGATTCTCACACGCGGCCAAAGAGGACGTCGCAGACTACCGACTCGACTTTGCCTTCGGAATAAATCGCCGGGAGGTAACCGGCTTCGAACCTTACTATGGACCAGCATCGTCCTTTGGCTTCGGCGGATACCGCCGCTATTACTACGGCTACGGAAGCTATGTCCCGTACGCCGAAACCTACCACGACCAGTGGCTTACCATCAGGCTTTCGGATACCGGTCGCCGGAATGCCGCCGACAAAGGAAAAGTCGTGTGGGTCGGTGAGGCCGCGACCACAAGATACTCCGCTGACCTGAGGCAGAATATCAGCTATCTGCTGGTCGGGATCTTCGAGTACTTCGGGCAGGATACAAGAAAACAGGTAGCGGTCACCATCGATCAAAGCGACCCGAGAATAATGCGGATTTTACAGGCTGAACATCAACAGTAATCTCGCTGGTCAGGACTGCTGGCTTTGGTTTCTGATCTGCTTGGCCGCGCGTTTGAGCTTTGTTGAAATTATGCTTGACTTGGCACACCGCACAGGTTAACCTCAGGCATGCTGGTTAACCAACGTTAACCAATGCTGAGATGTAAATATAGATATTACAACAGGTTACAGAAGCATGGGCAGTTTCTTGTGGGAAAAAAAGCGTATATAACCATTCCAGAACTGGCGAGGATTCTGGGGATAAGCAGGGTTGCAGTTTACAAAAAGGTCAGGAAAGGGCAGATAAAGGCCGCCAAGATTGGCAGGGCTTACGCCATACCCGGCAAGTACGTCACCGATATCCTTGGGCAGGCACTGAACCAGCAGGATGGGAAGCAGATGAACAGGAACGTTGCAGTAAGAAAAGACCAGCTTGCGGCTTTTTGCGGACGTCATCATATTCGCCGATTGGCGATTTTCGGTTCGGCGCTTCGGGACGACTTCGGCCCGGAAAGTGATTTGGATGTATTAGTGGATTTTATGCCCGGTCACGTCCCCGGCTTTTTCCGTCTGTTCGAGATGGAAGAGGAGTTGTCCGGCTTGTTTGGCGGTCGAAAGGTGGAGCTTCGCACGCCGGAAGACCTGAGCCGATATTTCCGCGACCAAGTGGTTGCCACAGCGGAGGTGCAGTATGTTCGAAGATGACGCCGTTCGGACGCGACACATTCTCGATGCTGCCCGTGAGGCGGTTGGTTTTGTGGATGGGCGGACCCGCGAGGACCTGGATACGGACCGCATGTTGAGCCTGTCATTGGTTCGCCTGCTGGAAATCATTGGAGAAGCGGCGCGCGGCGTCTCTGCACAATTGCGAGAGGCTCATCCTGATTTGCCGTGGAAAAGTATGACCGGAATGCGCGATCGACTTATCCACGGCTATTTCGACGTGAATCTCGATGTCGTATGGGAAACGGTCACGCAGGACCTACCGTCACTTGTCGCCCAACTCGAAACCATTGTGATCGACTGAAGTTGCTTTTTGTCATTTTTGCGCCCCAGCGGAGGGGCTGAGCCCACAAAACGTCAGGAACCGGACCGTAGGGACGGTGCTTAGGGGGTTCTAAGGTCACGGGTACTCGATTTCTTTCTTGATCTGCTCAAGCAGGTTTATTGCCTCGAGCGGTGTGAGATTATTTATATCGATCGAGCCGAGCTTATCCAGAACGCCCTTGTGTTTTTCGACGAACAGCGAGTCGGCGTCCGGCTGCTTTGTCTTGTGCCTTGATAGGTGTTCGCCGGTGGCTTCCTTCTGGAAGGTGCTTTCGAGGTCTTCGAGGATTTCTTTGGACCTGTCGAGGATTGATTTTGGCACGCCCGCAAGTTTTGCCACGTGGATGCCGTAGCTCTTATCCGTTCCACCGGGCAGGATTTTGTGGAGGAAGACGACCTCGTCCATCCATTCGCGCACGGCGACGTTGCAGTTCTTGACGTTCGCGAAGAGTTCCGCCAGTTCCGTCAGCTCGTGATAGTGGGTGGCAAAGAGCGTTCGGCACTTTAGCCGGCCGGCGATGTGTTCGGTTACGGCCCACGCCAGCGCCAGGCCGTCGTAGGTGCTTGTGCCTCGCCCAACCTCGTCCAGAATCACCAGCGATTTTTCCGTGGCGTTGTTGATGATGTTGGCCGTCTCGGTCATCTCCACCATAAACGTGGATTGTCCGCGAACCAGCTCATCCGAGGCGCCAACCCGCGTAAAGATTCTGTCGGCCAAACCTATCGTCGCCTCTTGCGCGGGAATGAAGCTGCCCGTCTGCGCCATCAGCACAAGCAGCGCCGCCTGCCTTATGTAAGTGCTTTTGCCGCTCATATTAGGCCCGGTGACAATCAGGCAGTCCCCCGCCTTGCCGCCTAATTCGATATCGTTCGGCACGAACTCGGCGCCAAGCGATTCGGCCAGCACGGGATGCCTGCCTTCCTTTATGACAAGGTCCGTGCCGTCGGTCATCTTCGGGCGGATGTAGTTTCGTCGTCTTGCCACATACGCCAGCGACGCGAGGCAATCGCATTGGCCTATTGTCTCGGCGAGCTTCTGAAGCCGGCGCACATATTGCGCGGTTTGGCGACGCACCTGCTCGAAAAGCTGCTGCTCCAGTTCCACCGCCTTTTCCTGGGCGCCCAGCGCCTCGGTCTCGTACTCTTTCAGCTCGTCGGTGATGTAACGCTCGGCGTTCTTTATCGTCTGCTTGCGCACGTAATCAGCCGGAACTTTCTGGGCCGATGAATGCGTGACCTCGATGTAATAGCCGAAAACCTTATTGTAGCCTATCTTCAGGTTCGCAATACCGGTCCGCTCGATCTGCTCCTTCTGGTAGTTCCTGAGCCAGCTCCGGCCGTCCGTCGAAATCGAGCGCAGCCGGTCAAGCTCCTCATCGAACGCGCTTCTTATGACGCCGCCGTCCCGAAGATGCGAGGGGCACTCCGGCTCAATCGCCGCCTCCAGCAAGTCCGCCAACTCATCCATGCTGTCGCACTGTGTCGCCAGAGACGTCAGCAGGCCCGCGCCGAATCGCTGCAAAGACTCGCGAAGCTGCGGTATTTTTCGCAGAGTTGCCGCCAGGGCAACCAGGTCCTTCGGTGTCGCCCGAAGCGTGCTCACGCGCGCCGCAATCCTCTCGGTATCCGCTATGACCGACAGCAATTTACGAATGTCACCCAATCCGGCATCGGCGTCCTTCAGCTCGGCAATGGCGTGCTGGCGGGCCTCTATTGCAGCAAGCTCGCAGAGCGGCATGCAGAGCCAGTTGCGAAACATCCTGCCCCCCATCCCTGTCATCGTCTCGTCGAGGCAATTGAGAAGCGAGCCTTTCGTGCTTTCGGCGCGGATGGTGCGCAGAATCTCCAGACTCCGCAGGCTGCTGGTATCGATTTGCAGAAATTTGTGCCGACCGATTTTCTTCAAACTTTGTATATGCCCGAGCGTCGTCTTCTGCGTCTCGTTGAGATACTCGATAATCGCGCCTGCCGCAGGCATCAAATCCTCATCGCCATCTCCAATGCCGAATCCCTCCAGCGTAGCGGTCCCGAAGTGCTTCAGCAGGCGCTGCCTGGCCTGATACAAATCGAAGTACCACGCCGGCCGCTCCGTCACCACCGCATTCGTCAGTTGCCCGATGTCCCCGGAAAGCTTGCGCATCTCCGCCTCGAACAATTCGCCGCGCCTGTCCGCAAGCAGACACTCGGCCGGAGAAAGCCGCAGCAGCTCATCGAGCAGTTTCTTCTCGGGAATCCGCTCGACAAAAAAATGACCCGTCGAAATATCCACCCAGCTAATCGCCGCGGCGCCTTTGGTCCCCAGATTCACCGCACAAAGGAAATTGTCCTCCTTCGAGTTCAGCAGGATATCATCCGTCAATGTTCCCGGCGTCACAATCCGCACGATGTCCCGCTTGACGACGCCTTTGGCGGTCTTCGGGTCCTCTACCTGCTCACAGACCGCCACCCTGTAGCCGGCCTGGAGCATTTTCTTCAGGTAGCCGTCCACGGCGTGATAGGGCACGCCCGCCAGCGGTATGGGATTAACGCCTTTGTTCCGGCTGGTCAGCGTAAGCCCGCAAACCTTCGCGCAGGTCTTGGCATCCTCGTAGAAGGTCTCGTAGAAATCGCCCATCCGAAAGAACAGTATGCAGTCCGGGTACTTATCCTTGAACCTCGCAAACTGCCTCATCGCAGGCGTCAGCTTGTCACTTTCGGAAGCCATACTCGAAGATTATACCTCCAACCGGCCGTTTAACAACTCTGCGATGATTGTCACAGCCTCCTGCGTGGACGGGACCTTCTCTAAACTCTTTAGCAGGTTCTCCTGTCGCTCGCTCACGCAAATCGGGCTTCTGGAATCGAAACCGGCTGCCCCACAGATTTGCGGAATCTTCTTCACGAGATTCTCTATACCAGTACCGAACTTCGCACTTATCTGCAAGCCATCCTTCAAAATCTGAGGCAGCCTGTCGATGTCCAGCCGGTGCGGCAAATCGCACTTGTTAATCACCGTCAGTATCTTCTTGTCTGCAATCTTCTCAAGCACGGTTTCATCAAATTGATTCACATGTTCGCCGCCATCCAAAACCAGCAGGACGAGGTCCGCCTTTTCGAAAAACTCAAGCGTCTTCTGCTGCGCCGCTCTTTCGACGGCGTCGTCGGTTGATTCTGCAAGTTCCCGCTCCAGCCCGGCCGTATCAATCAACTCCACCGAAAGAGGCCCGATTTGGCAGCGACCGCTGACCCAATCCCGCGTCGTACCCTTTACGTCGGTGACAATCGCCTTCTGTTTTCCGCAAAGGTAATTGAGCAGGGTGCTCTTGCCGCTGTTGGGCGGTCCCGTGATGACCGCTGTGCAGCCGCTGATAATCAGCTTTGCTGTTTGGCTGTCACGGAGTATTTGCGCAGCTTCGGCGCGGATTTGCTCAATCGATACGTCGTCCGCCTGCTCGATCCATTGGGCGGCCTTCTCATTCAGTCCGCCCCCAATCTGATTCAGGATGATTCTCGTTCCTTTTAGCGTCAGCGACCTGACCTGTGCGAGTCTGGCCTCGACGGCAATGGTGTTGAGGGACCCCTGAGCGACAAGCTCTTTCGCCAAAAGCTGCTCGGCGGTTATAAGCTCGGCGCCCTGTTTGTGCAGCAGCTCCATTATAAGCTCGACAATGAGCGGATTGCCGTGACAGTTAATGGCGATGGCGTTCGCTCCTTCGCATCCGACGACCACCTGGTCGATAGTCTCCCCGCCATCCACGACTGCGCCCACCAGAATCCTTCCGGCCTCGAACGTAAGCGTCTCGCCGCCCGCCGGTCGGAATATCTTCTCTATGATGGCGCCGGCGCCTTCGCCAAAGACCTCTATCGTCGATATCGCCCCCGTGCCCTGCCCTGTCATTACTGCTGCGAACGTGCCCATCAGCCAAGCCCAAATAGGGTAAATCAGGATAGTTGCTGGAATTGGATTGTACCGCAAAATGTTCAGGGCTGCCAGCAGAGATGGTTACGTGGTGGCGCCTGCTCCAAACAGGGCGGTCGGCGGCTATTCATGGTCAGGTACAACCGGCTCAATCCATGCAACCTCTACGTCGCCAGCGACCGCCGGATTGTCCGTGGGCCTAGTTGAGATAACCTTGGCGCGCACGTATATCTCCTTTCCGGTCAGTGTATAGCCGGCCATTGTGCCTTTCACCTCCGCCAGAACCTTGCCGATATCATCGCTGTAAATGCGCGTCGTTCTAATCTCAACGCCGTTTGCATCCACCGCCGGTCTGTTCTCAGGGTCGTAGCCTTTCAGTGTGCCGATAAACTGCGTAGTGTAAGAAACGCCTGTTTGGGGTCTGATTACGACCTTGAGCGTTTTGCCATCAAAGACCACGTCTTTGAGCACCACGCCGGTTGAGGCATAAAAGTCGCCGGCCTCCATTGCCTTGATCAAAGATTCGGGTGTGAGGTGACCTGCTCGCACGGTGACCCAGCCTCGTCCGGGATTGGCGGACTGGGGTCCCCATTTGTGATATTCGTGGGCGTCGTCTGTGGCGGTGGCGTAGATAACCGGCAGGTTCAATTCCGCCAGTCGCCTGGTCAGGATGATGTCCCACATTCGTTCCGTACCGACATGGTGTTCGTCGCCGCAGTTGTGAACTGAGGGGTGTCCGTTGTATATTTCGAAGAACCTGGCCCCTTCAACATAGATGATATCTTCTGCTCTCAGTGCCCAGCGAAAGTTCGGATGGTTAATCTGGGCCAACATCATTCGCCCCGCACCCCCACTCTGAGTCATAACCTCATTTACGCAACCTCGCATTACTTCCAGCGCGCTGTCTGCTTCGTACGGTGGGATGACTTCGCGCAGATTAATGGCATTGACGTGCGCCTTCTTCTGCGTAATTTCCTCGGCCTGAACCAGCAGGAACCAACCCGCCTCTTCGAAAAGGCAGCGGAATTCGTTCAATGGCTTCACACGCACCTGCACCTTTCCATCGACCGTCCGCCTGTCGACCCATTTGTCGCCGAACCCCTCGAGATACCTATTGAAAACTTCCACTCCTCCCCCCTTATCTGGCACATCAATCCACTTCTGCCCCTGCGAAAGAACATTGTGATCCGACAGGGCCAGGAAGTGCCAGCCATTCTTCTTGTACCACTGGACAACCATTTCCGGGTAATCCCGGCCATCGCTCCACAGTGTGTGCGTATGCAGGTTGCCTTTCCACCAGCGAGCAGCACCCTTTCCGGACCCTCCAAGCTCTTGCTCATAAAGCGTCCCATGGTCACAACCAGCAAGTATCAGCACAAGTGCAAGAAGCAAAGAAATTATGGCCGCGCTGTTCTGCAGGGAAATCCTGTGGTTGGGGCCGCCGGGCCTCAAAGATATCGAGTGAAAGAACCTGCTTGTCCTCATCACTTCACAATCTCCTCTTGATAACTCGTATTTCTTGCAGGCGAAAGGGCTTCGTCGGCGATCATGAGCCCGCCCGTTTCTGCCGAAGCAGGTCTGAGAAAGGCCGGTTCACAGGGACTCGTTCTTATCCTCGATGTATTTCTGATAAGCCAAAACAATCCCTTTGATGACCAGGTTGGGGACATAGGAGTCTATGAATTCGCAGTCGTCCTTTATCAGCTCCGCAGCCGAGCCGGTAAGCACTGTGTGCGGCCATCGACCAATTTTTTCGGCGTAGCGCCGAGTGACCTCCTGCAGGGTCGATACCGCGGAATAGTATAAGCCGCAGTTTATGGCGTCGCTCGTATTCTTGCCGTAAGGTGCTTGTGGTTTGCTGACCTTGACCTTGGGAAGCTGCGCGGTGCTGCGCTGCAGCGCATCGGCGCCCATCTCAATGCCGGGACAAATCACCCCGCCCTCAAACACACCGTGCTGGTCCACAAGGTCTATCGTCATCGCCGTCCCTAAATCCGCCACCACCACCGCATCTTCGACCACGGCATAGGCCGCCGCCGCAGCGACGACGCGGTCGGTGCCGACCTTGCCGGGCTCATCCACCCAGAGGCTTATGGGAAGCGGTATGTCTTTGCCTATAACATAGACCTTCTCACCAAGGTCTTCCTCTGCAATCTGTTGTATCATTTCCGTCCAGGCCGGCTTGACGCTGCTGACAACTATCATGCCATCCCGCTTTTTCTGCTTCGAGCCTCTGGCGACCGGAATCATCTGCCACGAAGACTTAAGCAGCTCGGCGAGCTTTGTTCGGTCCTCGCCCGGGACGGACTTTATGAACTTCTCTTCGCCTTTTAGAAAAAGCCCGATGTTAATATTCGTGTTGCCGATGTCTATCGCAATTATATTCACAATTAACGGCCTCCCGATTCCCTGCTTTCTCTGACCTGTTCCCACAACAATTCAGTCAGTTCCTTTATCCCCGCCCCCGTGACTGCCGATATTGCATAAATCTTCTTGTTCAGCTTCTTTGCTGTCTCATTCACAATTTCACTATCCGGCACGAGGTCTATCTTGTTGGCCACGACCACTTCGGCCTTATCCGCCAGCGCCCGACTGTATTGCTCCAGCTCGCTTCGTATTCCCCTGTAGTTTTCAACCGGGTCGGACCCATCCACCGGCATTATATCAAGAAGGTGCACTATAATGCGAGTGCGTTCTATGTGCCGCAGAAACTCGAAACCCAGCCCCGCCCCTTTGTGCGCCCCTTCGATGAGCCCCGGGATATCGGCCATCACAAACCGCCTGAAATCGCTCAGTTCCACGATGCCGAGCACGGGCTCCAGCGTCGTGAACGGATAATCGGCTATCTTGGGCCTCGCCGCCGAGCACCGCGAAATCAGAGTGCTCTTGCCCGCGTTCGGCTTGCCGACCAGCCCCACGTCGGCGATCAGCTTCAGCTCCAGTCGGATGTTTCTTTCCTGCCCCTCCTTGCCCCGCTCGGCGTATCTGGGCGTCTGGTTCGTCGCCGTCGCGAATGCCTTGTTGCCCTTACCGCCCCGGCCGCCGCGGCATACCCGGACCTTAATCCCAACCTCGTTGAGGTCTTTGAGCAGCAGATCCAAATCCGTATCGTATATCAGCGTCCCCGGCGGCACCTTGATTGTCAAATCCTCGCCGTCCGCCCCGTGCTTGTTGCTGCCCGAGCCGCCCCGGCCGTTCGGGGCCTGCCAGTGATGCTTCCCCGCAAAATCCAGCAATGTATCGAGGTTGTCCACCGCCTCGAAATAGACGCTTCCGCCTTTGCCGCCGTCGCCGCCGTCGGGCCCGCCCTTGGGAACATACTTCTCCCGCCGAAAGCTCACGCAGCCGTGGCCTCCGTCGCCCGCCTTGACCCAGATTTTCGCCTCATCAACAAACATAATCAACCGCCCATCGCCGATTTCATTGCCCCATACTGCCTCTGTCTGCCCGTGTCATCGCCCAAGTCGATGTGCTTGATTCCGTCTCGTCGGATGAAACCGGAGCCTAGCCTGTACAACCGGCAGCCGCTACCTTTTGCATCGCCCACAACGCGCCTCTAAGCTCGACTTTTGCCAATTTTTAGGCTATTGAACGATGGATAGCAGATTCATTATACCAGCAAACGGACTCCTGCCGATGCTTATTATTGTTTACGACAATAAGTTCGGAAAGGAGTCCATTATGCTTACTATTC
>DATKZT010000008.1:0-52333 GCA_035527845.1 Sedimentisphaerales bacterium | reverse complement strand
GCCGGAAGCGCCGGATGTGGTGGGTATGACGGAAGCCAATGCCACAGCAACCATCATGGCGGTGGATAACTTAACGGTAGGCAGCGTCACAGATGAATACAGCGATACGGTGGCAGCAGGATTGGTTATAAGTCAGACGCCGGCGCCCAATACTCCCGTACTAATCGGCTCATCCGTGGATATGGTGGTCTCGTTAGGTCAGCCTTTAGTTCCAAACGTGGTGGGTATGACCGAGCCTAGTGCCACAGGAGCCATCACGGCGGTGGATAATCTGACGGTCGGCAGCGTCACAGACCAATACAGTGACACGGTAGCGGCGGGATTGGTCATAAGTCAGACGCCTGCGCCGAATACGCCGGTAGCTATAGGCTCATCCGTTGATCTTGTCGTTTCTTTGGGTCGGCCGGAAGTGCCGGATGTCGTGGGCATGACCGAGGCCAATGCCGTAGCGACCGTCACCGGCGTTGATAATCTTACCACCTCGGTGGCTTACGAATACAGTGACACGGTAGCGTCAGGATTAGTAATCAGTCAGAGTCCGGCAAGCGGAACCGTGGTTCCAATAGGCTCGGTCGTTGACTTAATTGTATCCTATGGTCAACCTGAAGTCCCGAATGTGGTGGACATGACGGAGAGCGAGGCGAACCTGGCAATTGTCAGTGCCGGTCTTACTGTTGGCGTTGTGGCTTACGAGTACAGCGACACGGTGGAAGCAGGAATAGTAATCAACCAAGAGCCCGAGGGTGGGACCACGGCGGCTGTGGGTTCCTCAGTTAATCTTGTTGTGTCGTTAGGTCAGCCGGTGGTACCGGACGTCATGGGGATGACCGAGGCCAACGCCACAGCAGCGATTACGGCTGTGGATAATCTTACGGTCGGCAGCGTCACAGACCAATACAGTGACACGGTAGCGGCAGGATTGGTCATAAGCCAGACGCCGGCGCCGAATACGCCGGTACTAATCGGCTCATCGGTTGGTCTGATCGTTTCGCTGGGCCAGCCGGAGGTGCCGGATGTCGTGGGGATGACGGAGGCGAACGCGACGGCGGCCATCACTGCGGTGGATAACTTAACGGTTGGAAGTGTGACCGATGAATACAGCGATACGGTAGCGGCGGGATTAGTCATAAGCCAGACGCCCGCGCCAAATACACCGGTGGCCATAGGCTCATCGGTGGACCTGGTGCTATCATTAGGTCCGCCTTTAGTGCCGGATGTGGTGGGGATGACAGAACCGAATGCCATAGCCGCGATTACGGCCATCGACAACCTCAACCCCTCGGTGATCTACGAACACAATGATACCGTAGCAAATGGAGTTGTAATCAGTCAGAGCCCGGCGCCGAATACGCCTGTACTAATCGGCTCGTCGGTTGACCTTGTGGTCTCGTTGGGTCAGCCTTTGGTGCCGGATGTGGCGGGCATGACCGAACCGAATGCCACCGCAGCCATCACAGCAGTGGATAACTTAGCGGTCGGGACCGTCACCAATGAATATAACGATACCGTGGCAGCGGGATTGGTAGTCAGTCAGAACCCGGCGCCGAACACTCCCGTACTGATGGGCTCATCCGTGGACCTTGTGGTCTCAATGGGTCAGCCGGTCGTGCCGAATGTCGTGGGAATGACGGAGGCCAATGCCGTAGCTGCGATTACAGCCATCGACAATCTCACGATGGCAGTGAGCTACGACTACAATGACACTGTGGCGGTCGGTGCCGTTGTCAGTCAGAATCCGGCGGGTGAGACGGCGGTACCCATTGGGTCAACTGTGTATCTCGTGGTTTCATTAGGTGCGCCTCACATTGTACCGAACGTGGTGGGAGAAACGGAAGCAGATGCGAATTCACTCATTGTGGGAGCAGGCCTAGCGATTGGCAGCATAGCGTATGAGTTCAGTGATACGATAGCGGCAGGAACAGTGATAAGCCAGAACCCTGTGGGCGGTACAACTGTACCGGGCGGTTCTTCCGTGGACCTGGTGGTGTCCCTGGGCGAGGCCCATACTGTGCCCAACGTAGTGGGGCAGACAGAAGCCGATGCGAATTCAATAATCGTGGGGGCGGGCCTTACTCTCGGCAGTGTGACTTACGAACACAGTGACACGGTGCCGGGGGGACATGTAATAAGTCAGAATCCTGCTGCCGGCGGCGTTCTGCCGGGGGGCGGTGCAGTTGATCTGGTGGTATCCTCGGGCCGAGCCGTTGTTCCCGACGTGGTGGGCGAGACGGAGTCGGCTGCATCAGCTGCAATCACAGGGATGGACCTAATGGTAGCGGCAACATACGAACATCATAACAGCATCCCCGCAAATATCGTAATCAGCCAGAATCCTGTAGCGGGCACGGAAGTATCGGTTGGTTCAACGGTAAACATAGTTGTATCGTTAGGTCGGCCGGTAGTCCCCGGCGTAGTGGGATACACCGAGTCGGAGGCTGTGACGACCATTGAAGCGGTTGATCTTGTCAGTTCAATAACCTATGAGTACAACAATACGGTGGCGGCCGGGACCGTTATAAGTCAGAGCCCCGCCGGCGGAACAGTGGTAGACATTGGAACGACTGTAAACCTGGCAATATCGCTGGGTCGGCCTGAAGTGCCTGGTGTAGTAGGGCTGACACTGGGTGAGGCAGTAGCCGCAATCGAAGCGGTGGACAACCTTGCGGCGGCGCCAAGTTATCGATATGACAATAATACGCCGTTTGGGCGTGTGATCAGTCAGAATCCGGCGGCCGGGACGGCGGTAAACATCGGTTCAGCAATAAACGTCGTAGTTTCCCTGGGCCAGCCGGTAGTTCCCGGCGTTGTCGGTCGCACCGAGGCTGAGGCGATAGCCGCCATCACGGCCGTTGACAGCCTCACAGTGGGCGCCATCACTCGCCAATACAGTAACACGGTGCCGGCCGGCGTTGTGATCAGCCAGAACCCGACCGGCGGAACCGCGGTACCGGTCGCCTCGACTGTCAATCTGGTGATATCGCTCGGCAAACCGATCGTTCCCAACGTGGTGGGCAAGACTGAAGCGGAAGCCATTACCAGCATTGTTGCTGTGGATAACCTCAGCGTGGGAACCATTACCGACAGATACCACGACATAGTGGCCCAGGGGCTGATAATCAGCCAGAGCCCGGCGCCCAACACGCCGGTACTGATAGGTTCATTCGTAGATATTGTGGTGTCTCTGGGTCAGCCGGTGGTGCCGAATGTGGTAGGTATGGCCGAAGCCGATGCTCGCTCGCTCATATTGGACAGCGGTCTGTCGGTCGGCAACATAAGCTACCAGTACAACGCGAGCGTGCCGCCGGGAATGGTAATCAGTCAGGATCCAAGCAGCGGGATGGTGGCGCCTGTAGGTTACCGTGTCAATCTTGTGGTCTCCGGTGTTACGGTGCCCAGCGTGGTTGGGATGACCAAGGTGGACGCCAACTCGACGATAGTTGACGCCAATCTTGCGCTGGGCAGTACAAGCTACAGATACAGCAGCACGGTGCCGGTGGGCAAAGTCATCAGCCAGACGCCTACCGCGGGAACAACGGTACGGATTTACTCAACTGTTCACATTGTGATATCGGGTATTCTCACACCTAATGTAACTAACATGCTGCTGGCCGATGCAAATACAGCGATTACCGATGCCAATCTCACCCTCGGCATAGTAGATTACGAATACAGTGACACGGCGCCGGTAGGCGTTGTAATGAGTCAGACGCCGTCAGCGGGGACGCCCGTGCCGATCGGTACAGGCGTCAACCTCGTGGTTTCGTCAGGTCCGCCGACGGTTCCGAACGTTGTGGGGCGTAGCCTGGCCGAGGCTAATTCCACAATTACGGCGGTGGATAATCTCAGAGTGGGAACCGTAAGCTATGAGTTTAGCAACACGGTCGGGGCCGGATTTGTCATCGGTCAGGATCCCGTGGGCGGAACGGTTGTGCCGATGGGCTCGTCTGTTAACCTGGTGGTATCGTTAGGTCAGCCGAGAGTACCCAACGTGGTCGGGATGACGGAACTTGGCGCCGTCACAGCTATCACGGCGGTGGATAACCTGACCGCGGGAATAACCAGCGAATACAGTGACACGGTGGCGGCCGGTCTCGTGATAAGTCAGAGTCCCGCGCCGAATACGCCGGTCCTGATCGGCTCATCGGTCGACCTGGTCGTTTCGTTAGGTCAGCCGGAAGTACCGGATGTGGTGGGGATGACGGAGCCTAACGCCGCGTTGCTTGTAGCCTCCATCGACAATCTGACAGTTGGCAGCGTGAGCCATGTATACAGCAACACGGTGGCGGCAGGGATGGTGATCTCTCATGACCCGGCGGGAGGAACGACGGTGGAAATCGGTTCAACGGTCGACCTGCTGGTATCGTTGGGTCGGCCGATCGTGCCGAATGCAGTGGGGCTGACAGAGCCGAATGCAGCGGCCCTGATCACCGCAGTAGACAATTTGACCGTGGGTACTGTCACCTATGAGCACAGCGACACGGTTACAGCAGGTCTTGTCATCAGTCAGAGTCCGATTGGCGGAGCAGCAGTATCGATCGGCTCAAGCGTCAACTTGATGGTATCACTTGGCCGGCCTAACGTGCCGAACGTGGTGGGGATGCCGGAGGCTAATGCCGTAGCAGCGATTACCGCGGTGGACAACCTGGCGGTCGGCAATGTAACCTATGAGTACAACGAGACGATAGCTCAGTGGCTGGTGATCAGCCAGAACCCGGTGGGCGGTACAGTAGTGGCGGTGGGCTCCCTTGTCGACCTTTTGGTATCACTGGGTCGCCCCATTGAGGTGCCGAATGTGGTGGGGATGACGCAGGCCGACGCAAACCTGACTATCGTTGGCGCCGAGCTTACTGTAGGTGCGGTTACCTACGAATACAGCGACACGATACCGGAAGACAGAGTTATCAGCCAACACCCGGTATATGGAACGATAGTACCTATCTGGTCAGCGATCGACCTGGTGGTTTCTCTGGGCCAGCCGGAGGTGCCGGACGTGGTTGGTAAGACGGAAGCGGAGGCAAATTCGACAATCACTGCCATAGGTAATCTCACTGTGGGCAGCGTAAGCTATCAATACAGTGAGACAGTACCCCCCGGTCTGGTCATAAGTCAGGACCCGAACGGCGGCACAAGAGTGCCCATCGGCTCATCTGTCGATCTGGTGGTATCGGCGGCGGTGGTGCCGGCTGTACTGGGGATGACAAAGACCGATGCAAATTCAGCTATTACGTCGGCCAGCTTAGTGATCGGGCAGTTGGCATACCGCTACGACGAGGTCGGCGGCGCCGGCACGATAATAGAACAGAGCCCGGCGCAGGGTACTCTTGTGCCTGTAGGCTCAGCGGTTAATATTGTGGTGTCTTTGGGCCAGCCGGTCGATGTAATGCTTTCGGGCGGCAGCCGGCTCGTCGAGCTGCAAAATAGCGACGGCGGCTGGGACGTGTCTGCTGCGGATGAAAACCCTGAGAACCCGAGTGATAGCAACATTCTTGCTTTGGCGGCCCTTGGTCTGAGCGAGGCGTATTACACAACCGCCGACTCCAATATTCAAGCAGCGCTGCAGAGCGCCAAGGGGTCCCTCTTGAACAAGATAGACAACTTCACGGTCACGGACGGGGCGCTTGCGGTGGAGCTGGACAACATACTGGGCGGGACGACCTGTTCAGACCATGTTATGACCAACTTCTACGACAAGCTGGCAACAGGAACTTACTATGATGCCGCAAGCGGAGCGGTACATGACACAGTCAGCTACATACAATCGCTTCGGAACCGCCGGGTAGCCGAAAATGCGCGGAATCTGAGCGCTTGGGATATGGGCGTGGGCCTGTACAGCGCCCAGATGATAGGCGCCGATACGAGTGAATGGGTGACTGCGGTAAAGGCTCAGATCGACCAGCTCGACGGCTACCACGGGTACGACGTTCTCGGACTGGCAGGGGCTGTCCTTGGTCTGGCGGCTGTGGACGAGGACTACGATCCACAGGCGGGTGAGCACGCGTCCGCTTCAAGCCTCAGCGATCTGGTCGCAATTCTCGCAAGTTACCAGATCAGCACAGGCGGCTTTACCTGGCATGCGTTGTATATGGACCCGTACTTCGACGAAACACTCAGAGAGACCGTTTATGGACTTAGGGCGCTGAATGAGTTTGACAGGGCGGGCTACCTGATTGAAATCATAGACGCGGGCAACTACCTGCAAAGTGTTCAGCTTGCCACGGGCGGTTGGGAAGACTATGTTGGTTCGTTTGAAGGTGAAGAGAACCGGATCAGCGGAGAGGCCCTGCATGGGATTGCGACAGCCATAGGTCGGCCGGTGACCGTTCCGAATGTCGTCGGCATGGGGGAGGCTGATGCGAATCTCGCCATCATGGCAGCGAATCTGATGGTTGGCGAGATCACATACGAGTATAGTGACACCATATCGGCGGGAGTTGTAATCAGCCAGAGCCCGGCATCAGGTGTAACGGTGCTTGGCAGCTCAGCGGTGGATTTTGCGGTCTCGCTGGGTAAGGCGGTGGTCGTCCCAGATGTGGAAGGAATGTCGCAGACGGATGCAAACCTGACTCTCAATACGGCCGGGCTCTTAGTCATTGTGACGTATGAGTTCAGCAACACCGTACCAGCAGGAGTTGTCATCAGTCAGAATCCCATTGCGGAGACAACAGTGGCTGAGGGCTCGTCTGTTGAGATTACCGTGTCGCTGGGGCCGCCGGTCGTCGTGCCGGACGTGGTGGGGATGAACGAACCCGATGCGAATTGGACGATTACATCCGGAGGACTTGCGATCGGAAGCACAAGTCTCGAGTATAGCGACACAGTGGTCGCAGGGACAATAATCAGCCAGAATCCAGCGGCCGGTTTGTTAGCGCCTTTGGGCTCATACGTTGATCTTGTCGTATCTTTGGGCAGGCCGGAAGTGCCGGATGTGATAGGTGAGACCGAAGCCAATGCAGCTTCTGCTATCATTGATGCCAGCCTTGTAATCGGGGATGTGACGTATGAATTCAGCGATACCATAGGTGCGGGACTTGTAATCAGCCAGAGTCCGGCTGGTGGAACGACGGTATCAGTCGGTTCGTCGGTTGACCTTGTGGTCTCGCTGGGTCGGTCCACTACTGTACCAAATGTTGTGGATATGTCCCAGGCAGATGCTGATTCCAACATCGTGGCTGCCGAGCTTGTTGTCGGCAACATAATCTTCGAGCATAGCGATACTGTGCCGGCCGGCTTTGTAATTAGTCAGGACCCCATTGGGGGTGTTGTTGTGGCCGTCGGCTCGTTGGTGGACTTAGTGGTATCGTCGGGCCAGCCCACTGTACCGAATGTAGTCGGCGAAACCGAAGCTTTCGCGGTTTCAGCGATCACGGACGTTGATAATCTTGTGGTCGGTGCGGTAAGCTATGAACACAGTGAGACCGTTCCCGAAGGTTCTGTAATAGACCAGAGCCCGGCGGGCGGAGTTGTGGTACCGGTCGGGTCTGCGGTCGATCTTGTCATCTCATTGGGACCACCAGCATTGGTGCCGGATGTGAGGGGCATGACAGAGGCTGCTGCGAAAACAGCTCTCGTTGATGCGGCTTTGGCAGCCGGCAGCGTGAGCCACGAATACAGCAGCAGTGTGGTTTTGGGAAGCGTAGTCGCTCAGAGTCCGATTGGCGGAACAACGGTCCATGTCGGCTCCCCAGTCGACCTTGTGATCTCGCTGGGCCCCCCTGACCCGGGCACTCTGTCCGGCGGCAACAGGTTAGTCGAGCTGCAGAATAACGACGGGGGCTGGGATGAGCCGTTGGACGATGGTAACCCAGGTATCGGCAGTGATGCAGAGATATTCGGATACGTGGCCATGGGGCTGGTCAAGGCTTACCGTCATGACGGTGAAGCCAACGACCCGGCTATGCTGGCGGCTTTGCAGAAGGCCAAGACATTCCTCTTGAGCAGGAGTGATGACTTTACAGTCGTCGACGGCTCGCTGGCGGTCGAGCTGGACGACCTGCTGGGCGGTTCTGACTGCGTGAACCACGTGCTGACCAACTTCTACGACCGATTGACGACGGGGACTTATTACGATGCTATAAGCGGTGCCATTCACGGGACCGCCAGTTATATCCAGTCGCTTCGTGATCGTCGTGCCGCTGAGCTGAGAGCGAACATGGCAGCGTGGGATTTGGGCATTGCACTTTGCAGCGCCTATGTCATAGGGGCGGAAACAACTGAATGGGTTGCAGGGCTCAAGTCTGAGATCGACGAGCTGGATGGCGGCCGCAACTACGATGTTCTGGGCCTGGCCGGCGCGGTCCTGGGCCTTGCCGCCGCTGGCGAAGATTATGATCCTCAGGCGGGCCAGCACGCATCGGCTTCGAGCCTCAGTGACTTGGCGGCCATTCTGGCGACCCGTCAACTCGACACAGGAGCCTTCACCTGGCACTGGCCGTACATGGAAGAGGGTATGGACGAGGTCGTTCGCGAGACCGCCTATGCCATTATGGCGCTGAGCGAGTTTGACAGAGCAGCTTACTTGCCGGTTGTCAGGGACGCAGGCATCTATCTGCGGAGTGTGCAACTGGCGACAGGAGGATGGAGCAATGACGCGTGGTCTGCCGAGAACAACCTGATTACAGGCGAAGCCCTTTGGGGCATCGGGGTAATGACAGCCGAGCCGGTTGTTGCGCCGAATACAGTCGGGATGGGCCATCTTGATGCCAATTCAGCAATCGACAACGTTGGCCTTGTGATCGGCAGTCTGGATTATACATACCACGATACGGCATCTGCCGGCGTTACGCTAAGCCAGAATCCGGCGGGCGGAATTACATTGCCGGTCGGCTCGGCGATCGACCTGGTGGTCTCCCTGGGGCGGCCCCGGGTCCCGGACGTGATAGGAATGTCAGCCGCAGATGCGAACTTGGCCATTACGGGCGTGGACGGGCTTACGATAAGCACTGTCACCTACGGATACAGTGGCACGATCGGGGCGGGTGGAGTCATGAGTCAGAATCCGACGGGTGGGACATTCGTCCTGACAGGATCATCTGTCAGCATAGTAGTCTCCCTGGGCCTGCCGGTCGTACCCGACGTAGTGGACATGCCTGAGGCGGACGCGATCCTGGCAATCACCGCTATCGACAATCTTACGGTAAGCACGGTGAATTACGAACACAGCGACACAGTAGCGGCTGGTCTTGTGATCAGCCAAGCCCCAGCCGGCGGAACCGTTGTTTCTGCCGGTTCGTCGGTCGAACTTGTCGTGTCTTTAGGGCAACCTATCGTCCCGAACGTGGTGGGCATGAGCGCGAACGAGGCGGTAACGACCATCGAAGCGGTCGACGACCTTGCGGCCGCCCAAAGTTACGCGTACGACAACAACACCCCGTTCGGGTATATAGTGAGCCAGAGTCCTGCAGCAGGTACCGTCGTAAGCATGGGTACCACTGTAAACATCGTGATATCTTTGGGCCAACCACTTGTTCCTGGTGTGGTCGGGCTGAGCGAGGCCGAGGCCAGAGTAGCCATCAAAGGAGTTGACGAGCTTCAGGTGGGCACGGTGAGCTACGCCTACAGTCCGACGGTGGCGGCCGGTTTCGTAATTAGTCAGAATCCTGCGGGCGGGACTAGCGTACCCATCGGAACCTCGGTTGACTTTGTGGTATCACTTGGCCAGTCTTCCACAGTACCGGCGGTGGTTGGCGCCACTAAGGCTGAGGCTGTTACGGCAATCACAACCGCCGGCCTGACTGTCGGCAGCGTGACTTACGAGTACAACGACGTGGTGGCCGCGGCAGTGGTGATCCGCCAGAGTCGGGAGGCGGGAACGATCGTGGTTGCAGGCTCGGCTCTTGACTTCGTAGTCTCGATGGGTCAGCCTGGGGTCGTGATGGGATTGGGCGGCAGCAGACTGGTTGAGCTGCTGAACAACGACGGCGGCTGGCACTTGTCGCCAAACGGCGACCCCAACGTGGCAAGTGACCCCAATATATTCGGCTCCATCGCAACAGGACTCCTGCAGGCCTATCGTCAAACCGGCGATCCAAACATGCTGGCCGCCCTGCAGAAGTCAAAGCTCTTCCTGCTTGGAAAAATGAACAACTTTGCCGTCACCGACGGAATGCTGGCCGTTGAACTCGACAACATATTGGGCGGCTCGGAGTGCGTCGATCATGTGATGAGCAACTTCTACGATAAGTTGGCCGCCGGAACCTATTACGATGCTGCAAGCAGGACAACGCATGATACAGCGAGTTACGTCCAATCATTACGTGAAAGACGCGCCAGTCAAGGCGCTGCGAATCTTGCGGCCTTCGACCTTGGCCTCGGACTCTACAGCGTAAACCTTATAGGCGCAGAAACAACCGAATGGATCAACGGCGTCAAGGCCGAAATAGACGAGCTGGACGGCAATCACGGTTACGACGTTCTCGGTCTCGCCGGCGCTGTCTACGGCCTTGCGGCTGCGGGCGAGGATTACGACCCGCAAGCGGGGCAGCATGCGTCAGCTTCGAGCCTTAGCGACCTGGCGGCAATTCTGGCGGGCTATCAGCTCAAGACCGGCGGCTTTACCTGGCACTGGCTATATATGGAAGAAGGCATAGACGAAACACTGAAGGAGACTGTCTACGGCCTGTTGACGCTGGAGGCATTTGACAGGAGCAGCTATCTGACCCAGATCAGGGACGCGGCCAACTACGTGCAGAGCGTCCAGCTTGAAACCGGCGGCTGGGAAGACTATCTCGGCGAGGGTGAAAACAACGAGAATACAGGTCAAGCCCTGCGGGCTGTTATGACGATTGCCCCGCCGCCGGGCGACTTCGACGACGATGGCGACGTGGACTTCAAGGACTATGCAACCTTCGCATCAAGCTGGCTGAGCGACGCCGGCGGGGAGAGATGGAATCCGGACTGCGATATCTCCTACCCGAACGATGACACGGTTGACGCACTCGACCTCGCTGTCTTACTCAACAACTGGCTCGCGGCAGTCGAGCAGTGACATGCTGCCGGGAATGTAGAATCCCGCCCGGTGCGTAAGTTAGCACCGCCAGCACTGCATAACTTTCTGTTGGCCTGGACGCCGTCCTTCCAACAGGGCGGCCTGAAAGAAAAAACACATCGGTACCTGCATATCTCTACTGGATACCTCATACAAAGCTCTGCTTGACACAGAACCAGGTCTTTAAGGTTGCAAGAGGTATCTCTGCATAAATCCCGAGGCATATTCCTCGTTATGATGAGGATGCCAACCTCGAGTAGAGGGGCAGAAAGTCCAAGAGTAGTCCAATTCTTTTCTTCTTTTTGACAAAAAACCATCAGTTTTAGGCTCAAAACAGCACTCCCAAAGGGTCGAAAACAGGCATATTTTTGTTGACAAAAGGACATAGAAGATGTAGTATAGTCCCTGCTCATAGTCAGTTTTGATATGGGCACAGGTAGGATACGTATGGAGCAGAAGAGAATAGTTTCGACTCAGTGGCAGAAGTAGTTGGGGGAGTATTTCTGTGCTGAGTTTTTTTGTTTTTTGAGGTAGGAGTAGTGGAGAGAGGTGGTAATAGGGGTGAGGAGTGGCAGGGTCAGTCCTGTAGGTTAAGAGGGGGACTATGGGACTGAGTGGTTCCTTCTTCTTTCATTTTGACTATGATATGCGGTGGCAGAGTTGCCGGTTAGTAAATGGTTGTAAGAAAAAGTGAGTTTTACGCTAAGATAATGTCTGATGCGAGGAATATAGTTTTCCTTAAATCAAGGAAATTACTGAAACTATAAGTGTGAAGAGGAGAGTTGACATGCGTAATATGAAATCTATACACCTGTCCTATATTGTCTTGTTCTTAATGTTTCCAGTTAGTTTATGTTATTCCGACCCAATTGACACTTCTTTTACATATCAGGGTCAACTCAAAGAACTGGGCGAGCCAGCTATGGGGCTATATGACTTTGTATTTACATTATACGATGCCGAGATCAATGGTTCCCAAATAGGTGACGCTCTCCTTCTGGAGGATGTTGTGGTAAGCAACGGTCTTTTCAGTGTTTTGCTGGATTTTGGTGAAGCACCGTTCGATGGCAACCTATATTGGCTTGAGATTGATGTTAAACCAATTGATATAAATGATTTTACAACTCTTACACCTCGACAGGAGATTAATCCCGCCCCTTATGCCGTATATGCCAAGACATCAGGAAGTTCCGCTGGTGTTATAAAGGGTCCGGGTATTGCAAACTATATAGCCAAATACCTCGACCCGAATACCTTAATTGAGTCAGTAATTTATGAATCTGATGGAAACATTGGGATTGGAACTGCAAGCCCAGATGAAAAGCTGCATGTTGTCGGCAACATTCGTGCGACGGGTACACTTATTGGTGCTGTCGATTGGGCAAATCTAGCAAGTGTGCCGACGGGTTTTGCAGATGGAGTAGATGATGTCGGTGTCGGAGCCGAAACGGACCCGACGGTTGCGGAAAGTGTAAAAGATGGAGTTTCGTGGAGCGAACTGTTGGACGTGCCATTGGGATTTGCAGATGGTGTAGATGACGTTGGTACCGAAGCCGAAACGGACCCGACGGTTACTGAAAGTGTTAAAGACGGAGTATCGTGGGATGAAGTAAGCAGCAAACCGGCTGGGCTTGACGATGGCGATGATGTAGGTATTACGGTCGAGACTGATCCAACCGTTCTTGCAAGTGTGAAAGATGGTGTTTCATGGGGTGAACTTGCAGAAATTCCATCTGGATTTGCTGATGGCATTGACAACGTGGGCAGCGGCGGAGATTCAGATTGGACTATTTCAGGAAATGATATGTATTCTACTGTATCAGGTGACGTTGGGATAGGTACGATTAGCCCAACAGCTAAGCTTGATGTGAACGGAACAGCTAAAGCCACGGCCTTTGTTGGCGATGGCAGCGGCCTGACAAATTTACCTACAGGAAGCGGCGAAGACTCAGATTGGACTATCTCTGATTCTAACATGTACTCAGCAGTATCTGGTAATGTTGGTATCGGATCATCAACTCCGGTAGAGAAATTAGATGTTATTGGAAATATCGCTGTTAGTGGAACGGTTGACGGTGTGGATATATCAGCACATGTGGCAGATGTAAACGCCCATCACTCTCAAGGTATACCACAAAATATCCAGGCATTTATAACAAGCGGCACTTGGATAAAGCCTGCTAATGTAAGTACAGTATATGTCAAAGTCTGGGGTGGTGGAGGGGGAGGAGCTTCAGGTGAGGATGGCCATGTAGGCGCATCGGGTGCTGGTGGCGGTTACGCTGAAGGACTAATTTCGGTTTCAGGTGATATGAATGTGACTGTTGGTTCTGGCGGTATTGGTGGTGGCACAGGTGGTGCTCCTGGTAGCGGTACTAATGGTAATACTAGTTCGTTTGCAGGAGATACAATAATTCAGGCAACCGGCGGTACGGGAGCCACCTATGATCCGGCCGGAGGATATGCCGGTCCAGGAGGTGTGGGTTCCGGTGGGGCAATTAACTTGTCAGGTGGTCCTGGTACACACTCAAACTGGGCTTTTTCAGACCAACAGAGTGGAGCAAAAGGAGGTGATTCTCCAATGGGTGGAGGAGGCGGTAGTGGTGGTGCAGGCGGCACTCAAACAGGTAGGCCTGGAACTTCCGGCACAGTACCAGGTGGGGGTGGGGGTGGAGGAAGTACTGCTGGTTCTGGATGGGGTTGGAGTCACGGTGGAGATGGTGCTAACGGACTTGTAATTGTTATGTATTAACATTTAATGATAAGCATCAAAAAATGAAATCTAACTTTCTATCATGCTTTGTATTATTACTCCTAATTAACCAAGCCTATGGTGTTGTTATTTTCACCGACAATGAAACAATTGAAGCCGATAATTATACTTACGATGGAAATGACATCATAATTGATGATTGTGTTTTAACTATCAATGGCCAGCATGATTTTAACAGTTTTCATATACTCGAAGGAGGAGTATTGACACATTCAGCAAAACAATCAAATGGATTTCATTTAATTGTTGTTAATGACTTTGTTATTGATGCTGGCGGAGCAGCAGATGTAAATGGTAAAGGTTATGGGCAAAATGCAGGGCCTGGTGCTGGCACAGGTTTTGCTGGTGGAGGTGGAGGTTATGGTGGTAAAGGTGGAACAGGGCGTTATTTGACATATGTTTTTGACGGTGGCTCAGCTTATGGTTCTATAATCGAACCTAATTCATTAGGCAGTGGAGGTGGAGGAGACAATAATGCTGCTGGTTCAGGTGGTGGAATCATACGTTTAACTGTTGGCGGCACTCTTGCAGTGGATGGTGATTTGATTTCAAAAGGAACTGATGGCGGACCATATGCAGAAGGTGGAGGTTCTGGTGGTAGTATATCGTTGACAGTGGGGACACTTGTAGGTGCTGGTGTTATATCCGCCGATGGAGGCAACGGTGAAATAAGATCTGGAGGAGGAGGCGGTGGTGGTGGTGGTGGTAGAATTGCTATTTGTTATAATACTAATGATTTTGCAGGGACTATTTCTGCCCAAGGTGGTTCAGGCTATGAGTACGGAGGGGCGGGTACAATCTACACCAAGTTACCAAATCAAACGTGGGGTAATCTAAAACTAGATAATGAAGGAAACATAGGAGCTATTACTCCCCTAGCGAAAGGGACTCATACATTCGATGATGTTAACATTATCGGCAAAGGAAATTTGGGAATTCCAAACGATGTGAACTTGGTTATTGTTCCGGATGTGCTAACTCTTCATGATGATGGATGGATGACTGTTTATGGTCAGGTAAAGCCTGTTGATTTAAACGAGTTTGCAAATATTGATATTAACACAGGAGCACATTTGGTTATCGATGCCAATGGCCTGATTGAAAGCTCTCAGGTGCAAATGTCTTCGGGGGGAACACTGACTTTAAATGATGGCAGTCTGCTTGACTGCGACACTGTGGAGATACAGTCTGAAGGGACGTTTGTTCTAAACACGTCGCAAGCATTTCAGACGGTAAAAATTGACGCCAACGGTCTTCTGACACATTCCGTGGGTGATACTGATCTTCATCTGACTGTTTTAGGCAACATGACGGTATATCCCAACGGCATGATAGAAGTAACCGGAAAAGGTTATGGTCGAAATGCTGGGCCTGGTGCTGGGACTATGTCTGGTTGCGGAGGTGGCGGTGGTTATGGAGGATTCGGTAGCGATGGTTATTGTTATGGGGACTTTTATCCTGGTGGTTCTCGTTACGGTTCTATATCTGAGCCTAATGCTTTAGGCAGTGGTGGCGGAGGAGATGAAAATAACGCTGGTTCAGGTGGAGGCATTATACGATTGACTGTAGGTGGTGTTCTGACAGTTGGCGGGACTATTAGGTCAAATGGTACAAACGGGGGTATACATGCGGAAGGAGGAGGTTCCGGCGGGAGTATCTGGTTGACAGTAGGAACGCTTGCTGGTTCAGGTATTATATCTGCCAACGGTGGTAATGGTAACACTTATTGTGACTACGGTCGATGTGGGTACGGTGGCGGTGGTGCTGGTGGTAGAATTGCCTTATATTGCTATTCCAATTTTTTTGAAGGTACTATTTCAGTTGATGGTGGTACTGGGTATGAAAGCGGTGAAGAGGGTACTATTTTTGTTGACAAGTTGTTCTACTCCATAGACAGTGGGCATCATCAAATCAGTTCAGGCGGAGATTTTGAATTAAAGGCAATTTGCGGCCAGCCTGAGCATAGAATTTTGAGCGGTGGAATCTTTACTTTAACAGGTGGCTTTCTTACCGACCTACCTGGTGTTGCACCGATGTGTATGGATGGTATTGATAATGATGGAGATGGTGCTACCGATTTTCCCGATGATGTTGGTTGTCTTCATGCATTAGATATATCAGAACTTACCGCAGATTATAACCAGGACGAAAAAGTTGACGTTAAGGATGTTGCGCTTTTAGCAGGACACTGGCTGAAATATGCCTATGAGCTTGATGTTGCCCCTCCTCCCGATGGAGATAATATTATTGACTTTAAGGATTTCGCAGTTATGGCTGAAAACTGGTTTGAGGAAATTAATCCATAGTTGATGAGATTGTCGGATTATATTAAGGCCATTTGTCTCTTATAGCTATCGCTACGATGTTGGAAAAACCGCAGACTAAATAACTATCGCCTAAGTGCCTGCTTTCATCAACTACAATATCATCGTGATCCTAATACGCCACTCCCTCCACACCCTCTCCCAACTGCTCGACTGAATTCCTTGTATAAATTGCCGTAGTATTAAGCGACTCATGCCCTAATATCTGTGCCAACTGCACCCAATACGGGGTAAGGATGTTTATCCGGCTCAGTCTTTGCCAACAAACTCAAAGGCGTACAGCTTGGCGTTTTGCATCTCGAAGCGCAGCCGCACGACCTGTCCGGCGAGGTTTCCCACTTCGGGGTTGCCCTTCCAGGTGACAACATGCCGGACCGAATCGGCAGTTATCGGATCGCAGTCGGCTATGCCAAAGCCCCGTACCGGCCTCTTCGGCGCATCTGTGAGCCCTATATTGTAGCCGGAGATTTCCATGCCCGGCAGGTTCAAAATGGCGACCCTGACCGTACCTTTTGCCGCAACGTTCAGCGTCAGCTTATTTCCTTCGAAAATAAACGGCCTCGTGATTATGGTTCCGGTTTGTCCACCGGCGTCGAGCGACACGAACCCGTCGAGCCTCTGGATGAAACGGACAGTCTTTCCTCGCGGCCGGCCCTCCGGATTGATGTACTGCCAGATGACGTCCCCGCGGCGAATCAACCCATCCGTAACCCAGCCCAGGCCGACCTTTTCGCCGTCCACCTGCAACGTCTTCGGCAGGTAAGGCGCGTCGCCTTCGGCGTCGAAGATGTGCCAGTTAATGCTGTCGCGGCTCACCGCCAATTCCGTGTGGGCGTTTCGTGCAAGAAAGGCCACGTATGTGTCAGGCGCCCACTCGTACTTTCTCGCCCGCGTCCTGAAGACCTGTCCGCGATCCGGGTCGAACAAATCCGGTCCCATTACGGTTATGCCTTCGCCGGTGACCGCGGGATAGGCCCAGCCTTCGAAGTACGGGTTGGGCACATCTCTCATGGGCCAGGCCTTGGTGACATCTCGCGTCTCGAAAAGAGTCGCACCGCGCCCGTAGGCGGGGAAGTCGCCGGTGCCATAGCTTCCGTCGCGCTTGAGCAGATTGATATAGACCCCACGCTGGTCGTCCCAGAATGTTTCGCAGCCACCACCGCTCACCAGCGGCAGCATGCACGTTTCATTTCGCCGCCAATGTATGCCGTCCGGCGACAGGTACAAATATATGCCGCGCTGCGCAATCCAGCCCGTGAACTTGAATCGCTCCTCAGGGTGAACATTGGGATTGGTATCTTTGAAGAAGCGGCCCCAGCACGGCACGTGCGTCAGGATAATGTTGTTTTGCTTTGAGCCTTCATATTCGATGATGCCGAGATCGGGCTCGGTGAAATTGACGCCGTCCTCGGAGATGAGCAGGCGGATGTTTCCAACATGGGAGCCGTAGCCGGGCGTGCGGACCATCCATACCTTTCCATCGTGGTCGAATATGGGCGTGTCGCCGCTGGTCCGTGCGTCGGTAATAACCGGCTCGGCGGGAGGATTTACCGTCAGTTCGACGTTGCGCTTTCTATCGACAATGACCTCGTCGATAAAGACGTGCTTGCGCGAGCCGAGCCTGATAGGCTCATTGGGCAGATACACTTTGTTGGCGCCGAACAGCAGCGGCGGGCCGTCAGCCGCGGCCGGTGCGGCGCCGCCCTTGCGGTAGTTTCGGCTGAAACTGTCCGGCAGAGCAAAATTGCCCGTGTAACGGACGACATCCGAGAAACGCACCTCGTCGATGTTGCCGTTGAAGTCATGCTCTCCGTGACGGTCGTGGCCAAGCGCGAGGTTGAATCGATTTTGTCTGCGCTTCTCGAAGTCGGGTTTGTCGGTTCTCCTTTCCTTCTCGAAAATGCCGTAAGTTGTGTTGTTCAGCGACTCAGGCCAGATGCTTGCGGGCACATTCGATTTCTCAACCGGCACGGTGGGAGCCGAACCCTGACTCACGCCGTCAATGAAGTACTCGAGCTTCCTGCTCGCCGGCGAGTAAGTAAACGCCACGTGATGCCACGCCCGGCCCCAAAGCTGCTGAAGTACTGTCGGGCATTCGGCCCGCAACCCCGCATAAGCATTCTCAACAACGAAGCCCTCTGCCCGCGTTTTCAACGTCACCTTAAATCCCGGTTCATACTTGTCACCGAGGTCTATCAGAACCACGTCCTGAATTGGGTTCGACATCAGCAGCAGCCAGAATTCGCAGGTAAAGTCACGCCCGTCAAGTGCGTTGAGCAGCTTTTCCGGCGCCACGGTCGGCCCCCAGAGCCCGCTGCCAGGCCTGCCGCTGACCTCCCTCATGTGGGCAAACGAAATATGGCCCTTCCACGATGAATAACCCACGGCATAATCGAGGCCCGGTGTGCACTTGAGGCAGTTGCCGAACCTGCCGGGGACGAGTTTGCCGCCCTTCATCAGGCGAAGGTCGTATTCGTATTGGCTGGCATCGGTGAGCGTAGTGTACGGGTAATCCGTCTCATCGAAGAGCCACAGCCCCACCGTGTGCTCGTCGGAAAAACTCGGAAAGTAATTATGCTCCCCACGAACTTTTGAGCCGGTAAACAGAAACAGTATTGAGATCATCATCATTTTGCATACTGCGTTGCGGCGGCTTTGCATCATCCTTACTCCTTAAATTCCTGTGTGTACGGTGGTTCTTGATCGTTCGTTACTGGTTCATCCCGTGCGAAGGATTTAGTTACTTGTCTTCTGTAAACTGCAAGGCATGGAGTGTGGTGTTCTGCATCTCAAAGCGCAGGTGCATGACTGGGTTCGTATCTCTGTGGGTTTCATTGTAAAGCCGGATTTCACAGACACCAAACTGTCCCGCGGCTTTGCTTATGACCAGACGTATCCTGTCCGTTTCGACCGGCTGAAAATTAATCACGCAACGGCGACTTTGGTTGTCGCGGACCGTTGCAGCGGTTCTCCATGAACCCTCCAACCACGTTTCCACAGTAAAATCAATTGCCCGCTCCTTTGTCCTCTGGAAGGTTGCGTGGATAGTATCAATAGTGGCGGGCTCGTCGAGCTCAAGCTGAATCCATTGGGGCAGCGAAGCCTCAGCCTCGGGGGCCCAGGCGTTTTTGTCCTCGCCGACAATGCGGTTCCAGCCGTTGTTGACTTTCTCGGGCGCCATGCCTTCGCGACTGCTCGAAGCCGTGACCCTGGCCCGCAGCGCAATATCATCTTTATCCATATTCCTGACGCCCGGCAGATAGCAGCCGTCTTTCAACAGGGCTTGCTGAAGTTCGCGGATATGATGCTCACACACGCCGCGAGGCGTGGTTCGGTGTTCTGCTGCGATGGCCGCGGCCGTGCCCGCCGCCTGGCCCATCATGCAGACCGGGCGCATGACCCTCGTTCCGCCCATTGCAATGTGCGTCGCGGAATGGCACCGGCCGGCCATCAACAGATTGTCTATGTTTTTCGAGTACAACGTTCGATACGGTATGCACGTGCGCTTGCCCTTGTACACGTGAATGCAGTCGTTGCCCCTTACCCAGAAGCCTTCCGGATGGTGCACGTCAATTCCCCAGTCGGTGAAGGCGACGGTGTCCTCGTCCATAATCTGTTCATCATAGTCCCGCTGAGTCATAATATAGTCGCCGACCAGCCGCCTGCTCTCGCGCACCCCCATAATATGGGTCAGCCAGACGAGCTCTCTGTTGCGGTTGGCCTCGATTGTTTTGGGGTTGTGGTTCTTGGCATAGTTCCACAGACCGATGTTTATCCGAAACAGCTCATCACGTATTTTTTCTGCATCTTCGACTATGTTAAGTACGCCGCCGTATTCGACCCACCACATGCGGTAAGCCCCGCCGTTCAAATCGTCACCCGGATTGCGACCTTTGCCGCGAGAGGGAACATCGAAGTTCGGCGGACGCACAACCTCATACAGACGGTCGTGCGAGTCAAAAACTTCGAAATCGTTGGGCTCGGTCCACTGGTAAGCCCAGTCGGGACATACGAACGGCACGGGCTTGTCGTCTGTCCTGAATTCGCTGTTGTAGAGGTTATTGCCCATTGTGTGAGTGCCCGGCCTGACAGGCGCAAGCGATTCGTTGAATTCGCGCCGCGCTTCCTGGCCCATGCGATATTCCGCGCCGGCGTAATAACCGACCCAGCCGTGCCCCGTACAGTCGATAAACAGCGACGCACGGAACCTCATCCGGCGACCGGCGTGAACATCCATCGCAATGACTGACTTGATGCGGTCTTCGGAGGCCTTTTCCACGCCGGTGGCCCGCGTGTTCAGAAAAAGAGAGATGTTCCGTTCGGCGCGAACAACGGATTCGATCTTCCCGGAATCTGCAAAGTTGCTCCAGCCCTGCCGGGGGAAGAACTCCTCGGCCAGGCCGGTGACATTGACCTTGTCGGGCGGGTCGCCGATGTAGCCCATTGGAGGGATTGATATTTCCGACGAGGCATTTCCGCCGAGGACGGGCCTATCCTGTATGAATGCGACCTTGCAGCCATGCCGGGCGGCGGCCACGGCCGCACCGCAGCCGGCGGGTCCTCCGCCCACCACCACAACGTCAAAGTCACCCATGTCGCGGATTTCAGGACTCACACCTGCGTATTTTTCGCGCTGCCCGGCTAGGACAACCGGCTCGTCCGACGGCCTGAAGCCACCGCCGGCAAGGACAACAGCATCGCAGCGTCCCCACCAGCCTGTCAGGTCACAGAGTCTGATTTCCACTCGGCCCGGCTGGATATCAAAGGCGCCGCCATCGACCCACCGCCACGCGTCTGTCTCGGCCTTGCCGAACGTGGCCTCCGAAGCTTTATCCCCGATCCGCACCCCGAACCTGCCCGGTGAATGCGTCGGAAACCAGTCCTTGCATCTTACCCAGAGACGATATTGGCGGCCCTTTGTGATCCGGGCAGAAGTAACCGCATCCTCGACCGGCTTGCCGAGACCGCCCGCCAGCAAATACGGCGAGCCCATCAGGTCAACAAACTGACAGTCATTCGACCATCCGCCGGTCTTGTGGAACTGCTCGGCCTCCAGCCAGATAACCGGCTCGCTCGCACCTTCCGCCGCAGACCCGCACGAAAAAAACGCAACACAGACAAACAAAACAGATATACACGCAAGGTGCGGAAAACAGCGGGCCTTCCAAAAACGGCAGGAAGCAACAGGCACTTTGAAGCTCCTTAATAACAAATTCGCTATCGCTCAAATTGAAAACTGTACAGCTTTGCGTTCTGCATCTCGAACCGCAATCGCACCACCTGGCCCGCGAGGTTGCCGACATCCGGATCGCCCTTCCAGGTGACAACCTGTTGAACCGAATCGGCGCTTATGGCGTCGCAGTCGGTAATTCCGTAATTCCGCGTCCCCTGCTTCGGGGGATTCGTCAACGCGACATTGTAACCGGTATATTCCTTGCCCGGCAGCGCCATGATTCCGACTTTTACCCGGCCGGCTTTCGCGTCAACGTTCAAGACAAGCTTGTCGCCGTCGAAAACAAACGGACGCGTGATGAATATTCCAGGCTCATCACCGGCGTCGAGCGAAATAAAGCCATCAAGCCGCTGGGTGAATCGTACCGTGGCGAGGCCGCCGCCTGTCATCCTACAATTCGCGTACTGCCAGAGCTCATCGCCCCGGCGTATGATGCCATTGGCTATGTCACCGCTGGTAAAATCAGCGATGTCAACAGTCCCGGCCTGCTCCTTCAGGTCCGCCTTTTCTCGTTCGTTTTGTTCAGTTTTCTTTGAATTACGCCTCGCTTTGGCATACGACTCCGGCTGCCAGTCGGGCTGGTTCATGAATCTGCCGGGCGGCATGTAAAATCCCAGTTCGGGGCGGATCTTCCAGTTCACTGCGTCACGACTTACGGCCGTGTCGCAGCCGGAGCGGAACATAAACGCCACGTAGGTATCGGGCGCCCACTCGTACTTCTGCGGCCGCGTCCTGAAAATCTGGCCATTATCCGGATCAAAGATATCCGGGCCCAGAACGGTTACTCCCTCGCCCGTCACGGCCGGGAAGGGCCAGCCCTCATAATAAGGATTAGGCACAGGGTTGAAAGGCCAGGCCTTGTTGATTTCGCTGGTCCTGAACATGGCCGTGCTCCGGCCATAGTTGGGATAATCGCCGCTGTTGTAGCTGCCGTCGCGCTTGATGTAATTGAAGTAGCAGCCCTGCTGGTCGTCCCAGAACGTCTCGCATCCGCCGCCGCTCACCAGAGGAAGCATACAGGTTTCGTTGCGCCGCCAGTGAACCGCATCGGGCGAAAAGTAAAGGTAAATGCCCCGCTGGCCCACCCAAAGCGTCGCCTTGAACAGCTCCTCCGGCGGACAGGCGGGATTCGTGTCCTTGAAGTATTTGCCCCAGCTCGGCAGACCGAGCATTATCAGGTTGTTTTCCTTTGAGCCGTTATGCTCGATAAGACCGAGGCTGGGCGCCTCGAAATTCACGCCGTCATCTGAAACGAACAATTCTATGGGTGCTTCATCGCCTTCGTAGCCTTCGGACTTGATGGTGTATATCCTGCCCTCGTGCTCGAAGAAGGATGCATCCCACGCGGCGTTTATGTTGAGCTTCACCCCTTTGGTCGGAGGATTCAGCGTCATCCTGATATTCTCTTTCCTGTCCACCATCACTTCATCTATAAAGACATGCTTTCGCGAGCCTAACATAACAGGTTCGTTGGGCAGATAACTCTTGTCGGCCGCGAATAAAAGCGCCGGGCCGTTGGCCGTTGCCGGTGCAGGGGCACCTTTGCGGTAGTTGCGACTGAAACTGTCGGGCAAAGGAAAATCGGCTTTGTACCGCGCCACATCCGAGATACGCAGCTCGTCAAGGTTGCCGTTAAAGTCATGCTCGCCGCTGCGGTCGTGACCCAAAGCAAAGTTGAACCGGTGCCGGATTCGCTTTTCATAATCCGGCAGGCTTCGTCGGTCCTCCTTCTCAAAAACACCGTAGGTGGTGTCCGCTATGGATTCGGGCCGAACCGAAACCGGAACCTCGGCTTTCGCAATTTTGGAAACCGCGACCGGCGTCTGTGCCACACCGTCGATGAAATAATTCAGATCCTCGCTTCCGCGCGAATATGTAAAGGCCACGTGATGCCACGCCCTGCCCCAGAGCTGGTTCAGTACGGTCGGACAGACCGCCTGGAATCCGCCGTACCCATTCTCGACCACAAAGCCGGCGGCGCGACTCTTCAAACTCACCGTAAAACCCGGCTCCAGTTTGTCACCGAGGTCAATCAGGACCACATCCTGAATGGGACTGGACATCAGCAGCAGCCAGAATTCGCAGGTAAAGTCCCGCTCGCCGACGGCCCGGGCGATTTGCTCCGGCGCTATGGTGGGACCGAACAGGCCGCTTCCGGGTCGGCCGCTCATTTCACGCATATTGTTGAATCCCACCGCGCCTTTCCAGGCCGCGTAACTGACTTCGTAATCGAGTCCCGGCGTGAATTTTAGACAGTTGCCGTACCTGCCCGGCACGAGTTTGCCGCCTTTCATCAGACGCAGGTCATATTCATGCGCGCCGGCGTCGGTCAGGGTCGTGTAAGGATAATCCGTCTCATCGAATAGCCACAGCCCAACCGTGTGCACGTCGGCAAACGAAGGAAAGTACTTTTCATTATCCTGGCCCCTGAGTTCAGCCCCTGTCAATACCAGTACGCCCAGCATCGCAACGAAACCAACGATTCTTGAGCTCATTTCACACCTCACAGCAGAAACCTATAACAATTGGTACACTGACCCTTCTCATTTGGATGCCCCCTGGGAACATTTGTCCTGGGATAAACCGGCTTTTATTTAACCGCACAGAGCCAAATTGTCAAGCGTAATCATGGTATATTGACGGCCGTCGCAGTGATGCAAAATTTCGCACTTGAGCTGCTTCCAGGGATGTTTTCTTATGCGGTTTTTTTGCAATCGCATCATGGCAAAAGGGCTTGATGAACCGCAGCGATTGGTTATAATAGTCGAACAGTCAATCTGCTGCCGGGCCGATTGAACGGTGCCCGGCAAAGGGGGACGTGGGCCTCCACCGGTTCGAATGGGTCGTATGATTCGGAGTCGCAGAGTCCACTTTAGGAGTATGAGAATGAAGAAATTGTTTGTGTTCACCGCAGTGTCGATGCTTGCTTGTGTGCCTTTGGTTTCAGCGGGCCAGGAGACCTTCACGAATTCACTCGGCATGAAGCTGATACGTGTCGGGCCCGGCGACTTCATTATGGGCGTCGAAGGCAGAATCCCCGGCGAGGCAGTAGCATTCGACCGCCCCGGACGACACGCGGGGCCGCCCCAGGAGCCGGCCATGTGGCAGGGCCTCAGACGGGGCCTCATCGGCGCCGTCATCAATAATCACGACCAGAGCGACAACAGACTCCTGAAAGTAATCGACCAGGTCGATCTCGACTGGAACACGGCCGCCGCACGCGACCAGAGACTTACCGGAAAGTCCGCGCGATGGATGGGCCTGATAAAACCGCCGGTGACAGGCAAAGTCACGCTTACCGTTGAAGCGAATAACGAAGTACAAGTCCTTGTAAATTACGAATCGGTCATCGACGCGGATGCAAAGAATAAGAACCAGTCACACACGGCCGAAGTGGAGATGTCCAAAGGCATGCTCACTCCGATAGCCATCGACACCGAACAAACGACCCATACCCGGCTGTACTGGAGCTGGGACGGACGCGAAAAAGTGCTCGTTCCATCCGAAGCGCTCTGGCACAGCGCCGAGGACGAGAACACGGCAAAAGCCTACCTGACATGGATACCTGGAACAAAACGCCGCGGAGGCGGCGACGGCGGCAAGGGCGACTACGATGAAATGCCGCGCCACAAAGTCACAATTACACAGCCCTTCTACATGTCGGAGACGGAAGTCGCTATCAGCCAGTTCCGACAATTCAGGGCCGAATACCCCGGCTACGAAGAGTTCAAGCCCTATGCCTGTTCCATTAGCTGGGACGAGGCAGCGGCCTTCTGCAAGTGGCTCAGCGAAAAAGAAGGCAGGCCCTATCGACTGCCCACCGAGGCGGAATGGGAATATGCCTGCCGCGCCGGCACGACCACGCCCTTCTCCTCCGGCAATAAGAGACCCGACCACGAGACCGCCAATGCGTGGGGTCTGAAGAACATGCACACCGGCGTGCGAGAATGGTGCCTTGACTGGTACGCCGTCTATGACGGGCAGAACCAGGCTGACCCCGTCGGGCCCGCTCACGGCTGGTTCAAAGTCGTCCGCGGCGGAAACCTGGACTGGACCACCGAGGGTTCGCCGTACTATGCCCGCTCGGCAAATCGTTCGGCCCTCGCCCCGAGCTTCGGCCCCCCGCCCCTCGAATACCAGTTCAAGCAGCTCCAGAACGCAAAGCTGACCTTCAACCTGCCACAGCAGGTCATCGAAGAATCCCACAGGCAGTATCAGATCGAAAGGCTTGACGATACGAACGTGACCCTCGACGAGGCGCTCAACACACCATTCAGATATACGGGCCTTGCCGGGCGCTGGTCAATAAGAACCAGCGGTTTCATACCGGGCCGCCACAAGATAGGCTTTCGCGTTGTGCAGGCGCCGATGCCCGCAACTACGCCGCCGCCTTTCGAGCCGCCGTTCGTGCACCGCTGCGTCAAGCAGAAGGCCCCGCGAATCGAACAGGGCCCCGATCCGCACAAGCCCTACTACCACACCAGATTACTTTATCCCAATTTCTCGGACGCATCGCTGGTCACCGCCTGGAAGCTGGGAATCGAACAGGGCTACGGCGGCGGACACCACAACTCGGCGCTGGAGGTGCTGCCCAACGGCGACCTTCTCGCAGGCTACTACAACACCATTTTCGGCGGCGAACGCGGTGCGTGCGTTTCAATAATGAGTATGCGTTTTCGCCGCGGCGCCGATGAGTGGGACATGCCAAGCTCCTGGCCCGACAACGTCGACTGCGACGACGAGGGCCCGGTGTTCTGGAACGACAACGGCACACTCTGGCTCTTCTGGGGCTCCCCCCGGCAGTTCGCAGGCTATCCATTCCAGCATCTGAAGTCAACCGACAACGGCGCAACCTGGAGCCCCGTTCAGTTCCCGCTGTTCGATAAGAGGGTCGGCCCTTACGCGGCCCAGCCGATTAACAGCGCCTTTCGCGATTCCAAAGGAACTGTCTATCTCGCCGTGGACGGCTCGCACTCGCCCATCACCTCCGAGCTGTTCGCCACCGCAGACAACGGCAGAACCTGGTACGACACAGGCGGCAGAACATACGGCAGACATTCGACATTCATCGTACTCGAAGATGACGTCATAATGGCCTTTTCAGGCAAGCAGGCCGAAATCAACGGCTTCCATCCAATCAACATCTCCAGAGACGGCGGCAAAACCTACGAGATATTCCCCTCGACACTTCCCGCCCTCGGCGGCGGAACAAGGGCGAGCCTAAGAAAGCTCGCCAGCGGCCGGCTCTTCTACGTCGGCGACATGCAGCTTAATTCTTATCGCAAGTTAACGCCCGAGCAGGCGCCGCCCGGCTTTGACGGCGAAGGCGCCTACGCGGCGCTGAGCGATGATATGGGAAAGACCTGGCGCGTAAGAAAGCTCGCCGGCGGCAACGTCCGTGACAAAAACGGCAACCCCGTCAGGGTTCATACCGTCAGCTACGTGACCGCACGCCAGGGCCCGGATGGGGTGATTCACATCGTTACATCTCATAACAATCCCGACCTGCACTTCGAGCTTAATGAGGCGTGGATTCTCCAGGACCCCACAGACGCTTCACCGCCTGCCGGAAAAGATCACAGCCGCATAGTCGCCGATACGGTGGAGAAATACAGCGAGAAGTATCCGAACGGCCAGCCGAAGGTGACATGGAGCGCGGGCGTCGGCGATGACGGCCGCTACCTCCTGGACGGAACGGAAACGTGGTACTATGAAAACGGGCAGAAGCAGTGGCAGGCCGATTACCACGCAGGCAGCAAAACAGGCGAAGAGACGTACTGGTCCCCAGACGCCGCCAGGAAGTGGCGAAAAGTCCACAAGGATGACGGAACTTATAACTGGTATATCTATGACTCGGCCGGAAAGCTCACCGCCCAATCCGAATGGCGCGGCGAAAAGCTTCTGACCCACAAAATCAATAACCCGTAATCGCATAGCGATTAAACAGGAGCCAAAATATATATTAAGGGTGCAGACATGAAAAGAACATCGGCAACAATCACGCTAATCAGCTTATTAGTTGTACTATGTCCTCAGACCGGGCGGGCCGGACGGATGCCGAAACAAAAGGAATATACAAACTCCGTCGGCATGAAATTCGTGCGAATCGAGCCCGGCGAATTCAAAATGGGTAATCTCACGGAATTGCTCCCCTTCGACATGATGCCCCAGGACGGCGGCCCCGGCAATCGTATGGACCATCTGCGAGTCGGTGACTTTGATGAAAGGCCCGTCCACAAGGTGAAGATTACAAAGCCTTTCTACATGGCCGTGCTTGAAGTGACAAACTTTCAATATGAACTCTTCGACGCGAGCCATAAACAATTGCGAGGCAAAGATGAAACTTCCACAGACGACGACGAAGCCGTCGTAAATGTCAACTGGTACGACGCGCAGAGTTTCTGCAAGTGGCTGTCGGATATCGAGGGTCTGCCTTATCGCCTGCCCACCGAGGCCGAGTGGGAATACGCGTGCCGCGCCGGCACAACATCCAATTACTATTGCGGCGAGCGCCTTCCGAAAGAATATCAGAAGAACCAATGGCTCATCAGGGGACGACCCGAAGGCGTCAAAATCACCGTCGGAAAAACTCCCCCCAATCCCTGGGGACTCTACGACATGCACGGCAACGTCGAGGAATGGTGCTGCGACTGGTACGGCCCTTATAGCGCCGACGCGCAGACCGACCCGGTCGGTTATTCCGAGGGCGACTTCCGAGTCACTCGCGGCGGAAGCCACTCGACGTATGCATATTACCTTCGTTCGGCAAACCGAGCCGGCATGATGCCGCAAGGAAAGAACTGGCTGATCGGTCTTAGGGTTGTACTCGGCGAACTCCCCGACACCAAACCACTCGATCCGCCGCCCCTGCCATTGAATCAGCAGAAAGTGGAGCAAAGAAACCCGGTTGCCGCACTCAAAGGACCCGACCCGGAAGTTCCGTATTTTGAAGGGCCAATACCGTTCGTGGTAATACCGCCTGCTTCCGCCGGACCGGTCTTTGCACTCCATAACCACGACCCGGCCATCGTCGAATGTCCCAACGGCGACCTGATCGCCTGCTGGTACACCTGCCTCGCCGAAAAGAACCGCGAGCTTGCCCAGGCCGCCAGCCGCCTGAGATACGGCGCCAAAGAATGGCAGGAGGCATCACCTTTCTGGGATGCCCCCGACAGAAACGACCACGCTCCGCTGATGTGGTATGATGACAAGAACACCATCTATCACTTCACCGGCATGGGATTCGGAGCAGGATACAATAGTATGGCGGTTGTCATGCGAACCAGCACCGATAACGGCGCAACTTGGTCTCGCGGCCGCATGATTCTGCCTAAGTTCGTCAATGGACAGATGCCCGTCGAAGCCGCATTTAGAATGAACGACGGCGCGATCGCATTTACTTCCGACGGAAGCCCGACGCTCTGGATAAGTCACGACGAGGGAATCTCCTGGAAAAGCTGCGGCGGCGCAATCAGCGGCAATCACCCCGGCGTCACCCAGCTCAGCGACGGCACCCTGTTCGGGCTGACCCGGGACACCAAAGTCGACGGAATGATGCCCATCGTCACTTCGAAAGATATGGGTAAAACATGGGACTATAAAGCCAGTGATTTCCCTCCGATCATCGGTGGAGAACGACTCGTTCTGTTCAAAACAAGGGAAGGTCCGCTGTTTTTTGCGTCACTGGCCAACGAGAGCATAACAATTACCGATGCGGACGGTGTCAAGCGACCCGTACGCGGGCTGTTCGTAGCCGTCTCCGAAGACGAGGGAAAGACCTGGCCCTACAAGCGCCTTGTCACCGACGACGGCCCGGGCAAGGGCGTAGGCTCTTTGAACGGATACGTCTTTACGATGAGCCAGAGCATCGGCGAGCACCTCGGATACTTTGCGGGCTGCCAGGCGACCAACGGCGTAATACACCTTATCAGCAGTACCACGCACTACGCGTTTAACCTCAAGTGGGCCATGACTCCGGCCCCGGCGATAAAGTATCCCCCGATGCCCGTAAAGCACATCGTCGAAACCTTCGACGGCCCCGAACTGGCCAACGATGGATGGATTCGCTACAAAAGCTACACGGGAACCTTTGACGGAAAAGGCTCATTCAGAATTTTCAATCCGGGCCGGCAAGGCGGAATCAACCGTGCCGTCGGATATGGTTCGTTCGAGGCCAATTTCACGCTGAAGAATTTCCTCTTCCATCCAAAGGGAAGGAGTTATCAGGGTGTGGGCCTGATCTTCGAAGACGGACTCCACGCAAAAAGTGCTGTGTATATTAGACAGAATGACATCGGACCGGGAGAATCTGCCGACATCACGTTCGATAAGACCCCCGACAGCATAAAGATTAAGACAATCTGGAATCTCCCCAAGAAACAGTGGCAGATTTTCTACGGATTCAACGGTGAAGATGCAGTCAACGAATTGCCCGCAAGCAAGAAAGGCATGTTCATGCAAAAACCATTCACAGAAAGCGTCGGCTGTGCAATACTCGCCCAACACGCCGGCTTCGACATTGACTACTTCGAGATTAAGCCGCTGTCTCAATAGAAGCATTCTTGATGATGCAACCATAAAGTCGTTCAACCAGGAGATAGACCATGAAGCATTCAGGAGCCCTGATCGCAACGATATGTGTGTTCGGTGCGACAATGGCTGCAGCGCCTGCTGCCGTGCCCGCGGAAAAGGAATATACCAACTCCGTCGGAATGAAGTTTGTCCGCATCGGGCCGGGAACATTCGAGATGGGCCAGCTAAAGACCCTCCAGCCCGAGGTGCTGCCCGAAATCGAAGGCGGCGACCGCGGCGGCAGGTTCGATCTGTTCGCCGAGGGCGACTACGACGAAAGGCCGATTCATAAAGTCACCATCACAAGACCGTTCTACATGGGCGCTTCTGAGGTCACCAACAAGCAGTATGAGCTGTTCGACCCCGAGCACAAAAAACTCAGAGACAGAAGGGGCCTCTCCAAAGACGACAATGACCCCGTGACATACGTCAACTGGTACGACGCACAGGCCTTCTGCAAATGGCTCTCTGACAAGGACGGAGTCCCCTGCCGCCTGCCCACCGAGGCCGAATGGGAATACGCATGCCGCGCCGGAACAACCACCAACTATGCCATGGCCGACGTCTTGCCGCGCGAGTTTGAAAAGTACTCGCGCAGAGACCGCTCAGCCACCCTCCACGTCGGCGAAACGCCCGCGAACAAGTGGGGCCTCTACGATATGCACGGAAACGTCGAGGAGTGGTGCAACGACTGGTACGGCCCGTATGTGGAAGGCCCGCAGACCGACCCCGTCGCCTACGCCGAAGGTGATTGTCGCGTCATCCGGGGAGGCAGCTACGATACTTACGCATATTTTCTTCGCTCGGCCAACCGAATGGGCATGCCGCCCGCCGACAGAAACTGGGTGACGGGCTTCAGGGTCGCAATTGCCGACCTGCCCGAAACCGCTCCGATGCCGGCGCCTCCGCCGCCGCTCAATCAGCGAAACGTCGTCCATAACGACCCCGCCGCGGTCCTAAAAGGTCCCGACCCGGACAAACCGTATTTCGAAGGACCTCGAAAATTCGTCAACATTCCGCGCGGGGCCATCGGACCCGTATTCGCCGGTCACAACCACAACCCCGCAATCGTCGAATGTCCCAACGGCGACCTCCTCGCCTGCTGGTACACCTGCGTCTCCGAAAAAGACCGCGAGCTTGCCGTCGCTGCCGCCCGACTGCCCTTCGGCCAAAAACAGTGGCAGCAGGCCTCGCCCTTCTGGGATGCGCCGGACCGCAACGACCACGCTCCCGTGCTCTGGTACGACGGCCGGGGAAAGCTTTATCATTTTCAGCCTTATTCCGTGGCCGCAACCTACGCCACCTTGGCCGTCGCAATGCGGACCTCAGCAGACAGCGGCGCAACCTGGTCTCGACCGCGAATAATCATTCCCGACCATAATGTCCCCAGTGGACACCAGCTCAGTGAGCCGGCCTTCAGAATGAACGACGGCGCGATCGCCATAACCACCGACGGCTTCCCCTCACTTTGGATAAGCAGCAACGAGGGCCTGACCTTCGAAAGCTGCGGCGGTGACATCAACGGCAACCATCCGGGCATCGCCCAACTTGCCGACGATCGCCTTATCGGCTTTCTGCGGGACAGCGAGGTCGAATGGAAAGAGGTCATCACCGAATACCAGGACATGGGCAAAACATTCACTCACAAGGCGAGAAAGTGGAGGATGGCACGCTGCTACTCGAGCGACCTCGGCAGGACATGGACCCATGAACCCAGCCCGTTTCCGGGTGTGGACGGAGGCCAGCGCCTCGTTCTTATGCGGCTGCGGGAGGGCCCCCTCTTTCTCGCATCTTTTGCCAACAGGGGCATGATTACCACCGACGCCGGCGGCGCAAAACGCGAGGTCAGGGGAATGTTCGCCGCCCTTTCCGAGGACGGCGGAAAGACGTGGCCCTATGTGCGGCTGGTCAGTGACGACGGGCCGGGAACACCGGCAATGACCACCAACGGCGCCTACTTCGCAATGAGCGCACGCAACGCCGAGTATCGCGGGTACATGGCCGGCTGTCAGGGACTTGACGGCATCGTTCACCTGGTCAGCAGCTATTCGCACTACAGCTTCAACCTCGCCTGGCTCAAGACCCCGGCCGCGCCGCTGAAATATCCACCGTTAAGCGTAAAGGCGGCGGTCGAAACTTTTGACGGACCCGAAAAGTTTGACCTCGACGGATGGGAGCCCTACCACGGCCACGCCGGTGGCTTCAACGGAACAGGTCAGTGCACGATAATCTCCCGCTCGCACTTCCAGGGGATGAATCGCCTCATCGGCGCAGGCTCGTTCGAGATGAACATGGCATTCGAAAACATTCACTACAATCCGCGCGGACGCACCGCGTCGCCCGGCATCACCATCTGGATAAAGGACGCGATGATGCGGCGACTGCACTTCTACGTAAGGGACGACCGAGTTGACGTAGGCCTGGCAGACGAGGAAGAACCCATGCGGCTCAACTGGCCCCGAGAGCTGGTCAAGTGTGAAACACCGCCCGTCTCGGCAAAGCTGCGCTTCATCTACAATGAGGACGCGAAACAGATTCGCATTTTCTACGGTCTCAACGGCGACGAGGCGACAACCGAGCTGCCGCAGAGCAAAGCCGGCATCTACATGGGCCGGCCGTTCAGCGAATCCACCGCCGCCTATATTATGATGAGCAACGGCAGGGTCGACGTCGACCACTTTGAAATAAAACCGATTAACCCGTGACACTCGACAGAAGTCAACTAAAAGCGTCGGCCCCTTTTAATTTGTAAAGTATCTTTCTCGCTGAATAAAGCATGCACATGGCTGTTGAATAAAACTTTAAACAGAAGCCGGATAAGCCTAAAGAAACAAACTTGGGTAATCCACGGCCAGAGCTGCCATACTTAATGTCTGTATATATTCCAAAAAGTAAAAAGCCGAAGCTTATGACCGCATAAATGGAAAATGCTGAAGACATACGTTTCATCCACAAAGGGCACTCTCGCATGCATAACTTCCAGGATTCCTTTTGATTAGAGCCTCTCGTCAGCAACTGGAAAACCAGAATGGCAGGCAGCCATACGACAGGAATACCAATAAGAAAGCTTGTTGAATATTTGCCCAACTGAAATCCAGCCCATATGGAAAGATGTACTGCTAAAGTCCACTTCTATTCAATCGCTCTAACAAGCTTCGCCATGCCCAGAGTGCGGTTATAACAACTGCGATCCAGTAAGGAATTACAACAAGTGGCACGAGCCAGAAGTGCATAGAACTACTCTTGGGCAAAGCATTGGCTATGAACATCACAACAGAACCACCAATAACAATCGCTGCTCCTGCAATTATGAAGATAGCTACCGTGACAAGAACACGTTTTAGTCTGGCTAATCTTCTTGCCTGTTTTTCAAATATCCAGACCATGATTAGTGCGAGTATGTAGAACAAGAAACCAGGGAAAACAAAAGTGAAGGTAAGAGATAAAGGATTCGGCAGTATGTAGCCTTCAAACTCCGACAGATACCTCTCAACGGAAACAACAGGAAACAAATACCACAACCTGGTTAATTTATAGTATTTTCCATCTGCCGTCTTAAAGCCCGTTTTCCTCAATTCTGTTGAAGGAAGTAAATCTCCATCTTTCACTACTTGTTGGTACTCATCATATCGTTCAGGCTCTTTTGCGTTCAAGTCCCAAATGAATGAGTTCCGTCTGAAACGCCACCACCCACTTCCTTCCGGCTCTATGCTAATGTCACCGATTAGACTACCACTATTGTCATATTGCCGAAGACTCGATGCAGCCTGTATATAAATAGAATCGTTTACATCAATTGCTACAGATGGGAATTTGGCATTTGTTGCAAACCAACCAAATTCAAATCTTCCATCCTTGTTATACTTCTGTATGCGTTTGCTGAAAGTGGAATAGACATATACGGACCCTTCAGAATCAGCTACAACATGAGTTGCTTCTGAGAACGGGAACTCTACCTTGTAAAATATTGTGTTTAAAGTTGGACCTCCCAGTAGAGCCAAGAGTGCTCCCCCCATCCACGCAAAAATAAGAAAGAACACGATAAGAAAGAAGACCGCCTTCAGTGGCTCCACACGTTCAGCTCTCTTCTTTGGGGTCGATCTGGCGATTGCCGTAAAAAGGTCACTGAGCAGACCAATCGCTAATATGATAAAACTTGGCAAGAGAATTGAAGGAAAACCACCGTGCACCCAGGCAATAAGAAAGCCTAATGCTATCAGTCCTGCAAATACAATTGTACCGGAATGTGAGGAAAAAGCCTTACGCCATCCTTTCTGCTCAAGCTCAGAATTCAAAGAATCTTGTTCTGCCATACGCAGATTCCTCTTTTAGGTTAGTCCGGCCATAGCCTCATCTCATCCAATGCTTGTAGCATATACATGAAACAAGCAGCTTCCTCTGGCATCGGCCTGCCTGCCTCAAAAGAATCAAGCCATTGGGTAACCTGTGCAGTCCTCCCGCTCAAGGCATTCTTCAGTTCTTGTTTTTCATCTTCCGATGCTTTCTGTTCGAAGTCATCTCGCATAACATCGTCGCCAATTCCCCACTTTGCTGCCAATGGCAGAAGATCACGTAGGTGTTCTGGCACTTTTTCCGAATCAAGACGCGGTGCTTTATATCGCTCTGCGGTCAAATTGTACTTCTCTTTCATCTTTTCAGCAGGAAGAATTTTACCGTGTTTCATCTTTGCACGACGGTTAAGGAATATAACAAGGATGGCTATAAGGAGTATGCCCACCATGCCGATAGAAGTATAATGTGAGTTGCTCATACGATAGCTCCAGTTGTCCCACGGATCCTTCTGTACAAGAGAATATCAAGTGCCGTTTCTGATATCAAGTTTGTTTGGTTGTTTGATTCCCATAAGGCAATGACCGTTGAGCCAAGTAGAGAGGTCGGACACCTGCTTACTGCCCGCTTTCTTCCCATGAACCAGAACCGCCGTAACCCATTCCGCTCTCCGTTGGCCCCTTTACACTGGTCCCTGATGCCCTGTTCCCGGATCCCTGTTCCCCCGCTTGCGCGCCGTCACTGTTTGCCGGGGCCTTTTGGCTGGTCCTGGCTTGTCGCAGCGAAGCGAAGATCCGCCGTCCTTTTGGCGGACCCGCCACGCCTCTTGCCCCACGTTTACCCGCCGTCCTTTTGGCGGGGAGGCGGACTTGGCGCGATATCCCGCATCCCGATCTCGTGGTACCCTGTTCCCCTCGCCCCTGCCTACCGATCTCCTCCTATCCTGATCTCCTCCCCCCTGATCCCACTTGGTACCTGCTCCCCTGATGCCGTGCCCCCTGATCTTCCGATACTCTGATATTCATTCTGTCCCCTCTCCTCCCACCATCGAGCACCAAGCATCGAGTATCCAGCATCCAGCATCGGGCATCGATAGCTTGCTGCATTAATTCTTCTAATACTCCGTCGCCAAAAAAGCACGTCAAAAAGTGATCAATAACCGCGCACTTTCGATCAGTTTCGACAACTTTTCGTTAATTTTCGGTTCATTTCGGTTCAATTTCGCTTCATTTCGAGATGCCTTTTTCACCCGAAAGCTTTGCAAAAAAACTTTTGCCCTTCCCCGCCTTTCCCATATTACCCATCTTCGTTAATCTGGGCAAGCTGTAACGATTATTCGCACATTTTTCATGGATTCTCGCCGCAAGACCACGTTTTTGATAAGTCAATCTTATACTGCACAGGCCAAATCCACCCCTAAACCCCTGCAAAATCGCACAGAACCGAATCGGCAATTGCCAGCGCCTGACGTGTAAGGAAAACCCGCCCATTTTCCTTCTTCATCAGCCCCCGCTCCTGATACGTCCCAATGGGCTCGGCAAAAAGCTCCATCGCGTCAAAACCCGTCTGCCTCTGGAATTGCGCCAAATCAATGCCGCACCGCCGCCGCAGATTCAGCACCGCAGTCTCGCACGCGCGTTCGAGCCCGCCGAGCGTTTCACTCGTCGCTGCCGTGCTCGCGCCGCTCCTGACCGCCTCGACATATTTGCCAATATCAGCATAATTCGTACTCCTTGTCCCCTGCAAATACGAGCTCGCCCCCGGCCCAATACCGATATAGCCGCCGTTTGCCCAGTAGTTGAGATTGTGTCTGCACTCGAAACCGCGCCTTGCGAAATTCGATATTTCATACTGCTCCATGCCCGCCGCCGCCAGCTCGTCAATCGCCAGTTCGTACATTGCCCGGTCGGTATCCTCATCGACCGGCTTCACCAGCCCCGCCGCCACATCCCTGCTAAGGGGCGTCCCATCTTCATAGGTCAGGCTGTAGGCGCTAATATGGTCCGCCGCCGCTTCAATTGCCGCCTGCAAATTGTTTTTCCACGAGTTCAGGTCGGCGCCGGGAACGGCGAAAATCAAATCCAGACTGATATTCTCAAACCCTGCCCCCCTGCCGAATCGAACGGCTTCGCGTATCGAATCGACAGTATGGCCCCTGCCCAAAAAATCCAGCTCCCGCTGAATGAAAGACTGTGCCCCGATCGAAAGCCGATTCACGCCCGCCCTGCGCAGCTCAGCCAGCAGCGACTCATCCACCTGACCCGGATTGACCTCCGCCGTGAACTCTTGCGCCGCCGGACCTCGTCGCGCTGCTTCACCGACAAGTCGGAGCAGATTCCTGCGGGCAAGGCAGCTTGGGCTTCCGCCGCCGATGTAAATGGTTTTCACGCCGGAACCCAGTTCATACCGCTCCATTTCGGCAATCATCGCATCAACGACGGCGCCGGCATCGTAATTGTCAACCGGCTCGGAGTAAAAACCGCAGTACCGGCACTTGGCCCGGCAAAATGGAACGTGCACATAAAGGCCGGGGCCGTCCGAATCACATTTCGAACAAGGTTTACCGAACATGCTTTATCCCCTGCACAGGCGGCGGAATTATCAGGGCCATCCGACAAAGTTTACCAGAAACCCGCCGAACACGAAAGGAAGGCGATTCTGAATCGGCTGGCGTTGTGTCAGCAGGTATATCAAACAGAACAGAATCATATCGCGGTTGATTTCCGGCGACCGTTGAATTAGAATGCCGGCCAGGAGCTGAAAGCAGACACTTTGCACGGACAGGTTTGAACACAAAATTTATGAAAACGTTGATGACGCAGGTAAGACAATGGCAAAACAAAGGTTGAATCGCTCTGACAGAACGGGGTATCTTTCGGGCAAACGCATTCTTCCGGAGCCGATTTCCGGAGCCACGGACATAGTAAAACTGACCGACAACATGGATGCCTACAACGGCGGAAGACTCAGAGCCGCCTGTCATCTATTGAGGGACAAATATTCTCAGGAGGATGTCACCGTCGGTTTAAGCCTGGCCGGCGCCCTGATCCCGGCAGGACTCGGGCCTTCCGCAATAATTCCCTTGATGAATCACGGCTTCGTCGACTGGCTCAGCGCCACAGGTGCGAATATGTATCACGACCTGCACTTCGCATTCAATCTGCCGATGCACAGAGGCAGCCACAACGTTGACGACGCCGATCTGAGGGACAAAGGCATTACGCGAATCTACGACATACTGTTCGATTACGAAGACGTCCTGATGGAAACCGACAGGAGGCTGCGACAGATACTGGTCAGGCCGGAATTCCAGAAAGAGATGGGCACCCGCGAATTCTATTACCATCTCGGCGGTATTGTCAACGAACTCGAACAGAAGAACAAGCTGGGCCAGGTCAGCGTTTTGGCGGCGGCCTACAGGAACGGCATACCTGTTTTCACCTCGTCTCCGGGAGATTCGACCATCGGGATGAACGTGGCGGGCCTGGAGCTTCTGGCCGAAGCATCGGGAATGCAGGATGTTTTCAGATTGAAAATAAATCCGAGCATCGACGTTAATGATTCCACGGCGATAATACTAAACGCCAAGAACTATGAAAACGGCAAGACGGCGGTGATCCTGATTGGGGGCGGCAGTCCCAAGAACTTCATGCTCCAGACGGAGCCGCAAATTCAGGAGGTCCTGATGATTCCGGAGGCAGGTCAGGATTACGATATCAATGTAACGGACGCGAGGCCGGATACGGGGGGATTATCGGGGGCCCCGCCAAGCGAGGCGGCAAGCTGGGGGAAAATCGACCCGACAAAACTGGAGGAAACCGTAACGGCGTATCTCGATGCCACAGTGGCGCTTCCGATTATGGCTGCGTACGTCCTGCAAACCACCAGGCCCAAAAAGCAAAAGAGATTGTATCACCGGGCGAAGGAGCTGCACGAAAAGCTGATAAAATCCTATCTCGAAAATAACAAAGAGGTAGAGAAACTCAAAAAGCTTATCAAGAAGCTGAACGCTTAGTCAGAAACGGGAGTAATATGAAGCCAGGCCTTTTGGAATTAGCCCGGAAACACGGGACGCCTCTTTTTGTGATCGACCATGACACGATAAGGAAGAACTACCGCACTTTCAAGAAGAGCCTGCCGAGGGTTCAGGCTTATTACGCGGTCAAGGCCAATTCGAATCAGGAAATAATCAATACGCTTTTCAACGAAGGCGCCAGCTTCGACGTCGCTTCTTACGCCGAGTTCATGCAGGTTTACAAATACATCAGGCACTTCAGAGAAAAGGACAAGGATTTTTATATTTGGGACAGGATAATCTTTTCCAACACAATTAAAGACAGGCAGACTCTAAGGAAGATAAGAAAATACAAGCCTCTTGTCACTTATGACAATGAGGAGGAGTTGAAGAAGATCAGCGAACACTGCGACGCAGCGGGTCTGGTCCTAAGGTTGAAAGTCCCTGATACCGGCTCGCAGGTGGAGATGGGCTCGAAATTCGGCGCCGAACCCGCCGATGCCTCCGGCCTCATAAGGCAGGCCTTCGATTTGGGGCTGGTGGTCGAGGGCTTAAGCTTTCACGTCGGAAGCCAGTGCACGGCGGTTGACAACTACGCCTCCGCGCTGGAAATAACGTCTCAGGTTTTTCATGATTCCCGCAGTAAAGGCTACAATCTGAACATAGTCGACATCGGCGGCGGCTTCCCGGTTCCCTATGACTCGCGCGTGCCCAAATTCGAAAGGCTTGCGGAGGTAATAAATTCCGAATGCGAAAGGCTGTTCCCGAAGGATATAGAGATAATAGCCGAACCGGGAAGATTCATGGTGGCGACGTCGGCCGTGCTGGTTTCGGAAATAATAGGAAAGGCAAGGAGGGATGGAAAGGTTTTCTACTACATAAACGACGGGGTCTATCACACGTTCTCGGGCGTCGTTTATGACCACTGGATTCCTAACTTTCGGTCGCTCAAACGCGGCAATAAAGAGGTGTGTGCGGTGGTAGGCCCCACATGCGACAGCTTCGACAAGATTTCCCTCTCGGAGCAGCTTCCGGGCAATCTGCAAATCGGCGATTATTTGTTTACCGAAAACATCGGAGCGTACAGTATCGCCTCTTCGACGAAATTCAACGGCTTCGACGGCGCCAAAATCCTGCATATAAACAATTGAGTAGCCGGCAGGCGTGACTGCTCCTGAGCAAGTTTCATACCGGGCTTTGGCTGTAACCGGATGTGCGAAGTCGACCCGAAAGACGCACAAGACGAATTAGTCGCTGCTCAACCGGTTGCCGAAAATTCAAAAATTGCACTTTTCAAAGCCGTCATCTTTATCCAGATAATCAGCCGGGACTGACCATCTGCATCCTTCTCAACAGCCCATCTGAAATCAGGTCCGCGTTCGATGCTCTTGCCGTCAACCTTTAGAGCCAGCTTTTTCGCGTCCCAGCCCTTGATAACGAAGCAGGGATTTACAACGGGCGAATCATCGGAACCGGCCATCGTGAATTTCAGTTCGGCTGCAACGTCGGAGGTTCGGGTAAGGTAATAAGCCCGCTCGCCCCTGACAAACGTTCCGCCCGTAAAGCCATCGCTGCTGATATTCAAAGCAGGCGGATTCTCCCATGCCCTGGCGAGTGGAACGAGCGCGAGAATATCCTTATCGGTCATGCCCTGAAGCAGCAGTCTGGTAGCCGTCAAATCGGTCTCATAGGTGGGCCGCCACTTGAAATTATCGAATGAGCTGTGCGAGGTCCTGTCGGGCTCGTACGCCCATCGGCCGTCTGAGGTGACCTGCGAAACCGGCCAGTGGTTCCACCACGGAAAACGCGACGCCTCGGTAAGCTCACCGTCATAACATTCCGGCTCCTTATACATCTGCCTCTGCTCGAAAATCGAAAAGTGGTCCCAGTTGCTCTTGAGGTTCACCAGATGAATATGCGCATCTTTGGGCTTCGGCATGTCCTCGCCCTTGAGCTGTGTGGGAAGGCCGTTCTCCCAACTGTATATTTCCTTTTCCGCCTTTATGTTTGCAAGATGGACGGCATCAAATTCGATGTTGTCCTCCGGGCGTGTCTCAGGTCCGTTTACAACGATGGCCTCGTGCCACTCGTGCCATTTGTTCTTGGCCGAGCTCCACAAGGTCTGCCGGCGAATGGCTATGCCGTCCGGATAAATGTAATGATACTCCTGACCCCAGTCGCCCCAGCCGTATGAATCAACGTAGGCAAATTTATCATGCACGTCAACCATGCCGTAGCGCCAGTGAATTACAACTCTCGCATCGTTATTCTCGATGATATGCACATGTGAGTGACGGCATTTCTTGTCGGACATGGGTTCGCCGCAGCCCTCAATACCTCCCTTTGCGGTCTCAAGAAACTCGCTGTTGCTCCACTTGTTATGCTCCGACACCCAGTTGGGAATGTAACTCGTACCATGCCAGAAAACAAACTTATAAGGCACCTGGTCAAACTGGATAACCACGTCGGCATCGTCGCCCAATCTCCACATGTTGTCCCAGTTGTCGTAGAATTTCAATGTCTGGTAGTAGGCGCCAAACCTGTGTGCTTTGCCTGAGCCGCCGACCGGCAGCACCCTTTTTTGCAGGTCCGGATTATCCCTCTGCAGCGGATCCGGCTTGTTCTTATTGTAAGAATCCATGACCTGTGAAGCAGTCAGTGCAGTGGTATATATCTTGACATCATCTATCAGGCCGTCGAAGGCATAACTATCGGGGATACCTCCGACATTCTCCCGGATTCTGTCGGTGACAAGCATGTCAATGCCCTTGCCGATTTTGATATCCTCTTTGGCGACCGTGATATCGGCGTCGGGCACGGAAACGGAGCCGGCCTCTTCGCCATTTATATATATCAGCATCCTGCCCCGAGATTTGTCGAACGTCCCGGCGACATGGACCCATTTGTTTCTCCCGACGACAGAAGAAGAGGTCGCTTCCTGCCATTTTCCGCTGGCGTGAACCTTCATACCGACGTGGCCGTGCGCATCTATCCCAAGAAAATAACCCGCCTTGGCGAATTGCGACTGATGAACAATGGGGCACCAGTTCCACGGGTAGGCCTTTACCGCGATCCAGGCTTCGAGCGTCAGGGCGCCGCCGACGGCGGGAGCGGACGAAGCGGGATGGACAACGACTGTGTTGTAGCCGTCAGCGACAAGGGCCGTACCGTTTATGCCGGCGGCCCACAAGGTTTTGTTGCCGGCAATCGCATCGGATACAGAGGAGACCGATTCAATCGCGATATCGCCGGAACCGTCATCGAATTTCCACCACACCGCCGGTGTTCGTGTGACGCCAGGGCTCTTCTTTACAACTACAATAACCTCATCCTGTCCGGCAAGCCGCCCGTCATTTGCGGTCAGTTGCAATTGATATGTCCCCGGGGCAGAAAACTGCGCATCGGTTTGCGGTTGGTCGCTGTTACCGAAACTAACGGCTCCCGGCCCCGATAATTTACTCCACGAAATAGTCAACCGGTCAGCGGGAAGGCCGTCATCATCAACAGAACCGGAAAGCCTAACAGACCAGGGGCCGGCGGAATCGGAGGAAACGTCCAACGTCCGGTCATGGCCGGCGTTGACCACCGGCGCAGCGTTCGCAACCGAGGTACCGCCCTTTGGCGTGATCGAAACACTTGCTTCGCTGACCGAATCTATCCCAAGCCAGATCACCAAATCCATCGACCCAGCTCGATTGATATAGCCAGCCTTGAAATTTTCCGACGACTTGCCGTTGACGGTGACGGACACATCGGCGTCGCCCCAGTTTTTGACAACGATAGACGGATTGCAGACGGGTCTTGTCCCGGCTTCGGCAAGCTTGAAATTCAGAACCGAGGGAGAGTAATTCTTTCTGCACTTAATGACATAGCTGCCCGTGGTCTTGTCAATGCCTTCATTATTGTAAGCGTCCGCTGATGAACCGGTAAGAGTAAGCACAGGCGGCGCCGCCGACTTGTCCCTGGCAATCCCGTCTGCTGTCAACCGCAGCTCCTGTATCATCCACCTGGCGGGATTGCGCCAGTCATCCAGTTTTTCGGCGCCACTCTTGACGACGCGAACGCAACGACCATCAGGATACACTGTAAAGTACTCATCGGTGAAATCGTCAAAATCGGTCTTTGCAAAATCGGGGGCATATCGCCAGTGGACGACCGCCCTGGCCGGCGTGTCCTCAATCAACCGCGCCGTTGCAAACCGGCAAATACTATCCGGTCTGAGGTCCGTCCCGTCACCACTCCTCGCAACCAGCTCATCGAGATACCACTTTCCTGAGTCCGTCTTCCAGTAAGGTAGATAGCTCGAGCCGCGCCAAAACACAAGCTCACCACCGGTATCCGGGCGCACAACAATGTCGGCGTGCTCAGCCACTCTGGCGGCTTTTTCCCAGTCCTCGCCGCTGTCATAACGGAAATAACTGGAATCCATCCCTGCTGAAAAACCACCAGCAATACACAAAAAGGCAAGCAGCGATATTGACGTAACGTTCTTAGTTAACATATCGACCCTCTTCAAAGACTGCCATATTAGAACTCTAAAACGTAAACATAATCATACGCGATTCGCCAGTTAATCGCAAGGCAGTGCCTTGAAGCAGAAAGATGCCGGTGGATTGTTCACGAAGTAAGGCCGCACGCAGGGTTCGCCCGAGAGGCGGCACCGCTGCAACCGAATTTGAGCCGCCATTTGTCGCGGGCGGTCCCTGTGTGGAAAATATACAAGGGGGTTGATTCCCATCTCATCCCGGCATATCCTTAATGCAGCTTGATTCAAATTCAATATATGGTCCGGTTCGGACAGGAGGCAAGAAGATGAAGACCTCAACAACTATCCGGTCGCTTCTCGGTTTACTCACTTTTGCGGTTGCTGTCGGCACGTGCCTTGCTGAGTCGCCGTCGGTGCAGTCGCCCGTGTGCGAGTACAAGACAAACCCGTTGGGGATCGACGTGAAGAAACCGCGCCTGAGCTGGAAGATCACATCATCCGATCGGGCCGTTACGCAGTCGGCGTACCAGATTCACGCCGCAGCGCATGTCGATGATCTGAAGTCTGGCAGAGACCTTCTTTGGGACAGCGGCAAGGCAGAGTCCGACCGGTCGATTCACGTTGTTTATGAGGGACCTGCTCCGGAGTCTCGGCAGCGTATCTGGTGGCAGGTGCGGGTCTGGGATGACGGGGGTCGTAATTCGGACTGGAGCGAGCCGGCGTTCTGGGAGATGGGGCTGCTGACACCGGGCGACTGGAGCGCAGAGTGGATTGAGCCGAATCTCAGCGAGGCCGCGAACATTTCCAATCCGTGCCCCATGCTGCGGCGGGAGTTCATGTCGGCGAAAGGGAAGATCAAATCGGCCCGTGCGTACGTCACATGTCACGGTCTCTACCAGATGCAGATCAATGGGCGTATTGTGGGTGATGAACTTTTCACGCCCGGATGGACGGCCTATCTGCATCGGCTTCAGTACCAGACATACGATGTTACAGGGCTGTTGAACGCGGGCAAGAACTGCGTGGGGGTCATTCTCGGCGACGGTTGGTACCGCGGCCGGCTTGCCTGGAAGGAGCGGCGGAATGTTTACGGCAAGAAGCTTGCACTGCTTGCACAGATTGAAATCGAGTATGAGGACGGCACAAGGCAGGTGATCAACACGGACGGGGACTGGAAGGCATCGACGGGGCCCATTCTCATGTCGGATATTTACAATGGCGAGGTTTACGATGCGCATCTTGAAATGGCCGATTGGAGTAAGCCTGGATTTGATGACAAAGGCTGGGCGGGTGTCACCGCGGCAAATTACGCAAAAGACATTCTGGTTGCGCCCGCAGGACCGCCGGTGCGAAAGATAGAAGAAATAAGGCCCTTAGAAATGCTCAAGACGCCTGCGGGCGAGACTGTGGTGGACATGGGCCAGAACATGGTCGGGTGGGTCCGGCTGAACGTGCGAGGGCCAGCCGGGACTTGTGTGAGGCTCCGTCATGCGGAGGTGCTGGATGCTCAGGGCAATTTCTATACTGAGAATCTAAGGGCCGCAAAGCAAACGGTAGAGTATATTCTCAAGGGAGGGGGCGAGGAGGTCTTCGAGCCGCATTTTACGTTTCAGGGCTTTCGGTATGTGGCGGTGGAAGGCTGGCCGGGTCCGCTTTCGCTCGATGACATGACAGGCGTGGTGATTCACTCTGACATCAGGCCGACCGGCATGTTCGAATGTTCGAATCCGATGATCAACCAGCTTCAGCACAACATCCAATGGGGTCAGAAGGGCAATTTCCTCGACGTTCCTACTGATTGTCCGCAGCGGGACGAGCGTCTGGGCTGGACGGGTGACGCTCAGGTGTTTGCTCGGACGGCCTGCTTCAATGCGGATGTCGCGGCGTTTTATACAAAGTGGCTGGCGGACCTGGCGGCCGATCAGCAGCCCAGCGGCGCAGTGCCACACGTAATTCCGAACGTGCTGTCACTGGGCCAAGAGAAGGGAGAGTCGGCATCGGCGGGCTGGGCCGACGCAGCGGTGGTCGTTCCGTGGACGGTGTACCTGTGCTATGGTGACACGCGCATACTCGAGCAGCAGTATTCGAGTATGAAGGCCTGGGTCGATTATATGGCGGGACGCGCCGGGGACAGCTACTTCTGGAATACGGATCATACCTATGGCGACTGGCTGGCTTTCAATACGAACCGCTCCGATTACCCGGGGGCCACTACGGACAAGGACCTGATCAGGCAGGCATATTTCGCCAGGAGCACGGACCTTCTGCGGCGCAGTGCGATTGTGCTCGGCAACAAGGCGGATGCAGAGAAGTACGGGGACCTGCTTGAGAAGGTAAAGAAGGTCTTCCGGGACGAGTTCGTGACGCCTAATGGCCGTCTGGCCTCCAATACTCAGACGGCCTATTCGCTGGCGCTGGCATTCGACCTGCTCAGCGGGCCCACAAGAGAAATAGCCGCCAAGCGGCTGGCCGACGACGTCGAGCAATTCGGGCACATCACGACCGGTTTTCTTGGGGCATCACCGATCTGTCACGTGCTGAGTGACTACGGTTACCTGGATGACGCATATATGCTGCTGAATCGCACGGAATATCCGTCGTGGCTTTATCCGATTACAAAGGGGGCGACGACGATATGGGAAAGGTGGGACGGCATAAAACCCGATGGGACGTTCCAGGATAAGGGGATGAATTCGTTCAACCACTACGCTTACGGGGCAATCGGTGAATGGCTTTACCGCGTGGTTGCAGGCCTCGACATTGACGAGCAGAATCCAGGATACAAGCATATCATCATCCAACCTCATCCGGGCGGAGGGCTTAGCTTTGCCAGGGCGCGGCTGGATTCGATGTACGGGCCGATCGAGGCCGAATGGCGTGTTGACGGAAATACAACGACCGTAACAGTCGAGATTCCACCTAATACCACTGCCACCGTCAAGTTACCCTCTGCCAAGCTGTCTGACGTCACGGAAGAGGGGAAACCGTTAAGCGAGGCAAGTGGCATACACCTGCTCCAGATGCGGCAGGAAGGGAACACAGCGGTCATTCATATAGGGTCAGGACAGTACCTGTTTCGGTACTCCAAACGGGCTTGGTCGGCAGGCTAATTGAGGCGGCATATACGCCGGTGTTCGGTACCCGGTTCGTAACCGTCTTTTAGAAGTGCCCGGATGGCTTGATCAAAGAATAGACTGTGGCTATGACAATGTGGGCGGAATATATAGTCACGACGGCGAGTTGAGGTTGGGCCAAGGCAGATTCTGTTCCACATCTGCGCACCTCAACTTATGACCAGTTTTCCAAACGCACCGATACTCTGGTTCGATGCTCGTGACCTGAGCAAAACGCAACTCAATCGATTGTCCACATTGTCAAAGAGTCCTGGTCCCTGACGAACACGCGCTTGCCCGCAACTACGGGGTGCGCGTAGGTGGGGGTCTCGGCGACCTTGACCCGGGCCACCTCGGCATATTCGGTGCCGCTGGGCTTGAAGACTATCAATTCGGAAGTGCTCGGCAACGCCAGGAGAACCGAACCGGCATCGAGGATGGCCGCGAAGCCGCCGCGACCGTGCTTTGCTGCGTCGGTCCAGGCGGTCTGGCCGGTCTGGGCATTGATGCAGAACAGATTGCCCTGGTTTGAGAGGCCGAAGAGCAGTCCATCCTTGAGCACCGGCGTATTGAACTGCGGGGCGAGATCCGGGTTGCTCCAAAGCTCTTTGGCCGCAAAGCCATCCGCCTGCTTTTCGATCTTCACGGCCCTGGCGCCCCGGCCTGCCCCGGTATAGATTACCGTTTGCCCATCGACAATAGGTGTGGCGGCATTGTACGCCCTCCCTGCGGGCATAAAAGGCAGATGCCACAGCAGCTTTCCATCAGCCACAGCAACAGCCACGATGCTTTTCTCCGCCAGCGTCACGACCTGCTTCGTGCCTGCCACCGTCAGCAGAACGGGCGAGGCATACTCCGGGCCTTCGCCGCCCCACCGCCCGGATATGGCTGTAATTCGCCAACAGCCCTGAGGTTCCATTTTTCGCCTGGCAAAAGAACCCATCTTCAACAATCTTGCTTAGGGCCAGAAAATCTTCCGTATTGGGCATTCTCGTACGTTCTCAGCCTAACCTCGACCATCACTTCGGGCAGAATCTCGCCCAGGCGTACAGGTTCTGACCTATTCCGCCTTCCCATCCTGTTACCACTGAGAAGTTGAGTGTCTTGAGTCATGATTTCAATTGCGCCACGAGCTGCCGCGTCTGGGGTGACTGATTCTTCTGGGCCTGTTTTAGGGCGTGGGCGTAGGCACCACCCTCTTTCTTCAACAGCTCGTTGCCTTCGATGATCTCTTTGAGGGCTTTTGATTTTGTTCTGGCGTCTTTCAGGAATCGAGCTGCCCTGGTGCCGTACACTCCGCCTAACAGCGCCGATATGCCGATGCCTAATTCGAACATATTATCCGCCACCTGCCACCCATCCGGGCGCTCGGCCGATTCCGACAAGGCCGCCCCCGCCAACTGATAGCTCGATTCCGACAGCATCTGCTCGGCCGTATCCGCCTGTGGAAATTCCTTCGGCAGGCCGCAATAGCTGATAAATGCCCTGCTCTGCAACTCACCAAGTCCGGTCAGCGCCTGCAGCTTTTCCGAGGCGGCCTCCCTGCGGGCCTGTTCGGCAGCTACCGCGGCCGTGCGATTGTGCAGCCATGCGTTTTGTTTTTGGGCCTCGCCCGGTGAAAAACGCAGACTGTCACAGCCAAGCAGCGCCAGACAAGACATGATCGGTATTACAAAAAATTTTTTCATAAGCTGTCTCCTTAATCTTGGATGTTGTTAAGCTTCTGTGCTATAATTCCGCTATGCGGACCCGCGAGACACAATGGCAGATATAGGGAATACGCCTCTCATGGACATAGCCAAGAACTTCAACCCCAACACGATACTGTTGTGGCGGAACGTCGCTGAGCACCCTGAGGCGCAGCGAATCCTGAGTATGTTTCCATCAGCGAAGGTACATCTGATAAAATACCAGCTCAAACCTCCTTTGCCGAACATACCGCAAGGTCGGGCCTTGCTAAGGGGCAAGAGGACACTGATGATAGGGGAAACCTGGTCCTATGTTGGTCACTTCGACGGCCAACCCACCGGCTTCTCATCTAATAAGACTCCACAAAACAAAAAATGCCTGAATGTTCAATGTCGATCCTATTACAAACTCGTCCCCGTCTCGAACGGTTGTCCTTACTACTGCACCTATTGCTATCTCGCGTATGTCTATCGCAAGTTCAGACCATTCATCAAAATAAACATTAACTACGACACCATGTTCGAGCAAATAAGAGAAGCCTCAGCCAATTCCGGCGGTAAAGTCAGCTTCAACATGGGGGAAATGCTCGACAGCCTCGCACTCGACCACATAACCAACCTGACAAGAATGCTGATCCCGTTCTTTTCTGATTTTTCACACGGCTTTCTCATGCTTCTGACCAAGAGCAGTAACATCGACAACCTGCTGGCCACCAGGCCGAACAACCAGACCATTGTCTCCTGGAGCCTGAACAGCCAGCACGCAATTGATACATTTGAGCCGGGTACCGCCAGCCTTGCCGAGCGTTTGAAGGCTGCCAGGCTGTGCCAGGAACACGGCTACAGAATCCGGTTTCGTATTGACCCCGGCATCCTGCACCCAGACTGGCAAGCCGGGTACGCGGAACTAATCCAAAAGGCCCTTACCAACATACGGCCCGAAAACATCACGCTCGGCATGTTAAGGCTTCTGCCGGGCCACTTTCACCTTGCAAAAGACGCCTACGGAGATCGAGGCAGAAAACTCTGTGACCACAACTTTGTCCGAGGCGCCTCGGACGGCAAGCTCCGGTACCAACCAATGCAACGCATCGAGTTCTACACATTTCTAATTGATGTTATTCGCAGCTGTGATAAGACAGTTTCCGTCAGCCTCTGCCGAGAGACTCCTGATATCTGGAGCACTCTCAGCAGCCGCTGCGAGCCTGCAAAATGCAACTGCGTCATGTGGTAAAGCCAATGCGACCTCAGTCCCCTGCTGCCTTCCACGAACCATTTCAGGCAAGCGCCCCCAAAGGCTTGGATTGCCTCAATGCCTTTACTCATGGCCGCAGACATCCCTCTCTAACATCTGCTGTCGACACCCATTTTTCAACGGCTCGCAGACGGCACTCGTACGAAATGCTCTTCTCTTGAAGCAGTTCGAGCTTCCGCTCAAAATTCTTCTGGCACTCACACAAATACGTGACGTCATGCTGAAGCAAATCAAGCTGCCGCTGCAGGTTGACCCAGCTTCCTACAATCAAAGAGGCCAAGAACACCAACTGCACCAACACCGAGATATTTACCTGGCGATTCAAACGCCAGCCCTGTTCGTTTGTCTGTCCAGCCTGATCTCTCACACCGGGTGAGGTTATAACTGATATCCCCGCTATTTCGTCAGAATCACGGAACCGCTGCCCATCGGGGACTTTTGGCCTATTCTCCATATCTGCCTCGTCGCTCATAGCGGATACTTTCTTTGTCGAACTATTCTCAAATTGGTGCACTGTTTTTCAAAATCCATCTGCACCCGCTTTATCCAACTGACGCTTCGATTGTCCCTTCGGCAGCTGAGCAGATCCCGGCTTTCTGGGCTGCATGTCACCCTATCGCCGACCTGGTAGTCAAAGGCCAAGTACGGCGTCTGCACATCAACAGTCTCGATGACCTCAGACGCCGCCTCGGCCTTGTTTCGCACAAACTCGCATAGCGCCTCAGTGTTATCCACCTCATCCGCTTCGCCAATCGCATAGTCAGCGGCGCTTGCAAAAATACTCTGCCCAGACACCTTTTGGTAACGGAACTGTCGCGGCAGCCTGACAATATGTTCGACAACCGGCACCGTCGAACCAACCGGACCATCCGCGACTACACAACTCAACCGCTCGTCGCTTATCACCGATGCGGTTATCCTGAACTTCAGGACTCCTTTCAAAGCCGCCACCCAGGTGTTGACATCCAGCCGGTCGCTGCTGAGCCACACCCCACATTCGTCAAGCAGATTGTTGAAAGCGTAAAGATACTGCCACCAGTACTGCCCGTTATCAAACGACACCTCAAAGAAATAGCCCACTGACTTTCCTTGTTTGTCCGTGGTGAGCGCAGGCCAAAAACGCCGGCACCGAGGAACAAAATTGCCGCCCTCGAAGATCTTTGTAAAGTCGAACGCCTCACCCTGATTGTATGGAGTGCTGCTGTAGTCTCCTGCTTCATTTAGGCACCACTTGCGGTACACGTCCTTGGTCTTGTAGAACTCAGGGTTTGTCGAAGGCGAAAACTTGTCGTAATCAGTATCTTCGTCAGCAGGGTCCCACGCCTTCACCAATTCGAACGTTGCTTCATAGACCTTGAAATCACCCTGCCCGATATATTTGTGCGTTATAGGCCAGAAGGTCCTTGTGCTGTTCAGGCGAGCAACATCTGTCTTCGATATGCTCAGACGCTCGCCCGACCACTGGTGATTCAACTCGACCCCCCTGCCGCGACCCGATCTGTAGAAAACTACCGCCTGAGCAGGGCCGATCGGCACAGGTCGAGGGACAAACTTAAACTCCAGCCCAGTCCGCTCACAACACCGATGCAGTGCGTCCGCAAGATTCAATCCGGTGACGTCAAGTTCACAAACCGTTCGGTTCTCCGTCAATGCCCGGAGTCGCTGTGTGCTCGGAACCTGTAACCGACCTTGGGGCAAATATTCACAGAGCAGGTAACGAATCACCTCCGCATAACTCCAAGGTTTGGCATTTGACGGCTCGGCACAGAATACGGTATAGCTGCTGCCGTTGTCCTCTATCGGCTCGATCTTGGCATTGCCCTTGCCTTCGGCGTTAAAAGTGGTGCCCAGCCCCGTCAAGAACACGGTCGAACCATCAGAATTGCCCACCCGCTGGCCATAGACGCTGATTCGCTTCAGAGCCGCACCCAAATCTTTTGCTATGACCTCCATTATTTCACGGTCAGGCCCAAGTTGTGTTTCAACGCTGTCCACCTCGCCGGCAAAAACGGGAAAAGAAACAGCGCCTCCACCCGGCGCACAGCCATTGTAAATCTGCTCGATACAAACGGTTCTTCCAATGCCGAACTTGCTTTCGATCTCTTCGACCCGCATTAACCTGGGACCAGTGTATGCCGCGGGATTATAAACCAACCTCGCCCAACTGAATTCCGGCCAGCCGGCACGCACCACCTCTTTCAACTCAAGATAGGCACACAAGGCACCATCGACCGAAACCGAGAACGTCGGTGCTGGAAGTGACAACCTTGTTTCAGCCGACTGAAAAAAGTCGATTCGGTTGGACATAGGCAAATCTCAAGCCCATCAAATTACTTCGACGCTAAGAAGATCCATTGCACCGGGGCTCGTAGCGCCAAGCTGAACCTTCATCAGTGCTGAAGAACTGCCCTCTTCACCAGCGGCGTCCTCAGCCCTCACGCAGAACGCGTAATCTCCCGGATTGAGTGATTCCGTTTCGAAACAGTAGTACCTTTGCCCGATGTAATTAACGCTGGCAATCGGGTTTTGGTAATCCATCTGCCCAGCACCGCTGTCACAGTAGACCTTGAACAGCAGGGGCGATGACTCTTGGTCGAGAGGATAGTAGAACCAAACAAGCTGTATCCTACTGCCGTCAACCTGGTCGGCTTTCACGTCCAGTATTCCACTCGGCCTCGGCTGAGCCAAGTCGCCCTGAGTATCTATCGAAACCTTGACCGCCGCAAACAGGGTGTGCTCCAGGTACCCGCAACAGTTGACCCGACGCACCACATAGAAACACGTCGAGCCGGTCTCATGCTGAAGGTAGCTCGGCGGCAAGATTTCCCCAAAGTCCAAATCAACCACCGCCAGCATGGTGTCAGAATCAATCGCGTCCATGCGCTCGCCACGATAAAGCACAGAACAGCCCTCCACACGCGACCAGAACCAGCCCAACGTCAAAACCGTTCCCAGCTTGAATGCACTGGCAGTCATGCCGGCAAACAGCGCTTCTCTTAGAAACTGTGTTTCCATCAGCTTGGTGCTCTCGTGATGCTCGATTCGGTGTCATCAGGGGTATGCGTCAAAATAACCGTCTGGCCGTCATCGTCGAAGTATTCAATCAAACCTGTACTTTTTGTCTGGACGGCTTTGTTGATAAGTACCTTTGCGGCCGTCTCGTAAATGCCGTTGCTGCCGAGCAGCCAGTCGTAAACGTGTGCCGGCATGACCATAAAATCCTGCCACACCGGCAAGGCACCTGATTTGTGAATCGCAACGCGCAAAGAACCGAGCGTATCGGTATCAGTGGCGTCCAACGGTACTCCATAGTACCCATTCTCATCATGGGCAGCACCAGCGGAGTTGTTCGTCTGCGCAAAGTCACTGCCATCCTTGGAAAGCCTTATGTCGGCTTGAACGATTGTCAGGCCGGTCTCCGCCGTCTTCCCGTCAGCATCATCGACAAATGGCCCCATCTTCTTAGCTCGACTTTTGCCAATTTTTAGGCTATTGAACGATGGATAGCAGATTCATTATACCAGCAAACGGACTCCTGCCGATGCTTATTATTGTTTACGACAATAAGTTCGGAAAGGAGTCCATTATGCTTACTATTCCA
>DATKZT010000007.1:0-69198 GCA_035527845.1 Sedimentisphaerales bacterium | reverse complement strand
CTGGCCGCTCCGCTCGCTTGCGCTCGCTCCGCTGCCAGCGGAGCTTCATTCGATAGTCTTGTATCCTTGGACATACCTTGACTCCTTTCGGGCGATAGTATCCCCTAAATGTGTGTCCAAGGAAACCCTAGGGCGGGGGAGGGTATTCTTTCTGATGAACAATTTGAAAAGGCAGAAATCAACGCAGATGACATTTTCGGCACAGGTGCCAATAGGAATAAACTATACCAATTGGAAGAATATCTTGACAACTTTTTAAATGGTTCGGTTTTTCCTCTGCCAAGTGGAAATGATACACAAACCAAACATGTACAAAAAGTTGCTGGCGTTTTTAAGGGAGATGACCCTGAAAGTAGCCAACAGGTTCTGTTTGATATTTATGATTTTTCTTATGTGCCGATAGAAACCCTGTCGGTAGTGTATCAGCAATTTTTGCACGCAAAAGATCAAGGCCGCAGCAAAGGGGCTTATTACACCCCCGTCCATCTGGTAAATTTCATACTCGACGAATTAGACGCAAAAAAACCTCTCAAAGAGGGTATGAAAATTTTTGATCCCTCATGTGGGTCCGGGGCCTTTCTTGTCCAGTGTTATCGCAGATTAGTTGAAAAGGTTGTAAGAAACAAAGATGGCAAACTAAAACCGACAGAATTAAGAAAGCTTTTAGTCGATCATATTTTTGGCCTGGATGCAGACGAGGAGGCCTGCCGGGTAGCAGAATTAAGCTTATCCCTGACTTTGCTCGATTATATCGAACCGCACGACCTGAGAACTTACCCGACTTTCATACTCCCGAAATTACATAACAAAAACGTCTTTCATTGCGAAGGAGGTTTTTTTGATCACGAATCGTTGTGGACAAAATCTATACCAAAGGAAGGTTATGACTGGATAGTCGGCAATCCTCCGTGGAAAAATATAGACAAAAAGAAAGACAAAGAACTATATGATCGCAAGGCCATTGAATGGATGGATTCTCACAAAAAACTATGTCCGGTTGATAATTACCAGACAGCAGAAGCTTTTGCATGGAAAACAACTGAATTACTGGCAGAGGACGGACAATGCGGTATCCTTATGCCTGCAATGACGCTGTTTAAGAAACAGGGGCATGAATTCAGGGCTAAATTCTTTTCTGAAATTGAAACATGGTGTATTGTTAACTTTGCAAATATCAGAAGATATTTATTTGAAAAGGCAATTAATCCAGCCGCGGCTTTTTTCTATTCCGGTAAAAAGGACTGGAATAAATCAGAGCATTATATTACCACCTATGCTCCTTTTGCGGTAGAGCAGCTTTCACAACTTAACCAGAAAGGCAGATCAAAAAAGATTTGGTCTGTTTTTGTGAATTATTCCACGATAAAAGAAATACCTATAAGAGATGTTGAAAATGGTTCCGCTGTATCGTGGAAAATAGCAATGTGGGGAACACACAGGGATAAATGTTTACTCGATATTATTTCAAGAAGATACGATGATATTTTAGCTTTTAAGAGCAACAGTGGTTTATTAATGAATCAAGGACCGGAATTTAGATCATTGCCGACAAAGACTGACTTGGAAACACCTGAAGACTTTGAAGCTAAAGTTAAAAAGTTTAACGATAATCATGAATATCTTCCAGAATATGTTGATAAGTATGTTTTAGATACAGACAAGGTACATGCGGGTTGTTCTCATCTTCCAGATGATCCAGATGCTGTCTGTAAAATTATGGGAAAGGATGAAGCTTATTTGAGAACAAGGGGGGGGAAAGCTGGCTTAGAACTATTTAAAGCCCCACATATAATAATTTCCGCTTCCAGAAGCTTTTCGGTCTATTCGGAGGTTGATTTTATGATACCTCCTCGCCAAATAGGGATTGCAGGTGAACAAAAAAAACTGTTGAAGCCGTTGGCATTATATCTTAACTCAAAATTTGTTACCTATCAGCAATGGTTGACCAGTGCTGCATGGGGCATTGAGAGGGATCGTCCCAATCTTGACGACTTGAAAAAATTACCAACTCCTTTGGCTTGTCTTTCTGATGCCGAACTTACTGAATGGGCCAACCTTCACGATGAAATTGTCGCATGGGACAAACGTGAACGGGCATCTCAACAGGACACAAATATGCCACTTTTTAATTCTCGTAGGAGAACTTCTCTGCCATCTTTGGACACACTGTTAAAGCAGATGAATGATAAAGTTTACAACCTTTTGGGTATAAGCAAGAAACAACAATGGCTGATTGAGGACATGCTTGATGTTCGTATGAAATTAAATGACGGCAATTTTACTGCTGAAAAAGCAATTAAACCGGCAACGGAGGAGGAGATTTATAAATTTGTCTGCATATTCCAGGAAGAGCTTGATTTGTTCCTCGATCACACCGGCAAGAGAAAGGTTCATAAGGTCAAGGTGTTATATACCGGTACTTCTGCCGTTATTATTGTAGATCATCTTGTGCGTTCTATGTCAACAAAGCCTGAAGTGGTTAAGGTCCAGGATAATCAAATCCGTCAGGAATTAGATGCCCTTCAGGACAGGCTAACAGAAACAAGAAGCCAGTGGATGTACTTTACCCGCTGCCTGCAAATTCACGAAGCAAGAAGAACGTACATATTCAAACCCCGATGGAGATTGTACTGGCTGAAAAGTCAGGCTCTTGCGGAAGCAGATGATTTTATAGCGGAGAAACTGGAGACAGAACAATAATCTATGGCAATCTCGGGGCAGCACACGTTCAATATTGATCAATCTGATGATAACAGCGAGTATAAAGCTGCTCTTCATCGCGATGCTTTATATCTGATTGTTGCCGGTCACCAAAGCCTGATTGCAGGTAATGATGACTACTCTGATACGGCGGAGGAACATATAACCGGAGAGCTTACAAAATATACGAATGAGTATATTAACAGTCTTTGTTCTCCTAACTGGACAAGCCATTTTTATGTGCAAGAGGAATTACGTGAGAACACAAATGGAAAAAAGGGTAAGAACAGACCGAGGGTAGATATTGTTTGTATATTGACAGGTAGGAAGCCCCAGGAGTTTTTGAGATTTGAGGCGAAGCGTTTGCGAAAGCCGGGATTTACTGTTGGCAAATACCTTGGTAAGGAAGGACTCGGAGAATTCATTGCGGGTAATTACGCAGCAGGCGACGATACAGCAGGTATGCTGGGGTATGTTCAATCTGACGATTGCGATTACTGGGCAAGGAAAATCTGTGATGATATGAGAAGAAACAAGAAAGAAGTTGGCCTTATAAAAGGCGGCCAATGGCAAAAAGCCAACCTTGATAATATTGATCAGTGTTACCAAACTCGCCACAACAGGCCAACGGTCAATCGTGAACTTCTGGTTTATCACCTTCTGCTTGTTTTCTTACGACGGCATGAACAAACTACAAACTAGAAACACTAAACAAGCCGTGCCAAAGGTGGCGGCCAAAAAAGTGCTTTTTTGGCCGTTTTTCGTTGACTTTTGCTCAAGACTATGTTAAAATACCCCTCGTATTTGCCTGTCCCTTAGGGGCCGCAAATGGCAAACATAACCCGCCCGCCGGCGGACTGAATACTAAATACTGAAAACTGACCCCTGACCCCTGAAAACTGCGGATCTTACCATGGCTACCCAAGCCCAATCCGTCTTAAACACCAAATCTGAAATCGTAAATCGTAAATTAGATAAGCCTGCCTATAAGGCACCTATCTCGCCGGGATTACCCATCTTGCCACAACAGCCCGATATGACCAAGCATCAGGCATCCAGAATCGAGCATCAAGCATCCAGAATCGGATTGTTTATGGCCTCCAACCCACTCGACAAGTGTCGAATATCCTCTACAAATTCACCTTTTTGTGCAAAACAAACCCAATTCCGAAAACAGCCAAAATCAACGCAAACCCAGTCCCCACAAAGACTTACGAAAATGAAGACCCTTCGGCAGGACCAAAAAGCAAACCCAAACAAACCCAAACAAACCCAATCAAAGCCAAAGCAAACCCCATCTCCCAAAAAGCCTAAAATCGCTCCAACTTCTTTCATGGAAAGGGCTTACGCAAGAAAACCGCTTTCGCCCGAAATCAGAGCAAACCCAAACAAACCCAAAGCAAAGCCAATCGAACTCGAAGCGGAGCGGAGATCCCTACGGGTGAGCTTCATGAAATCCTCAAGCCGGGGACCGATCAAACCCAATTTGTCGCCCCTCCGGGGGTCGCCAAGCCGGAACAAACTCGAAGCGGAGCGGAGATCCCTACGGGTGAGCTTCATGAAATCCCCAAGCCGGGGACCACACAAATCCGCTTCCGGCAGACAAGCGGTGGATTGGTGGTATAAGTGTTGACTAATGTGTTTTTAATGGTAATTATGGTCGCCGGCCGGCCTGAATGAATGGGAGCGGCAACTGCCGACGAGCGCAACGATACAGCCGCGTCGGATCAGACCTTTTCAACAGCTCTGCTCAGAAAAGTATTAGCGTGAGGCTCGCTGCCGATGGAGGCCTGCCCCCCCTGCCGGCGGCTATTGTGTGGGCCACAGTTTTTCGTTGAGCCAGTCGGCGGCCAGTTTCGCATAATCTCTAAAATCGATTTTACCGTCTTTGTACAGGTCGAGCGCCGGCGCGGGCAGCGGAATAAAAAGATTACCCCCGCCGGTGGCTGCACCCACTATCTCGGCTTGCGAAAGGGCATAGTCATAGACCTTGAAGTCGTCCATTCGGCCGATGAAGTCGTTGACGTGAGAAATGACTGCGCCTATGTCGAACGGCGCGTTCCGCACACCGGCTAAAGTATTCGAGGCATCCTCTTTCTGCGCCACGAGAGAGCCGTTGTGGTATATCCGCATTATCCCCTGCCCGGCATCCTTGACAAAAGCATAATGGCTCCATGCGTCCATCCAGTCCGAATAGTCATCGCTGTACCACAGCAGCTCGTCGTCGGCGCCGTACCCTGCGCGCCAGTATATGTTGTCGCTCGTATCGGCGACATCGGCCCTCAGAAAGAAGTCGCCGGTCCCCGTCTCGAAGACCACATTATCCGAATCCGCCCGATAGGCGTCTTTCAGCCAGACGGCAAAGGTCACTCCCTCGTTAACCTCACTGAGGACTGCGGTCGGGACGGTGACCGCCGTATCGTCACTGAAGAGGCGACAGCCTCCGTGGTAGCCTTGGCAGGGGTCCCAGCCGCTTTCGGGTCCTGCCAGGTCCCCGTTGTATCCGCGTCCGGAGGAGTCGAGGACCGCGTAGCCGCTGCTTTCATCGAACCTATACCACAGCCGCAACCCGTTGGGGTCGGGGTTAACTCCCGAAGCAAGCCCCTCGCTCTCGAGCCATACCGCCGCCATTTCGCCAAGGTCATCGTTGTTGACAACACAGTCACCGGTGACATCGCCGACCGGTCCGAACTCGGCAAGGCATCGGGGCGGATACAGCCTTATGTCGTCCACATACAGCATACCATAGGAACTGCTGTTTATCCCAATGGCGATGGTGTTTACATCCGTCAAGTCCACGCCGGCGCTATTGAAGTCCTCCAGATCAACGTTCCATTCGTGCCAGTTTTCTTGCTGCACGTCATTTGGCTCGCCGTCGTATGTCACGGTTTCACCGACGCCGTTTGTGTCTTTCAGCACCACGTACATGTGGTCGTCGGCGTTATTGTCAGGCTGGCCGTAAAACCACAACGACAGCGCCTTGCTGTCCTTGTCGGTCCAGTCCCGGCCCACACAATTTCTGCTCGTCTGACAATAGGCCGATGAGCCGTCGTACTCAATCCTCATCGCCTTGGCGCCGCGGGCAATCCCCGTTTCGAGCGCGATTTGCGCACCGTTACTCGGATCCGAGTTACTGTCCTGCCAGGTGTTGTATATGGGGTTGCTGCCGCCGATGTCCGTGTAGCCTTCGAAATCATCCACTAAAAGAAAGTCTTTGTGTTCGAGCCACGCGAGATTGAAGCGGTAATGCAGGGCGCTTGAAATCAACTGTATCACACCGTCGGGCGTCTGAATGCACGCCAGATACCCCTTCGGTTCGGCGTGGGTTTCATCCATAACGAACCAGTGCGTATTGCCGCCCCCATCCCACTCCTGTGCGGGGCCGCCGGCGGTGAGCAGCTTCCTGATCGGCCAGGTTTGACACTCGTCATACGACAGGGCCGCGAACATCCCGTACACCTGCTGACCGTCTATGACCATGCCCGCGGAGCCCGTGAAAGATATGAATAGAATCGGCCCCTCCCGCAGTCGCTGCAGGATCAATCGCTGGCCTCCGCCGATGGGCGGAAACTCGCTCGCCGAGTACGTCCACGTCAGCCCCATATCCGAAGAGACGCTCTGCGGCATCCTGCCATCGATATCGTCACCCCGCCCGAGCGCAAGCAGCCGTGTGTCGCTGAGCTGCACCACGCCCGCGTGAATCCCGTAGATGCGCCCGCCCGGTTCAGACCACGTCCACCCATCGTCATAACTCAGCAGCACGTGCGACCCTGGATTCTTATCCAGCGGCAGCAGTATAGCGCCGTCACTCGCTCTAAACACCGACTCAACAGGCATGTGCTCGTAGGTGTGCTCCGGCGCAATCACCCTTGCTTTCGACCAGGTGACACCATTATCGGTGGAGGTCCTCGTGATTATCGCCAGTCCGCCCCAGGTCGCGGCGTCGGCAAGGCCCGCAAACTGATAAATCTTGCCGGTCTCATCCGTCCACATCGCAGGGCAGTGGTCGTTTCGGTCGGGTCCATCCCAGAAGGGCGAGGCCGCCTCCCATTCATTCTGCCCATAACGCAGGCGACTGATCGCCACCGCCAGCTCGCGCCCCGGCTCACGCATACAGGTGTACCAGATGGCCAACAAATCACCGTTCGGGCATTGGGTAAATCCCGGGTCATGATTGTGGTTCGAGAACAGGGGGCCCTCGGAGCCCGGCGGGATCTTCACGTATGTCCGCGGCCCGTCAAAGTAAGGCACGTTCGGGTCGGGTCCATCGTTGATGTCCGGCGGTACCGCCTGGTTGACATCGATTTGGTAGAGTTGGGGGCCAGGCTCCGGCAGCGGCTCGGTTATGGGCGGCGCGCCGATTACCGGCCTAAAGCCAATCATCCAGTGCTTGTCCTGCGGCAGCGTCCCCATGCGATTGGCCGAGCGCAAATAATAAACTTCCGTGGAGTGGCTGCCGCCCCGGCTCACCCGAAAGTCACCATCCACCCGCCCTACCGGATCAATTTGCGCCCCCGCCTCGTATGGGCCGTACCAGTCGTAACACCATTCCTCCACATTGCCGTGCATGTCATAAAGTCCCCACGGATTGGCCGACGTCTGACCAACAAATAAAGGCACAGGATAAGGTCCCCATGTTTCCTCCTGATGGTTTTCATATTCGCCAGGCAGCGTGTCACCTGTGTAGTACTTAGTGGTTGTGCCCGCCCGGCAGGCGTATTCCCACTCCGCTTCGGTAGGCAGTCGATAAGGCAACCCTTCGGCCTGCGAAAGCCAATCACAAAAGGCATTGGCGTCCTCCCAGCTTACGAAAATCACCGCCTCACCGGGCTGGTGCGAGAAACCACGGTGGTCGATGAGCGCATGGCTTGGATTGAACTGCTCGTACTGTGCGTTGGTCACCTCATATCTGCTCATATAGAACGGCTGGCTTACAGCAGCGTTGTGCACGGGTACCTCGTCGAAGTCGCCGTCCTCCGAACCCATAACAAAGCTGCCCGGCTCAATACGAACGAATTCCATGCCCAGCGAGTTCGTAAGGATTTCGCCAACCGTGAAGCTCCAAACATCACCCTTAACGAACGTCGTGTCACTGACCTCATCGACACGCCAGTAATAAGTCACGTTCAGAGCAAGGTCGCCGGGTGGATTGTAGCTGTTGGCATCCAGCCGCCCCCTGCCGGGGTAGGTGTTCGGGTCCGCCGCATCGTTTACATCGTCGAAGTTCGTACCCAGATACACATCGTGGTGGCTTGCCGCAACACCCGGCGTCCAGATGAGGTTCGCATCAGAGGGCACGCTCGCGTCACCCGGAGCCGGGCTCGGATTCGACGCCTTTCCGTCAGCGACCGTAAACCGCCAAACATGCCCTTTCACCGCGGTATCATTCACCTCATCAATCCGCCAGTAATAGGTGACACCCAATTCAAGAAGGCCGCACGGGTCAAATATGTTCGGCTCCTGATTGCCGATGAACGTCCCGCCGGCGCCGTCATTCACATCATCGAAGTCGGTCCCGAAGTAGACATCGTGCGAGCTCGCATCATCTCCCGGCGACCACCTCAGTTCAGTAGCCGGATGCACATCCTGCGCGTAGTTATCAGGCCTCGGCTCCCGCGCCAGCGTAGTGTCGCAGCAGAACTCGCTCGGATACCACACCTGGTCGGTGATTCGAATCTCGTCGATTCGGCCGCAAAAGAACTGTCCCGAATTGCCCGGAGGCTCCAGGTTGTCACGAACGATGCAGCCGATGCCCAGCGCCCTGTCGGAGTCGCCGATCGGCCCGCTGAAAGCCACTTCGGAGCTGCCGCTTAAATCCTGCGACTGCACGCCGTTGACATAAAACCTTATGGCACTTCCGTTCCACACCAGCGCAACGTGGTACCATTCGTTCTCCTCGTAGGTGAGGTCATTGCATACGGCCCCACTGTCGCCGGTGTCCTCGCCGTTGCCTGCCAATCTCACACCAAACTCGCCGTCTGGCCTTGTATCAATATAGTACACGCCGTCGTAACCGCTTCCGCTGTATTTCCTGATAATCACGGATTGACGCAGAGCGTAGGGACATACGAACGCCTCAATGGTGACCTCGCTCAGCGTGCTCAGGTCGAGCGGCCCGTTCACACCTTGATCCGCCGCGAACAGACCCACTCCCGGGTCGTTATCCAAAGGGTCATTGAGAAAATCAGCCGATGTTCCGCTGACATTGTACCAGGGATTGGGCACGCCGTACCTGATATCATAAGGTGAGCCGCCTCCAAGGCCGGAGTCCTCGAACCTCCTTACTGTAACGCCTCCGGCAATATCGGTCTCATAGGCAAGCGTCTGTCCGAAAGGCCCGTCAAAACGCCAGTGGAACAGAGTGTCTGCGCCGGCACAGGCCGTCAAACTGACGACCAGAGCAAACCACGCCAGCACAGCCTTTCTTGCCGGTATGGGACTCCTCGGAAAAGAAACTGCTCCTGACACAACCTTTCCTCCACGGTGCGCCATAGACTTCGGACTTATGCTCAGCCACGGCGACGACGCACCTTCAGGCACAAGTTTGGGCTTACACTTGTATTTATACCAGATTGCATACGCTGACGTCAAGAAGATTGGCTGTATCTCTCGTGTCATTGATGCAGCGACCCCGGACACGGCTTTGCCGACACGCCGCGCCCCGCTTAATTGAGGCACCTCATATTGCCGACCGGCCGCCTCGTGCACGAAACCGCGTTATTCGCCCTGATTTGTAAAACTTTTGTAAAATGCCGCATTTTTTCGAAAAAGCGTGTAACGATTCCGAGGTTCACGGCGTCTATATAGTAGCTGGACATCCACACCCGTGCCCGTTAGCTCGCCCAGTTCCGCACCATAAGGAACAGGTACGACTGTACGACTGGGCATGATTTTGTTACCGCACCCACGCCCACACCCAACCGGGCCCCTCCGGCCCCAAGGCCGTACCGCACCCAAGGCCGGAGCGGCTCTTTTTTTAGGCAAATAACGCACCGCATAGGATAAACAGGCAAGTGCGATAATTTACGAATGATTCTCACTCAAGCTCCGATTTTACCACCTCCATGAATTTCTCCCATTCGTCCTCTGTAAAGTTGGGGTCTCACTCCACTTTCTTATCGCTGCAACACTCGTAAAGTACGAAATCGACGAAATTAATCTTTGAATTGCGGTCCAGGTCGAAGCCGCCGCACCAATCCGGGGCGGCGCAGTCGCCTTGCAGCCAATGGGAGGCAAAATCGGCAAGGCACTTGAGGTTGCCGGCGATTATCCTGATTGTATGTCTCCCGTACAAGTTTCGGCCGTTGGTCAGCGAGCCAACCGCCGTAATAGCCCGATTGCCCGGTAGAATGTTGCAGAACACCGAACGGTCAAAAGCAGCGTGAATCTCAACCATGCCTTCTTCATTCACAAAAGCATTAACATCCTCGGCTTCAATTATGACCGGCTCGATGATTATGAGAGGACTATTGGCATCCACATCGTCAAGGCCGAATTCCGGCGGAAGCACAAAGTGCGCTTTGGCCCAAGGGCCTTGACTGCAAGTGTTGAATACCTGCGGTGTAAACTTCATCTGACACTCAAGCGACGGCACAAACTCATCCGCCCCCATATCCACCCGCCCGGCAAATACACGCACCTCACCGTCAATATCTGTCTCATTCGGACCGCCAACGAAATTCGGATCGCCCGCATTTATACACGGCGAACTTACGAGCAGATGATAGTCACCATCAACCCAGAAGTCATCATTCGCATCATCCAGCGTCCCATTCGCGTCCCAGTACCCTGCCTGAACAAAACACGGATCAACGTCAATGTTGCCTTCCCCTTCCCAACCGCCGCCGATATCGCAGTACCTTACCATTGGCAATCCACCATCTACTTCCCACGGCCCGTTACCCCATAAAATGGAGTTTGCCACACTAAGACTGCTTTTCACATCGCTGTGCACCCCGCCGCCAACGCGGCTCAAATTTTCGGCAATCGTACAGTTAGTAATTATCACGGCACTCAACTCACAGTTTACACCCCCACCGTACCATTTCTTGGCAAAGTTTCCGCTCACAGCACAGTCAGTAATAATGGTTACCCCTGTCTGTTCCTCACAATGGATCCCGCCACCGGAATGTCCCGCCCTGTTCCCACTGATTTTGCAGTGCGTAATCAATCCGCTACCTTTCCAGCAGCAAATCCCACCGCCTTCGTATATTGCTGAGTTCTCGCTCATAGTGCACTTGCTTATTTGAAGGTCAGTACTTTCGTTACATGCGATCCCGCCGCCATGGTTTCCGCTTATCGTAGAGCCTGTGACCGTCGGCGTGCTCTGCCGGCAATAGAATCCACCCCCCGTATGGCTCCAATTGCCCGTGATTGTACAGTTGGAGACGGTCGGGCAGCTCTTCTCAAAATACATGCCGCCCCCAAAGGTGGTCCAATCGCCTTCGGCGCGGTTTTCCGTAACGGTGCAGGAGACGATTGTACAGTTGCTTAGTTGGCAGTAGATTCCACCCCCATCGTGGCTGGCCTTGTTGTGACTGATTATGCAGTTACCAATGTACGGGTGGCTGTCATAGCAATAGATGCCACCACCGTACAAGGCCCAGCCATTCCTAATCGTGAAACCCCGCAGAACCGAGTTTTCGTCTTCGCCGCTATGAAAATGAAATCCCCTGTGAGGTTCTCCCTCTGTACCGTTGCAGTCGATGACGGTGGCCGCGACCATGTTCGGGTCGTTTGGGTCCGTGTTGCGCACGGTGATAGCTTTACCGAGGAAATCTATATCTCTGTTGCCCTTGCCCGTATAGGTACCTGGAGCTACGATGACACTATCGCCATTACTTGCCACATCGATCGCCCTCTGGATCGTTGCAAAAGCGGTCTCCAGGCTCAACCCGTCGTTTTCATCCTTACCGTTAGATCCGTCTACATAATAAACACTGGCTACGGGTGTCATTAGGAACGCACGCTGGTCCCCTGACCCCAGCATCTCAGCATAACCAACTATCTGCCCAGAGTTATTGATGCCGTAAGCCCGACTGGAGGGAAAATTCGGCCCAATGAAAGCGTGAAGCTCGATAATCATGTCATCTTCCCAAAGACAAGCATGCACGGGGTTTGAAGGACCCAGTCTTAAGGGTGAGTTGCCAACTATCTGTCCGGACTCATTAATTCCTTCAGCGTAACTTCTGGGGTCATTGACGTCCAGATAGCCGAGAGGCGTTATCTTTTCCTCTTGCCACAATGCAGCCTCCTGCCGGAAATAGCTTCCCCTGGGAGTTATTGAACCGACAATGTCGCCCCGATTATTCACACCCCTTGCAACAGAGCCGTAGCTGTCGATACTACCAAGATTTGTTATTTGTCCATCATCCCATAAGAAGGCGTTGTATCCGTTTGAAATATAAGATTCGCCAACCACTTGTCCATTATCATTAATGTGGTAAGCATAGGTCCGTCCTCCTTCAAGAGTACCTATGTCCATCATAACGTCATCATGCCAAAGAAATGCTCTTCCTACGCCTTCACAATGACCAACTATCTGCCCTTGATTATTGATGGCAGTCGCATAACTGTTTCCTCCAAGTGTACCTATATCACGCATCTGCCCGTTTTCCCATAGAAAAGCACGCGCTGGGTGCTCAACATTCGAACTGCTGTACGACGAATGCCCAACTACTTTGCCAAGATTATTTATGCTTTTGGCACAACTTACTTCAACTCCATCGGGCCCCGCTGCAAACACGCCCAGATCCGTCATTACACCCTTCTCCCAGATGAATGCGTGAATGTGGCCTTCCGCAGTGGTTGATTCTCCCACAATCTGTCCAAGATCGTTAATACAATACGCGCGACTGCGGTCGCCGCCAAGAGTACCGAGAATAGTAGTCTGGTACTCCCTTGCGTCAACTTCCTGCGGCCCGCTGCCTAACACCACCACAACTAACCAAATCTTCCAAATTGTCTTTCTCATTTTTCCGCCCTTTCCAGAATGTATGATAGATATATTATGCCGGTCGACGCTCGGCACCCAAGCCCGATTCACGCAGATTCCCTCTGCGCTGGGCATAGCTGCTCTCGTACGCAATACCGGATCAACTGCTGGGTCCCCTCTTTTCTACATTTCCTTGTTTGATTTTTACTCCCATTTTACCCCGCATGCTTCTTTTGCTTCATCGGCGACTCCTTTCCGCGTATGCCATTAGGCTTATGTTAATGTTATTATACCACATCCGACGGCCCTCATACCGGATAAATACTTGCGAAAAATGGGTTTTGCGGCCCGCAACCTGCATTTTCCGCAAAGGTACTTCAACCGCTATCAAGATGCGCGAAACCCCCCAAGGTGTTCCACAAATTCTTTGCCTTTTCTTCCGGCCGGCGGGCGCAAAAACAATGGGGCGTCTCCTTACGGAAGCACCCCATTCCGGGCCTGAAAATACAGCTAATACTGTATCTATTCTTAGTTGTCTCTCTCCTCTAACAGTTTTCTTAGATACTGGTTTTCCCGCCGGGTCGCCTGCAAGCAACATACCTCCTCCGTCAGCAGAAGAATTATCACAATGGTTCCCAATCAAAAGGCAGGCATCCGCCAGTGCTTCGCTGCTGCCAAGCATGATACCTCCCGCGTGGTGGCCGGCCCGTACGCCGGCCGAACAGTCATCGCCCGACCACCAAGGTCGACGTTCTTGTCCCCCCCCGCCGGTATAAGCTCCCTGGTCAACGACGACATCATCCCCGTCGTCCGCATCATCAATTGCTGCCTCAATCGTCCCCATATACACTCGGCGGATGCAACTGGGCCGATCGCGCCCACCCGCACGGAATCAAAAGACTCAACATACCCGCCACAAAGATTCTTCTTTTCGCCTCTTCCATTTTTCAATCTCCCTTCGAACGATAACTTATTCCTGGAAATGCAGCCGGATGACCGACGGCCCCCGTGCGGGCGCACAGTCGCCGCGTTTTTTGGCAGCCCCCATCTGCTTTCAGAAGCTTGTTTCTCACCTGCCTCTCCAGTTTTTTGTCTGCTCTCAGCCGACCCCCCCTATTATAAAACCATAACGACATAAGTCAAGAAAGGTCCGAAAAGAACCGTCTTTGGAGGCTGGAAGTCCCCTGAGCCTTCGCAGCCCGGCCCAGAGATCACGCCCCTTGCCCGTTTTTGGGGCGTCCGTTGAGCATTCTTGACCGCTTCCTGTTAATTCCCGGACATTCCCTCTTATGTTTTTGCTTCGGGCCGGCCTCACAGGACGGTAGCGTGGCTGCCATCACCGCTGGTTGCGCCAAGAGGTGTTGCCCGCTTGCGGCCGAAAGAGCGGCACTTTCTCCGTGACGGCTGGCTTGGCCGCCTCAAAATACTACACCCCAAGAAAATTTTTGCCCGTAGGGATTTTCAGGGGGCGTTTTTGCCTTGACGCGCAGCGAGAATTGCTCTATCATATAGGCAAGTATACCGATAATGAGACTGGATTGTGGGCTGTCCCAAGGATACAACTGACGGATTCTCAACAACTTGCGAAGGGATACTTGGGCTTTCGGGCCCGTTATCGAACGGTAGTTAGGTTGCAGAGACATTTTTAGCGTCACGTGAGCTTGCAGCAAGAGATTGAAACACGCGACCGACGGACGCTAAGATGTTGATTTAGAACGAAACCAAAGCAGTTGCTTAGCGTAGGAGTGGCTTGTCTTGGGCCTAAAATCAGTTGACGATATGTTGGTAGAGAAGCCGTTAATCGCAAGATTTGTGCAATTTCGCGTCATTTTGCTTCTGAGGAACTGATTTAAAGCTCCGGCAACAGGGATTTGGTATCTACAGGCACACCTCTGGAATCTTCCTGCCGAGGACCCCGCAATCCTTCTTCATTGAGCGGTTGTTTGCAAAATGATTTAACCGCAAGTGAAAGGCAGGAACTATGGGAACCATACTAATGCAAGTCCCTACTACGGGGTACTGGGCCACCATTATCGGCTTTGTCCTGGGAATCTGCCTGACCGTCGTTGTCTGTCAGATTATTTCCAGGGCGAAGGGCAAGACGTTCAAGCAGGACCTTGAGCGCCAGATAGATGGGGCCAAGAAAGAGGCTGAGAACATCATAAGATCCGCTCAGATTGACGCAGCGGCCGAAGTTATCAAGAAAAAGGAGCAGTTCACCAGCGAAGCCAACCAGACCCGCGCCGAGTTTCGTGAAACCGAGTTGAGATTAACCAAGCGCGAAGACACGCTGGACCGGCAGGCCGAACTGCTCGCCCAAAGGGAAAAGACGCTGAAGCAGCAGCAGCAGGACCTCGATGCTCGCCTGCACAACATCAACGCCAAGGAAAAGCAGCTTGCCATCCTTATGGCCCAGCAAAAGAACCAGCTGCTGAAAATAGCGGCAATGAACATCGAAGAGGCCAAGGAATTGCTGCTCAAACGCCTCGAAGACGAGTGTGAGCACGAAATGTCGGCACTGATTCAGCGCAAAACGGATGAGGCTGTGGAGGCCGCCGACGGCAAGAGCCGCGAGATAATCAGCACCGCCATTCAGCGCTACGCAACCGAGCAGACCTGTGAGGTGTCCGTCTCGACGGTCGAGATTCCGAACGACGACATGAAGGGCCGGGTCATCGGCAGAGAAGGCCGAAATATTCGCGCCTTCGAGAAGGCCACCGGCGTCGATGTCATCGTCGATGACACTCCGGGGATGATCGTTGTGAGCGGATTCAACCCCGTCCGACGCGAGGTCGCCCGCCTGTCCATGGAAAAGCTCATCCAGGACGGCAGAATTCATCCCTCCAGAATCGAGGAGCTCGTCGAGCAGACCAAGAAGGAAGTTAACCAGAAGGTGCTGCAGCTCGGCAAGGATGCCGCCGTCGAGACCAATGTCAGAGGCCTGAGCAACAAGGTCCTCAGTCTCATCGGCGCTTTGAATTTCAGGACCAGTTACGGGCAAAACGTCCTGCGCCACAGCGTTGAGGTGGCTTTTCTTACTCAGGTGATGGCAGACGAGCTCGGGCTCGACGGCTCCATCGCCCGGCGCGCCGGCCTGCTGCACGACATCGGCAAAGCCATCGACCATGAGGTCGAGGGCAGCCATCCCGCCATCGGCGCCAACTATCTCAAGCGTTTCAACGAGTCCCCCGTTATCCTGAACGCGGTCGCCGGACACCACGGGGATGTCTCTCCGGACAATCCGTACACTCCGCTGGTTGCCGCGGCGGACGCGATTAGCGCCTCGCGTCCGGGGGCCAGGCGTGAAACGCTGGAACGCTACATCAAACGGCTGGAAAAGCTCGAAGAGATAGCCAGCGGTTTCACCGGTGTTGGAAACGCATACGCGATCCAGGCGGGTCGGGAAATCCGTGTGATTGTGGACGCGGAAAAGGTTGACGACGAGTCGGCGATGAAGATTGCACGTGACATTGCCAAGAAGATAGAAGCGGAGATGACTTATCCCGGCGAGATCCAGGTAACGCTTCTTCGTGAGGTGCGCTGTATCGAATACGCCAGATAGGGCAGGCCGTGGCGAGCAAGCCCGGCGGTACGGCAGTTCGGATATCAGGATTGGACTATGAAATTGAACATTCTTTGTATTGGCGACATTGTGGGCCGCCCGGGCAGACGCATTGTGGCCGAGAGGCTCAAGTCCGTGGTCACTAACCTGGATATCAGTTGTGTGATAGCCAACGCTGAAAATGCCGCCGGCGGTTCCGGCCTGACGCCGCAAATCTACGACAAGCTGCTTCGTTACGGCGTCAATCTGATTACCCTGGGCGACCACGCCTACCGCAAGAGAGATATAATTGGAACACTGGAGACGGCGGACAATATCACCCGGCCGGCCAATTTGTCCGAGCATGCGGCAGGCAAGGACTTTGCCATGTACAAAACCAACAAGGGGCCTGTTGTGGCGGTGGTCGCCCTCATAGGGCGGATGTTTATGAAACCCGCCGACTGCCCCTATGCCGCCGCCGACAGAATCCTGCCCCAGCTCCAGCAAAAGGCCGACGTGGTTCTGGTTGACTTCCACGCCGAAGCGACAAGCGAGAAGGTCGCCATGGGTTATCACCTCGACGGCAGGGTCAGCTGCTGCTTCGGCACACACACGCACGTTGCAACTGCTGACGAGAGAATCCTGCCCAAGGGTACGGCGTATATCACCGACATCGGTATGACCGGGGCCCATGATTCGGTGCTCGGGCGGGGAGCAGAAAGCGTCTTGAAGTCGTTTAGGACTCAGATGCCCTTCCCGTTCGAAGTGGCGACCGGCGATGTGAAGATGAATGCGATTCTGGTCACCGTTGACAGCAACACAAAAAAAGCCGAGCGAATTGAGCGTATCAAAATCGATGCCGAGAGCGAAGACGCGAAGAATTACGACAGCGACGATGGCAGGCCCGAATACTTCAACGCTTTCTGACAGGGCGGCGACGCAATCTGTGCCCGGGATTGCACGGGTATATTGCGTCTTGCGGCCGATTTTCAGTTTCCTGACGGCCGGCTATCTCTCGCCGGACTTGAGCTCAAAGGCGACGGCGTAGATTCGCTTCTGTCCCGCAGCGACCAAACGCAGTGTACCTTCGGCGTTTACTCTTCCCTTCCATGGTTCCTCGCCGGCAAACTCGCCGATGGAGTCAAATCCAAGCACGGCGTTGGCCTGCTCGAAACGCTTGTGGGCGCCGTCTTGGGCCAGCGGAAGCTCAACGGTCGGGAAGTTTAATCCGGAGGGACGAAAACTGACGCACAGCCGGTTTGCATCTTCGGGCTTATCGGCCTGCCAGTGCCAGCCGCCTTCGACCCGTTCAATCCGTCCCTGGAGCTTATCGGGAATCGGCAGCCGGGTGGCCGGGTCTCCCAGCAAGGCGTACATTAGAATCTGGTCTCGTCGAAGTTTGGTCATATCCATCTTCTCTTCGAGTTTGCCCTCAATGTTGACGAGCAGGCGCTCCATAATAAGGTCTCTTGTCTCCATGGCCTTTCGCTGGGCAGCGAGCCACATACTACCGAGACGCTTGTCTGTCCGGCAGCATTGTCGCACCAGACACAGACCGGAAAAGTAATTCGTCAGCGGGTGTGACTCGGTGGTTGCTCCAATAACCGCCGCCGGTCCCGCCGGCGTCAGCAACAATGATTCGGCAAGGCAGTTGTCAGCCCCTGCGAAGTCGCCGCAGCTGCAGGCAATGATCACGGTGGGTGGGCCGGGGGCCGCCCCGGTGAGGCCCTGTTCGGCATCGCGCAGGCCGTAGCTGATGGTTTCGTCCCTGAACCTCATGGAGAAAAAACTGTCGCGCGTGCCGTGGCCCATAAGTATCGCCATCATTCCACCGCGTTTTAGCTGCTGCGCAAAGACGCTGTTTTGTTCGGGCGGCCAGCCGCAAAGTGGGTGCATTGGGTCAGCCGAGATTGCCCAGAGCGGGGCCCACCCGGGCGCCTCTCGCAGGACGGTATTGAGCAGCAGCCATGTTGCCATCCCGTCGATTACCTGGTTATAGGCGGGCGAGCCGGCCCAAATGGTAAGCCCGAGATCATCCGGCGTCGGCGGCCTGTGCTCGAAGGCCATTATCTTCTCGATGACCAGTTTCAACTGCTCGGCCGTACGAACGGGAATCCGCCCGACCGCGATATCCGGAATGAGGTCGTTGTCCATGTCTGCCCAAAGACCATCTGATGTGAATTCCTCTTGCTGGGCGGCTCGCCATTTGTAAAGTTGTCGCTGTTGAGCGGGGACATACCACGGCTGCCCGGAGGCGCCCGCCTGGTAATCCCCGACAAGTAGCAGGAACGCGCACCGCCGATTCAGCCCGTCAAGTGCCTCGGAGACAGGTTCTGTTGAAATTACCGTCTCAAAGCCGTCTTTGCGTCGCATGTCGGCAAGCGGCTTGAGCGCCTGAACAAACATCGGCCTGGTCGCCACCAGCCATATAGGTTTATGTTCTGTCCCTTGCACCTGGGCCAAAGCAGTTGTAGCTGTGAGCATAGCAAGAGCAGTCCACAAACAACCCGAGAATATCTTTGTCATTCTCACCTCCCGGACTAAAAATCATGCAGCCGACAATGCTGCATCTTCGCATAAGCGCACAAACACAACAGCAACTGCAGCGAAGTCTAACGAATTGGCCGACGTACCGCAATAGCCTCCATGACGGGTCGATACTGAGAATACCGCTGTGATGCGAACCCCTCTTTAGGCGTGGTTTCACGTGGCCCTTCCAAGGGCGTTTTCGCTGCTGTCGGCTGAATTCAGGTGCTGCTGGGCGAGGATGGCCGAGGCGGAGCCGACAAGCAGGACAGCGCCAAAAACCCACTGAAAGGCGTTCAGAGACTCATCGAAAACGACGCTGGAAATCGCCAGTACAATAACCGGCTGTAGCAGGAGCACGAGCGAGGGAATGGTTGCACCAATCCGCTTTATCGCAAAATAGTACAGAACGTGACTGAGCGCAATGCTCAGGATGCCGGAAACCACGACATATCCCCACGCCTGCACAGCCATTCTTGTACAATCGCCGGGTCTGCCAAAGGCCATCGCAAGCACGGACAGTCCGGCAAAGGTATAGAGGCTGACCACGGAGAAACCGGTTCGGGAATCGATGTTCTTGAAAGCCGCCTTTGCGCAAATTGTATATACGCCCCACAGAAGGGCTGCCGAAAGAGCAATGACTATTCCCGTGGCCGTCCTGGTCGCGGTGAAATTCTCTTTGAACAACAACACGCCGGCGACGCCGGTTATCGACAGTGCGGCCCCCAGCCAGAAGCGTTTGCTCCTGGCCAGCGGTCTTTCCTGGGGGAAAAAGGCAACGGAAAACCCCGCTATCCAGATGATGGAGGATTGAGTCAGGAGAATCATAAAGGCCGGCTTGAGGTAGTAAAAGGCGGCCCCCCAAAAGCATTGCATGACGATGTTGGCCGCCGCGGGCAACAGGGCTCGCAGCCAGAGTCCTCGGCTAATCCGCCCGTTCCTGACAGAAACAAGGAGAAACGGCAGCCAGAAAAGAGACGCCACGAGGTATCGCAGTGTGTTTTGCGTCCAGAAGTCAAGCCAGCCGGTCAGCAGCTTTATGAAAATCGGGCCCGAGGACCAGCAAACCAGCGCGCCTATGCTGGCCAAAGTGGCGGAAGTATCGAGTTTTGGACGCTTCGCATCGTTCATTTGTCGGATTCGGACCCGCCGTGATTCGCCGTCAATCAGGCAGTCGTTGAATTACGGGCACTTAGCTCAGGAACGGATTACGCGTTTTTTCCTCTGAAATGGTGGTTGGCGGGCCGTGACCCGGATAAACAATGGTTTGGCCGGGCAGTACAAGAATTCGTTCGTTTATGCTCTTCAGTAATTGTCTCATGCTTCCGCCCGGAAAGTCGGCTCGCCCCACCGAGCCGGCAAAGAGTGTGTCTCCCACAAAGATAATCCCGTCCTGCCGGCAATAGAGGCAGATGCCGCCGGGTGTATGTCCCGGGGTATGAATTACTTCGAGACGTATGGCGGCGTGTTCAATTACGTCGCCTTCGGCAATGAGGAAATCCGCCGGGTCTGCTCTGAATGTGCCGCCGGCCAGCACTGACAGATTATCCTGCTCGCCGGTAAGCATTGGGGCGTCGAGCCGGTGGATGCAGACCTTCATGTCCGGAAAGTTTTTGCGCAGGTCAGCCACCCCCGCGATGTGGTCGGCGTGACCGTGCGTCAATACAAGGGCCGCCGGATCCAGCCCGTCCGCCTGCAGAAAATCCACAAGGGGGCGTGCCTCCAGCCCGGTGTCGATGACAAGGCATTGAGTCGCAGCGGGGTCATGCCGCAGCACATAGCAATTCGTTTCAAACGCGCCCAGAACCAGATTGTCCACCTGCATTGGCGAGGTCCTCAAAAGGCGGTTACGATAGCAAAAAACCCTGCGATGGTCAATAGGAGCTTTAGGCTTGACCGTCGGGCCGCGGTTTGTTAGTGTGCTGTGGCCAAATTGGTCCGGTGACGGGCTCCGGCATGTATTTCGGACGCCTTTTTCGGATGTCGGAAAAAGGCCACACGATAAACGCGATTCGCGCAAGTAAGGAACTTGCTTACGGAATGAAATCATTCAGGCGCATATTCAAATACCTCTGGCCCCAATGGCCGCGGATAGCGGTTGTGGTCGTTAGCGCCTTGCTCGTATCGATGCTCTTGTCGCTCAGTTTTATGACGCTTATCCCGCTGCTGAAGGTGATGACCGGCGAGGAGGGCCTGCGAGGATGGATGAACCGCAAGATTTGTGCGTGGCAGTATGGGGTCAGCTTTGACGTCCCCACCGGCACCGATATCACACAGAGCAACAGCGGTGATATTGCCTATAGTCTGCTCGTAACGGGGGTCGAAGAGGGCAGTCTTGCCGATAAAGCGGGCCTTGGGCGCAGAGAGCGAATCGTTGCTGTCGGCCCTGTCGCTGACGAGGGGGGGGTTAAGAAAGTACTTTTCCCTGAGCTTCTCAACCAACTGGCCCACGCCGAGGGCGAGGCGGTCAACCTGTATGTGAAACGTCCGGGTGACAGCCGGGTGCAGCGTGTGCAGATGCAGAACATTTCGCGCAAGCACATAAAGGCCCGGCTCATCAATGGTGCGAGGTGGGCGGAGGGACTGCTGCCCGCCGAGGACAGCCAGAACAGCAGGACCAGGGCGATTATGATTATAGTGTTGTTTGTGGCAATAGTGACCGTCATCCGGTGCATCGCCAAGTTCTTTCAGGATTACATGGCTCAGAAAGTCGTGCACACGGGCATAAACAGGCTCCGCGAGGATGCCTTTGCGCACGTAATCAATATGCCCACAGGATTCTTCGCCAGTGAACGGCCCACGGATTCGGTGAGCAGACTGGTTCGCGATACCGGCGCCATGGGCAACGGGATCAAGACGCTTCTTGGCAAGGCGCTTCGGGAGCCTTTGAATGCGGCGCTTCTTCTTGCGGGTGCGTCGCTTCTCAACTGGCAGTTGACGGTCATATTTCTGTGCGGCGGTCCGCCCACGCTGTGGATGGTGGCGAAGCTGGGAAGAAAGATGAAGCGTGCGTCGAGAAAGTCGCTGATGGCCTGGTCGGAAATGCTTGCCAAGCTGCAGGAGACAATGTCCGGGCTCAAGGTTGTCAAGGTATATAACCAGCAGGCACACGAAGCAGGTGTGTTCAGGGGCATCAACCAGAGGCTTCTGAAGCAGCTGCTGAAGATGGCCAAGGTTGATGCGGCAACGAGCCCGATAATGGAAGTGCTTGGTCTGGCGGCGGGTTCTGCGGCGTTGATTGTGGGCGCGAGTTGGGTAACTAACAATGAAATGGGCGGGAGCGAATTCCTCGTGCTGCTGGGGCTGTTGGGTGCAGCGGCAGAGGCGGTTAGAAAGACCAGCGACGTCTGGACGAAGATTCAGGAGGCCGATGCCGCGGCCGAGAGGGTTTTTGCAATGATGGACCAGCCGGTCGAACCTCAGAACGCAGGCGCCGTCGAAATTGCGCCGCTGAAAGAAAGAATCGAATTTCGGGACGTGGTTTTCACGTATCCTGGCTCTGTGACGCCGGCGTTGAAAGGAATCAATCTTATCGTTCAGGCGGGTCACAATGTGGCTGTCGTCGGACCGAACGGGTCGGGCAAGACGACGCTGGCAAATCTGCTGCCGAGATTCTACGACCCTGACAGCGGTGCCGTGTTGATAGACGGCAAAGACATTCGCGATGCAACACTGTCGAGTTTGAGAAACCAGATTGGAATGGTGACACAAAATGTGGTGACGTTCAATGACACCATCGCGGCGAACATAGGCTACGGCAGGCCGGGTGCGGCCCGCCAGGAAATAGTGGAGGCAGCCAAACGTGCGTTCGCGGATGAATTTATTTGCCCGCTGCCTGATGGTTATGATACCATGATCGGGGAGCAGGGGTCGGGCCTGAGCGGCGGGCAGCTCCAGAGAATCGTTATCGCCAGGGCCATACTGAAGAACCCCTCGATACTCATTTTCGACGAGGCGACCAGCCAGGTTGACGCCGACAGCGAGGCCAAGATTCACAATGCCATCGAGGAGATTATGCGGGATAGAACCAGTTTCATCATCGCGCACAGGTTCAGCACGGTGATAAGTGCCGACGTTATAGTGGTAATGGATCAGGGGCGGGTTATCGCGCAGGGTCAGCACGAGCAGCTTATGCAGAGCTGCCCCCTGTACCAGAGTCTGTATGAAACACAGCTGGTCAGGGCATAATCGAAATCGTCGAATGCCCGGTCGTGGAGTAAATTCCGGCTTGAGGAGGCAAAAAATGGACGCTTGGGCCGGATTCTTGAGGTTGGTGTTCAAAATTCGTACTTTGTTTTACGGCAGGCTGCCGAGGTTGCCGATTAAGAATTCAGTAACCTGAAGAGGGGCCGAAAATGCAGCCTGTGCAAATTTGGCGCGCAAGAGTGCCTTTGCACAGGGAACGGCCGATGTGCTGGGGCTGATACGATGAACGAGATAGCACGACAAAAAAAGGCAAATGAGTTGTTCACGCGGTATGAGGGCAACCCTATACTAACGCCGGAGATGTGGCCCTATCCTGCAAACGCGGTTTTCAATCCCGCCGCGGTCAGGCTGAACACAGAGACGCTGCTGTTGGTTCGTGTGGAGGACCTGCGCGGCTTTTCCCACCTGACAGTGGCTCGAAGTGCGGACGGTTTCACAAACTGGGAAATCGACCCGGCGCCTACGCTCGAGGCCGACCAGAGTTCGCGCGAGGAGAAATGGGGTCTTGAAGACCCCCGAATTGTCTGGCTGGAAGAGCAGAAGCAGTTCGGCATTACCTATACTTCCTTCAGCGAAGGCGGGCCCACCGTTTCGCTGGCGGTTACGAAGAATTTCAGGACGTTCGCCCGCCTCGGAGCGCTGCTTCCGCCGGAGGATAAAGACGCCTGCCTGTTCCCGCGGCGGTTCAGGGGACGATTCGCGCTGCTTCACAGGCCCATCGTTCGTGGAGAGGCCCATATCTGGATAAGTTTCTCCCCAGATTTGAAGCATTGGGGCGACCACAGAACTCTGATCAAGACCAGGTCTGCGTACTGGGACGGCCAGAGAGTGGGACTGGCATGTCAGCCTATTGAGACCCCGCATGGCTGGCTGATATTTTATCACGGCGTCCGCGGAACCACCGCCGGCGCCATATATCGTCTCGGTCTGGCTCTGGTGGATTTGGAGGAGCCGTGGAAAGTGTTGCGGCGAGGCGACGAATGGATACTCGGACCCCGCGAGTCCTATGAACGTATCGGTGATGTGAGCGACGTGGTATTTCCCACCGGCGCGGTGGTTCACAAGGAAACAGACAGACTTAATCTGTACTACGGGGCCGCCGACTGCACCGTTGCGGTGGCGATGGCGAAGTTGAGCGAATTGATCGACTATGCTCTGTCGTGTCCCAAAGCGGAAGACTGAGCGCTCGAATCCCGTTGCTGCAAACGAATGCGCTCCCGACGGCGCACGCCTGAAAAATGCTTGAGAAAATCCTCGCGGAATGTATAATAACTGCCGAGTCTGTATCGGTTCTGGTTTAATGCCTCGGGCAGAAAATTTTGGTTCAAATCCCTCAGCACCCATTGAAGGAAGCACTGATGGTCGGCAAGAGCAGCAATAGAGTCGTCTGGTGCATGCTGTTTGGCGCGTTGTTAGCCGGGCGGGAGGCCCGCGCTCAGGCCTACACCATTATGGGCAATGTCAATTCTTACCAACAGGATGGGTACAACATCACCTTCGACTGCGAGAACGGCAAAGTCAGACTGAGTTTTCTCAAAGAGAATCTGGTGAGGGTCCACATGGCGCCTGCCGGGCAGGATTTCCCCCTCGATGACCTGCACCTCGCCGAGAACGGCCCTTACGCGGTGGTTACGTACACCTGGCCGGGCGTCTCGTACAAGATTTCAGAAGGGTTCGACGCCGACCTCGAAGGCGTCGTCTACAACATTCGGGCCGGTAAGCTGCTGGTGAAAGTCAGGAAGCAGCCCTTCAAGCTGGCCTTTTACGACGCCGAGGGGAATCTGCTGGTGATGGAGAAAGAGGGAATCGTCAACGCGGGCCTCGGTTATGCAGATTCGAAGGTTTACGAAACGATGGTGCTGGATGAGGACGAGCATTTCTTCGGCTTCGGCGGACACAACCACCCGCTCGATATGCACGGCCAAAAAATCGTCTGCTACGCAAAGGAGCTCGAAAAGCACCACGACTCCGGCGGTTTTCCCGTTCCCTTCTTCTATAGCAGCAAAGGCTACGGCATATTCTTCAACAACCTCGATGACGACGTCACCTTCGAGATGGGGACAACCGCAGCAGAGTATTCCTTCAGCGGAACAAGCGGCGCGATGGAAGGCTGGGACATGGACTATTATTTTGTCCTCGGCCCGCGCTTCGATCACATCCTAAAGACGTACACCGAAATTGTCGGCAAGCCCATCCTGCCGGAGAAGTGGTACTTCGGCCACATACAGGTCCACTGCACCTGGCTGGAGGACAAAATAATCGAAGCGGCGAACAAATACAGGCAGGGCGACTGGCCCGTCGATGTCTTCGTGATGGACTTCGGCTCGCTCGGTCCGAATTTCACCTGGGCAAAGGGACACGAGAATCCGGCGGAAATGTACAAGGTGCTGGACAAGTACGGAATAAAGACCGGCTTTAGCTGCGCCCTGTTCGATGACCTCTACGACTGGAAAGGTTTCGACCCGACCAAAAAGGCCGACATGGATAAGTACTTCGAAGCCCATCTTCCCTGCATCAAAGACGGCATGGACTTCTGGAGACAGGATAACGGCGAAAGGTCAATGCAGTACACCGGCCTGGAGAAGTTCGCCAACGGCTATGAGGCCCACAACCTCTTCGGCTCACTGTGGGCCAAAACGGTCGTGGAGGGAATGGCTGCCGAGGGACTTCACGGGCGCCCCGTTATCAGCCGCGGCGGGCCCATCGGCGGCCATCGCTACATTGTCCCCTGGCCCGGTGACACGCCGCACGGCCTGCAGTTCCTCGACATCGACCTGAATTACTTTCGCAACGGCGGCCTGGCAGGCTACAGCTCCATCTCCGCAGACCTCGGCGGCTTCACCGACCGCGGAAAAGGTGAGCCGCTCGAAGAGCAGAACGTTATGCGCCGAATAGTGAATATGATGCCCGTCGCGCCTATCGCAAAGTTCCAGGGCGCCAACGATGAAAGCGCACCATTCCCGTGGCTGTTTACAGAGCAGCAGCAGGATTTGTTTCGATTCTACCTGAAGCTTCGTTACCGGCTACATCCATATTATTATTCTGCCGCCATCGAGGCCCACCAGACGGGCCGGCCCATTCTGGCGCCGCTGGTCTTCGACTATCAGGACGATGAGAAAACCTACGATAAGGATTTTCATTTTATGCTGGGCAGACAAATCCTCGTCGCACCGGTGATGGAAAAGACCGACACATGGAACGTCTACTTGCCGAAAGGCAGATGGGTCCACTATTGGACGGGCAAAGAATACGATGGCGGCCAAATCGTCACCATCGATGCGCCCCTCTACGGCAAAGACGGCCTGCCCATGTTCGTAAAGGCCGGCGCCATCATCCCCATGATGCCGGAGATGAGCTACATCTACGAAAAAGCACCCGACCCGATTACCTGGGATGTCTATCCCGATAAAAGTGGCCCTTCAGGATACACGATGTGCGACTGCCAGACGCCTAAAGGCCGTGTCAGCGCCATGCAAGTTCGGTGCGCCCAAACCCAAAGGAATATAGAGCTTGCGATTACGCAGTGGGACGCGGCTTACGAGCTGTGGGTCCACCATGATAAGCAGCCTGCTTCGGTGACGGTCAATTCCACGGAACTGCCCAGGCTCGAAGATAAATCGGCCTATGACACTGCCGCCGAGGGCTGGTACTTCGGCCCCGGCTGCTTCTACGGCAACGAAAACCTAAAGACCGTCAACATCAAAATCCCAAAGGGTTCGAAACCCCACAACATTGTGATAACAAAGTAACCGCCTGGCAGGCCTGTATCAGGGTCAATAACGCCCATTCGGCAACCGCGGCTACGGCATAAAGACCGGCAGATGGATTCACTTTTCCTGTGAAGGGTCCCACCCGCCGGGATGTGTCCGGCCGTCAACATCGACGAAGGTATGCGGCTGTCCCGTTTCTTCTGTGAGGATTCTGGCAGCGCGGCTACGGACGTTGTAGAACTTGGCGATTTGGTATTTTCCGTGAAAGCTTACGGTGGATTGGTTTTCTTTTACGATGCGCTCAAGCACGGGCACCAGCTCCGGGGCAAAGATACCCTTAATAGCTCTAATCTCGCTGCCGTTTAACTCGAACTCCCAGTTTGGTTCTTGCTGTTTGGCGGCCAGGTCCAGTCGGCGGGTGGCTTCGACTATCCAGATTTTTCGCGCCAGCGCCGGCAGCCTCCCTACCGCTTCAAAGCCCGATATGGCCTCGGCGCGAGGACTTGCCTGCTGGCCCATTTCGAACCAGCGCAGCGCCTCGCTCGAAACGGTGGCTATGTCTGCATAATAACTTTCCTTCGGACTTGCCAGTTTGTTTGCGAGCCGGGCGGCGGAAGAAGCCACCGTTTGCAGCCTTTTGGCGTCGCCCGGTCTTTCCGGGTCTATCAGGCTGCTCAGGATTTGCAGGGCTTTCTCAAGTGATTCCTTTGTGCCGACGGCCTCAAGAGTCTGTGCGGCCTCAAGGGGATTCTTGCCCTGTTCGCTCAGGGCGGCTACGGCCTTGATAGTTTCAGGGTCGTTGAGCCACTTAGCCTGCTCGAGGGAATCGGGCAGGGCGCTTCGGACGATCGCAGCGTTCTGTTGGTAGTCTTTGCCCAATCGCGCCAGTGCGGCGGCTATCCACAGGCGGTCTGCCTGACTCAGATTATCACGCCCTGCCATATACTCCAGTCCTGGCACCGCCCGTTTGTCATTTATGGCGCCCATAGCGCGGGCTACCCGTTCAGCAGGGATGTTCCTCACCTTCGACGCCTCCATGAGGGTCGGCACAGCATCGTAGTCTTTGATCTTACCAAGTCCGTCGGCCGCCAATTCCACGAGCTTTGCATTTGACGACTCCAAAAGGACGCGACTGAGGACCCGCCCCGCCTGCTCGCCGCCGATTCTTGCCAGAAACTCCATGGCGCGCCACGACGCAAATCTTTCAATACCTTCGGGCGGCTGTGGCAACACCAGCAGGCTGTACAACTCCACGGCAGCGGCGGCAGGCACCTTCTGTGGGGTGGCGCGTTCTATTTCGTACAACACGTTGGTCTGCTCGAACTTTTCCAAAGGCAGCAAAGCAACAATTTCTTTCGCAGTATCAACATCAGGCTGCGCCTTAAATAGGGCAATCAGAGCCACTCTCAAGGGGTAATCACACTGACGGCACAGGCGCCTGCCGGGGCCGAGCCTTGCGGATTCACCCGGGGAAACCTGCTTTTCGGGCACATCGTCAACGAATAGACCGTCTATATAACCACCCAGAACCTTGGCGGCCTCGGGTCCGCCGATTTCACCGAGAGCTTCGATGCCGACCATCTTTCGACTGCGGCTTTCGTTTTGTGTTTCGGTAAACTTTAGAGCCCATTCGATATCGCCGATGGCAGAGTTGCCCAATTCTGCCAATGGAAATACCCATCTCTGACGAATTCCATCCTGGTCTATCTTGAATGTTCGAAAGGAATACAAGATGTCAGCGGCGGGTCTATTGAACGGTGCGGCTTGTGGGCCGATGGCGGACATTGCCTTGCGGACTGCATACCAGGTCTTGTAATCCGACCGCATACTGCTCAAAACCTCATCCGCCCTTTGCAACTGGTCGAAGGCGGCTTTGTCGCCGATTTCCCCCAGGCACTGAGCAACGACCTCGTAAAACCACCACAGCTTTGCGTCAACAGTTTCACCCGTCGCGATGGGCCGCAGCAGCACAATGATTTCTGGCGGCGAATTTGTCGAGAGCCTGGCAATAGCCCGGAGAGCCGCCCGCATCGAATCACGTCCGTGATAATCTTCACCGACCTTTGGAAGGTTTTCAAGGACGGTTTTTACCAACGCGCCGACAGCGCTGCGGTCGCCGATCTTCGTCAGGCCGTTCGCCGCAACCGTTCGAACCCGCGAGGACGAATCACCAAGGGCCTTGACCAGTGCTTTGGCGGCGCGCTTGTCGGCAAGGAGATCCAACTGCTGGGCGGCATAAGCGCGAACCGTCTCATCGTCATCGTTTAGCAGGTCAATGAGTGCAGCTACAACGCGCGGGTCATCTATTCGGGCCAGGGTAGGTACGGTCTCCGCCCGCTGGTAGGCATTGCCGGTGCGAATAACCTCCATAACCTCGTCGAAACCGTTTTTCAACCCTTTTGATTCTTTCTCCTGGGCGTCAATGTTATGGGCAAGAACAAAGATGCAAAGCACCGCCGAAAAAAACGTATTTCTTAACGGTTTCATTTTGTGTTCTCCCTGTGAACAGTGATACTGCCACCATTATCAGAAACCCAAATAGTTCCAACAAGTAAAAGTTGTGTAAAATAATCGGTCATCCGCGTTCTCTCAGTCCACTGGCCCTGGCAGAAGCGGCGAAGGGCCACCCCTTTTCGCCGGGATTATCTTTAATGGGATCGGGCCTGTTTCGGGCGTCCCGTGCCAGGGCTCAATGTAGTGACTGCGACAAAACTGCTCGTAGTCCGGAATAACCGATTTCATCGCAGGCGCTGTGTTCATAGAAACAAACAGCGTGTACGCGCCCGGAGCGAGACCGCCCGGCGGCAGCCATTCTTTTCGGATCACCTGCTGCCAGTAAATCGTTTTCTGTGGAGCGATAACGAAAAAGTCGTCCTTGCGCACCGGCCGCAATGTCCCCTCAATTTGCCTTTGCGGCATTGGCAGCGATGCCCCCGTATCACCCTGGATTCTCCACGATGTCCATTGCCACAGGGTATCCGGATAGATGCAAAACAGCTTGTACGGCGGCCGCTCGTTATGCATGTAGAAATCAAGAACAATATCCTCATCTGCTGCGAAGCTTTCCTTTGCCGGCTTTACCACCAGTTCCAGGCCGTCCGAAACGCCGCCGCCGTGCATAAAGTCGATTTTCCTGAATCGAATGCGCGTGTCATCCATTGGCGAACGGGCCACACCACCGCCCCAGCGCCCGATGAAGTCAATCATATCATCGTTGTAATCATGCATATAAGGCGCATAACCGCCCGCCTCATACATGTCCATAACCTCTTTCACGTGCGAGCGGTCTCCCAGGCTCGCCATCAAACAAACCAGGCGAACCATGTGACGGGTATTCTGTGGCGGGTACATCTTCTCCAGTTGTGCCACAACCTTCTCATTGCCGATGACCGGGGCCAGAAGGCGCGCAGCCTCGAGTCGGTCCCAGAATTCCCCGCCTGCCAACTGCCTTTTAAGCCAATCCGGATTCCTCGTCAGCGTTATTTCCATCGTCGCCGATGCAATCCGGCTCGTCATCACATCGCGGTACTCCGGCTTGCCCAGCCAATAGTCGGCAAGCCGCCGCGAATCCTTTGGTGAATAAAGCCCTGTGATTTCGTATGTACCTTCTTTCTCATGGCTCAGACCGAAATATCGCAGGTCAAACCTCGCTTCTTTCACATCGCCCGGCGAAAGCACAATCTTCTCGGGAAGGGCCGGGTGGGCATCGTTGTACATTCGCCGCGAGTCCTCCGCGATGTATCTCTTCTCGCCCTTTTTGCCAATCTCGAAAACCACCGGCGAGTATTGCAGCTCGTGCCAGATGATTGTCTTGTCCTCATCGGAAACATTCCTGATCTGCCATCTCACCAGAATCGGCTCATCCAGCCCGAACTCATTCTTCTCAACCGAGATGGAAACCTGCAGCCCCTCCACCGCCTGCCCCCACGCGATGGACTCGGCGGTCTGCTGCGCCCACCACGACCTGACCTGCTCGACGACTGCTTCGTACTTTGCCTTGGATGGTTCCGACGGCCATGTATAGGGAAGCTCGGCAGCCTTAATCAGCCAGCCGGCCGCCACGTGCTTCTGCCAGCTACTGGCTGGCTGCCCGCTCGCATCGGCATCGAGCTTCGACCCCATATACGGAAATACGAGCGGCCGCAGATTAGGCGAGGGCATGTCTTCCGTTTCCAGCACGACCCTAAACGAAGTCAGTGCCATTTCCACGACGTCGGCGTTGTCGTGCCGGAGCAGTCGCGCCGCCGCCAGCACACCCTCCTGCCGGTCCGACAAAATAAGCAGATCAATCAGTCTTCTGTCGTATTCGCGCGGATTCTTGACGAACTCGTCCAGCTCTGAGATTAGTCTTCCAACAATCCCCGGTTCGCCGGCCTCCATCAAAGCTCTATACGCGGCCATACGAACAAAGAAATTGCCGCTTGCGGCTTTCGGGCGAATGTCATCCAAAACAGCCTTTCCACCCGCCTGCCAAAGAAGGCGAACCAGATGATAACAGTCCGGCTCTGCCTTCGAAAGCCGTCGGAAAAAATCAGTGGACTTGGCGCCCTCAATTTCAATCAGCCGCTCTGCCGCCTTTACTCGATTGATATTCCACCCTGAACCCAGGCCTATTCCCGATTCGAGAAGCGACCCGCGAATCCATTCACCTTCGGTCTTGCCCTTGTTCTCATTCCACCAATGTTTAACCTCGCTGATAATCACCTGCCTTGCCGCCGGTCTTGAGTCAACCAAATAGAGCCCCTTCTCTTCCAGGCTCGCGCCAAATTCTCTGCCGGCAATTGCCTCGACCACCTGCAAGGCAACGTCTCCATAGCGCAGCAGATGCTCGCCGGAGGCTTCGCTGCCTCCCATTGACCGCGTCGGTCGGCGGTCATCCAAAAGCTCAATAAGCCTTGGCAATGCAGGCTTACCTATCTTTCGTAGTTTGAGGGCGGCATTGTCGTCTTTTTCGCCCAGCCAGAGTTGATTGTAGTACAGAACAAAACACTTGCCCGGGTACGCATGCTGCACGGCGGCTACGTCCCGCAGTTTGTACACGTAGTAATCGATAAGCTCCCCCTCGGATAGCGCCGACAAATGCTCTGGCTCCTTAAACCGCCTGTCTTCTTCCACCATCTCTTCCAGCAGCACCGCCAATTCGCCCGCAGTCTCGCCCTCGCGGGAACCGGCAGCCTGCTCGGCGATGGCGCGAAAACGAGCGGCCGCCTCGGCGCGTGTCCCCCCACCCTGGGCCAGCAGCCGCAGCGTCCTGATATACTGAGAAGAGGGACTGTCACCGGGCTGCAGATCCCACGGACGTTTGGCCGTCAGACCAGCGACCTCCGCCGCCTCGGCCCCCGTTCTGTCTTTCTCGGCCGCTTCTTTCTGCGCCGTCTTGTACCGAATCCTAACCTCCCACGGGTCCTCTTTGAAGCCAACTATTCGGACCATCCCGATGCCGCCGTCGCGGGTCTTGAACCCGAAAATCGAATCGCCGCTCAGTTCGACAATGCCGTAACCGCGCTGCTTGACCCTCTTAATCCGCCGGTCCCGCTCCTCAAGCAATTTGGCCAGTTCTACCGGCGGCATGGTTTCCCAGTCACTCTCATTCAGGCGCACCACTTCCATGCTGATTGCCGCCAGCCCGGCACGCTCTTGCCGAGCGATAACATCTATCCCCCGCTCGCGACAAAGGCGAAACGACGCCACGCTCACACCCTCACTGGTTTCCATCTCCGGTCTAAGCGTCCGCTGCGTGTCGAAGTCGATAGCGGAACTCGCCTCGCCCTGCTCCCTGAGGAACTGTTCAATAACCGGCCCGAACATCAGCTCTTCCACAACCAGTTTCACCTCTCCGGTAGTCAACTGGCCGCGCCACGACCCCTCTTCCGTGGGGCTGCCGAACTTAACCGTATGCCTCACGGGATATTCGCCCGCCTCAAGGTCCGCCGAATACTGCGCCTGCCTTTCTCCCAGCAGCGGCTCAAGCTGCAGCCGCACCTTGCCAAGCATCTTCATCTCACCCGGCCGCAACAACAAGCGATACTCACGCACCGTAGCCCTGCCGCCAATAATATAAGTATCAAATATCATTGGCTTTTCTCTGGTACCCTGTACGCCCGGCGCCGAATGGGCCAAATCGTCATAAGTCAGCGCGACTTCCTCATCGCCGACATTGCGGACATGGACCGTGAGAGTGACAAGCTCGCCTTGCCGGTACACGCCGTCCCCGCGGTCCATGCTCAGCCCCAACTGCAGCCCATCCACCTCTTCCCCCCATGCTATCCACCACGCACTACGCTCCTTTACCGTCAGCTCCAACTCCCCGCTGGTCAATTCGACCCACGCCCGACTTCTGGCAATGCCCAGATTGACCTTCTCGTTTACCCGGTACTGCCCGGGCTCCACCTCTGCAGAATAATCAACCGGTCCGCTATCTATGTTCGTCCCCATCCCCAGACGCTCTTTGCCTAACAACTTAATCTCACCCGGTCGAACTAAAACCCTCCGCGACTCAGCAAACATGCCGCCGCCGCTCATGGGCGCCCTCAAAGTCACATCCTGCCCTCTCCAGTCTCGCAGACTCGGCCTCGTAAATGAGCCTTCCAGGCTCTTGCTGTCCTGGCGAACGTGGTAAATCAACACCGCCTCATTATCACCGACATTCCGCACATAAACTCCGAGCCCCGCCACATCCCCCTCGCCGTACACCCCATTGCCCGACTCAAACACCAGCCCCAGCTGCAATCCCTCAGCAGCCTCACCCCACGAAATACGCCCCGGCTCGACCTGAACCTCGCCGGGGCCTTTTCGCGGCTCCGCAACTGTTATCGTCACGACATCGGAGTATACGGTCCCTTTGATCTCGCTCGACGGCTCAGGTTCCATCTTTAACTGAACCGTATGCTCACCCGGCGACATCTCCAAAAACTCACTGTCATTCTTGACCCGCAGCCATCCATAGTTCTCCACACTGACCGAAACAGTATGCTCCTCACCGGCAGCAAGCCGAACGCGGTGGCACTGGTTCATTCTGCTTCTGTAGTCATGTATATATTCCTCCCCATCCACAACTGCAACGAATCCAATCTCGCAAGGTGCAGCAACAAGTTCTCTGTCCCCATCATTCCGTAGCCGGACATTAAACCAAACAGCCTCATCATTTTCAAATTCCTTCTTGTTGCAGATTATCACCATCCGCGCGCCTGCCACAGGCTTGGCATCAGGATACTTCTCAAGGAATCGTTTTAGTCTTCTATCACTTTGCTTTCCTGTCTCAAGGACAAGTGCACTTATCCGCCATACCGCGCCACTGTTAAAATTGAGGTAGATAGATACAGTGTCGCCCTCAGTCCCGTCCCCGTCAGGGCCGGATGCGATAGCCAAAGCCATGTTATTTTTTGTGTCCGCATAAGCTTTGTTTATTCTCAGCCTTGCTCTTGCACACAAGGCTCTTAATTTGATGACCTCATCAGGGTAATGCGGGTCCGCCGGCACAGCCAACTTGCGGATTAGCCGCTCATTCCCTGCAGAGACCGCCTCGAGAAACGCCTCTGCAATTCCTCTGGCGCTCTCGCTTTCGAACGGAGAGGCGCCCGCAAGTCGCAGCAGTTCTCTGTGATATTCAGTCCAGTCGGTGCTATGACCCAAACGATAGTCTAAATTCTCACGCACCGCTTCAACTACTTTCTCATCGATTGGCTTGGGCACCTCTTTCCAGTGGTCAATGTATTCGCGTATCAGATAGACCTGGCTTTGAGCAGATTCCTTTTCGAGTATTTCCACAATGGCCGGCACTGCTGCCGGTCCCAGTCTTATCAGGCACCACGCCGCACTACTTGTCGTCCTCGCCATATCCTTCAACGAGTCGATAGACCCCTCCCCACCCAGTTCATACAGCCCTTCAGCTATGCCGTCATTGAGCCACACCTCTGATTGTTCGTGTTTCGCTGCGAGGCTCCTGAGCTGTTGCAATGACTTTTCACCACCCAGGGCAGTCAGCGCTTTCACCGCTGCTATCCTGACAACCAGCGTCTTCTGTTTAGACCATTGAGCTTCGCTGGCTGTCTGTTCGGCCGTTGTCAGCCCAATAATAGTATCACGCTGGGATTCAATCCCCAGCATTCCCAAAAGCCGCAAAGCAGTTGCGATTACCTCGCGATGGTTGTCTCGCGTGTTATTAATGACTTCAATGCAGACATCTATGAAACGGTGGTAGTCGAGAACGGGCGTCGGGTGCGGCAGCATCGGTTCGCCTGCTGCCGCCTTCAATTCGTCCTCCACTTCCCGAAAGGCATCGAGGCGCTCCTTCTCCGCGGCAGCCGTCATCCGATTGAGCAGCCACTCCTGCCTGTAAATTCGCATCAGAAAATTGACCAGTGCGCTATACGGCTCAGGATTTCGGTCGTGGCACCAGACTTTTGTGGTTTCACCCCGCCGCACGAGCGATATGTCTATCCGTGAAGCGTCGGTATAACCAGGCTCGACGTTGGCGCCGGCTTCGGTGAGCCAGCCCGTTTCTGCCAGCAGCCTGTTTAATTGCCGCAGGTGTTCCGGTCTCAGGCTGAATGTGGTTTTGTATCGCGATGAATCCTGCGGCCCCTTACCCATCGTGAACTCGACAAAACCGTCACTGCTGATACTGAACTGCGGCTTCTGCCACCAGATCCATATTCCGGACATCTCCACCGACAGGCTTTCGAAATCCGCCCGCCAGGCGGAATGCTCAGCGCTCCCCGTACCCTCCATCCCCTCAACGGCCTCTTTCTTGTCCTTTTCAACATCAACCTCCAGGTCGCTTCCGTCAGACAACAAAGTTTCAACTGCTTCTTCGCCCTCACCGAAGTCGGGGGGCATTTCCTCGAAGGTCACTGCGATCTGCTCGGTTGTGTCAACCAGCTTCAAGTCGATGTCAAACCCTTCCAAGTTCGTTTCTTCCCGCCTCGAGCCCGAGCGATCACGCTCACGATTCGCCCGCGCGTAAATCCGGCCGTCCGCGCACTGCCGCGTCATCGTCGCCAGACTAACCCCGTTCGCATCCCGCAATTCCACCGTCACCTTGATTCGTCTCTCCACGGTCTCCGGCCCCATGAACAGGAACCTCACGTCGCACTGGCCCGTAGCTTCCCCGCACCCCAGATGAAAATACCCCGGCTTCACGAACCTCCCACCCGCCGCCAGCAATTGCACCGTTGCTTCTCGCAGCTCCTTGCGCTTCTCACTCCGCAGGTCCGCCACGTCGGGTGCCGAAAGAAGCTCTATCGAAGGCCTCTTTCCGTCTTTGACCGGCAGCGTCCCCACCGTCTCAAATATCATTCGACCCGGCTCGGCGACCGCCCGAACCGTCACATCCTTCCTCGTCCGCGTCGTCAGAATCATCTGCTGTGCGCCCTGCTCCGACCGCCCATGCTCGACGGATAGCACCGTCGGCCACCAGTCCGTACCGTAGCTCGGCACCTTCGTCTCTGTGATTGACGCATCGTTCACTCTCACCTTCTCCACCAGCGCCGCCGGCGCAGGCTCCTTCCCCTCTTCCCCATACCGGCCCTCTTCAAAAAGCCAAAGTCCCGGCTCATGCAGCCGAAACCGCCAGTCAAAAGATGAATCCTCGTGTTCAATCTCGATCCGAAGCGGCACATAGCAGCCGTCCGCCGCACTTGCGTACTCCGAAAAACGCTCCTCCACATCTTCCGCCTTCACTTGCACCGGAACCATTTTCGCCGCATCCAGCCACAGACTCGCCTTCTTTGGAAACACCACGAAACAGCCGTTACACCCGAAGGCAACCTCGTGCCTGGCGATAATCTTTATTGGGTCCTCGAACGCAAAATCCAGGCGAATCGTCTCTTCATCTTCGGCCACCTCCGTAATCGCATAATCGCCCTCTTCACACACTACCCGGTGAACAAGCGAGTGGTAGCCGATTCCCTGCCGAAAATCCCTGAACACTTCCCGAGGGTCACTAATCTCAATCTTTTCCCGCTTCTGGCCGATGACAACAAAATCATAAGCGTAGTTCTTAACCTCCGCCGCCGGCCCCACCAGCCAGTACCGGTTAACCTCACGCATCCGCCTCAGAATCTCTTCGCCTCTGGCCCGCATCTGCCCCGAATCCGTCCCCGCACGAGGCGCCCCAGACCCCGCCTCTTCAATCTCAACCGTTGCCCCCGGCTCGTCACTCACTCTCGGCTCGGCCTTTTCCACCTTCAGACTCGGCGAGCCATATTCCGGCGCCTCGTAAACCAGCACCACCTCGTACTCAACCGGCTCAGAGAAATCAATAGGTACGGTCGTTACTTCCTTCCTTCTCCCGCCCCGATAAGTCAACCAGCATATCTGACGCGCAACACTATCGACTGCAAACCGCCCATCTGCATCCGTCTCAAAGCTCGCCAGAACGCTGCTGGCAGGGTAAAGTCCCTCACCCGCCAGCCACAATCCTTTCCCCCCTATCGGGCTGCCCTGCCCGTCAATTAGCCTGCCCTTGATCCTCGCCGCCCGAACCATCACAAAATTCACCTCGTAGGGCTCGTTGGGCAAGACAACCCCTTGATACCTCCATTCCTTGCCTCTCGCATTGGGATCTATCGGCTCGTATGCCATCGCCAGGTCCCCCTGGCTGCACAGGTTGGCCTCATAATAGCCGTCCTTGAACGCCGATACTATCGCCGCATACCAGGCACCTTTCCTCTCAGCCATTACAAATCCGCCGGGTACGAACCTCAGCGTGTATCTGCCATCCGCATTAGTCACATCCTCATCCGACCGCCCGAGTGTCCCCCACCCGGCGGCTACCTGAACACGCACCCCTTCCATTGGCCTGCCTTGCTCATCCCTCACCGTCCCCGTAACCGACCACGGCCAGCGCTTCTTGATTTGGGCCTCTGTTAATTCGTTTGGGTCCAGTCGTACGGTTACCTCATTTTCCTGTCCTTTTATCACCTCTATTTTGACAGGTTCCTCGAGCGGCACGTACTCTTTCCTCTTGGCCATCCCTGGTCCTTTACCTCTCGACTCCAGCCGGTATGTACCCGCCTTCAAAGACCTGTACCGTGAAATACCATTTGCGTCGGCCAGCCCACCGTTTCCAAGCAGTCGACCGTCATCACGATACAGCCTCTGCCACGCTTCACTGACAGGCTCCAAAGTCTGCGAATCAATGAACTTGATAGTCAAAGGCGCATCACCCTCCAGCCTGACCAGCGCAATTACATCTCTATTTTCAACGCCATCAACGTGTATTACATCACTGATTCCAGTCGGCGTCGGGTCGCGGTCCCACCAGTCCCCAATCTTGCGCAACGCATGATCGGCCGTGACAATATATTCCCCCGGATAAAGCCTTTCCCACTTTGAGAGCCTCTTGATTGACTGTATCCAGTCCGCTTTCTTCCAGGAATTATACCATCGGCCCGTTCTCCCGCGAATCTGCCCCTCATTGCCGGTCTGGTCTCCGGGCAATCGCCTGCGCCACAGGTCCAGCGAGTAGTCGTCCTCCACCGCCCGCCCCTGCGCATCAACAATTTTCACCTCGATTGAGCAAAGACTTACCTGAGGCTCTGAAACCACAGCGTCTTCTGGCGCCGGCTTGATCTTCAGCAAGAATCGAGCTGCCTCTTTTACCTGGCTCCATTCGCCCAGCGCAACGTACATCTCTCCCGATGCACGACTAATATCGCGTCTTCCGTAACGGAGAATGACGCCTTCTTTGTTGGAGAAGACCGTCTCAGTTCGACCGACTACTTCGCCGGCCGCATCCAGCAGTTCCAGCATCAATCGATGTTTGAGCGTCCGGCCCAGGGCGCCGTGAATGGTCCACCCGAAATCCAGTTTCGCATAAAGCTTGCCGCCGGACTCATCGAAAATAATGTTCTCGACTTTGAATTCCTCCTCCGGGTACGCCTCGACCTCCCTCGAAATCTCGATGCGACGGTACAGCTCGAACGCCTCTTCAATATCACCGAACTGGCGCCCCTCTTTCACACGGGCAAGCTCCTCGAACCTCACCTCAATTCGCGCTGCTTTCTCCAGTAATCCCTCATCGAGGTGCAGCTCTTCCATATTGACACGCGATATTAGAGGACGGTCGCTCAAAATCACCGGCGGGTTCTTTGCGATAATCCTCTGGTCACGGCATTGACGCACCAGCATCCCAAGGGTGTTTCTCTCTGAGTCTGCCACCCGCACCGTAAGTTTTATCCGCCTCTGCGGGTCCTCAGGTCCCTTGAACATAAAAGCCACCGAAACTATGTCCTTATCCACTCGGCTGCGAACATAACGAGGTTCGACAAAGTCCCCGGAAGTCTTCAGAAGCTTCAACGTCGCTTCTCTCAACCGCTCGTGTTCCTCCTTCACGATTTGTGCGTCCGTCGGAATTGTCACCAGAGGCACCTCCAGCTCTTTCCCGGCGCCCGCCTTCAATTCTCCTGTTATCCTAAAGCTAAGCGCCATCGGTTCCGCTTGGGAGAAGATTGACAAACCCTCCTTCGTCTTCGTGCCCATATAGAATTCCGTACCATCACGCCTTTCGCGGCTGGTACGAACAACCGGCAGATCGTCCACCCCCGACCCCGACTCCTCCTCCACCTTGGCCATTGGCAGCACGCAGGCGGCCATGACGGCGACGATGACAAAGACCGTGGCGAGGCGCAGGCCGCGATGCTTCCACGTCTTCTTTTCCAGCCATTTCAGGCGTGTCACCAGTCGCGCCGAATCTTCGAACAGACCCAGCAAGCCCATCCCCGGCTCGGCCGGCCTGGCCAACAGGCGTCGCGCCGTCTGAAGGATGGTTTCACGATACCCCGTTGTCTCTTCGCGCAGAATTCTCGCCACCGTCGCGTCGCAACACAGTTCCCGCAGATGCTGCAATTGCCGCCGGACCAGCCACAGCAGCGGATTGAACCAATAGATAATCTGAAGGACCATATAAAAGGCGTGCACCTTCAGGTCGCCTCGCTTGATGTGGGCAAGCTCGTGCAGCAGGACGTGCTCAAGCTCCCGACGGCAGAGCCTGTTCACTTCACCGGCCGGCATCAGCAGCACAGGCCGAAAGACCCCGAACACCGCCGGACTAACCACGTCCCGTGACAGAACGACCTCCGGCAGCCGACGCAGTCTCAGTTTCGCCGCCGCCTCCGCCAACAACTGCTCGAACCGCGCCGGCAGTTCGCTCCGCCCATTCTTTGCATGGCGCCTTCGCAGCCGCCGAAACCTCAGCACCAGCCAGCACGCCAATGTCACCACCCCCATCATCCAAACTAACATCGCCCAGCTTTGCCTGCTCAGGCGGGGACCTCTTTCCTCGGACACGTGGCTTGCCTCATCAGAATCAGCAACGCCGGCAGGATCCCTTGCCGGCATTTGAGGCCTGAGAGCCATCGGGACATCATAAGTGACAGGCGGCTTCACTATCAATGCTTCGACGTCCGTCGTCACCGGCGCCGCGGCCTGCTCAGCGGGCGGACCGATAGCGGGTTCGTCGGTAAAGAAGCTGTACTTTACCGCCTCGGTTGCCAGAGGCGCCAGCTGGCGGGTGACACTCGTCGGCGCCGCCAGCCAGGGCGGCAAAATAAGCTTCAGCAACACAAGCACCCACAGCGCGTACCGCACCTGCGGCCACACCCGCCGACGGATTATCAGGTCGATAACCCACACCAGCACGACGACCACGCCCACCTGCCAGAACATCGGCCACATCCACCCCCACCACATCCGGCCGATTTGGTTGATTTGCTCGATCATTTCTTCTCTCCCTTTTTCTTGCGATGATCCCCCAGTAATTCCAAAAGTTTCCTGCGCTGTCCGGCCGTCAGCTTTTCCTCTTCGAGCAGAAAGTGCATCAAAGGCCCGAACGCACCGTCGAACGCCTGGTCCGCAAGAGCCCGCAGCGCGCTGCGCCGCGCCCTATGCCGCGTAACAGCCGGCTCGTACACGCTCGTATTGCCCTGCTTGCTCTCCCGTACCGCTTTTTTCTCCGCCAGCCGACTCAGCAGCGTCTTGATTGTGGTGTACGCCCAGCTCACATCCGCCGGCAGCCGCCCCGCAATCTCCCGCGCCGTCGCAGGATACTCCTGCCACAGCGCATTCATAATCACCCATTCTGCCTCGGTAAGTCTCATAACGTCTTCTCCTTCTACAATCGTAGAAGTATCCTACTACATCTGTAGAAGCAGTCAACAAAAAAAATAAAAAATTTTAGCCTCTTCCCGATGCCCCTACCGCCCAAAACCCGCCAGCAGAAAGGCCACGACGACCCTGACCATGCTGAGCAAGTGGGATTTTGCGTTGCCTCCCGACCGCCCATGCGGCCCGCGCCCCGTTCGCCTTGCCACCGTGTCACTTGCTCTGCCGCCGTTTGTTCGCCCCACAACCGCCTTGTGCCGAGCGCCAACCAGCTTCGAGACGTCCACCCGCGCCTGCGGATACCACAGCCCTCTTTCGCCCATGACCTTGACCACCATCTCATCGACCGCCTGCTCCCGCACCTTGCGGATTCTCCGATTCGCAAGCCACAATAGCGGATTATAAAAATAGAGGACCTGCAGGACGGTCTGGACCAGGTTCGCCCACAAATCTCCGCGCCTTACGTGTGCCAGCTCGTGCAGCAGTGCCGACCGCAGATGTCTCGCCCCCAGGGTTGGCGCCAGATTGTGCGGTACCAGGATTACAGGCCGAAACAGTCCCCAAACCGCCGGACTCGCCAGTCTCTTCGAAACCTTAAGTCGGATTTCACCCTTCACCCCCATGCAGGTCCGGCAGTACCACAGCACCCCTCTCATAAGGTTGTTGACCTCTTTGGCCCCGGCAACAAGCCTCCTCGCACGAATTGCCCTGCCCGAAATTATCATGGCAATCCCGACAGCCGGAAGAAGCCAGGCCAGAAACAGCGCCCCCTGCCACGTAAGCGGCCCCGCCTGCCAGATAATCTCACCTTCCGCTATGCCTTCCCACCGCACCGGCAGCAGAAAGAAAACGGGAACAAAGAACTGCATTAGCGCCAGCATCCACAGCCGGCACCGAACCGCCGCCCGCAATCTCTTGCGCAGCAGCAGTTCGGCCGGCAGCAGAACCGCTATCACGACGCTCGACTGAATCAGCATCGCCAGGGCGAATCCCACAAGACCTTGTCCCGCCGAATTAATCTGTTCGAAAACCACGTCCATAAATGCTCCTACTATTATTAAGACGCACCCAGGGCTCTTTTGTAACAGGAATTTCTGTTTTTTTACGTTGGATTTACACAACCGCTGCGCCAATGCCCCCGAAACCCCAAAAACCGCCAATCACCCCACCACTTTTTTTCTCGCTATCGATCCTTGCCCGCCACGCTTCCTCATCTGTTAGCCGCTGGCACTGCCGGCGGTCCCCTTGCCCGAAAATACGTCATTGCGAGGACCAAGTCTTGTTTCACTATGTGAAACATTCCGCCCCGCAATCTCTGCCCCATTTATCAATAATCACTTATCCTTAATCATTTGAAGCCCGCCGCCGGGGGTCATTGCGAGCGCAGCGCGGCAATCTCATCACCCGCCTCGTCGCTTGTCCGCCTCGTCGTTTGGCGGATTTGGCGGGCTTGCCGACGCGCGACAATCACCCTTTTGTCATTTCTGCGCACGCAGATATCCCGACCAGATGTGAGCGACGAGAAACACAGCGGTTTTCCAGGGTTTATTGATGAGAGGTAACAATGAAAAAGAATGCGAATTAGCTCAAAGTAAAGCGAGAACGAGCAATAGAGACTCGGATCGCTGGCAGGTTACCCATTGCTGCCATATACAGCAGTGAGGAATTCGTCGGCTTTCTTGAAGAGCGGCTCCTCTCTGCCACGAAGTCTGTTCCCATCCGTAAAGTTGAGGTCCCAGACGCGCATCTTTATCTTGTGGTGTCTGTCGGTTCCAAGGTCCATTCCCATCATGGTCCGTCTGGGATCGTGTTCTGCGTACATGTCCTTCCACGGCGTCACCTCTATCTCTCTCGGCGGCCGCAATTCCTTGCCGGCTTCTATACAACTTTCCAAGAGGTTCAACTGATCGGCGGTCAGCCCATCGCGCGGATGAACCTTCAACAGCTCATAGATCGCGTAAACAGCATACTCATACGGTGCGGGATTCGTAGGTCCTTCAATCTCTTCTTTGCACATCCTCGCTATGATAGGCAGCGCCTCGTAATCAGCTAACTCTGTCAGCAGATATATCGTTGCTGCGGCCCCGGTTTGTCGTATTGTTACTTCATGCGGCTCGGATGAGGACCATGTGCCCGGCGCCCAGTATCCCTTGTCCACCAATTTGTCAAACTCCCGGCGAGCCCCCTGAAAACCGTCGATGACGTACAGCAGTCTTTTGCGCAATAAGGGTATCACCGTTTCAGGGTCTTCACGCCCGTACTCGAGAACCCTGCGCACCCTGTTTAGTCTGGTGACACATATCGCCTGAAACAGACCATGGTCCGGGGCGATGCGCATACCGGGAATGGTGGTCTCCGCCAGAGACAAATCGTCGAAGTTCGCAAAATTCTCTATGGTTTGTTCAATGGTCTCTGAGGACATATTTTCCACAAGCTTCGACCGCCACGGATGAGGCTTATGCGGAATCATCCGTTCGGCATCGGCGATCACCTCTTTGGTTATGTGATCCAACCCTTGGCCCTCGGAATCGCCTGGGCTGTCAGCAATGGTGGGTGTGACCCCAACCTTTGGCTCGTTACTTTCAACGGTTTCTGGTGGTGAGGCTGCCGTGGCGGCCGGCTGCTGGATGCCAATCTCGTCCCTTTCACGACTCGGTTGGAAAATCAGGGCGACTGCACCGGCAATAAGCAGGATGGCTGCCGCCGCAATCCAAACCAGACGCCGATTACTCCTACTTGAGCTTGATTGACTCATGCTTCCCTCCACAACTTATCTGCCGCACCATACTTTGCATCATGCTCTGTGCGGACCTCTGAACCCACTTTTCGCAAGCTTGATGGCCCCAACAATCTAATTCTACCTCCCTGCGCTACCATTGTCAAAGGCAAATACACTACCAGAGGCGCTTGGACAATACACGTACACCGACACCACAGGGTGTAACCCAAGTGGACTCGGTACCTACTGAGCTATCCAGAACTAATAGCTTTCCGGAGGAAACCGAACCCTCCGGTATCAGCATTTCAAACTATACCTTAATAAGTCGGAAACCGCCATCAATCGTCCCGGTACACGTCACCGTCATTCCCATATTTGTCGTGGTCCCACGCCGGGCCAAAAACGTCATCGGGGTCGCCGCCTGACACTGGGTCTCCTTGGCAGCCAGGGCTGTCGTACTCGTGGCCGGCCGCTAACTCCCCGGTTTTGGTTTGGTATATGCCTGAACTGTTCAATTTCCAGCGCAACTTGCTCGGTTTCTCGCTGGAAACCGACATTACCACGCTCGTGTGCTCCTCGGGATTGAACCTGAGCAGGTCAAAGGCCTGAACCTCGATTCAAGCAGCGATTGCATCGATGACGGGGATACCGATGACGCTGCAGAGGACTACGACGGCTTGGACATCAAGGGCAGCGACCGTGAGATTGACAGCGACCCTGACATTGGCGCCTATGAATACGACTCAGGCTGCTGACCAACCCTTCACAGTCTCACCAATCAAAGGGACGGCGGCAATCCCGCCGTCCCTTTTTCTCTGCATCCCCAATCCACCAACTATCCCAACCCGATTAGTAACAATCACTTTCCAGTCACCTTCCACCAATAAGGCAACCGCCCCGCGGACCAAGTTCGCCATGGACGAACCAGGCCACTTTCGCAGATCCTCGCATCGAGCAAAGTGCCCGCCGAGGCTTGTCCGCCGCTTGCCCGCCGTCCTTCTGGCGGGTTCTTCTGCCGGGTTTACCCGCCGCTCTTTATGGCGGGCTTGCCCGCCATCCTTCTGGCGGGTCACGAGCCACCGCTTCTTCTCCTCTCCTCCGTCCTTCCCGCCGCCTGTCTTATCCCTCGACATTAAATCCCACGCCCAAGAATATGAATTGTTGGAAGAGTACATAAGTATATATGAATATACTTATAGACTCTCTACTCCCTTCTTGCCCCGTTAGAAATAAGCCCCCCGGGGCCTAGTCAGCTTCACCAATGGGGGCAACCGCCCCGCGGACGAAGCCAAAAGCCGCGACAAAGCTCGCTTTACGAGCGGCTTCTGTCGAGTCCGCCAAGCTGACTGAATACCTCTGTGTTCTCTGCGCTCTCGCTGGCCAATCCAAGATTTTCCTTTACTTCCAACCCAAAAACGGGTATAATACCTGCCAAATTGAATAGCCTAAACAACTCGATGCTCAGCAGTAAGTGGCAAATCTTGGATACCAAATCTCAAATCGTAAATCGTAGATCGGACAAGTTCGATTTCTGTCGAGGATCCTCTACAAATTCGCCCCTTTTATGCAAAACGAACCCAATTCCCCAACCGCCTAAAATCAACGCAACCTCTTTTATGGAAAAGGGTTACGACAACCAGACCCCCTCAGCCCCCCGGAAAAACGAACCCAAACGAACCCAATCAAAGCCAAAGCAAACCCAATTTTTCGCCCGTCAGCGGCACCCAAAGCCAAAACGAACCCAATTTATCGCGGCGAAGCGATACGCGAAGCCGGAACGAACCCAATTTGTCGCGGCGCAGCCCTCTTGCCATGGCGAAGTCCGGTACGAAGCCGGGCTGGCGAAGCCGGATCAAACCCAATTTCGAACCCGGCCCCTCTCGCACCGGCGTGGCGTACTGTGCAGCCGCGAGTTGGATGGCCTCGGTCCCCCGAGGCGGCAGAATATGTCCCGATACGCGATATTTTAGTTTACTTTTCCAGCCTGCAATCGCTTATAATAATGTTGCTATCAGGAACTTAATGAGAAACCGAGGAATGAGGCCCGTTTTGGACAGACAAACCGACGCAGAACTTCTTGACCGCTATGGCGCCGGCGACGAGAACGCGTTTCGAGAAATCGTAAATCGCTACAAGGACGGCCTTTACTCGTTTTTGAGGCACTTTCTCAATCAGCAGGACCTCGTCGAGGACGTCTTCCAGGAGACCTTTCTGCAGCTATTTACCAGCCGGGAAAGCTTCGATACCGACCGACCATTGCGTCCCTGGCTCTTTACCATCGCGGCGAACAAGGCCAAGGACGCCCTTCGCAAGCAGCAGCGAATGCCCACAGTTCCGATTGGGACCATCGCCGACTCCCAGGAAATGTCCTTCGATGACGTGCTCAATACCCTTACTTCCGATACGACAATGCCTTACGAAAAAGTGGAAGTGGGCGAAACGGCCTTAAGGGTCAGGAAGATAATATCGGACATGCCTGAAAACCTCCGGGAAATTCTCATTTTAGCCTATTTTAACAGATTTTCTTACAAACAAATGGCTCAGATTCTCAGTATACCTATAGGAACCGTGAAAAGCAGGCTGCACACCGCCGTAGGCCGATTTGCAAAAGACTGGAAGGCTGCATTAGGGAGCAGAGAGCCTAAATGACGTCAATGAACAATCAGCAAGAGCAGTTGTTATTCGACTATTGCTCAAGTTTGACCTCTGAAAAAGAGACCGCAGAGGCTGAGCAGCTGATAGCCTCGAACGAACAAGCCGCCCGCCTTTACCGGAAGCTCAAAGCCGCCCTGGCCCCTCTTAATGATTTCAAACCTCAGTCGTGTCCGGAGGAGCTGGTCGAAGGCACGATTTTCAGGCTGAATAACGTCGCGCGTTCGAGCCAGTTGCGGCTCGAACAACTGCTTGACGCCGAACAAAGGCTAAGCCCCCAAACAAAGCGGGCGTTCTGGTGGAACTTCGGCAAGACGGCCGCGGCCGCCGTGGCTGTCTTCATCATCCTGGGCACTTGGTTTGCGCCGCTGGACTTCATCCGACACAAATACCAACAGCTTCAATGCCAGAGCCGGCTCGCAGGCGTTTTTCAGGGCTTTAGCAATTATGTTTCCGATAACGACGGCAAGATGCCCGCAGTGCCCACCGAGGCGGGCGCCCCGTGGTGGAAAGTGGGCTATAAAGGCCCGGAAAACCATTCTGCTACCCGCAGTATGTGGCTTTTGGTAAAGGGCCGGTACGTCCAGCCTCATAACTTCTCCTGCCCCGGCACACAGAAACAATTAGTAATCAAAATCGACCCCGCACAATTCAGCGCCTACAATGACTTTCCCGGCAGGGACTATATATCTTACAGCGTGCGGATATGCTGCAAGAAGGCCCAGCTTTCCGATTCGACAAAGCCCAGAATCCTGATGGCGGATTTGAGCCCCGTCTTTGAGCGTCTGCCAGATGACTTCACCAAGCCGCTTAAGCTCGTATTGACCGACGACTTGCTGAGCCTCAACAGCGCCAATCACAGTCGTCGCGGTCAAAACATTCTGCTTTGTGACGGCAGCATAATATTCATGAAACAGCGGCACACCGAAGTCTCGGGCGATGATATATTCACCTTGATGGAGATGCGTCCGGGCTTCGAAATCACCGGCTGCGAGGTGCCCTCCTGCGAAACGGACAATTTCCTCGCTCCCTGATTCTCCCTGTCTGTCGTGCCTGCCTGGATTTGACTAATATCACTACGGCGACTTCCGTAGTGCGCGTAGCGCCCGCCTGTTTTGCGGGTCTATGGCCAAGGCCTGCCTGAACGCCGCGATTGCCTCAGCCTCTCGGCCCTGTCTGCCCAAACAGGTTCCGAGATTGCAGTATATGCCGGCATCGTCCGGGGCCGACTGCAGCGCCTCTTTGTATCTCTCAATCGCCTGCTCGAACCTGCCCAGGCTGGCAAGGGCGTTTGCAAGGTTGTTGAGCGTCTCGGCATCACCGGGTCGCATCTGCAGCGCCTTCTCGTAGTGTTCAATGGCTTGCTGGGCCTGGCCCGTCATAGCCAGGACATTCGCCAAGTTATTCCTGGAGACGGGATCTTTCGGGTCGAGCTCTACAGCCCGCGAGTAGTATTGCAGAGCCGTCGGAAGTTGGTTCAGTCCGACATAAACGGTACCCAGATGGTCATATACGGTGGCCTTGTTCGGGTCGATCTCAACAGCCTTATGGTATTGCCGTATCGCCTCGTCAGTCATGCCCTGCTCGAAAAGTGCCACTCCCATGTCCTCGTGCAGGCCAGCGTTCTCAGGGTCGGCCTGCAGTGCCGCCCGGTAGTGCTCCATAGCCTCGGGGCGCCTGCCCTGCTTGACCAGCAGCAGACCCAGGTTGTGATGGGCCTCGACATAAGTACCGCGGAGACTGACGGCCTTGGAATAGGCGTCCATCGCCTGTTCGATCTGCCCGCTCTTGTCAAGCGAATCTCCAAGGCCGTAGTAAAGCTCCGGCTCGAAGTCAAGCCGCTCCACATAAAAGGGCCCGGCGATGCTGCTCGCCAGGACCGTTGCGGAGAGAATCACCACCACTCCGGCCAAGAGCCCCCACCGATGCTCCTTGAGAGTCCTCAATATAGCTGCGCAGCCCGCGGCCGCTAATACGCTCATTACCGGAACAATGGGCACACGGTACCGCGATGCCACAAATACCAAAATCACCGAAGCTGGGTATAGAATCGCAAACAACCAGACCGGCCCCGGTATCTTACGCCAGTTAGACAAAGCACCGACCACAGCCAGAGGCAGTAACACGCCAAATGGAAATCCGAATCCCCGGACTTTCCATAGTCCCATCCACAGCAGCGCGGACCACCTTCTGAATAGATAGATGTCAAAGTTGCGCGGCATTTCCCGCGAACTCAAAAACTGCATCGTCTTGCCCGCCAGACCCATGAGGAAACTAATGGGCTGCTGCCGGGCGTACTGGGCGGCCTTTTTGGCGAAGAACTTTTCCTTCTCAAAATTGTCTGTAACCCCCTGCTTTTGCGGCAGCTCCATCAGCTTGCGCCAGCCAAGTCCGGGGCGGATGTTGATAGTCTCTTCGTAATTCGGGTTGTTGCCGATATAGAGATTTACCCCCCCGGAATAAGGAAGAATCTTTGCCCTGCCGGTGACTTGCCGGCTCAGAATCGCGACGGGCCCCAAAATGATCAGAGACCCCAAAGCAACCATGACCGCACCACGTGCAAAAGCACTACCGCCCAGCCGGTCGCGAATCCAGGCAATTGCCAGCCAAAGACACCCGGCAGCGAAAACCGGCAGGAATACGGGCCTGACGATGATGCTGAATGCCCCCACCAATCCGAGGATGAGACAACGCAATAGGGTTGGCTTCTCTCGTGCTCTTAGCAGGCACAACAGTCCCGCTACCGAACAGAAAGCGGCCCAGCCGGTCGCCAACAATTCCTGCTCGAAGAAAACCAGAGGCATATAAGAGGCGGCGATAAGGCCCGCCAATATTCCCGTCTGCCGGTCGAAAAGCCTCCGGCCCAATCGAAAGACCAGCAGGCAGGTTACCCCGCCCAATATCATTTGAATGACCTTGACGGCCAAAATGGAGAAGTCGCTCAGGCGATAAACCCCCGCCAGGAACAGCGGATAAAACAGAGGCTGCCAGAAGAAATCAGGCGTAAGTCCCTCGCCTGCGAGCAGCCGACGCGCCATCTGGTCGTAGGTGAGCGAATCCACTACCGGCGCGCGGAAGGTCGGGTTGTCGCTGCTTTCGTAGAGGTACACGCCTCGGACAAGAATCGCAGATGCAAAGACAACCAGCCCAAGCCAAACGCCTGCTGAAGCCCTGACGTTCTTTTGCCTTTTCGCCATAGTGTAATCTTAACGTCGGGTTGGCCGGCGAACAAGGGCCGCCCGGGACCCACCGACCACGGGTCACGAACGAGCTTGCGGCCCGCCGAGCCCCAAAAAAAACAGGTCCGGACGAGGCGGAGGGAGGAGAGGGAGATGGAAACCGCGCGGACCTGATAACACATATTTTGCGGCCCGCCGTCCTCATTTGGCAAGCTGGCCGAAGAAAAAGTGCGCCGACGCGGGTGCTAAGCAGTACTTACCACCTGCCTCGACAGCCACACCCACCTGCAAGGCATTTGCACACGTCGGCGCTGCCGGATAGCATGGTCCGGCAGAATAATTCTACACAAAAAGACTCCAGGTGTAAAGCAATACAATTGAAAAAAATTCGCAAGAAACTTTCGCGGCCTTGCGAGCTGGCCGGAGCCCAATTAGGGCTGGCGGCCCTGCCTCTGCTCGTACAACCGGGCCTGTGCGTACCTGAGGTTTTCCAGTGCATCGTCAAAGTCGGGCCTAAGCCGAACCGCCTCGGCGAAGTGCTCAATGGCCTCCTCGAGGCGGCGCAGGCCTCGCAGCACCTGGCCCAGAGCGTTGTGCACCTGGGCATCTTCCGGCTGGAGCCGAAGGTACTGTTCATACTCGGCCGCCGCCTCTTCGGGCCGGTTATGGCTGGCCAATATCCTGCCCAAGCTGCGGTGCATCCTTATGGCAAGGGCGGGGCGGATCCGGACCGCCTCGTGGAAATGCGCCATCGCCTGGTCCAGGTTGCCCTGCCGGCTGAAGGCCAACGCCAGGTTGAAATGCCCCGCGCTGTCCTGCGGGTCAATTTCGAGGTCTTTCAAGTAATTCTCTATCGCTTTATCCACGCTATTCTGAACCAGGCAAAGGTCCGCCAGGTAGCGATAGGCAAAGCTCTTGTCCTCGGTCGTCTGGATGTTTTGCTCAATCACTTTCATCTGAACGGCGCAGCAGCGCTCCAGCAGCTCCTTGTCGGTCAGTATACTGATATCCAACATCTGACGAGCGCAGTAACTCTCGAAAATTCTGAAAAGCCGCTCCCTCTGGTCGGCGCCGGCCCGCGACAAGTCCACCATATCATTGAACGGCGCGTGCACCGATAGCGCGTACTCTGCGAAATCAATCTGGGCATCGATATCCACTGCAATTTGACGCATAATGTTGCTTGAGGTGAAGCTGAACCACTGTCGCGAGCGAATATTATCGCCTATAGTCAGGTCCCTGGTGTACATCAACCTGGGGGCGGCAAATTCGAGTATGGGTCGGTTGTCGGTGTTGACGGCCCCCACACCGAACAGGCGTCGGAGGTCCTCTGACACCACGAACCTGTAGAGCAGTCGCGGGTCTCGCAGCACTATGTTTTTCGACTGCTGGGCATATTGGAGGTTCCGCCTGACATTATCGAGACTCAATCGCCCCTGGCCTTGGAACCCGACAAAGAGATAGTCGCCGCCGGTGCCGGCCGGCTCGGCCAGCGTCAGAACGCTGTTTGGGAATACCTCTGCGAACGCGCGACCGACGACTGCAAACGTGGGCCAATCCATCTCATAGGAATGAAGAAACTGAACGAACATGCCGCCTTCGGTCAGTCTGTCCTTGGTCATCGCAAAGAACTCGCGTGTAAACAAAGTCGCCAAGCCCTCCATCCAGGGGTTCGACGGCTCGGAAATAATCACGTCGTACTTCTGTCGCGTCAGCGCCAGATGCGCCCTGGCATCCTGAATGATAAGGCGGGTTTTGGCATTGGCAAGAACGTTGTTGTTCCACTGGTCAAAGAAGCGACTACCGCCCACTACCACGCGACTGATTTCAAGAATATCGAGCTGCTCGATGGGGTAGTGGAGCACCTCGCCCGCGGTTATTCCGCTGGCCAGGCCCAGAACCATAACGTTCTTAGCATCCGGGTGAAACAGCATGGGAAAATGCGCCAGCAGCGTCTGCGTCTGCATGTCACCGCGGGAGGAAGCATCCATCTTGCCGCTGTTGGCCATTGAAAAATACCCGCCGCTGAGAGGGTCGGGATATTTCAGGACGGTCGTGAAGCCCCCGATGCCGTCGCCGTAATAGACCACCCGGGCCCGCTCGGCTTTGGTCAATATATCCGGCCCCTTCAAGAGAGACTCAATCCATCCCGTAGTCCTCATTTCCACCTCGATGTCTTCGAAGCGGTGATATTTCCCGCTGGAAAGCACCCGGTGATTCCAGGCAGGAAGAATGAAGCACAGAACCAGCCCGGCGGCAGCTGCTGCCAAAGGCGCGAGCTTCACTGCCTCTGCTTTTCTTGTCCTCTGCGGCTTGCCCCAGATCAGGGCCAAGACTCCGACAATTAGTGACGTCGCAAGCTGAGCGCCGACAACCAGCCCCAGACTTTTCTCCTTGCCTAAGAGCGGTATGAGGACAAATCCGGCGCAAAACGACCCCAGCACGGCACCTGCCGTATTGACGGCGTAGGCGAAGCCGATGGACCTGCCCACTTTGGAGAGCGCCTGGGTGTAGATTTTGCCCACCAAAGGAAAAGTCGCACCCAGACAGAGCGTCGGCAAAATCATAAAAGCGAACAAGGCAGCCGCCTTTGAGAAGCTCAAGAGGCCGAAGTGGTTCTGAAAGTGAAAAATCAGCTTCGCAAAGAACAGCTGACTATTACCCATGAGCTGGCTGACGCCCAATACAGACAGTCCCGCTGCTATCTGCGTAAATATAAGCAGCCAGATGGGCCTTTTGGTTCTGTCCGCCAACCAGCCGAAGAACATACTACCCAGCGCCAGGCCCAGAATGAACGTGACCAGCACAATGGTAAACGAGTACGTGGTGGGACCCACAATCAAGCCCAGCAGCCGGGTCCATATCACCTCGTATGCCATCGCGCAGAAACCGGAGACGCCGAAAATCACCAGTGCGGCGACCATCACCGCGCGAGATTCTCCGGGCCCGCCTTGCGCCCCTTCACCCTCCATTGCTCCTCTGTTGCTCGCCGAGTATATCGTGCTGGAACGCGAGCCAACGAGCACCGCCGTTATGCCTATCAGCCCGTTAATAACAACCGCAAAAGCCAAAGTGCCCCTCATGCCCAGACCGCTTATCAGCCAAAAGCCGCACAACAGGGCTCCGGCCGCCGCGCCGACCGTGTTCAATCCGTACAGCCTGCCCGCCCGCGCACCGAGGTACGACAGGTTAGTGACATAGAACCGGCACAAAATAGGCAGCGTTGCTCCCATACAGATAACAGGCAAGAGAAGGATCACACAGCAGCCGATGAAAGTCAGGACGTTATACAGCATGAACTGGCTGTACAAGCGGTTATAGATAATCGCATAGAGCGGCCTGAAAGCCATCAGCAGCAGCGGCACCAGCAGGGCGTAGGCGCCTATCACCAGCTCCAGAATTCCGTAAACCCTGACGAGCGTTGCGGGGCTCTGAACACGGTCAATGGTCCGCCCGGCCACGTAGCTGCCCAGACCAAGGCCCCCCATGAATACCGTCAAGACGATGCTGACCGCAAACGGTGCGCTGCCTATGACGGTGACAATCATTCGCGTCCACAGTACCTCGTATATCAGCCCCGTCATGCCGGACAGGAAGAAACACACCAGCAGCAAAGTCGCTATCTTGTCTCTTGAGCCATGATCGGTTGTTTTTTTCGCCATTTGGTGTCCTTACTGCCCGACCCCGAACAAAATCGACAGCGCGCCCTTTGAAGACATTGTAATCCGGCCGCCTTGGCTGTGAAAGAAAATTCGCCTGCATGCAGCTTCACGGGTGCACTTCGCGTTTGTAGGTGGATTCTTTGCCCGTATCATTGCCCCCGTTTCTTCCCGATTCGCTTTCCCCCGTTGTCATTCCTGCGAAAGCAGGAATCCAGCCCCCTCGTAAGGCCTGCACGACCATAGAAGCCCAATAGCCTGCCTTCCTACCTACAAATATGAAGTGCACCCCAGCTTCACGTTCGAACTCGCGCCATTTTGCCGCCGAGAACGGTCGCCGCGACCGGACTCTTATTGCTGCGACGAAGAGCCAGACAGCGATTTGAAGCAGCCCTTTATCCAGGTCCAGTGCAAAAGGACGTGGGCGGTCATCAACACGATAAAAAACAGGGCCAGGCAGTAATGGATTTTGCCCCACTGATGGCGGCTTAGCGACAGAAGAAGGTTTGCGGTCTCCGGCCCCCGCCCTCCCCGAAAACCGCCCCCACCTGTGCCGGGCGGCAGGACATACATCATAATCATGCCCGTAATAACCATGCACAGCAGATCAATAAAGCTGATAAGGTCGATTACAAAATTCAACGTCGTGCGTTTCATAGTACAGTCTCCACAGGAACCGACAACACCCCACGGCCGGAGCAAAAACCAGCCCCGGCGCAATATTCTAATCCAGAAGCCCTCCCACGTAAAGCAAAACTCGCAAGAAATGCTCCTGTGGGTGCGATTCAGGTTTGTGGGTGGATTCTTTGCCCGTATCATTGCCCCCGTTTCTTCCCGAATCGTCTCCCCCCGTTGTCATGCCCGCGAAAGCGGGAATCCATTCTTTCGTATTGGTTGGAGGGCCACAGAATCCGTACAATCTGCACTCCTACCCCTACAAACATGAAGTACACCCTGCTCCTGTGACTGGAAACTCCCGCGCTGCTACTGTGTAAGACAGGCCTTGATGTGTCGTGCGTAAACAAAGACGTTTCTGCTGCAATATAAGGACAAATTCGAGAGACAGAATATGACTGACCCGGCAGCTAAAAGGCGTCACCGGGGTGTACCCTCCGGACTACCGGCTCTACCACCAGGTGAATCAGCGGGTCAACCTCGAAATGATGAAGCGCTTCGAGGCCGAACAAAGCGAGTTCGCCTTGCCCTCACAGACCCTTTACCTCAAAAAAGACTGATCCTGGGTAAAAGCACACAATAAAAAATCCGCCTCGATGCCTCCGCTCGCATCGAGGCGGTCACTATCTTCCAAGCCTATGAGTAACGCTTCTTCAGCAGCTCATGAACAAACGGGCTCATACTACAGTCCGCAGGCGTTACCTTGCTCGGCCCGCGTGGGAACCGGCATCGGTCCTTCGAACTCAGTCGCCTCGTAAGCCTCACTCTCTCTGTCGGTCATAATACTCGGCTGCTCTATAATCTTCGGCGTGATGAAAACCACCAGCTCGGTGTTGGTCGTATCTTCGCCTTCAAATCTGAACAGCAGACCCACGAGCGGCAAATCACCGAGCACCGGCACCTTGTTTACCTGCCTGCTGACATCCTTCTTCCGCAAGCCGCCGAGAACCACCGTTTGTCCATCCTTAACCAGTGCTATCGTGTTGACCCTTCTCGTGTCAACCGTAGGCACGTTGGTTATATCGTCCGTACCGACGATCACGCCAAATTCCGGAATGATATTCAATCTCAACATTCCATCACGGGCAACGTGCGGCGTCACTATGAGCTTGACGCCAACTTCCTTGAACCTGATGGTTTCCGTCTGCAGACCGCCGCCCGCCGCTGTTGTCTCCTTGTACGGTATCTCACGGACGATGTCGAAAATCGCCTGCTCATTATCCAGGACGAGTATTCGTGGATTGGCCAGCAGCTTGGCATTGATGCTCTCCTGCTGAGCCCTCAATATGGCGTCGATATCAATGCTGTCATTGAGCCACCCGATGCGGAACGCCCCTGTCGTATCCTCTGTCTTGCTCGTCGCACCGAGGAATCCACTGGTTATGAAGGGGTCCCTCCTGCCGGCGATGGGATTATTGCCTATGCCGCCGTTATAGGTGGTGGCTCGGCCTGCCTCCCATTCGATACCCAGGTCCAATGTGTCCCGACAGGTAATATCATAAATCCTTGCTTCAACCAGTATCTGAGGCGTGATGCGGTCAATCTCTTCAATGAAGGTGTCTATCGCCTTGATCTGCGCCTCGGTGTCGGTAACGATCAGATGGCTGGTGCCGGGATTCGAAGATACCATGCCCTGAGCGGATTTGAACTTATTCAGGGCTTTTTCCACGTCCAGCACGTTCGCGTAGGTGACATGATATATCTTGTGCACCATCGACTGCGACATCTGTGTTATTTCGGCCAGCGGCGATATTCGTATCATATTCTTATCCGCGACGTACCCATAGCCGTGTGCGGCAAGAATATTGCTCAGCGCCTCGCCCAGCGGGACCTCCGTGAGTTTCGCTGTGACATTGCCTGTAACACTGGGGCTCTTGATGATGTCGACGTCCGCCTGCTCGGCCATTATTCGTATTACATCGTCGATAGGCATGTCCCTGAAATCTACACTTATATTCTTTTGCATCCGCTGCTCGAGCTCTGTCAGAACCTCCTTTTTGCCTGTGTCCCCGCCGCCGTCCTGCGCGGCCGCCATCGTGCACGCCAGCACAACCATTAACAGCAACACCAAGGCTCGCACTTCGCCAACTTTTCTCATAGAGCTTTTCATGATAGTTCCTTTCCTGAATTTTTTGTTTGATAATATTTTCCGTTCAGGCCGCGAGGCATCCGGTCCTGTGGCTCAAGAACCGCCTTGCTGCTCTTTTCGGACTTTTTGTGTCCACCTCTTGCCGTCCTTCTCAAATACGACGCTGTCTTCACTTATTTCGGCGACGGTCACACCTGAGATTTCGTCATTTATGTGAACTATCTGGGTGCCAATAACCGCCGTCGGATTATCCTTGCTATAGACTATGCCTGTTACGACCAGTTGGCCGTCTGTGCCCTCTTGCCCGTCCGGGCCCGGCTGCGGCCGCGTCACCGAACCGAATTGCATGGGGTCGCGAAGCGTCTGAGGGTAAGGTTCCGGAATCTGCCAGTCAATTTGTAACTCAGAACCGCCGGCAGCAGCTGAGAACGCCGGGTTCACCACCACCTCGTGGCCGCCTTTGGGACCCGGCAGGACTTTACCCAATACGACTATCAAAACCACCAACAGAACGGGGGCCAATGCCACCGCTGCTTTTTTCCTGCCCGCACCTTCAGTTGCCTTGGACGCGAAGAGCTTCGCTCTTACAAGCTGATATGTTCGCTCGAGTAAATTGCCGCCGCCACTTTTGAGGATGATACCAACCTGCGGGCGTTCGATCGGCACTGCCTTTGGAGAGGACTCGGGGGCCGGTTGAGGCCTCGAGACTTCCGAGACGTTGGCCTGTTCAACGGCCGGTCCTGGAAATACCGGCATCTGAACCTGCTTGCGGGCGTACATCGGGCGATGCTCCTGCCCGCCCCGCTCCGGAGCAGACGAAGGGGGTGACTGCGACGTACCTGGGTCCTTCGGCACCGGCACACCGTCAAATATCGATGTGATTTCTTTGTGCAGTCCTCGCTTCTGCTTGCCCATTCTCTGTCTCCTCAACAGCACCCTGGAGTGTGTACACCAGAGCCGGCCTGTTTCCTTTATTGATTATCTCCTCCCCCAACGCCATATATTCGTCGGCACCCTTGCTTTTCGGGTCGTAGGTCAATATGGGCTGGCCCGCACTCGGGGCCTCGGCCAGCCTTATCGTCCGGTGAATAACCGTATCAAAAACCAAATCGCCAAAGAAGTCCCGCATCTGATGCTGTACCTGCCTGCTCAACATGGTCCTGCTCTCCACAAACGTCAGCAGGACTCCGAGTATTTGCAATCCCGAATTGAAGCGCTCTCGAACAATCTGGATGGTCTCAAGAAGCTGTCTGAGCCCTTCAAGGGCGTAATAGTGAACCTGCACGGGTATGATCACGTCGGTACTGGCGACCAATGCGTTCAGGGTGAGCAGACTGAGCGATGGAGAGCAGTCGATGACGCAGATGTCGTAAGCTCCCCTGACGGATTCCAACTGTCGGCTCAACACATATTCGCGGTTGTAAAGCGACGCCAGCTCGAGCTCAAAGCCCGAAAGCAGGATGTTGTTCGGCGCCAGATGCAGCCGCTGCAGCTCCGTGCTTACTATCACGCGCGAGAAGGGAATGTGCGGATTAGTAAGAGCGTCGTAAATCGTTTTTTCAAGGGTCTCGGGATCGTGCCCCACACCAAGCGTCGAATGTGCCTGAGGGTCAAGGTCCACCAGCAGGACTCTATTGCCCAGCATTGCAAGAGCGGCGGCGACATTCACGGCCGTTGTTGTCTTGCCGCAACCACCTTTCTGATTTGCTATTGCTATCGTCCTCATCGTCATCCCGTATATATGTGCCCGACAAACAAGGCACGCTCAATCTGTTTCAGGGTCCCCTTCTAAAAAAGCGCTACGAGGAAACAGGGCTGCACCCCCAAAAAGCCTACATGGCCTCGGCACCTTCTGCGCCCGGTCGTTTCACCACAAGGACCGCCAGCTCCATATTCACCGGATGCTTCGAATCGCCCTTCGTCGAACGACTTAGAGTGAACCTGTCCACAAAGACTACCGGCCTGTGACGCTCCAGAGCATTGAGCAAAGTCGCAAACTCCGTGAAACCGGCGGCAAAGTTGACGTTGAGATAATTCTCAGCTACGCGCTCGCCGTCGGGAATGGGCGATTCGGCGCTGCCGTCTTTTCCTCTGATGCTAAATGAGAATGCCTGCTCCTCTTTGGCAATTTGACCTATGTCAAACGTCAAGTTGCCGGAGTCCTCAGAATCAATGGCGAAATCCCCGAGTCTGTTTTCCATATTTTCGATCTGTTTCTTCCACTCCGACCTGGTTTGCTCCTGAGCGGCCGCTCTTGCCCGCTCGTAAAGGAGCCTCTTTTGCGACAGGTCGCGTTCGAGGCCTTCGCGCACCCTCTTCTGAGGTCGCGTCACCAGCACATGAAGCAGCACAAACACGATCAGCGAGCACGCCCATACCAGGGACAGCCTCGCGCAGTACTTTTTATAAATCGGCTTCATAATAAACCCGCTAAAAACCCGGCTTGAACAGACAGTTTATCTGGTAAGAAACCACCTGCCGGCCGTCAAGCTTATCATCACTCTGTTCAACCTTAATATTTTCCAGCTTGGGCCCCAGGACGGGGGAAAGAAGCAGTCGGTCCCGAAAATCACGCACTGCCTGGTCACAGCCCAGTTTCGTGTTGGAGCTCACGCTCATCTGAAGTTTTCTTACCGGGATGCTCACCTCGACCGTTTGTTCCGGGTCATCATTCTTGGGGCACCGTTGCTTTACGGATTCCTGTTTCACTTCGAGCTTTGTCAGGACTACCGAGTCCGGCATATATTCCACCACCGTCCGCAGAATAGGCGACCACTGTGCATGTCTGCCGATGACTGTGGAAACTTCCTGCAGACAGCTCTGTATAAGACCCTTGTTCTGCTCGAATTGTTTCTGCTCGGCCAGCGCCTCGACCAATTCCGGGCGCGCCATCTTATCGTCGCAGCCTGCGATGCCCTGCCGCTGGACGGATATCGCGACCGCGTTGCTCAGGTACATACCCAACAAGATAATTACCGCTATGCCCGGTCCGGCAGCCGTAGCCGCCGCAAAAACCAGGCGCTCCGGTCCGCTCTTTATCGGAATCGCTTGTCCTTTTAGTAAGTCTATCGTAAACATATTCAGATTGACCTCATGGCAAAACCTGCGGCCACCGCCAGCGCGGGTCCTTTTTTGCGAACGAGCTGCTCACAACCCGCCCCTGCGGTGCACGGCATCTTATGAAATGGATTCCACAGGACCACTTCGGCTGGAAGCTGGTCATTGAGGGCCTCGACAAAACCCTGCGCCAAGGAGAAGCCGCCGCATACATAGACCTTCTCAACGGTGCGCTGTTTTTCCTGTGCGTTGTAGTACCGCAGGGTCTCGGTAACATCGACGGCCAGCTTTCGGCACGCCGCCTGCATATTCTCGAAGACGTCAACCTCCGTCGTCCGGGCTTCGGCGCTGAAGAGCGCGTCTCTGACGGTCTCTTTCGGCTGGCCGCTGCTGTCTGCAATCAGCCCAATGATGTCGCTGCCCGCGTAAGCAATGTCACGTATGAACGGCAGACCCTCGCTGCCGCGAATCGCCAGCGTCGTGTAGCGGCTGCCCACATTCAGTATGGCCGTCGTCCTCCGATCTTCCGCTCGCGTCTCTGCCTCACGCTCAACCTGTGCAAAACAGTTCAACAACGCCAGCCCGTCCACGTCCATCAGCACGCACGTCAGTTCCGCGGCGGCGGCCAGTCGCGTCTTGCGTCTTATCAGCTTATGCGTTGCCGCGACCATCACGCCCCGGAGGGAGTCGTCGCCGTTGGGGATCAACTGATAATCAACCGCACCTTCGTCTATGTTGAAGGGACATACCTGCGCCGCTTCCAGGAGCACGGCGCCATCTATCTCGTCCTTTGGCAGGGCGGGAAACTTGAAGCCGCGTACCGCAACCTCCGGCCCGCACACGCCGCAAACGGCCAGCCGCGTTCGCGGTTCTGCCGACCGCACACAGTCGGTAATCGCCTGCGCGACGGTCGTTTTTTCTTCGGCGTTATCTTCGCCGCCATCGGCAATCGCCGTTACCGACGCCGATGTCACCGTGTAGCCGGAACCGGCCTTGCGCAGCTCGACGAGCTTGACCTGCTCCGAGCCTATATCCATCCCGAGGACGTCGGGCTGCTCAGGCTTCAATGCTTTTTTCCAATCAAAACCCATAAGTCCTTCAACCTAAAAACAGTCCGCCGTCCTTTCTGCCCGTGTGCGGCGGACTACATCCCCTCTATCGGCTCAAAAAAGTCGCGGTTTTACGTCTAAATTGCGTTATCTGCCGAACAAAACTGAGGGGTGTGTGCTCCCGTTCACGTCCCATAAATGATGTGGTGCGGCAGTGCGCCGCCACAGCCGGAACGCTCGGCACCCGCGCAGAATTTGTCGCGCAGGGGTGCGGCCCTGCAAAATGACGGTTTTATTGAAGATGTGAGTCCGCCCGAAAAGTTATCGGACGGATGATGCGAGAATTGTCAGATGACAAAACAAAATTTGCTTTCCCAATGGGCCTGCGAAGACGTGTTTGGAGCGGAGTATGTATTTGATTGCTGAGGGATTAAATGAGGCTTGGGGAAGCAAAAAGCAAAGAGGTGCGGCATTACTGCTCAGTCCACCGCTTCACCACGAACCGGACGCTTTCGTCATCCACAGTGACCTGACTCAGCGCCTCGTCGTAGTAGAAGTTGCCCCCGGCTTTCATCTCGAAGCTTTTGGCCACCACCGAGCCGTACACATCGCCGTTGGCCATAATCGTAATGTCCGCGTTCGGAGCGTAAACTGCGCCAAAGACATCGCTCTTTGCCTTAATGTCGAAACTCTGGTTGGCGCCGGTGCCATAGATTTTGAGGTTACCGGGTATCTGGGTCGCATTGTTGAAACCGGCGTTGTTGTCTGCCGATATATCGCCGTCAACGTACAGCGTCAAAGACGAACCATCATCGATTATAATCTCGCAGTCCTGCCCCATCCCGATATTACCGGTCACGTGCAGGACGACGTCTCCGCCTGTTATCTCCAGTATCCCCGGGTCGCTCGTCCGCTTTAACGAAATCCCACTGTACCTTCCGCTGTCCGCCGGATGGATTGGTAACCTCACGCCCTTGGCCTCAATCGTCGTGTCCGGACTCGTATAACCCGGGAGCGTCACCGCAGGAAACTCAATCTCCTCCGTAAGAGAAGACTGATGTCCCGTCGTCGCGCCAAGGTCCTTTATCACGGTTGACGGGTCCGCGTCCATCCCCACGAAAACGTCACCGTTTACAACTACGCCACTGTTGAGAATTATCTGGTCGGCTGCCGTACTCGTAGTGGCAATCTTCACATCCACGTCGGTGTCATAAGGGTCCGAAGAGTTGTACCCATCAACAAGCATCCCCGGTTTCAATATCAAAGGCCCCTGCGTCAAGATCGCGGATTCAAATAACCCCTTCAGCCGCAAAATCCCGTTGACGCTTTTTAACGCCTCTGCCAAGCTGCCGACGGATTCAACAGTATAATTACCCCCGTCCACGGAAACCGTATAGTCGAAAGTCGCATCGCAGTTCGGCAGTGTCTGGTCCGCCTCGGCCGGAAGAGTCCCGTCGGACCACGGCTTTATCTTGAGTTTCTCGTTCATTGCGAATACCGCTTTTGCCAGGCCGGCGTCCGCCGCACACCGCGCCTCCACCTGGTGGGCCGTTCGGGTCGCATAGATGCGACTGCTAAGCCCAAGACGAAGCAGTCCCACCCCTAAGGAAGATAGTATCACCACAACCAGGACTATAAGGACAATGGCAGAGCCTCGACGCCTTGCGGCTTTGGCCCGGTCCGCACCCCGGCCTGCGAGCAGGCGTCGGATGGGTTTAATGACAACAGAATTTGACGAACCCTTACAAGCCAATTCTCTTTCTCCACGAGGTTGTTGAGTTTCGTGCGCCCACTTGTCCTTAATCCTCGGTCCAGTATTTCATTACGAACTGCACACCCTCGTCTTTGGTGCTAACGTCCCGCAGCGCCTTATCGTAGTGGAAGTTTCCGCCCGCCTTGAACTCGCAGTTCCTCGACACTATGGAGCTGCCGATATCGCCCTTGGCATAAATAATAATGTCCGCATTCGGAGCGTAAATGGCGCCGAACGCCTCGCTCTTGGCCTTGAGGTCCCATTTCTGCACCGGCAGGCCGGTCCCGTACAAATGGAAGTTGCCGGCGTGATTTGTTTGGTTGTCCACGCCGCCGCCGTTGCCGAATGAAATGTCGCCGTCGGCATAAATGGTCAAAGACGCACCGGGCCTTATCACAATGTCACACGATTGGCCGAACGAGATGTCCCCCGTAACGTACAGCGCAACGTCCCCGCCGGCTATCTCCAGTATCCCCGGGACCTTAGTCATCTTCACATCGATTTGCGCGTATCGGCCGCTGCTGGCCGGACCTATCGTCAGCGTCCCTGTAACCGAAAGGCTGCCCCTGTCCGGCAGTATCGGTGGAATCACCGGCGGAAATTCCTGCTCTTCCTCCATCGCGTACCTGTCGCCTGTCGTGGCGCCCAGGTCCTTTATCACCGTTGCGGGGTCGCCATCGACGCCCACCACAACCTCGCCCTTGACCGTACAACCGGGGTTGAGAATGATTTGAGCGGCCGCGGTGCTTACCGTGCCGATCTTGGCGCCCAGGTCCGTATCCGTTGCGTCCAGCGAGTTGAACGCGTCAACAACCGTACCGCTTTTCAATATGAGCTGCTCTTTTACAAAAATGGCATCCTCGAACAGGCCCTTGAGCCGCAGTACCGCGTACACAGTTTTGACCGCCGGGCCGGAATTGCCCACAGAGCGAACCATAGAGGTGTTCTTGCCCTGCATGCCTGTGTTGTAGCTGAAAGTGGCGCTGCAATTCGGCAGGGCCTCGTTCACAACGTATGGCGGCGAAACATCGGACCACGACTTGATCTTCAACTTCTCGTTCATCCCGTATATCGCCTTGGTAAGGCCCGCATCCGCCGCGCAGCGGGCCTCCATCCCCTGTGCGGTTCTTATCGCAAGAATCCGGCTCTTGAGCCCCACCTCCAGCAGCCCCGTACCCATTATTATCAGCACCACCACCGCAAAGACCACCAGCAGCAGTGCCGAGCCCCCCCTTTGAGACCGTACCGCTTTGACTCTACTCATATCTGACCTCCCTCCCTCCTACTGGTTGTGCATAACCGCAGAGGCAACCGTCGTGACAGTCTGCGAGCCGTCGCTGAGGGTAAGGACCATTTGCGCCGAGCACCCCTGACCCATAAATGTGCAGCTTGTAACGTTGCCGCAGACGGTCTGCACCCGCAGCGTCTCTCGAGGCTCCACTATGCCGTACTCGACGTTCAGGTCGCCGCTGGATGTGTAAAAACGCGCATAGCGGTCGGGCTCCGTTGAAGCCGCACTGAAATAATAGTAAACCTCCAGCGAGCTCCCGTCTGTGGCGACAGAGTACCTTTCCCGGCTTGCCTTGCGAATCTCCGTGTCGAACATCCTCCTCGCCACGTGGCTGTCGGTCACCACTTCCGCGTACACACGACTATACATGCGGTTCCAGCCCTTCATGCCATCAACGAGGACCACCGCTATGCCCACCATCACGATGACCGACGACACGGCGGCTATCGCCAATTCCATAAGAGTAAAGCCACGTCGAAATGTAAGTTTCCTGCTTATCATGGTTCGTTTATCCTCCGCTTGTCCTAATTAGTGACATAAGTTGTCAGCTTGAACAGCTTGTCGGCATCATTAATCGTGCCGCCCGTGTCCCGCTGCGACCACGCCACCACCACGTTCAAGGCCCGCAAATCGGTACTGACGTCCTTCCAGCACAGCCCGGTATAATAGTTTATGCCGTCCACGGTCACTGTATAGGCGCCCAGGGTTGTGAAGTCGGAGAAGCCAAGGCTTTGCGGAGGGGACGTTATCGGCGACATGGTCAGCTCCGACCCCAGATGGGCCGCCGGGTCCCAGCTCTCCGAACCCCTGACCCCTCGCCAGTTCTCGCACAGAAGCATCCCGATCCGCGCCGCCGCCGACTGCATGTCCGCCCGGCGGGCATCCAAAGTCGAATAATACCGGTACGCCGATGCGCCCACAACCGAGATTGCAAGTATCAATACCGCAAGCATGACCTCGATTAGTGACATGCCCTTTGTACGCTTGTTTTTGATAATCTTCATAACTTATACCTCTGGTCAAAAATCCTTGTCCTTTCGCGGGCCCGCCAGTGGCGTCAATCCTCCCACCAGCGCCCGCCCAGGTACGCCGTCTGGTCATTGATGTCCACATCCAGAAGCCTCGTGTCGTAAGTCAGCGAGCCGGAATTCTTCATCACAATGCTGTTTGCTGTAAACGCCCCGTAGGTGGCGCCGCTGTTTTTTATCTCGACATCTGCCGATGGTGCGTAAATCGCCGCGCTCAAATCACCCGAGTTCATCAGGATAATCGAACTGCATGGTTCCGTCCCGAACAGCTTGAATCTCGTGCCGGAATTTATGTGGTCCTCGGTTATTATCAGCGAACCCTGGTCCGCCTGCATATTGCCCCCGAGATACAGGTCCAAAGACGGGAACGTCGCATTGCTCACTATGAGCAGCTCACTTCCCTGGTGAAGTCGAACTTCCCCCGTGACATACAACTGAACGTCGCCATTAACGATGTGCAGTTTTTGGCCCTGCCCCAGATTTATACTGTCATATATCCCGCTGTTGGCGCTTGTTAATTTTATCAAACCATTCCCATCCGCTGCAGGAAGCGACCCTATGTACGGCAGAGGGGGCACCACCGGCTCCGGAAAGGTAATCTCCTCTGCCGCCGCGTACACATCACCGTCTATTATGGAGCTCTTTTTTGTGTCAACTACGATATCCGTATCACCACCGGGCCCTATAATGATATCGCCCGGAACATAAGTGCCGGGAAACAGCTTCACCGCAGTGGGCTCTATGCTGTTGGTCCGGATGCAAAAATCGCCGCCCGCCGGAATCGTGTCGAATATCGTCTTGCTCAAGACGTCAACGTATTCCCTCACGCCGATGCCGACCCACATCGACTCGATATTCAACCTTGTGTACACCGTCCTCTGGTCGAAACCCGATTTGCCCGTCGAAGCGACCAGAAAGCCGATGTTCTGGTTGCCTTCCACATTGAAGCTGAACGTCGCGTCATTGCCGGGCAGGGGCTCGTCCGTTGCCGAGGGAAGCGTGCTGTTGTCCCACACCGTCTCGTTGATGAGTTTATTGTTCATCAGGCGCACCGCCTGCGTAAGGCCGGCGTCCGCCGCGGCGCGGGCCGCCATGTCCGTTGTCGCGCGCGCCGACCGCACCCGAGCATCGGAGCCCAGCCTTATCAATACAAGACCTATTATGGCCAGTATCACCACCATCGCCACCGCCAGTGCCAGGACCGCGCCGCGTTTTGTCTTTGATCGCCTTGCCGATTCTTCCATCATTTCACCCCTTGCATTTCTTTATATCCGCCGAATTCATTTAATGAATCGCTGTCCTCTTTGCGCACAACCAAACTCATCTAATCATTGTGCCTCACGGCCGAACACGTCACCGTCGCCTTCTCCCTCCCGTCGTCCAGCGTGAGCACCATCTTCACGCACGCCCCGTCAACGTCGAAGGTGATAGCCTTGACGTGACGCGCCGCCGTCATGGTGCTCGATGCATTCAAGGCCTTTCCGCTCGAATCCACCGCGCCGTAATCGAGATACAACGTCTCCCCCGCCGCTCGGAAATTGGCGTATCGGTCAAGCTGCGAAGCCGTCGGACTCGAGTAGTAGAATACCGCAAGACTGCTCGTGCCCAGCACGTACCGCTTCTGGCTCGCCCTGCGAATCGTGTTATCGAAGACCTTCTTCACCGTATAGCTGTCGGTCGCAACCTCGCCGTGGACGCGGTTGTACATCCTGCTATAACCCTTCTGGCTGTCCACCAGCGCGACGCCGATGCCCAGCAGCACAATTACCAGAGTGGCCGCCGTTATCATCAGCTCGACTAACGTAAAACCTTTCCTGCGCATCTTCGCCTCCAGACTTAATGTCCCATCCCCGGCTGCGGGTCCCCGCTAACTCGTAATCAGATTCACCTTCGTGCCCAGCCTGATAAACTGGGCCTCACTGGAAAAAGGCCCCTTCGGGTATTGATAAGGCCACGCCACGCACGTATTCAGCACCCGCAGGCCGCTGGCCGCTTCATCCTTATATGATAATGTCACGTAGTATGTCGCCCCATCCACGACTATTGCATAAGTGCCGAAGCTGCTGAAGCCGTCGGGAACGGCCGGTCCCGTCACGCCCTTGGCGGTCAGCGCCGTCACCGAGCCATACGCAAGATTTTGCGGGTTAAACTCGTCGTCAGGCTCCGACCGGCCCCCGGTGCCCCGCCAGTCCTCCAGGAGCATCGAACCAAGCCGAGATGCCGTAATCTGGACCTTCGCCTTGCGGGCATCCAGTATCGAGTAATACCGATACCCCATCGCACCGATTATTGCCACCAGCGTGACAACCATAGCCACCGTTATCTCCACTAATGTCACGCCCCTTCGTTTTCTTTGCCTGCCGGTCATATCCAGCAACCTCCAAACCTGTGCCTGAACACAGATAAAAGAAAGGGGCTCGCTGCCCCTGTAATTACGCCTTGATTTATGGATTCGTCCAGTTACCCGCCTGGTCCAACCGATACGACGTCGGAGTCAGCGTCGCCTTGTTCGCCGTCACTGTAAACTGCAGCGGATTCATGCTTGTCACCGAGAACGAAAAGTCGCCGTCAACGAAGTAGGTACCCGTCAGGTCGCCCGCTATGAAACCCAGACCGGTCGCTCCCAGCCCCAGCGACGTTGGCGGCGCTCCGGCCAAGCCTTTTTCGCCGTGATAGGCACGAATAGCCGTGGCGATGCTGCCCATCATGGCTTTTCCTTCGGACCACTTCGTCTCGTCGATTCGCCCGCGAAGTATCGGTATCGCTATCGAGGCCAGAATGGCGACGATCAAAATCACCACCATCAGCTCAATCAGCGTGAAACCGGCTCGTGATTTCCTGTCATAAACTCTCATGATTCGCCTTGCCCCCATCAAGACCAAATACCCGGGTGGATGTGACCCAGGCCTGCACATTGACTGAATAGACATATAGGGGGGGTAAATATACCCCCCCTATCAGTCCTGCCGTTAAATTACGGGTTGGTCCAGTTACCCGCCTGGTCCAGTCGATAAGTCGTCGGATTCAACGTGGCCTTGGCCGCATCCACCGTGAACGTCAGCGGGTTCATGCTGGTCACGGAGAACGAAAAGTCGGCGTCGACAAAATACGTCCCCGTGAGGTCGCCAGCCGCAAAACCCAGGCCCGTGGCGCCGTTCCCCATCAAGGTGGGAGCTGCTCCGGCGACGCCCTTCTCGGCATGATAGGCGCGGATAGCAGTCCCTATACTGCCCATCATCGCCCGGCCTTCCGACCACTTCGCGGCATCAATACGCCCACGAAGAATCGGAATCGCCACTGCTGCCAGGATGGCCACAATCAGAATTACGACCATCAACTCGATCAGTGTGAAACCTTTTCTGCCTCTCATGTTCTTACTCCTAAAAAATGGGTTAATATTCCTTCATCTCCCGTTACAATCGACCACATCCTGTGGCGACCACATTACTGTTATCTTGTCTTCGGGCGGCTTTCTTACGCCCCCTTGACGTCCGACATCGTGAAAATCGGCAGATACAGTGCAAGCACTACCACCAGCACAATCGCGCCTACCGTTACAATCATCACCGGCTCCAGAAGACTCATCAGCGTCGTTATCGTCGCGTCCACCTTCCGCTCGTAGTAATCGGCCGTCCGGTCCAGCACACGGGTCAACGAGCCGCTCTCCTCGCCCACCTGGACCATCTTGACGACCATGTTCGGGAAAAAGCCCGCCTGCGCCATGCTGACGTGAATATTGCAGCCCCCGACAACTTGCTCTCGCGTCCGGGTGACCGCGTCCCGGATAATATCGTTGCGGGCCATTGTCGAGAGTATGGTGAACGCCTCCAGCACCGAAACCCCTGAGCCTAACAGCGTCGACATAGTCTTGCAGAACATGGTCACAAACGCCTGGCTTATCAGCTTGCCGAACAGAGGCAGAGCAAGGGTCAGCCGGCTGAAAAAATAGTGTCCCTTCTGCGTCTTCGTGTAGGCAAAAACCGCACCTGTAACAACGAGCAGAATAAAGCCGATAATGTAAACCAGATTAAAGCGAAGCGCATCGTATACGCCCATAAACCCCCGCGTAAAGGCAGGCAGCTCCCCCCCGAACTGGTCGAATATAGTCTTGAAACGTGGGATGATAAACGCCATGATAAAAATCACGATCAGCACAATGAATGTAACGACAAAGATAGGATACGCCATTGCGCCCTTGATCTTCCTGGCCAGCTTGTCACGATTGTCAAAGTATTCCGCCACCCTCTTCAGCGACGTCGGCAGACTTCCCCCCGTTTCACCCGCCAGGATTATCGCCCGAGACAACTGGTTAAAGACATGCGGGAAATTACCTATGCTTTCGGAAAAGGTCTCGCCTTTTTGCATCTTTTCGAGAACCTGGGTCAGAACGTTTTGAAGCTGGCCGCTCTCTATGTCGTCGGCGATCGTCTCAATGGCCGAAGTGATCGGAATGCCGCCCTCGACCATCGTTGTGAGCTGCCAGCACAGAGCGGCCAGGTCGGCGGACTTGATGCGTCCCCGTCGTGACTTGGGCCGGGCTTTTTGGGCGGCCACGGATATCTCGCTGACGGAAACGGGAGTGTAACCATTGTCTCGAAGCCAGCCGAGCACGTCATTTGCCGACAGAGCCTTGCTGTAACCTTCCCTTCTCGCCCCTGAGCTGTCTCGCGCAATATACTGATAGCTTTTCATTTACCAAACTCCCTTAGAATCGACTGCCGCCGTTCGGCCAACATCAGGCCGACGCGCCAACAACCCGGCAGCCTGCATGTGGTTGTCCTTCGAAGCAACAGCGGCGCATCACCACCATATTCTGTCCGTGGTCCCACTGGGATTCATCATCGGCCCCATGAAGCACCTGGTTTAGCAAAAACCGCGTCTCAACCTCGTCGTGCCTCATATAGTCCCATTCCGATTTATCGAGAGAAACGTCCATATTCATTCTGCACAGGAGCAACAAACAACCTTTTTATCGGAGCCAACTCTATCTTCGCGGGCGAGCCCCATGTCGTTTGACCACCCCATTTGGCGGCTCGGCCGGCCATACCGGACGTTTTGTCCGCAACTCAGGATTTTATGTTCTCCGTAAATGCGACTCTTAGGACTTCCTCTGCGGTGGTGAGTCCCTGAAGTATTTTGCTGACGCCGCTCTCCAGTAATCCGCCGTATCCCTTTTCTCGTGCGACGGCCCTTAGCTGCGACTCGGTGCCTCCGGCGGTGAGCTTTTCCCGCATGTCGTTATCGATAACGAGGAACTCGAATATGGGCAGCCGGCCCAGATAGCCGGTCTTGGCGCAGGCGTTGCAGCCCATGCCGTGATAGAACGT
>DATKZT010000006.1:0-60471 GCA_035527845.1 Sedimentisphaerales bacterium | reverse complement strand
CCCACCCACTACCTGATAGGTCAGAGAAGCGGGTGCCCCGAGTTCTCGTTTGCTATCCGACTTTACATGTGTAGCCCATTCCAACTTGCCTGTCATCTTGTCAAGTGCAACCAGTATGGCACGTTCCGGGTTGTCCGCACTCACATAAAGTGTGTCGCCCACCACCAGAGGGACGGACGCCTCGGTAGCCCAGAAAGTCTCGTCTGCACGCCACAATTTCGTTCCGTCGCTCTTGAGACAGACAATCGGGCATCGCATCTCCCACAGATCTCCCTTGTAGATGGCATACGGAATAAAGTAAATCCGATCTCCGTCAATAACGGGGGATGTCACCGGTCCTTTGACGGAATGACGGTTCTCCTTGGGAAACAGCAATCTTTTCCAGCGGGTTTCACCGGTGAGAGGGTCGAGACAGATGGCCCATTGCTTTCTGTCGGTCTCCGTAGCCGTAAATGCCAGGCCGCCTGCTTCCACAACCGCGCTCTTTCCCCAGCCTATCTCAACGCGCCACAACTCCTTCGGGCCTCCAGAGGGCCACTTGCGCAGAAGACCTGTAGCATTGAAAACAGAGTTGCCATTGTTGGGGAGGAACCGTTCCAGATCCATGTTCCGGGCTTCGAAAGCATGGCCGACGGAACTTATACTGCCAAACAGGAATGCCCAAAGTGCCAGGAGGAATCCGAGTAGAGCGATCAATGTGCGAGCAGATTGTCTCATCTATCCAACTCCTGATGAAAACGGCTGCGGACTGCTCCAGACTTACGCAAGAGCCGTACTATTCAAAATGTAGATCTCATTATGGCGCCCGGTCAAACCTTGAGGCAGGCCCCGATACCAATGCCTCTATTCTATCCAATCCGAGCATTCAGTCAAGTCGTTCTCCTGGCAGGACCAGGAGTAACATACTCTTGCTCAATTCGGACACCTATGAAGAGCTCAAAGTCAAATGATATAATCTCTGTTGCCACAAATTCTTCTTTGAGGCATCCGTATCGCTTTGATTGCTGTCGCAACTATACAACCGAACATACCGCCCTTGATGCCCTCGGCATCAACGAGCTTCCCCCTGGCCGACTCGACGTAGTGCATGTTCTCACCAACACCTAAACCCGCTGAATTGTCGGTGTCGTTAACCGCGGGATAGCTGCTGTCGTCGCTTTTATTGTTACGTATCGCCAAATCAGTGCCTTCCTTATATAGAAGGCAAGGACGATTTGGCGATTATACAAGAACCGTCAGAGAGCGCTCTTTCAAAAGAAGGGCATGAGATTGGAGATAGAAAAATGAAGAGGTTCGCTGTTGGGCTGCTATATGGTGAGACAATTCGCATAGCTGATCGCAGCAATTTAAGACCATCAGGTTCCCGAAGGAGCCATAGACTCGCAAATGGCCTGTTTCGTCAACTCTGCACCGTTTTGTCTCAATTCAAAGGAAGGTGTATGAAAATGTTAAGAACTAGAGTTATCTATGCGGTCACCGTCGTGACCTGTGCAAGTGCAGTCTTTCTTTCTGGTTGCGGACCTACGATTGCCCAGCCCCCTATTATCAGTCCGCAAGCTGAGCTGCTGCCTGTGCCGACTGCACTCACCGACGTTGAAATCCAGGTTCTCACACAGGATCTGGAAGGCCTTGGTCATTGGGTCCGGAGTCCTGAATACCAAATGTGCTGGACGCCAAATCCTGCTGGTCTGGGACCCGGCTGGCGTCCCTACACGGTAGGACGATGGTCTTATACTGAGTTCGGCTGGACGTGGATAAGCGATGAGCCGTGGGGGCACATCACCTATCACTATGGCAGCTGGGTCGAGGATCCGATACACGGGTGGATCTGGGTTCCCGGGCGAGTTTGGGCGCCGGCATGGGTAGCCTGGTGGAGCAACAACGACTACATCGGCTGGGCGCCTCTGCCGCCGCACCTGTGCATGCGTGCCCAGAGGATCGGGCACCAAGAGGTGAAGGCGATCGGATGGCGAGCGTCTCAATTCAGCTTCGTTGATGCACGCCACATACTGGAGCGGCGCCTCCAGGATCATGTCAGGCCCATACGAGAGAACGTGACAATAGTCAAAGAGACCTTCAACATCACGAACATAAACATCAATAGTGACAACAGGATTGTCAACAACAGTATTTCAGTTCAGAATGTCGAGAAGGTCACGGATAGAAGAGTAATGCACGAGTCGTTAATCTCAACGACCAACAGTCGCCAGACCCAGCAACTGCACGAGCAGGGCAAAGCCGTTATATACAGGCCACCGAAGAAGCCGAGTGTGACACAGCCGCAATTAGCTGCCAAGCGCACCGAGCAGGAAAAACAGCAGCAGCAAGCTGCCAAGCTGGCCGAGCAGGAAAAACAGCAGCAGCAAGCTGCCAACCGGGCTGAGCAGGAAAAACAACAACAAGAGGCTGCAAGGCGTGCCGAGCAGAAAAAACAGCAACAAGCTGCCAAGCGGGCCGAACAGGAAAAACAACAACAAGAGGCTGCCAAGCGCACCGAACAAGAAAAACAGCAGCAAGCTGCCAAGCGGGCCGAACAGGAAAAACAACAACAAGAGGCTGCCAAGCGCACCGAACAGGAAAAACAGCAGCAGCAAGCTGCCAAGCGCGCCGAACAGAAAAAACAGCAGCAGCAAGCTGCCAAGCGCGCCGAACAGGAAAAACAGCAGCAAGCTGCCAGGCGCGCCGAACAGAAAAAACAGCAGCAGCAAGCTGCCAAGCGCACCGAACAGGAAAGACAGCAGCAAGCTGCCAAGCGAGCCGAGCAGGAAAAACAGCAGCAAGCTGCCAAGCGCACCGAACAGGAAAGACAGCAACAAGAGGCTGCAAGGCGTGCCAAGCAAGAAAAACAGCAACAAGCTGCCAACCGGGCCGAGCAGGAAAAACAGCAGCAGCAAGCTGCCAACCGGGCTGAGCAGGAAAAACAACAACAAGAGGCTGCCAAGCGGGCCGAGCAGGAAAAACAGCAGCAAGCTGCCAAGCGCACCGAACAGGAAAGACAGCAACAAGAGGCTGCAAGGCGTGCCAAGCAAGAAAAACAGCAACAAGCTGCCAAGCAGGAAAAACAGCAGCAAGCTGCCAAGCTGGCCGAACAGGAAAGACAGCGTCAGCAAAATCGACAAGGACCGAAGCGATAGATGTGAAAGGGCGACCAGTCTCTCGTTGAGCCGACAATGCAGTGATGTCCTGCCCCCACCAGGCTGTGTCATAGAAGGACTTGCGTAACCGCAAGTCCTTCTTCTTTGGATCAAAGAGGTCTATATGAGAAAGAAGTGAAAAGGTCATTGAAAATGTTTACTTTTTTGACAATTCTTTTAAGTCTTTGATATTACTAATCTTGTGGATTTAGGGTTTTTGCGATTTTACGAGATATTTAGCTCTATGGTTGTACTCCGGTTGTATTGTTTATCTGCCGGTTGTGGCTTAAAAGAATATGATTCCAAAGAAACACAATTATTAGACCCAATTGACAATCTGTTTGATCCGCATCCACCCGAACATTCGCTGGTCCTCTGCCATATAGCCAACACTTTGCCTGACAGCGATCCTCCCCTATTTGGCGTTTGGCGGGGTTTGCTTTTTCTGCTTTGAGAGCCATGTCAGGGCGGCTTCGAAGTTAAGCCGGTGACCGCCATCGAAAATTGTTAGTCTTGTATTGCCTGAGACCCTTCTGAAAAGCGCTTTATTCTGCCCGTATACTGGGTCGATAATCGTCTGCTTCAGGTGGGCGGGGACTTCCGATTTCTCGACAAAGTATTTTATGTCTTCCTCGCTGACCTTGTCTTTTTGATCGGCCAAGACATTGAAAGCCTTGAACGAGTGGCTTATGGGTACTCCGCCGCTGTCATGACCATCGTGTATGCCTGCGTTTATATCGAGGGGGAGATTTACTGCGTTCTTCAGGTGTGTGACCGGAGACCTCTTTACGTATTGGGCGTCGATTTCGGGGCTTTGTCCAGGCAGTCCGCCGCAGGATTTGACGATGTCACTGGCGTGCTCTTCACAGCCCAACTGCTTGCATTCGTAATACCAGTCTTCCAACACAGTAATCGCAAGCCATGCCGATACGCCCGCCCAAATCTCGGGCGCCCGCCCGGCTACCAGCAAAGCCGTATATCCACCTCCGGAACCGCCTGCCAGGTATATCCTGTTCGGGTCGATATTAGCATTTTGTTTCGCATATTCTACTGCCGTAAGAATGTCAGCGACTACCAGGTCCGAGCCGCAGGCCTCGGGCTTATTGTTGCCACCTCGAAAATGCGGGTGAATAAAGACCCAGCCATTTTTGATGCACCAATCTGCGTAAGGCTTGCTCAGGCCCTGGCGATAATTGCCCGACCACGAGTGAAGCCCAACCAGCAGAGGCGCAGCCTCATTAGTATCGGGCGCGTAAAACAGGGCCGGCTGCAGCGTATTGTCACCGCTGCTGAGGTACTCGATTTTGCGTACCTGCTCGAACTCGGGCCAGGGGGCTTTCGGAATATCCGAGATTGCCTGAGCTTGCCTGTCCCCATGTTTTGCGGCGTCATTACTGAATGAAGCCGCTCCAGGAACCGCAGCGACCATAAGAACAGTCGACAAAAATGCTATATGATTTATCTTCATTTTAAGTCTCCGGCCCTTAGTAGGAATTCCGTTCATCTCTATTCGTATGCACTTATTGCAAATCAACGGTTCATTATATGAAACTCGGATTTCACATTTACACTCTCAAAGAACATAATTTCTCCATTCGATGCCAATAATTATACAAGAAATCGACATAGACTGGCAAACATTCTCTTTTCAGCGAGGGTTTTGCTGAGCAGTTGCCATCGAACAGAGATTTGGACACAAGAACCTCCGGCATCTGAAACGTGACATAGCGGGCACGGCTAATAACCTTGGCTCTTCTTGACCATTCCGCAGGAACTAAATCCACTTTGTATACCATCTTTTTAGGGCACTTCCTTATCGCATGGCGATCATTTGAGCGGGCATTTTTCAGACGCTGGACAGGCAGGGCGTAGAGAGGCGTAATGGGCGTCTTCGACAGCCGTACTACTGGTCGTTGAGGACTCTTTACTGCACAGGAGGCAGGGGACAATTTAGACCGATAATCTTATGCCATGCGTGGTTGGTCTGTTGAAGGGGCCATATATCCTGTCATAACAGGCCAAATTCGAGGGCAGCCGAATGTATAGGCGACAGAGGCGAGTCCTGCTAAAGCGGAGGCCGTAATTTTACGATTCTATATCGGGTGATTAATTAAGGCAGGAACAGGGTGATGTCTTGAAATCCCCCAAGGTAGTCGGCTTTGGACTACCGTTATGTCCACCATAAGGGGAAAGGAATTTCACGATGGCAGGAGTGAAATCAATATTCAGGAAGGAGCGAGACGTCAGGGGTTTTGGTCTCGTTTTTGTGTGTGTGGTATTATTGGTTGCAGGCGAGGCGTTCGGCGACAAGCCGAAGGTCAGCCGGCCGGCACAATCGTGCCGGACGCTGCGAATGATGGCAAGATTGTACATGGCCTGCGGAGATTACGAGAAGTCACAGCCTCTCGCGGAACAGGCCCTTGATTTGGCAAGAAGCAAAGCCGGCTCTGATTCTGAACTGTGCTCCTGCTTGCTTGACCTGGCATATCTCTATTCGAATCAGGGCAGGCTGACGGATGCCGAAGCGCTCTGCGAGGAAGGGCTGGAGCTTCAGCGCAAGATCTATTATCAGGACCATCCCTATGTGGCATACACGCTGCGCATATTGAGCGATATTTATCAGGGGCAGGGCAGATACCGGCAGGCAAGGGAAGCGCTCGATGAAGCCATGACCATTATGCTCAAGAGTCACCTGCCGGGCGAGCAGGCGCTGGCGTCCTTTCAGATAGATATTGCGCGAGTGCTGGTCAAGCAGGGCAGTCTTTCGGAGGCCGAATCGCGCTATGCTGAGGCTTTAGAGCTGATAAAGAATACCTACGGCGCGGACCACCTTTATACGGCACGGGTGCTTGGCTACCTCGCCAAACTGTACGTATTGCAGCAGAGGTACTCTGAGGCCGAGCCGCTTATTGACAAGACGCTGGAGGCACAGGAAAAAGTATACGGCAAAAACCATCAGTTCTTGGCGCCGGCCCGGCTGGTGAAGGCGCGGATTTGTCAGGCAAATCAAGATTACGATCAGGCCGAGAAGCTGCTCAGAACGGCGCTGGCTTCCATGGGTAAAAAACAGGGCTGCGAGAATGCCGTTGTCGGCGAAGTCATGAACGCGCTGGCGGAGGTTTATATCATGTCCGGCCAGTACTCCAAAGCAGAGAAAGTTTGTCAGCATGCATTGGAGATCCTGCAGGAGTGGTTCGGGCCGGAAAACGATAATACCGCCATGGCTCTCAATAACATGGCCAGGCTGTACGTACATCAGCAAAAGTACGCCGAAGCAGAGGATTTGTGCACCCAGGCCTTGACCACGCTCGAACATATTTTCGATGAGAACCACCCCTGCGTCGCGGAGGTTCTCGAGACGATGGTGCAGGTTCAGCAGAAGGTCGGTAACACCGCGGAGGCGGCGAAACTGGAAGAGCGCATGGAGAAAATCCGGGAGCTCCGGCAAGTTGCATACGAGCCTGTCGCCAAAGCCATGGAATGAAAATGGCTGTGGCCTGTTACGTTTCTTGTAAAACAAAAAGGCTGTCCCCCGAAGGGACAGCCTTTTCTTTGCACATGTCAATAATTTCTACTCGTCTCTTACCCGCCGCTGGCCGCCAGGTTAGCCCGGATGTTGGATAAGAGCACCCCGATATAGAGATTGACGCTTTCATCCTGCGTCAACCTTGCGCCGTGCTTTTCCATGAACAGTCTCACGGCATCAGCGGTGTCCCAGCCGAGCTCGTCGGTGAGCGTCGTTACGTAAGTCACAACCGCATCAACAAATTCCGTGGCTGAGGCATACTGGGCGTCTTCTGCAGCGGCCTTCAGCGCCACCGCAATCGCGTCCATCTGCTCCGGCGAAGGCGGCGTGCCATCGGGAGGCATAAGGGGACGAATCACCTGTGCCACTGTTGCAGGCCCGGTCCCATCGGGGTCGTCCAGGATTTGTGCCGAGTTCTTTAGTTTCGAGCACGCCAGGCACCACTGGATGTCGCCCTTGTCGGTGATGCTGGTCTGGCTGGCGACAACGTTCTCCGTGTTCGAGTACGGATGCAGGCCGTAGAACTGGACGTTCTCAGGCTCGACCCCGAGCTCGTCTGCAAGCCATTCCATCAGGGCAGGACATCCGCCAACCTCCCAGACAATCATTTCCGGAAGCGGTGCCGGCGGTATCTCCGGCGTCGGTGTTGGCGGCGGAGGAGGAGGAGGAGGAGTCGCATTCACAGTGATCGCAACCCTGGTTGACGATACATTGAAGCCATCTGTGGCGATGTATTCAAAGCTGTCATCATCTCCCGCAAAGCCCAGAGGCGGTGTATAGGTGAAAGAACCGTCAGAATTCAGGGTTATCGTGCCGCCATTAGCCGTCCTTCCACCATTGACCAAGATGGCCTTCAGCAAGTCGCCATCGGCGTCGATATCATTGCTGAGAACGTCGAGGAAATCGCCAAATGGTATGGTTAATGTTTGCCCCTCATCGACGCTGTAGTTGTCCGGGTAGGCAACAGGAAGCAGGTTTGACAGGTCAATGTTGACTGTACCCTCATAACCTTCCTTTGAGACATTATAGCCGTCGGTAACCTCATAGCTGATCTGGGCATACCCTGTGGTCTCACCGCTGGCGGGGTCAAAAGACACGTTAGTAAGCTCCGGAGTGTAGTTGAAACCTATGACCTTGCCTCCCTCTTTGATCTCACCTGTAATCAACCCTGTAGTACTTGTGATTGACCCTGGCACTATCGAAACCGCATCACCATCGGGATCGGTACCGATAATGAATTGATACGTAGGAGTAGCACCTCCTTCTACAATAATGGGATCAACATTCTTGGATTCAAGAATGTCCGCCCCAACACCGACCGGGAAGAGGTTTTTCAGGTTGATGGTGCCTGTAGCGCTCGCCGTAGAGGTGTTAAGTCCATCGGTCACCTTATAAGTAAACGAATCGAATGCAGCAGCCAAACCATCGGCATCAAATGTTCCGTTAGCTGCCACTTCGCCCGCATCGGCTTTGTATGTGTAACCGATGATCTTGCTTACTGTACCGACTCCAAAGACATCAACGTCTCCATATATCGGTTCAAACTTATCTGCGTATAACGGATCAACAACGGTAATGTCCTCAATCCAGATGCCGTCACTATCTCCATCACTGCCGAGAGTAAATGTAGCAAGACCATTGTCGATATCAACCTCAACTGCCTTAGGTGTCGTTGCATACCCGCCGATGGCAACTGGAAGCTGGTTTGTCAGATTGATGGTGCCTGTAGCGCTCGCCGTAGAGGTGTTAAGTCCATCGGTCACCTTATAAGTAAACGAATCGAATGCAGCAGCCAAACCATCGGGGTCAAACGTTGTGCCAGCAACATCACCCGCATCGGCTTTGTATGTGTAACCGATGATCTTGCTTACTGTACCGACTCCAAAGACTTCAACGTCTCCATATATCGGTTCAAACTTATCTGCGTATAGCGGATCAACAACGGTAATGTCCTCAATCCAGATGCCGTCACTATCTCCATCACTGCCGAGAGTAAATGTAGCAAGACCATTGTCGATATCAACCTCAACTGCCTTAGGTGTCGTTGCATACCCGCCGGTAGCAGTCGGGATCTGATTTATTAAAGTGATTGTAACCGTGGCATAATTCTCAGATACGTCTCCGTCGGAATCAACCGCGTAATATCTGAAGTAATCTGTAAATTCTCCATTTTCATCAAATACCCAGTCTGCCGGCGGTACGTACGCCACTTCAGTGTCGCCGTTAATCAGAGTAAGTGTGCCTTTTGTAGTTGGATTGTCAGCTAATAGCACTGTGCCCCCGTCCAAGGGGTTACCCAAGCCATCCTGGTCGCCGACCTCCCCATGTGTCGTCCCGTCAACCAGCACCGTAATTGTGATCTCCGCAACATTTTTGGAATCTGTCCATATATCGTCGAACGCAATGGGCAGAACAAGTCGTATTTTGTTGACACACTCCAAACAGGTGCCGTCTTTGGCAGTGTCAATCTCTATCGCAGCTCTGTAGCCTATGCCCAGCTTCTTCTCCAATAGAGGTATAGGATTTTCAACTATAACCGGGTCGCCGTTTTCGTCCTTGATTACTCTTCCGTATTCATCAACCTGGTAGTAAACAGGCGCAGGGTCAGAAGATTCGCGGTAATCGGATATGATACCGCTATATGAGACACTACCCTGGGTCTTCGCCTGCGGATATTTGGACACATTTGTAGGCCAGACGATAGTTGAACCATAAATTCTTATTGTTGCATCAGATGTTACGGCACCTGAAGCTGACGCATCAGCCGTAACCTTGTCGTTGAGTGTAACTGTGCCGGGGGTGCCGCCTTCCTGAGTCTGTGTACCTGCACCAATCCAGACGCCTGCCACACTTTCCTTCGTACCTTTAGCGTATGCGAGGACATCACCTGTGATCGTGACATCTTTCTCGGCAATTAAGCAAATGAAAGAAGCGGAATCTCCATCCTCTGAAGTTGTGTTCGTTCTTACTTGAACGGCTCCACCAAAGGACGACTCGCCATTGATGGTCAGATTTCCGGAAGAATTAACATAGACCGAACCATAACGTTGCCCCTCAACATTGAGATGCTGTAAGGTTATATCCCCACCCTCGGTCGTGGCAAGTCTGAGTTCGCCAGGTCTTAGGTTAAAAACAGTGTCACCGCCGCCATCGCCTGCTGTGGTTTCGACACCAGCCTGCAGGGAGCCAAGGTCAATGCCTCCGCTGCCGGCTTCGATGATGATGTCGCCCGCTCTGGTCCAGATGTTAGGGATTTTCCCTCTATCAACGGAGGTAACAGAACCTTCAGGCCCAGCGTAAAGTTCCACATCACCATTGCCAGAGAACTCGATTCCATTGCCCGCCATGAAGCGGATATCCTCTGCGGCGTAAACAAACAAAGAATTGTCCGTGACCTTATTGAATTGATCAACTCCACTGTTAAGGTATCTATCCGCATTGAATATTATATCTCCATCATCGGGACCCGCGGTACCCTCGGTTCTCAGCATAACATTGGCAGAGCCGAGAAATTCTTCGAGCTTGTCAATGCCCAGTTGAGTGTCCGTGGAAACATCGCCTGGTACAATCTCCAGATTGAGCGGATCAATGATAAACGTGCCGTTTAATCCGTCTGACCCGGTCAAGTCGATTTCTCCAGCCAGTGCGAGGTCCTCATGGCCGGAGATTTCGAATAAGCCCCCTTGGCCCGATATGCTGCCGCCCTTTGCCTCAACTTTTGCACCCTCCTCGAAAAGGGCTGCCCCTGGTGAGTATGCTATGATTTCGCCGCCATCGCCGACCGTACCGGCGCTTGCGGTGGTCATGCTGCCCGTGCCCAGCGTGACTGCATCGGCGCCTGTAAGTGTGACGGCGCCTCCGTCGCCATCAGTGCCGTCGGCGTTGATGGCGCCATTCTGTTGTACGGCGCCGCTGCCGCCGAAGGCCTTCAGGGCCGTCGAGTAGATGTCACCGCTTGCCAGAACGACCTTTCCGGCCGGGGAGGTGATTGCGCCGTCGTTAGTGACCGCGCCGGCCCCTTCTGTAACGGAGTCCATCTCAAAATCCACGAGGATATTGCTCTCGGGCTTTTTGAGCAGAACCCTGTCGCCGGCGGCCATGACCATAAAGCCGTCGGCGCCGGTCACTATCGTACCCGCATTGAGAACGTTCCTCGCTATGAGGGCAACACCTTCAGAGGCGTTGATTTCGCCGTAGTTGGCGACGTCGCCGAGGCTGTCTGCGAGCGCGGAGAACTCATAGCGGCCCGCTGCGAAATCTTCGTTGGTGACGTGAAGGGCGGATGCGACCAATTGGGCAACATTGACACTGGCGCCCTCGCCAAAGATAACGCCGGCAGGATTGACAACGAATATACGCATTCCGGCACCGTTCAGGTCGCCATTGAACTGCGTCTCAGGCCCTGAGACCTTGTTGAGCACCGCTGCACTGGTCACTCCACTCTGGGAGAAAGTCAGCGACTCCCTGACAGCCGGATTACTGCCGCCCAGCGTATCAAAGCTGCTCCAGTTGATAATAGAGCGCTGTGATGTGACTTCCACCGTACTGTGCTGAACGCCATCCACGATGGTTCCGCTGCCGTATCCGGGCACGAATGCGCCACCTTGCGGCGCTGCGCGTGCCACCGAGAGCGGCATGTTGAAGAAGACCATGCAGCAAGTCAGCAAGTATACGACGGTTCCTCTGAAACAATGATTTCTTCTGATTCTTTTTAAGAGTTTCATAACTCCTCCTTTATTAAAAAGTAACCATTGCCATACCTTGTTTATATATCCGCCCCACAGACGCTGTGGGGTAACACTCAAAATCGCAGCATCAAGCTGACATTTACTCGGCCCTTTCCCTCTCTCGTGTCTTCGGTGGCCATCAGCGGGTAGCCGTAATAGACGGCCCCGGTAAAGTTGTCGCCCAGCTCCACAATCGTCCCGACGCCCCATGACGCCAGCTCCTCACCAGACGGTTCTCCGCCGACGCGGTCCTTGTTTTTTGCCTTGGCGTAATCGAGAAAGAACAGAGGCGCCAGTTTTCTCAGTTGTAATTTCTCCCGTATGGCAGGGTTATTCGGCTCGCTCTCGATACTGGGCTGGTTAGGTTCGGCTTCTTTCCTGTCCTTGTAGTACTGGACCAGGTCAAACTCGTACTGGAGCGAGGCCAGTATTCCGCCATCCGCGACGAATTCATACTCGTCATAGCCTCGCACCGTATATAGTCCGCCGAAAGCGGTCATCTTCGCCGGGACCAGCCTTTCGTCGGGGATTATCCATCGGAAAGAGCCGCTGAGCCGCTGCACCTTGTTCGGGTCGAGGTAAAGGCTGTGAGCGGCGGACGCGGTATAAATGGCAAAGTGGGGGTCTGAGTCTCTTCGTGCGCGGTCGAACTCATCCAGGTCGGAGGAGTTGAAACTCTGGACCCGGTTGAACGCGGCAGAAGTGCTTGACATATCATCCGAATGACGCAGCTCGGCGCCGACTCCCCAAAGGTTCATCTTTATCTCGCTTGCGAATGCCGGGAAGGGCTCAGGACTCACCTTGCTTGTTTCGTGGCTCAGAGAGCCGGTCAGGTCGAGGAACCATCCTTTTGTCTGAAGCAGGTTATATCGCAGTATAGCCCCGCAGAACGAGCCTCTTCCAAGGAAGCCGAAGGGGCCGCCTTCCGGCGTCACATCGAACTCGCTGTACCCGGCATAAAGATTAAGTCGAAGCCACTGAGTGAACAGCGGCACGTCATAGCTTCCGAACACCGCATAATTGTCTTCAATCCCTCTTTCCCAGGGCGCCTGATACAGAGTGGACAATCTGTCGTCCCTGCCCGTAAGATTCGTATTAATCAGGCCGACTCTGGGCGCCCACTCTCTCTGGTTTGTCCCGGAGTTATCGACTTGGATGTAAAAATGCCAGGGGTTCGCTTCGTAGATGTCGTAGCCCAGGGCCAGGGCGTTCGGCTCGGCGCCTCCTGAAATGACGGGAGCGCCATATCTGTCAGGGTTCATATTCAGCAGATTCACGAAATCATCGAGCTTCTTTGTGTTCAGCGGCTCGTTGGGCCTTGCCGGCGACCACCCCCGCAGAATAGACTCATTGAGATAGCCCTGCTCCGCCTTTTGGCCGTTAGCGTCGTAAAACGTCACGCTGACGTCACTGATGAAGGCCTCGACGACTCTGAGTTCCAGTATGCTGTCCAAAAGCGGTGTCTTGTTTTCCAGCGCCTGCGCAGCCTCGGGGGCCAGGACACGCGTGCCGCCATAGTTCTTCTTCATGTAGAGCGAGAGAACATATTGGGTAAGTCCCTCAATCATTCTCTGCGAAACCTGCCGAGGCAGATTCGGCTCGGCGACTACCTCGCGGATGACTCTTAAGTCATAGAGGTTATTCGGCTCGGCCTGATATATCAGCGGCATCTTGCCAAGTATTGTCTCAGTTGAAACGAGAGAGTTGCCGACAATTCGAATCTGCTTTACCGCCAGTGACGGGCTCTTGTCCTCCGGCAGTCGGGCGATAAGCTTGTCGAGCTTGGACATTTTCACCTTTGCTTCCGTGCCGGATTCGTCCCGGGCCGCCTCCTGCGCAAAGACAAGAACCACGCCGCTCAATCCGAGCAGGATAAGAGCTGTGTACAAAGTCCTTTTCACTTTGTTCATGATTTATTCTCCTTAAAACCAGCTATTAATACCGTGTCCATGGCTGAAGCCATCATGCAGCAAATTGTACCCACCCACTATGCAGATTGGAAAGCTTATTTCCTGCGAGTAACCAAATCCTCAAGGAACAATAAAAACTCTCCTGTACTATGCAGCCCGCTAAAAACGCATTCTTGTTTGCCTGCTCGTCACTGCATCTTATGCGGCATTGTACCAAATTCTCAGGGGCGATGTCAAGAGGTAAGTTTTCATAAATCCCCAGGTTTACCCAGATTCCGCCGGCCGGCGGATGCATGCTGGTTTTCGTGGTCACAGAGGCGTAAGAGGCCTGCCAGAAGATAGTCACAGAGCGGCAGATGGGTAGCGCGGCGGGGGATGGTATGGCGGCGATATTACCGGACTCCACTTGCTTGGCACGGACAGGCAGAGACCTGTGCAGGTGTGAGAACCCGTCAAAAGGTCTATCCGGGCCCCGGCGCAAAAATTCAGATGCCGGCAAAATTGCGAAAAAAATTCTACGAATTTATGGAAAACCTGTTCGAATTCAGTTTTCAACAACGGCCTGTTAGCAAGTCGGAAAACCGCACCTTGGCGATGGACAACAAGCTGCCCCGGGTGCTGAGATTCAAGGCTGATACATGGATGCCGGTCAGCAGCGGGTGCACTTCGCATTTGTAGCTGGATTCTTTGCCCGTATCATTGCCCCCGTTTCTTCCCGATTCGTTTTCCCCCGTTGTCATTCCTGCGAAAGCAGGAATCCAGCCCCCTCGTAAGGCCAGCACGACCATAGAAGCCCAATAGCCTGCCTTCCTACCTACAAATATGAAGTGCACCCGTCAGCAGCGCTGGCGCCATCCGCAAGCGACGCGATCGGGGTGTTATTCCAGCCGGTCGGTTCTTGCGCAGAGGCCGGCAAAAATAATCCGTTTTCGTCCGCTTCCAGAAAGGCCTTGGACCACTTGTAGTAGTATACCTTCGTTCCGGCATACCAATGCCGCCTATGGCCATATTCCATCATTAAGCCACGCATCTGCAAAGAAAGCAAAATCGTTGAAGTTAACTGTACAATCACCGTTAAAATCTATCTCAGAACTATGAAGACATTCGGCTTGCCGCAGCCTGATATCATCAACATAGAGAGTACCTGTATTACCTCCCGCAATTCCATCACCGATGCCTATAGTTACTTTGCTAATAATGTTTAGATTAACATTGTGGCCATCTTCAAAGTCCTGCAGATTGATACTCATTTTCCACCATGGCTGGTAAGGGTCCAGAGCCAACCCCTGCCAGGATTCGTCGTTATCGATAGTAATGAAGCTATAACTATCCCCATCCGTATCTTCCAATCTTATGTATAGCTCATCGATACAATTATTAGCATCTGCGTCGTTAATCCAAAGATCCAATGCCTTAACGTTCCTTATGGTCCAATCCTGTGGAGAATCATACGTGTACGTAACCTCGGAAAAATACGGCGGAGTAGTATTATTATAAGCAATCTCAATCGCCCTTTTACCACTGTGGACTATGTCCGTTGAGAGACTCTGCTCAGCATTGCCTGCAGATACCCACGCAGTCTGCAGATCAGGACTGCTGTGATATCCCTCGAAATCTTCGACACTAACCAGGGTAGACGGCGTTCCAACGCCCAGTACCACAGTACCCTGCACCCCCAGCGGGGAAATCAGCGACTGCGCGTCATCATCAAAAAGCTCCTCATTCGCATAAAACCAAAACGTGGTAAGCTGGTTGGCGTCGCCGGCGGCCTGTATGGCAGTCAGAAAGCTCGAGCCAATCGTATTATTTGTTCCTCCTGCCCACTCAGGTGGAATGTCAAGATAGCCCTGAATCATACCCGCGTAGCCGGGTACGGTCGACTCCATATACGCCACTTCAAAAATGAATCCTGACAGGAGAATATCATTAGGACTCGCCGAGTCGATAATTTGCACACTTGAGTCCGAGAGGTGAATCGTACCATTGTCCCGAACACCGATTAAAACCATCGACTCGACAGACAACAAACCTCGCCCTATAATCGGATCCCCTGGGTTGCCGGCGTAAGTTATGGGCATTGGTTCGCCGCCGCCGAATATCAGACGTTGTTCATCGTCATCAAAATTCGCCGATTCTTCGCCTCCACTGGTGCCTTCGTTGGCATCATTCGGCTCAGCAGGCATACTGCCGGCCGGCCCGGCTCTTTCCCGCTCCCGCTTTGCCCCGGCTTCACCACGGGCGGTGTTCGGGTCATCTCCGGCGCCGTTTCCCGTCAACTCGTCATATTTGGCCGACAGCTCATCCATCTGCTGAGCAAGAGCCTCCAACCCGCGTCTTATCCGCCTCTCAAATTCTTCCTTCGCCTGGCGTTTCGCATCAGCCTCACGCTGGGCAGGGGTCGCACCCTGGCCCACAAACTCCGTCCCTTCGAAACCTTCAAGCGCTTCCTCCATCTTTGTTCTCGCCCGCCGTTCATATTCGTACTGATTCAGTCGGTCATGCCCAAGCTCGTGCTCATGCAAATTAGGGTCGACATTATTGGGTTCACGAATATCCGTGTGTCCATATACGTTGACGTCATTAACGTGTGTCACCGTAAACTTGTTGGTTCTGGGGTCCCATGTTCCACTGAAGCCCTTGTGAGAAAAACCTAAATTCGGTTCCTCATCTGCGCTGGCGCCTTCTGGAAGAGGCGGATCGCTTGGAGGATTTTCCGCTGGGAATGGCGTGACGCTCGGGCCGCCCCATGGCGCGACATTTACGTTACCTCCAAAACAAACAAGCCCAAATAATACGAACACTCCAAAGGAAAAAATCAAGATAGTTGGAATTCTTACGACCTTCATCTCACGCTCTCCTTCATGCCCGGTTTGATGTGATTTGGGATGCCCTGCTTACATCTTTACACAGCATAGTTTTATCCGTACACTTTCAATAATCTTACCCTAATCTCCTTGAACAGTCAAGAATTTCCTTCTCCAAGGCATCCTTTTTTAGCGAATTTACACGAAAACATGGGTTTATAGGCCCCATCTTTCTTCCTATGCCTGCTTTTGCACAGAGCTTGACCGCTTCTGCCTTCATGGATCAAGGTTCTTCGGCAATCCTCGCCATTAGTCGTACCCGATTGGAACGGGTTTCAGACGATGAATCCTCTCAAGGATTTCATGGAATAGTTCCATCTTCATGAGTATTAAACGAACATTTCCTATAACAATGGCGATGCAGAGGGGGCGGTTTTTGATATTGAAATGTTTTATATCACAATCCAGGTTTTTCATTTTGCTCCGCCTCCTGGCGTTCGGTCCTAATTAAAAACTCATTTTATGGGGCATGCCTGCAATTGCTAGCCAAGCTTCAACCAAGACGGCCAGGTCTAAAAAATTGACGACGCCGTCACCACCCGTCGCCGCCTTTAGTGGGAGCAATGATCAGTATCGTAGCTGACGACCTCCATTTTCGACCGGTTTGAATAACCCCAGTCAAGGGGGCTGTTGCAGCCGCCGAGAACATAGATTTTTCCGCCTCTGGCCAGTGCAACATGGTCATCTAATGGCAGAGGCAGCGGAGTTCCTTCTTCCCAGGTGTTCGTTCCTGGATCGTAAATATCAACCCTTTTGCTCAAAGCCAATTCCCCTCCGGCATCTTCCATAACACCTATCAAATATACCTTCCCATCTATAACAGGTGCCGAGTTTGAATACATAAAAGCTTTCTTTACAGGCATAGGCTGATAACCGGTGGTTTTCCATGTGTCTGTCTGGAAATCATAAGTGATCACATCATCAAGTAACTGTATATCGGGGTAGTTCCCTACCGCTCCGCCAAATAAGTATGCTTTGGTGCCCACAGTAGCTATCCCAAAGTTTGACATCGGCAGGGGCATATTTGTTTCAGGGCGCCATGTATTGCTGTCAGGGGCATAGCATTCAACGATATCATAATTGATATGATTCTGGGAGGGATTGTCACTGTCGAAGTAGCCGCCAAAGAGGTATATTTCATTGTTATATACCGTTGCAGGCCCGGCTGCAAGTGTGGTGGGTCTTGGGGCAAGCGTTGTCCATGTGTCAGTTGCCGGGTCATACATTTCATTGAAATTGAAGACACCATAGTATCCACCAGGACCAATTCCACCATATGCCCCAAACACATAAAGGTTGTCGTTTACCACCGCAGAAGTCAGTTCCTCAACACCCCAGCCACCGTTATTATGGTTATTGTCCGCCAGCATCGTCCACTGCTGTGTCGCCGGGTTATATACTTCAGTTGATTTCAAGTTAACACCATCGGGATTTCCGTTGCCGCCAAAGACGTAAATGTTGCCATCGATTACACCACCTGCGAACTGGTCTCTGGCTACATTCATCGGTGGCTCGGCAACCCAGGGAATATCGCAGCGGCAGCTTGGATCAAGCGGGGTGTCATTACAGCTCAAGAGCCATTTTGCTGCCAGAATAGAAAAGTCTTTGAAATCTACTCTACAATCGCGGTTAAGGTCACCGTCTAAAAGATACGTGCAATCTGCATTTGGCATCCGAATAAGGAATATTCCCCCAAGCCAGTCATCATCTGTTCGTGTCGGAGGATTTTCGTAGCGATACTCCGGCACACAAATCAGGTTTTTGTCTGGACTGATAATACCATCCGGCACACTGTTATCGTCAAGATGAAATTCATTTCCGGGACCAACAGAGCAATCAATACTAAATACATCATGCTCTCCGTTGGAATAATAAGCATCCACCGATAAGATTCCATTGGCATCATCAACAGCCTCTATGACACAGGTTCCCTTATAGCATGTATAAGGAACAGCGCCAGGGCCGGTCTCAAGGAACCTTACTTGATAGGTATCTGCAATGTCAGCCATTGTGATCACCTGATCGGTCTTCTTGATGAAAATGTTGTATCCTATATCGTTACCATCCCGGCCTTCTTCAAAATTAACGTGGTATGTAGATTCAATGTCCCCCTTGCCGAGAAATAAAAGGGCGACATGTTCAGGGTCGTATTGTGCCGTTCCATAAGCTTTTATCACAGAGTTTACGTCATCAAAGTCCCAATCGAATGTGCCAGACTCAATATCGCCATGGTCGTTCGTCCAAGTGCCTACAGCGGTACCATTGACGTCGAGTGCTAAATTCCCCCAGATGGCAGTGTCATCTCCCCATCCTATAAAATGACCAAAGAAGCCATGGTCACCAAGAACATCATTGACATCCACATCGGTTGCTTTACGCATGAATATATCGATTCCTTCTCCACCCCCACCGAGAACACTTCCCGCATGAATCATCACGTCGCCATTCCAGGCAACATTGTAAGTCTCTCCCGGAAAATTGATATCAACCGATCCATCCAGCTGGGTAAAGCTTGTGAAGGTTGAGGAAAAAGTATGGTTGCCGTCATTGTCGTCCCACACCTGAGTCCAGTTATTGTCCGTTACGATGACGGTTCCCCGCTTGCCCCACGGCTCATTCGTATTGACATCAACGCTGAGACTGCCGAACCAATACTGCCCGCTTAAGTTCGGACTGCCAAACGAAACAGTGGACAATAACATAACGATTGCGATAACACTTTTTGTGATTGACCGTTTCATTTCACCCGTCTCCTGTATTTTCTATGTTAAACTGACATTTCCCATATACACTCTTAAAAACCATAATTTGTCCGTTCGATAACAATAATTCTATAAGAACTTGACACAGACTGTCAAGCATTCTCTTTTCAGCGACGGATTTGGCGAACAGTTACACAAAAACGGAGATCTTCGAGGCTTTTCGCTCTGCCAATCTCAGTTCTTGTATAGACCCAATCAATCCAAATAATAGAAGAAATTACTAATTCAGGAGCAAATGTATGAAGGTAAATGAGTCAACCAAATATGCCATTTTGACTGTTGGATACATCGCTCAAAATCAGAACAAAGGCCTTGTCTTAGGGCCTTCAATTTCGAAGCACTATAGCATAGCCCAGGAATATTTGACAAAACTCATGCAGGACTTGGTAAAGGCCAATATATTGAGAAGCAAAAGAGGTCCTGGTGGAGGTTTTTCATTGGCCAAGTCCCTGAGTAAAATTACTCTGCTTGATATTATTGAGGCAATAGAGGGACCTATGACTGAATCCATATCTCTTGAGGAATATGGTCAAGGAGATAAGTTTCTCAGTAAGGCCACAAAGGCATATGATAAGGTAATTGCTCAGGCAAGAGGGGCATTCAGGAAGATCAGGATGAGTAAGGTGGTGTGAGGGGGCAGGTTGTCAACAGTCCAATCGCCACTATGGCTTTGTACCCAACTGACGTTCTTTCATTCTCTCTTCAATTTCAATAAACGTGTGCTGTGCCATCGAGATCATAATAGTCAGATGTTCTTAGCCAGCATCAAACACAACCTCACCCTGGTCACACTTTACGGTATGTTATGCCGCCTTTGCCTCCTTCGGCCTTCCGGGCCTTTTCCTCCTGTAGCGTCTCTTCTTTCGATTTCAAGTATTCATCTTTTATTGCCGGAACTACGCCGTAGAATTCTTCATCCGCTCCCTCGCACTCGAAGTAATATAAAGGCTGAACGTATTCCTGTGGAATTGTGGAACTATGATACCGCAAGCTTATATTCCGAATGGTTCCCTTACTGCCACTTAGCCAAATCACCTTACCGTTGCGCAGTTCCTCAAGCGCCTGTGCAATAGGTTTTAACGGATAGACCTTGTATGGCTCAAGTTGCTGCCACAATCTAAAAACTTGTACCACACGGCCTTCAGGCCACACGCGAACGAAAAGCTTAGCCCCCGCTCCCCATTCCTTGTAGCCGTTGATCTCCCTGTGAAAACTCACGCTAATGGCGTCTATGCTTGCCCTGCTGTCAGCTACACTTCTGAAATAGGCGTCCTGAGGCAAAAGGTTATGGTCTGTTAGAAACTGTTCGGCGATAGCCCTGCATTCGTCTTCGGAGGGATAGTCGGATCCTTTCTCCTCTAGGAACAGCCTCTTGGCCTGCATATTCTCCGCAAGCATCAGCGGATCGTCCAGTATTAGTGCCCCATTTTCGGCATATACTTGTAGGACCCAGTTTTTTCCCCTCAACCTGTAGGACGTTAGGCCGGACGACCCGCTCATCTCCGCAGTCCTTTCGATTGCAAAATGTTCTTTGGCAAACTCGTAAACGAATTCTTCCGTTATGTTCGGCTCCTTCACTTTATAAACCATCATCTCGGTCGGCAGCTCGGGCAACGGACCCTCAAACTCAATCGCAATATTCCTCCTGTGCAACATGCCTGTCGGAAGTGGGTACGGCAGCTTCTCCAGAGGGGCCTGATTCGGTTCGGGGTCTCTAATTCCCACGGACACATCTGCATTCGGCTCAAACACATTTCTCTGAGTACCACCTGGCTTTGGAAAGAGGAAATGAACGCCATTGCTCATCAGGGATATTGGGCCAAAGAAGTTCGATGCCCCATAGCCGCCCCAAACGTAATATTCGCCAGCTGAAAGCTTTAGTTCCACAGTGCAGCTGTATTCCTCCCCCGGCTCCAAAGTATCGTACCATGTCTCATTTCGTATTCGTATTCGGCCAGTCTGGTGCTTTATGTCAAACGAGCGCACGTATCGACCGCTATATAAATTGTGCGGGCAAGAGGTCCCGTTGACAGCGGTGAAGAGTTCGGATTTACCTTTGACCAGCACAATCACGGTCAACTGTGCTGCGATGAACTTGGCCTCTTCCTTCGTGTCGTTCCTGATTCTAAGCATCACAGTCGGGGTCTTCTCGGTACTGGCAGGTATCTCCACACTCGCACTAAGGGATAAGGCCTTCAGTTCACCGAAACTCGCCGGTCCTATGTAATCAGCATCCTCGATTCGCACGGGACCTGGGGTCCAAAGCTCAAACGTTTTCTTCACTTGGATTACACAAGGCTTACCGGCGTTTTGCTTGAGCTTGGGCACGATATGCTGATTGACCGGATAAATATAGCAATGGTTGAACATGTACATGTTTCCCCACGGGTCGAGAACCAACCACCCCGTCCAAAGACCCGGCTGTGGATTATAGGCCCAGACCATTGAGGCAAAAATAAGAATAACCCCAACCGACAGAAATACATGGCTTGAGCAGCGTCTCATATTTGACGTACCTCTAACCGGAATTTCCCATTTACACTCTCACACAGCATAGTTTTCTCCGTACGCTTTCACTAATCTTACGTTAATCTCCTTCAATGCTCAAGAATTTCCTTTTCCCAACACTTTTTCTTAGGGAATTTATAACAAGATGGTTTTTAGAACCCTCAAAACTCACCACAATCACCTGCAATAAATCAAACTGGAATTTCCCATTTAATCTCTTACGTTGCATAGTTTTCTCCGTACGCTTTCAGTAATTTTACGCTAATCCCCTTGACTCGTCAAGAATTTCCTTTTCCGGGGCATTTCTTTAAAGAATTTTCAGGAAGAATTGGGTTTTTAAGCCCCAGATTTCTTCCGGTTCCTGCTTCTAAGCAGACCATGACCGCACCTGCCTTTATAAAATCAAGTCTTTCAGCAATTCTCGGCATTAGTCGTACCCAATTGGAACGGGTTTCAGACGATGGATCCTCTCAAGGATTTCATGGAACAGGGATTTTGACACAAGAACCTCTGCCATCTGAAATGTTACATATCGAGCATGGCTTACGACCTTGGCTCCGATCTTGACCAATTTCTCCCGCATCGTTCGCAGTGACCAATTATTGATCGATCACTGTTTGGGAAATCCACAATAATTGAATAAAAGATGAAATTTTTGTTGACTGTATGGTCAAATGAACATATACTGTAATCGAAGTGTTTTAAGGGGTCGATTATGGAACCGTTGACGGACAGGCAGCAGAAGGTGCTCAGGTTTATTGAGGACCGGCTCAAGGCCAATGACCCCCCGAGCCAGCGCGAAATCGCAGAGCACTTTGCGCTGGCCCAGAATGCCGTTCATCAGCTTGTGGGATACCTCAAGAAAAAGGGATATCTCGTGGATTCGAGCGGCCATCGGGGGCTGAGGCTCTCCGAGGAATATCTGGGCACAACAAGACAGACCGAGGGCATACCTGTCGTCGGCAGGGTGGCGGCGGGCGAGCCGATTTTAGCCGAGGAAAATGTCGAAGCATACGTGAACCTCGGTGAGCTTTTCGGCCGCTCCAAGGATATGTTTATTCTGAAGGTTGCCGGTGACAGCATGGTCGATGAGGGAATTATGGACGGCGACTACGTGGTGGTTAAACCCGCCGCGACGATCAGAAACGGCGAGATCGCAGTGGTGCTGCTGGACGATGAGGCGACGGTCAAGCGTGTTTACATCCGGCGCGGGCGAATGGCACTGGAACCCGCCAATCGGGCCGCGGGCTACAAGACCAGGTATGTCAGGCGAGGCGGAAAAGAGGCCCGGATAATCGGTAAAGTCGTTGGTTGCTTCCGAACTATGGAGTAGAAAAATGGGCTGTCCGATCTACATAGGAATAGCGGGCTGGTCGTATAAGGACTGGCAGGGCATTGTATATACCGAGCCTAAAGTGGACCAGCTTGAATACGTCAGCCGGTTTGTCGATTGCATCGAGATTAACAGCACTTTTTACCGCCCCCCCTTCGAGAAAACGACCAGGTCGTGGCTGCAAAGAACCTCGAAACGTCCCGACTTTTTCTTCACGGCCAAGCTGCATCGGGATTTCACCCACGAGGGCAAGATGGACGCCGAAACGGTAAAGTATTTTCACACTGGATTTGAGCCTTTTCTTAAAGCGGGCAAGCTCAGGCATCTGCTCGTGCAGTTCAGGTACGATTTCGACGACAGCCAGGCGAATCGCCGGCATTTGTCGAAAATAGTGGAGAATTTCCGCGACGCCTTCAATCTGGCAGTGGAGGTAAGGCACAAATCCTGGCAGCAGCCGGAGGCCTTGGATTTGCTGGAGGCACTTGGCGTCACGGTGTGCAATCTCGATTATCCGACGTCCTCGAATTCCTTCGATATGCAGTACTGCACCGTTGGCACGGCCGGTTATTTCAGAATGCACGGAAGAAATGCGGAAAAGTGGTTCAGCAAGGCGGGCCGGGATGAGACTTATGATTACTATTACAATGACGACGAGCTTGCCCAGATAAAGCGGCGAATCGACAGACTAACCGAGGCCTTTAAGTCGCTGACGGTCATTGCGAATAATCATTATCGAGGCGCCGAGCTTGCCAACGCCCTTGAGTTGAAGGCGCTGCTTAGCGGGCACAGGCAGCCGGTTCCGCAGGGGCTTTTGAGGACGTATCCGAATCTCGCAGGGATTGCCCTGAATGAATAAGTTGAGTGAAAATCATCATTGGATGAAGCGGGGACAGTATGCGCGCAGCCGCTCTTGCCTGCAGAAGTTATTACAGCCTCTTGAGAGGTGCGGTATCGGTCCAGCGGCTGGCTCAGAGGGCGAAGGAATACGGCTACGGCGCTGTTGCCCTCGCCGATGTCAATTCCATGTATGGGGTCGTCGATTTCTGGCAGCAGGCCGCCAAAGCCGATATCAAGCCGATTATCGGGGCCGAGATTCTCACCGATACTCAAAACGCGGTCCTGCTGGCCGAGGACAGAACCGGCTACAAGAATCTTTGCCGGATAACTACGGCAAGAAATCTCGATCAAAACTTTTCTCTGATACAACAGCTAACCAAATACGGCAGGGGGGTAATATGTATTTGTAGCCAGGCCGAGCTGCTACAAAAACTGAAACGGGTCTTTAACAAAGATTATTTATTTGCAGGCTGCCGAAATGCGGATGAAGCGGATCGAGCAAAGGCCAATGGATTAAAACCTGTTGCATACACTAATTTCAATTGTCTGGAGCAGGAGGATATAGCCGCCGCGAAGCTATTGAGCAGGATAAGGACGCTGAGTGTCGCTGGCCCCGGACCGAAAGATGGACGGGGTTTTAACAAGCTCGCACCCGAGAAGGAATTAAGGTTCAGATTCGCAAGTTGTTCCGAAGCCGTCATCAATGCCGAGCAGATAGCGCAGCGGTGTAATTTCCAGCTTCTTAACGGGCGGTATTTTTTGCCGAAAGTCAAGCTGGCCGGAGGTGAAAGCGGCGACAGGCAGTTAGGCAGGTTATGTCATCACGGCCTGGCGAGAAGGTACAGGCCTGTGAGCAAAGAGGTGGTAAAGCGGCTGGAGTATGAGTTGGCGGTTATAAGAAAGAACCGGTTCAGCGACTATTTTCTCATGGTTCACGAGATAATAAATTTCGCCGGACGCAGCAATATCCCGGTGGACGTTCGCGGCTCCGCTGCCGGCTCGCTGGTCTCCTATGTGCTCGGCTTTACGAGGGTCTGCCCGATAGAGCACAGTCTCTATTTTGAGCGCTTTATGAATCCCGGACGCCGCGACTGTCCCGATATCGATATCGACCTGTGCTGGCGCAGGCGCGACGAGGTCATAAGTTTTTGTTATGAGAACTGGGGCCTCGACCATGTCGCCATGATCTCCAATATAAACCGCTACCGCCGGCGAAGTGCGATCCGCGACGTCGCCAGGTTCCTCGGCCTCAAACCCCCTCAGATAAACGAGCTTGTAAAACGCAGAAAAACCAACCCCGACTCCGCCATTTACAGGCTGGCCGAGAGAATAATTGGCTTCCCCCGCCATCTCGGCGTCCACTGCGGAGGCATAGTGATTACTCCCTCGCGGGTAAGTGACATCGCGCCTCTGGAGATGGCGACCAAGGGCGTGATTGTCACGCAATACGACAAGGATGCCGCCGAGGCCGTCGGCCTGATTAAGATCGACCTCCTCGGCAATAGGGCCCTGTCGACCGTCGATGGCGCCGTGAACATCATCTGCAATAAGCGGGAGGATTTGAACGTCGATGCTTTTAGTCCCACCGATGAAAAGACCGCTAAGATGCTCAGCGCCGGCGACAGCCTCGGCGTGTTCCAGTGTGAGTCGCCGGGCATGAGACAGCTTCTGCGCGGGCTCAAAGTCAAAACCAAAAAGGATGTCGCGATAGCCCTGTCGCTCATCAGGCCCGGCCCCGCTTCCGGCGGCGCCAAGGCCGAATTCATCGAGCGCCACGTCAACCACAAGCCCTTCGAATACCTGCACCCCAAAATGAAAGAGGTCCTCGGCGACACATACGGCGTCATGCTCTATCAGGAAGACGTGATGCGCATAGCGGTGGAGGTGGCCGGATACAGCGTGGCCGACGCCGACAGGTTCCGCTCGGAAGTATCGAAAAAAGTCTCGGCCGTCCGCCTCCAGAAGCAATACACCGACTTCGTCTATTCGCGCGCCGAGCAGGCGGGAATCGACCGACAGAGCGCCGAGGCGATTTGGGATGAGATTTTGCGCTTCGCCGCCTATTCCTACTGCAAGGCCCACGCCACCGTTTACGCCCACATCGCCTGGCAGACCGCCTTCCTCAAGGCCCATTATCCGCAGCAGTTCTACACCTCCATATTCAACAACCATCAGGGCATGTACCCCCTGCGCGTGTATGTATGGGAGGCGATGCGCCACGGCATAAGGATATTGCCGCCGCACGTAAACTCCAGCGACGTCGAATGGACCACGCAGGCCAAAGCCATCCGCGCCGGTCTTAACATCATCAAAGGCCTCAGCCTCAATACGATGGGCGAGATCATCCGCGCTAGACACGTCAGGCCCTTCAGCAGCCTTGACGACCTGCGAAATCGCGTCAGGTTCCGCCAGCCGGAGCTCGAAAACCTCGTCCACGTCGGCGCCTGCGATGGTCTGGGGCCTAACCGCCCGGCTATGCTGATGCGGCTGCATTTTGAACCTGAAAATCCCAGCCAGTTGCTGCTTTTTCCTATGTACGCTGATTCTTCCCGGCCGAAATGCCCGCAGTACAGCAGGCTCGCGAAGCTCAAGGCCGAAGTTGACCTGACCGGCATTCCATTTACTATGCACCCGGCCCTTTTGCTGCCAATCAGGCACACACCCGCGGCAAGACTCGACCGATTCATCAATAGAGAGGTCACCGTGGCCGGCTGTATCGCAACGGCCCGACGGGCCAGAACCAATGACGGCCGGATAATGGGCTTTGTCACCATCGAGGATTCCTCCGGCCTGGCCGAGGTCACCTTCTTCCCCAACCGAATCGCCCAATATGAAGACCTCTGCTCCGCCTCCGGACTCGTCTGGGTGACCGGCAAGGTCACCAACCACCTCTCCTCCATCACCCTCGAAGCCCGGCAAGCTGGGATGTGCCGGCTGAGTGGGTAAGGTCGCGCCGCGACACATAGATTCGCCAAGTTCACTACAGATTGGGTTTGTTTGGGTTCGTTTTGGGTTCGAGAGGCCCTGACGAGCCAAAAATTGGGTTTGCTTTGGGTTCGTTTGGGTTCGTTTTGGGTTCGTTTGGGTTCGTTTTGGTGTCCGGTGAAGGGGGTGTGATTGGCGTAAACCTTTCTACAAACGGGGTTTGCGGTGATCTTGGCTGTTTTCGAAATTGGGTTCGTTTGTACAAAGAAGGGGCCGATTTGTAGAGGATTCTCGACAGAAATCGAACAGGGAGGGCATCTCCCTCGCGCGTCGCTCGTGACCCGTGACTGGTATCGAGTGATAAGATGGGCGGTTTGGTTGAGGGACGCGGGCTTCTCTAATTTACTATTTACGATTTCAGATTTACGATTTGGGACGGACTGGGCTTGGGTAGCCATTTTGAGCGACTCCGCTATATCTGTTTGCCATTTGCGGCAAATACGGGGGGATTTTAACATACTTTTGGGCAAAAGTCAAGGGAAAAGGCTTGACGGTTGGGGGATCGGCGGTAAGATTAAGTGGCGATGAACGCCCCCGAGAGATAGTGATTACCTCACGGGGTAAACTGCACCCGTGAGCGGATACTTCCTTGAGTAGCTGGTAACTGGCTAAATGGTAACTCGTTAAATGCCGAGGTGGGAGCGAGCAAATTGTTTTTGTTTTTTGCAGATTTCTTAATCAACACTTGGAGGCTGACAAACGCCTATTGAGTAGATGGGTAGATGGGTAAATGAGTGGATGCGTAAAGGACGAGATACGAACGACGAGCGACGAGATACGAGTTTCAGGTTATGCGCACCCGGTGAAAAAATGGCGGATTGGTGATATGGTGCGGGAAGAACAAAAGGGGTTATTGACCAGGCTTGGGAGAAAAGTATGAACCCGATAGTCGCGTGCATAGAGCAACTTCGTAAGAAATTGGAAAAGCATCGAAGGGATGATCTCAAGGAGTACCCCACGCGGACAATATTTATCGACCCATTGCTTGAGGCTCTTGGGTGGGATGTCAGAGATCCTGAGGACGTTGAACTTGAATATCCGACTATTGATGGCAGGTCTGTTGACTACGCCCCGAAAATAAATCGGAAACCAGTGTTGTTTGTCGAAGCGAAGGCATTGAACGACCCACTTACGGATGTTAAGTCCATAACACAGGTTGTTGGCTACGCTGCGAATGCTGGCGTTGAATGGTGTATTCTTACTAACGGGGTCACCTACAGGGTATACCGCAGCACAGAGCGGGCGGAGGCGCCTGATAAGCTGCTCTTCGAAGTTTCTTTGGATGCAAAGGAAACCGAGGGTATGACAGTCGAGCAAGTTGCAGAGCAATTTGCGCGTTTTTCCCGTGACGCAATGGCGGCGGGTTTGCTCGACGAAATTGGGGAACAGGTTTTCACGACCGGCAAGGTCAGAAAGGCGCTCGACAGACTATTTGCAGAAGGTCCGGGGACACTGATCAGACTGATAAGGTCAAGGATCGGCGATGAGAGCATTAAACCAGGCCAAGTGAAAAGTGCTCTCAAAAGGCTATGGAACCGGACGGCGGAAGGTGAACCGGCGCACATGGAAAAATCTGGTGCTCAAGCAACGGAGCGGCAAGCGCGAGGGAGAAGGGGCATAGATTACGGAGAAAGCCACCACGTAGACGGGCAACCTCAAGAGGTTGTGGAATTATTTCGCTCGGTTGACAAATTCTGCAGAGAGCTTGACCCGGCAAACGTGGAAAGGAGATATCTTTCCAAAAGCGTTAATTATAGTCACGGGAAGCATATTTTCTGCTGCGTTCACCTTCGCAAGAGCGGTCTTCGCGTATGGCTCAAGCTTAAGTATTCAGATTTACACAATCCGCCCGATTACGTGCGCGATGTTTCCGATATCGGACATTGGGGCGCGGGCGACGTAGAGATTGCCATCGACAAACTCGAAAGACTTGGGGTAGCAGAACATTACATTAAGCAGTCTTTTGACGCAAACAGGCGCAAGTGAACAAGCAGAATTTGCCGGGAATTGCGGGGGGTGGGAGAAGGAGAAAGGATTATGAAGCCGAAGGATTCAACAGGGAAGGAGGTTGCTGCAAACAAAGAGGATGTACTCGATGCTTCAACACTTTTCATTGGGTTTAGTGGTTCATTAGGAAGTGGTTGTACGTTTCTGGCCCAAGGTATCCAGACGATGTTGCGGGATACGTGTCATTATTACCGTCTGTCGGACATTCTGAGAGAAGAAGCTAAGGCGAGAGGTATAAAGAAACTCACGACGTCAAAATTACAGGACTTAGGTAATGAACTTCGCGCCGATAATGTGTCGATTCTTGCACAGAATACGCTCGAGAGGATAAAAGAGGACGCACTAAAGAATGCGGACTTGTACAGAAGCGACAAGAGTGTCATTGTTTTAGACGGAATAAGGAATGATGGAGAAGTCCGGTATTTTCGCCAGTATCCAAATTTCTACCTGATTTCAGTGCATGCCTCAAGAGAGACACGAAAGAAACGGTTGGTTGGTGATACACCAGAACAGCGTTTTAGAACCGAAAAGTCATTTGAGGATGCAGACAGGCGTGATGAGTCTGAGGACATTCCGCGAGGGCAACAGGTGAGGCTATGTAACTACTTGGCTGACATAATTATCGACAACAATAAAGACTATCCAACGGAAGCAAGAGCAGAGAGGGACAAGTATCTGTCGGACATTGTGCATGACTATGTAGGGCCGATTCAGGCCGTGCGGAACAGAGAAAAGCTAGCTTCCGACAGGCCGCCGTCGCTTGATGAAACACTGATGACGATGGCATATTGTATGAGCAAGAAATCAAGTTGTCTAAAGCGGAAGGTCGGCGCAGTTGTCGCTTACGTAGAGGGGTTCACAAGATTGCAGGGCAGTGATCCTCGAAAAGACGCGGGCATGAGATTTCAAGTCGTATCGGCTGGGTATAACGATGTTCCTTTAGGTTCGCCCCCTTGCGTATTTACTGATTACGCGAAGTGTTACCGCGAATACCTGCAGGAATTACAGGCCAAGAAGGTTCGTGCGTGCCCAAGGTGTGGCGAGAAAGTTCCCAAAAAGGTAGTTTGCCCCCATTGTGGCACAGCGAGGAACCCCGTGTTTGCAGATAAGTGCGTTAAATGCAACGCAACCATCCAACCTTATAAGTGTAAGAATTGCCGCGTAGACGTATTTGATATGCTGGTCCCAAGGGATAACCAAAGTTCGAGTAAGCTACTTGATATGTGCCGGTCGCTGCATGCTGAGGAGAACGGGATAATCGGTTTGGCAGGTGTAGCCAAAACAGGAAACGGTAGGCTTGTTCTATACACAACAACGTATCCATGCAACCTTTGTGCAAACAAAATAGTCGCGGCGGGAATAGAAGAAGTTGTTTTTGCAGAACCATATACGATTAGGGAAGCAGAAAAAATACTTGACGCCGGGGGGGTGAATGTGCAAAAATTCCAGGGTATTAAGAGTACGGCTTATTTTAGGCTATATTCTTGAAGGGTGGAGCCATGGACAAGAAAAGGCCAGCAAACAACGCAAGGACGAAGGGGGAAAGAAAAAAGGGGGATTCACCTAAGCAGGAGGGCCGGAGTGAGATTCCTAATGCGCTAAAAGGATTGCCTTTCACCGTGCGACCAATAAGGGCGTAGGTTAGTGTTGCGCGTGGGCAACGTAGGTGGCGACCGTACGCGCGGGCCTGCAAATGATTGAGGATGAAGGATAATTGATTAAGGGGGGGAAGTCCTTCGACTGCGGTCGAGATGGTCCCTTCGGCAGCGCTCAGGACGGGTGGAGGAACCGCGGGTAAATATGGGGAGAGGGCCCCGGTTAGAAATCCTGCAGAAGGTAGGCAGCCGTACCCTGACGGCCCGAGTGGGCGGCTTATTTCTAACGGGGTAAAGGCGAGGGTAAATATGGGGAAGCGGCCGACACAAGGGTGTCGGCGCTTGAGTTTTTGGCTGGGTGCTATTAGGATTAGTTGGCCGTTGCAGTCGCCCGCGTGGGTGGTCTGGAGGGCGGCGAGAAAAATAGTTGGAGGTGTTGTGTCATGTCCATGCAATTTTCTTCAGCGAAGGTTGATTTCGAGCTGGGCACGCTGACCTCGCCCGCTCCCGCGAAGGCCCGCGAGGATACGCCCTTCTGCATGGCGATACTCGCTGATTTTAGCGGCAGGGGCAATCGCGGCCTATGTGAAACGGGTCCTTCGCTGGCGTCCCGCCGGGCCGTGCGCGTCGATGTGGATAATATCGAGAGCCTGCCGGCCAGGTTCGGCACGGAGCTATATATTCCCGTGGGCGCCGCCGGGTCGTCTATCGCAATATCATTTTCCGAGCTGGACGACTTCCACCCCGACCGCATCTTCGACAGTGTGGAGATATTTCAGAAACTCAAGTCAACTCGCCGGCGTCTGCTCGATAGCGCCACATTTGCCGAGGCGGCTGCCGAAGTGCAATCCTGGGCGGCGGGGCAGGGGGGCGAGGCCGAGCCCTCGCAGGCCGACAGTGCCGCGGACGATTCGCCGGAATCCGAGGAATCAGACACAGATACGATAGAGCGTCTGCTGGGAAAAAGCCCGAGCATCAAACAACCTTCGGCGCCCGAAAGGCGATCTGCCGACATAGAGTCGCTCATTCGCGAGGTGGTCAAGCCTTACATAGTCCCGGCGCCTGATTCGCGGCAGGCGGACCTTGTCGCTCAGGTGGACGAGGCGATTAGCGGCCAGATGCGTGCGATCCTGCATCATCCCGATTTTCAAGCTGTGGAGGCGGCCTGGCGAAATCTGCACTTTCTGGTCAGCCGGGTGGAGACGGATGAAATGCTCAGGATGTATGCATTTGACGTGAGCAAAGCGGAGCTGGCGGCGGACCTGGCCGGCGCAGCGAATTTGGAATCGAGCGGGATATATCGACTGCTTGCAGAGCGGAGCGCCGGTGTGCAGGGCGCAGAGCCGTGGGCTGTGCTCGTGGCAGGCTACACTTTCGACAAGACCGAGCAGGACATCGAGCTGCTTCGAAACTTGGGCGGCGTGGCACAGGCGGCAGGGGCCCCGCTATTGGCCGCGGCAGGTTCGCACTTCGCAGGTTGCGAATCGATAGCAACGACGCCGGAACCCGAGGACTGGCGATGGCAGGCCGGCGAGCCAGCCACGCGTCGCTGGCAGGAGCTTCGGCGGTCGCCCGAGGCGAACTTCATCGGCCTGGCTCTGCCTCGATTCCTCTTGCGGCTGCCTTACGGTAAAGAGACCGAGCCGATCGACCGGTTTGATTTTCAGGAGCTGTCGGGCGTGGGCGACCACGAGCGTTACCTTTGGGGCAATCCTGCCGGCATCATTGCGTATTTGCTGGCTGCGGCGTTCAGCGAATACGGGTGGCGTGTTACCGAGGGACTCGGCAGCGATGTCGGCGGCCTGCCCATGCACGTCTGCAAGTCCGAGGCCGAGACGGACGTTACGCCCTGTGCCGAGACGTTTCTGAGCGAGCGGGCCGTGCGGGTTCTTATTGATAAGGGTCTTATGCCCGTGCTTTCCATAAAGGGTCAGGATGCCGTTCGGGCGCCGCGGTTTCAGTCGATTGCCGAGCCCGCGTCGCCGTTGGCGGGGCGCTGGCGATAGCATTCGTGTGATGCCGCCGGCTTGTGAGCGGCTTGCTTTCCGCTGACAATCCCACGGCCCTACGGCAGACAATCCTGACCGCCGGTCGCGGGTGTGTGACCGGTCGAGAAGAAGTTCATTCTCAGAATGCCGAGGTCACTGAAGTTGACAGCTTCGTCGTGGTTGAAGTCGGCACAGCAGTCGTAATTGGGCTGGCCCTTGATACTGAAGAAGGCGATCTTGAGCTGTCCCAAATCAATGAAGTTGACATTGCCATCGCAACTGGCGTCGCCTTTCGGCTGGCCGCCGCATTGCATGTACTCGTCCCAGCAAGGACGCCACCAAAAGCCGCAGCCGGTTATGTTCGGTATTGTACTGCTGGCGTCTTCGTTGACTATTCCGCCTCAGATTTCGTTGACAGTGATGGTGACCTCGGGGACGTAAGACCCTTCGACTCTGAATGAGACGAGGTCGCCGTAGTCGCTCGGGTCGGGGTCGACGCCGGGCGCATACGCCGAAGCCACCTCGATGGTCATGGCATTTGCGGCATCGAGCGTCCCCGGATAGTCGCCGCTGCACTTGCACGAGCCCCAATCGGTGACGTTCCCGCTGGAGTCAATCGAGATACTGCCCGGGAAAATCTGATACCCGTAATCGGCGCTGAGGCACACGACATTGGAAATGGCGCCGTCGCCGGCGAGCGTGATGTCGAACGCCATGCCGCGGACCGGGTTTTCTCCGCCTGCGCCCGAGAACGAAATTGTGACATCACAGCCATCCGCCGTGCACCAGACGTCCAGAGCCTGTACTGTCTGGGCGAAGATAAGGACTACCAAAGCAGCTATTACCTTTTTCATAATTCGACCTCCCTTTTTGGTTTTGATGAAAATGGTATATTCGGCGCCGGCTGTTTCGTGTTCTTACTGAATCGCGGCCCGGGGCCTGCCGGCAGGACAACAATATGGTTGTGGACGCCTTCCATTACCCGCGTTCTCCAGCCAAATAGTTCTTCCAACTCTACTATGATTATACCGGGGCTGCTGTCCGATAATCAAGCTTTTTTTTCACAAAAACGCGGATTCAGAAGAAATCTTTTCGTCGGCGAAGTTCGGCAAAGACCTCCACAGCCTTGGCGTGCGGCATTTTGAGGGCGGCCTGGAGCTGCGGCGTGTCCGCACGCAGAAAGGGATTGGTTGTTCTTTCGGCGAGCATTGTTGAAGGGACGGTGTGGGCGCCGGCTGCTGTCGCCTGTCTTATTTCGTCGAGGCGCTGCCTGACCGCCTCGTTGTCCGGCTCGATGCTCAAGGTGAATTCGTAATCTTCCTCTGCATAATCGTGGCCGCAATAGACGAGCGTATGGTCGGGCAACAGGGACAATTTCAGGAGCGAATTCCACATCGTCCGGGCGTCACATTCGAGGACTCGGCCGCAGCCGCCGGTGAACATGGTGTCGCCGGTCCAGAGGATTCCGCAGCCTTCGTCATTTGTCGCCGGCACATAATAGCACAGCGAGGTAGTGGTATGGCCGGGGGTGGCGATGACGTGAATTTCCATATCGCCGACGGTCAGGATTTGTTTATCACTTGCGACACGGTCGAGGCCGGGTATTCTCTGCCCGTCGGCGCCGACGACCTCGCAGCCGCGTTTTTTCAGCTCGGCGACGCCGGCGGTATGGTCCCAGTGGTGGTGCGTGACGAGAATCATGGCAAGTTTCAATTCGCGGGTTTGCAGCAGGTCCAATACGGCCGAACTGTCGGCTGGGTCAACCGCAACGGCCTTTGCCTGACCACACGGATAGAGATACATGAAGTTATCGCCCCGTGCCGGAATGGTTATCACACAATCCATCTTCTGTTCCATAGGATACAACAACCAACGGCCAAGGGCCAGCCCGGCTTCGTAGAGGACTTCGCCGTGGCAAGAGGGCTTCGCCGCGACAAGTTGGGTTCGTTTGGGTTCGTTTTGGCTTTGGGGGGCGTTTATGAGCCAAAAATTGGGTTTGCTTTGGGTTTGATTGGGTTTGTTTGGGTTCGTTTTTGAGGGGTAAAACTCGCCGTTTGTTCCGTAAGTCTTTGTCAAATAAAGGGTTTTGAATCCGCCGGAGGCGGACAAGATTGGGTTTGTTTTGCATAATTTGCTGATAAATTCGTACGTAATCCTTCGTACATTTTCACTTTCGGGGCAGTCAGATTCCTGGGGGTTTAGGCGGCCCGCCAAACAGACCCGCCAAACGAACCCGCCAGACGAACGGCGGGCAAGCGGCGGGCAAGCGGCGGGTAAATTTGCCGAGTTTGCCGGGGTTGTGTGAGACAGGGGCGGTCCCGGTGAGATAGGTGCGATGAGATAGACCCCGATGAGATAACTAACGCATCTCATGGGGTAAAGAGTCATCTCACGGGATGAATTTTGGGCCTTGGTAGCCATTCTGAAGGCGTCCGCGTTCGGTGTTGAGTGATTTAGACTATTCAATTTTGGGGTATTATACTCGATTTTGGGCTGGAAGTAAAGGAAAAAGACTGTGCATGCACAGAAATACTAAATCCTATCCGCCTCCGGCGGACAAGAGCTCGATCCGCCTACGTCAAGAGGAGCCGCCTACGGCGGGCAAGCGGCGGACAAGAATCCTAAACAATATCGAAATCCGAATTCGGCAATTAGGTAAACGGTGTTTTGTGGATTTTTTTGTGGGATTTCTATTGACAAGGAGGGCAAAGGCCGGATAATTGGGGCAGCGAACAGGGATATTGGCCACCGAGAGCATGTCAAGTGATAATTGATTCCGCCGGCCCGCCAGACAGACGGCGGCTAAAAGGCGGACGAGTGGCGTCAAGAACAAGAAATTTGTGAAAAAACTGCGGGAACTGGGATTTTTTTAATCAACAGGTGCGGGCTCACAAACGCCTTTATGGTGGATGGGATTGAAGAAATCCTAAATCCTAAGTGCTGAATCCTAAACAAATTCAAAGGACGGAAATTGAGAAATTCAAAAAGGGCGAGATACGAAGGACGAGTTACGAGATACGAAAATAAGGTTGTGCGAAGTTAGGGGTGCGCGAGTTGTGCGCACAGTGAAAAGATGATTATTGTCCGGATGTAACTGGTTAAATGGGATATTGGGTAAATGACTGCGTAACGGTACGTAGTGGGTTGTCAGCGCGAACGCGGTTGACATGATGGTTTCAACAATGCATTGCGCGGTAGAAGGGCGCATGCGGTTTTGTTCGAGGGGAAGGTATGTGGCAGTAGGCTTGTTGGAGAAGCAGAAGATGGAAGAAGATGAAAGACTTTTCAACCTGTATAAGCTGGCCATTCAAGAGCAACAATACTTTCTGAGTGAGCATCAGAAGCGAGTGGGTTTCTACATGGGACTGATCTCTGCATTGCTCGCAGGCACGGTCGCGGGATTCTTCAAATGCGAACGGTGGTACCACTACATAGTTCTCACGCTCGGACCTATATCGATGGGCGTCGTGGCAAATATAGCTATACAGGGAGTCGACCGGCTGTATCAGCGATTTCTCGAAGCAATTACTGTAATAAAGAAGCTGGAGGTGGATTTTGGCTTGGCCCGTGACCGCACTGTAGATGGACAAAATTTGCCTACGGGGGTCCAGAATAACTTGGCATCCTCTGATTCGAGTTGGATGTTGACCGAACCGCTGATCCCTTATCGGTATCTTCAGTCAGGTGGGGGAGGCACCTCGAAAGGGTGGGTTGACGCTCGGATGAGATTGGCGGGCGGCGGACGAAGAAACTACAACGGCGTAGTGTGTTCGCTTTTCAGTATGGTACGTGGACTGGGTATTGTTCTTACGTTTTTCTTGCTGATTATCGGAGCAGTTAAACTGAGCGCAGAACATCCGGAGGTCGGGCAGAAAGTCTCGGATTTGTTAAGAAGGGTGATTTGTGGCGGATGATGGGGATTGTGGGGCTGAAAAATGATGAATGAGAAGATATATTTCAAGATGGAGGGACCTGCCTTCCTCGATAATATGCCGCTGCACACGGTGCTCGCAGGGCTTTCCGAGCTGCAGAATATCGTGGACCGTACGTACTTGGTACTTTCAGAGCGGCAGAGAATATCCAGCGGTGACAGAGAGAGTTACAGGCTTGTTGCGCACGGTTTTGGACGGGGATCTTTCTGGAGTGAAATAGAAATATTCTGCGTTGTGACGCAGCTAATGTTACCGTTTGTGTCCCAACTGACACCGAAGACTTTGTGGGAGTTCACGAAGGAAGCGTTTGCTTTTCTCAAGCTGGTGCTGTCCCGTAGCAGAGAGGGTCGAACGCCGTCAATTGAGGCGAGTGAGGAAGGGACGGTGAACGTATGTTACGGGGGTAATCAGACGTTCAATTTCAACGCGCCGGTCATCCAGATTGGCAAGCAAGTGCTCCCGCACTACCAGCACTGGACGCAACTGGTAGAGAGGGAGGGTGTGAAGGAGATCTCAATGGGGGATCGGAACACGCCGGAGATCCGGATAGGAAGAGATGATACGAAGCTTTTCAATCAGCCAAGCGACTTGATCAGAAATGCAATTACTCTAAGATGTGAAATATTTGATTTCAACAAGTATAAGAATAGTGGAAAATTGGCTGTCGCAAGCGGACAAGCAGTTCCAGAAGGGCAATATGGGTTTTCGGTGGTAGGTACGGAGGATTATGTGCAATTTGTGCGGTCAATGTTGAAGACCAGCGTGATTGTGGAGTGCATACAAGAGATGACGCACAATGCGCTGGGGGAGCGTGTTATAGCCGGACTGCAGGTCCTGCGGGTACTAGCAAAGGGGCATGATGACTAGCGAGGTGGTCAAGATAGGTGGAATTGCGGGGTTGGGGAAACGGCTAAAGGGGGCAGGTGGGAGATCAAAGTATGCGAAGCGGAGGTTGAGAACGTTGCGTGTTCTCAGCCGCACTTGTAGGTTGATTAATGGGCTTTTGGGAGGATTCGGAGAGCCATGAAATACAAGGATATTATCGGCATTCTTCTAGCGATTGTCCTTGCGTCGCTGGGTATCATTTTCAAAGATTCAGTGATATTTGCCGTGTTGCTTCTTATTATTGCAGCCGGACTGCTCTGCGCGGTGGTTTTCAACTTCTTGGGGCAGCGAATGCCGCGCTTGATTCACACCAGGTCCGATGCGGAACAGCTCGTTCGACGGGTGTACGAAGATGCATCAATGCATGGTGGCCGCCTATTTGCAACTCACGTCCGGCCAGCGGCAACTTTGCCGTCCGAGGATATAGCTGCAAAATACCTGAAGAATATAAAAGGGCATCTTGAATATGAACGTTTTGTTTTCATAGAAGATCAGTATCGGCAGGCAGAGTGGATACGCGCGACTTTTTCAAAAATTGACTCAGATGCAAGCATCCGCATACATTCCATTGCATCACTTCCTATACTCCCTAGCGCTCTCTGGCGTGTTCTGCCGAGAGCCAATCTCCTGCTATACAACTTCGGAAACAAATATGTCAGCTTGCTTGGTCTTGACCGTCTAGTCACAACGGAGGAGCGTTTCCAAGACACAAATCTCGTCGTGGTGTCAAAGAATAAGCATACATTCCAAGTGTTGCATCGGTACTTCGAAGCAATAACAGCCAATAAACCGTGGGTGGAGTCAGACAGAACACTTTCGGAGTACGAAGCTGGGCACGCGCACCTGTTGGGCCAGGCTCGCGTGCAGAGTGTATTACTGCGTCTTCTGAACCTCTCTGACAGAGAACTGCAAGGCAAGGTACTTAATTGTGGTCTATTTGGTGGGCGTGCTCTGCAATTCGCCGGCCTTGTACACTCCGGGTCGAGCGAGGAGCACGAAGCAGACGTTGATCTGATGCTCATCACGGAGAAGGGTTCGAAGCCAAGTGTAAAGAGCCGTATTACAGCGGCTATAGGAGGGGAAGATGGTATTGATCTGGTATGGGGAGACGATGAAGATTACTTTTATAACTATCGGGTTGAGGACAGAGTTAACCTTGATATCGAGATATTCGAAAGGGAGGATCCCTTCTATGTAGAGCACCCGCTACTCGGACATTCAATATTCTCGTTCTATTTCACGCTCTACAGGCGTAATCGTGAAGTGGCGCTTCGAGACTTGGTTCCTCTACCTGATCCGTACCCCACGCGAAAGGAGAGAATGAAAGTGGTGCTGACGGACCGGAAAGGCATTCGGGATTTCATAGCCCATCTCGAGCGCGCTGCAGACAATACTGACCCACGCAGGGTCATTTCGCAACTTGTTAGGAACCTTGCTTGGGGAGTATCCGGCGTGCGCCAACATAGTGATGTGCGGGCCCTAGAAACAGTTCGGAATGAAGCAGAGTTTGCACCTTTGCTGCCACATCTGGTCGAAGCGTCCAGAGCATTGCGCCTCAGTAACGATGAAGTGAGAGGAAGGCACTCCGCAGGGGTGAAATGCTGTAAGGAGTTGCTGGCTGCGAGTGAGGCGTTGACAGGGGAGTTGATAGGGGAGTGAAAGGGAAGATTGCCACGGAGGGCCCGGTTAACACTCGCAATTTACCATTTACTATTACCCGGCAGAGCCGTCCATCAGGTTTGTGAAGGTTTTGAAGAGGTATTGGCCCCGGTTAGAAATCCTCCTTGAGGGAGGTCGCCGTACCCTGACGGCCCTGGAGGGCGGCTTATTTCTAACGGGGTAAAGGGCGGGGGAGGCGTTGTAAATGATTAAGGATGAGTGATTATTGATAAATGGGGGGCCAGATCCTTCGCTTCGCTCAGGATGACAATCGGGGTTGATCCATCAGTTTTGTAAACGTTTCGAACAGGTATTGGGAATCGTGAGGGCCGGGGGAGGCCTCGGGGTGGTACTGGACGCAGAAGGCGGGCAGGTTCTTGCAGCGGAAGCCCTCAACGGTGTTGTCGTTGAGGTTAAGGTGCGTCAGTTCGACGTCTCTACTTTTAAGGGAATCCAAATCGACGCAGAAGCCGTGGTTCTGGCTGGTGATTTCGATTTTGCCTGTCTCGAGGTTCTTGACGGGGTGGTTTGCGCCGTGGTGGCCGAACTTGAGCTTGTAGGTCTTTGCGCCGAGTGCGAGTGCGAGGAGCTGATGTCCGAGGCAGATGCCGAAGATGGGGAGTCTGCCGAGGAGGTTCCTTATGGTATCGATTGCGTATTCGACTGGTGCCGGGTCACCGGGTCCGTTGCTGAGGAAGATGCCGTCCGGCTTTTGCGCGAGGACGTCTTGGGCGGGCATGTGCGCGGGGGCGACGGTGACGTCGCAGGCGTGGGAGCGGAGCAGGCGGAGTATGTTTCGCTTGATGCCGAAGTCGAAGGCGACGACCTTGTATTTTTTGTCGGGGGTATTTTCGTCGCCGGTGAGGACGTCGAGGACGCCGTGGTTCCAGTGGTACGGCTTTTTGACGGTGACGTCTTTTACGATGTCCCTGTCGAGAAGGCCGGGGCAGCGGTCGAGCTTGTTTTTGAGGTCGGCCAGGGCGAGGCCTTTGGAGGAGATGATGCCCTTCATTGCGCCTTCGGTTCGGATGTGCCTGACGAGCTTTCGGGTGTCGATGTTCTGGAGGCCGACGATTCTGTTTGCTTTGAGGTAATCGCCGAGGGAGTTTTTGTTTCGCCAGCTGCTGGGGTAGTCGCAGTTTTCCTTTACGATGAAGCCTCGGGCGAAGATTTTGCGGGACTCGGTGTCGTCGGGGTTTGCGCCGTAGTTTCCGATGAGGGGGTATGTCATGGTGATAATCTGCTCGTGGTAGGAGGGGTCGGTGAGAATCTCCTGGTAGCCGGTCATGGCGGTGTTGAAGACGACCTCGCCGCAGGTTTGGCCTATTGCGCCGAAGGCGGCGCCGTGGAAAACTGTTCCATCTTCGAGCAGCAGGAGTGCTTTCATGTGTTGGGCCCCCGGCGGTAGTATAATTGAATGGGTTTGACGTCGAGCTTCTTTTGTTTTAGGGCGTCGATGGCCCTGACGACGGCGGCGGCGCCCCTGATGGTGGTGACGTAGGGGACCTGGCGGTCGAGTGCGGTCCTTCTTATGGAGAACGAGTCCATGACGGACTGGCGGGCGACGGTGGTGTTTATGATGAGGTCGATCTTGGCGTTTATTATGGCGTCGACGATGTTGGGTCTTCCCTCGGTGATTTTGAGGACGAACTCCGAGGGGATGTTGTTGTTGATGAAGGTGATGCAGGTGCCTTTTGTGGCGATGATTTTGAATCCCATTTTGTGCAGTGCGGCGGCGATCTGGACGGCGCGCGGTTTGTCGGCGTCTTTGACACTGAAGAAGACGTTTCCTGCGGTGGGGAGGGTGTTGCCTGCGGCGATCTGGGATTTCGCATAAGCGATGCCGAAGTCGTCGGAGATGCCCATGACCTCGCCGGTGGAGAGCATTTCGGGTCCGAGGAGGGTGTCGCAGCCGGGGAATTTGATGAAGGGGAAGACGGCCTCTTTGACGGCGAAGTGGCGCGGGTGGACCTGCTTTGTGAATTTGAGCTGGTCGAGGGTCATGCCGGTCATGACTTTTGCGGCGAGCTTTGCGAGGGGGACGCCGATGGATTTGCTGACGAAGGGGATGGTGCGGGAGGCGCGGGGATTGACTTCGAGGATGTAGAGCTGGTTATCCTTTACGGCGAACTGGATATTTATGAGGCCTTTGACTTTCAGTTCGAGGGCGAGCATTTTTGTCTGGCGTTCGATTTCGCCGAGCAGTTTTTTGCTGAGCGAGACTGGTGGGATGCTGCAGGCGCTGTCGCCGGAGTGGACGCCGGCTTCTTCGATGTGCTCCATGATTCCGCCGATGACGACGGTTTTTCCGTCGCTGATGGCGTCGACGTCGAGCTCGGTGGCGTCGTCGAGGAACTTGTCGATGAGGATGGGGTGTTCGCCGGAGGCCTCGATGGCGTTTTCGACGCAGTTCTTGAGTGACTTTTCGTCTCGGACGATTTGCATGGCGCGGCCGCCGAGGACGAAGGAGGGGCGGATGAGCAGGGGGTATCCGAGCTTTTTGGCGATGGTGAGGGTCTGTTTGTAGGTGGTGGCGGTGCCGCTGTACGGCTGGCGGAGGCGGAGCTTGTTGACGAGGCGGTTGAATCTTTTTCTGTCTTCGGCGCGGTCGATGCTGTCGGGTGAGGTGCCGATGATTTTGACGCCTGCTCTTTCGAGTGGGACGGCGAGCTTGAGCGGGGTCTGGCCGCCGAACTGGACGATTACGCCGTCGGGGTTTTCGGTCTGGACGATGGACATGACGTCTTCGAATGTGAGGGGCTCGAAGTAGAGTCGGTCGGAGGTGTCGTAGTCGGTGCTGACGGTTTCGGGGTTGCAGTTTACCATTATGGATTCGATGCCGATTTCTCGGAGTGCGAAGGCGGCGTGGACGCAACAGTAATCGAATTCGATACCCTGACCTATTCGGTTCGGTCCGCCGCCGAGGATGACGACCTTTCTATTGTCGGTGGGGTTGGCTTCGCACTGGTCTTCGAAGGTGGAATAGAGATAAGGGGTGGCGGCTTCGAATTCGGCGCCGCAGGTATCGACCATTTTGAAGACGGCGTTGATGCCGAGGGCCTGGCGGCGCTGTCTGAGCTTCAGTTCGTCGGTCTTCAGTGCGGAGGCGAGGAACCTGTCGCTGAAACCGTACTGCTTGGCCTTTAGCATGAGCGGGCGGTTTAGTTTTTCGGGGGTGGTCGATTTTATTTTTTCTTCGAGTCTGACGATGTCTCTTATGTTGTTGAGGAACCAGGGGTCGATTTTGGTGAGGTTATGGATTTCATCGACGTGCATTTTTCTGCGGAGGGCCTCGGCGACGTACCAGATTTTGTCCCAGCAGTTCGTTCTGAGCTTGTTTCTGAGCTCTTGTAACGAGAGTTTGCGGCCGGAGTACTTGCCGTTCAGGGCGTAGCGGTCTATTTCGAGGGACCTTACGGCCTTTTGGAGCGCCTCTTTGAAGGTTCGTCCGATGGCCATGGCCTCGCCGACGGATTTCATCTGGACGGTGAGCTCGGGGCTGGTGCGCGGGAATTTTTCGAAGGTGAAGCGGGGCCACTTAACGACACAGTAGTCGATGGTCGGCTCGAAGCAGGCGGGGGTTTTCTTCGTGATGTCGTTGGGGATTTCGTCGAGGGTGTAACCGACGGCGAGGAGCGAGGCGATTTTGGCGATGGGGAAGCCTGTGGCTTTTGAGGCGAGTGCGGAGCTTCGGGAGACCCTGGGGTTCATCTCGATTACGTATAGTTTTCCGTTTTGGGGATTGACGGCGAACTGTATATTGGAGCCTCCTGTTTCGACGCCGATGGCGCGGATTATTTTGAGGGAGGCGTCTCGCATGATTTGGTATTCTTTGTCGGTGAGGGTCTGTGCGGGGGCGACGGTGATGCTGTCGCCGGTATGTATGCCCATCGGGTCGAGGTTCTCGATTGGGCAGACAATGACGACGTTGTCTTTTCTGTCGCGCATGACCTCGAGCTCGTATTCCTTCCATCCGATGACAGATTCTTCGACGAGGACCTGGTTTTTGGGGCTCAGGTTCAGGCCCCAGTGGATAAACTGCTCGTACTCTTCGGCGTTGTATGCGACGTTACCGCCTGTGCCGCCGAGTGTGTATGAAGGCCTGATGATGGCGGGGAATCCGATATTCTGTATGACCTGGCTGGCCTCGTGCCAGTTGTGTGCGTAGCCGCTTCTGGGGACGTGGAGGCCACATTGCTCGATGGTTTTTTTGAAGCGGTCTCTTTCCTCTGCCCTTTTTATTGAGGCGAGGTTTGCTCCGAGGAGTCTGACGTTGTATTTCTTCAGTACGCCGGTCTCTGCCAGTGCGACGGCGGTATTGAGGCCTGTTTGTCCGCCGAGGGTGGGCAGGAGGCTGTCGGGCTTTTCTCGGCGGATGATTTTCTCGACCATATCGGGTGTAATGGGCTCGATGTAGGTTCGGTAGGCCATTTCGGGGTCGGTCATAATGGTGGCGGGATTGCTGTTTACGAGGACGACCTTGTATCCGGCTTTCCTTAGTACCTTGCAGGCCTGGGCGCCGGAGTAATCGAACTCGCAGCCCTGACCGATCACGATGGGGCCGGAACCTATTATGAGTATTTTATGTATGTCTGTGCGTTTTGGCATTCGACCGGGCGGCGCCTCGCTGGGAAATCTATCGGGAAATATAACGGTTTGTTATGGGCATTCGTCTATCCTTGCCGAAGGCCTTTGGTGTTATCTTGACGCCGGGCGGTGACTGTCTTCTTTTGTACTCGTTGAGGTCGACCATGCGTATCACGCGGTTGACGACGTCCTCGGGCAATCCTTCGGCTGCCATATCGTGTGGGGATTTATCCTCTTCGATGTAGCCTTTCAGTATTCGGTCGAGCAGGTCGTATTCGGGGAGCGAGTCCGTATCCTTCTGGTTTTCCTTTAGTTCGGCGCTGGGCGGCCGGTCGATAACGCTTTTCGGGATGACCTGGCGTCGGTGCATTTTATTGAGGTAGGCGGCCAGTTGGTAAACCATTGTCTTGGGCACGTCTTTTATGACGGCGAATCCGCCCGCGGTGTCGCCGTAGAGTGTGGAATAACCGACGGCGGTCTCGCTCTTATTGCCGGTGGTCAACACCATGTACGAAAGCTGGTTACTGAGCGTCATGAGTATAGTACCGCGAATTCTGGCTTGCAGGTTCTCATAAGCGATACCGGCGTGGGTCCACCCTTCGACATCCTTCAGGGTCTCATCGAACCTGTCGAGCACACGTGTAATGGGTATTGCGTGTAATTCTATGCCGAGATTCTTCGCCACCTTTCTGGCATCGGCAAGGGTTTCGCGACTGCTGAACTTTGACGGCATTGTGACGGCGACGACATTGGTGGCGGTCAGTGCATCAACGGCGAGAGCGGCTGTGAGGGCTGAGTCGATGCCTCCGCTGAGACCGATTATGACTTTTTCGAAACCGTTCTTGCGGACGTAGTCTCTGGTGCCGAGCAGCAGTGCGCCGTAGACCTCAGCTATGGGATCGGGGGGGCGGAGTCTCTTGCCGGTAGGTTGTTTTATGCCCTCGACCACCACGATTTTTCCCTTTTTCAAACTGATATCGGCAACAGGCATATCCTCTTCAAATGCCTTTGCCTGGCAAACGACGTTGCCGGCGGGGTCGAGGAACATGCTTCTGCCGTCAAAGACAAGCTCATCCTGACCGCCGACGAGGTTGCAATAAGCGACGGCGCAACCGAAATAAGTCGCACACTTTCGGAGGACTTCCTGCCGCTGTGTGATTTTGCCGAGGTGAAAAGGCGACGCCGATATATTCACAATCAGGTGCTTTGAGGCTGTTTCACCGAGGAACTGGTCCAATCGTTCGGGCTTCCATATATCCTCGCAGATGGTGAGCATGACAGCCATTCCGTTCAAGTTAATGAGTGCGGAGGCGTTTCCGGGCCTGAAGTATCTTCTCTCATCAAAGACGCCGTAGTTGGGCAGGACACACTTGCGGTAGATTTTGCTGATCCGGCCGCGCTGGAGGACGGCCAGGGAATTGAAATATCCGTCCCCAGCGGCTTCGGCAAAGCCGACGATTACGGTGATGTCCGGGCAGTAAGCGGCCAGCTGCTCGACCGCGCGGCGATTGTCGCGGAGGAAATGGTTTTTCAGGAGCAAATCTTCCGGGGGATAGCCGCAGACAGCCATCTCTGGAAAGACCAAAAGGTCCACGCTCTGGCGCATCGCTTCGGCACAGACCCTTCGCATGGCTTCGACATTTCCTTGTATGTCGCCTACAGAAGCATTAAATTGTCCGAGGCCTACTCGCAGTGCCATTTCCCGGCCCTTTCCGTCATTTACTTCACTTGCATCGCCGCATTTCAGCGTCGGTCGGATTTTGCATTTTGCTTCAACCACAGGTCGATTTCTGCTGCGGCCTGTCTTCCCGTATTTATTGCGTGGACGACAAGCGAGGCCCCAGTTATTGTGTCGCCAGCTGCGAATACCCAGGGCTCGCTGGTCCGGCAGTTTTTGACCAGCAGGTTGCCTCTTTGGTCCAGCTCGAGGCCGAGGTCTGTTATCAAACCTTCATGAACGGGATGCAGAAATCCCATCGCGAGGATTACGAGGTCGGCGTCCAGCTCAAGATTTGTTTCGGGCAGTTCCTTTATCTTCCAGCCGGCAGGTCTTTCTATCCACTGCACCTGGCAGGCGTGCAGGCGGCTGACCCGAGTCTGGACGCCTGAAATTCTTTTGGTCATCACACTCCAGAGCCGCTCGCAGCCTTCTTCGTGTGAGGAGGTGGTCCTCATGATTCTGGGCCATAAGGGCCATGGTGTGTCGGGCGGGGGGGAATCCGGGGGCTTGGGCAATATCTCAAGCTGATATATTTTTTTTGCGCCCTGACGTCTTGCGGTGCCAACGCAGTCGCTGCCGGTGTCGCCGCCGCCAATTACAATGACCACTTTGTCTTTTGCGGTAACGAGCCGGGATTCATCCGAGGCCTCACCGGCGTTCAGTTTGTTTTGCTCGGTGAGGTAGTCCATTGCGAACACAACATTCTCATATCCTCTGCCGGGGACAGCCAAATCCCTCGGCTGGCGTGCGCCCATCGTCAGGCAAGCGCAATCGAACATTTTGTGCAGGTATCGGGCGGAAATATCTTCTCCGACGTTGACGCCCGTCTGAAACTGGACGCCTTCGGCGGCAAGCTGGTTGAGTCGGCGGTCTATAATATACTTTTCGAGCTTGAAATCAGGAATGCCGTATCGCAGCATACCTCCCGGTCGTTCATCTTTTTCGAAGACAACGACATTATGGCCTGCCCTGGCGAGTTGTTGTGCGGCAGCCAGGCCTGCAGGTCCTGAGCCTACGACGGCCACTCGTTTGCCGGTTCTGCGTGGCGGGGGCTGGGGCTTGATCCAACCTTCCGAGAAGCCGCGTTCGACAATCTGAAACTCAATATGTCTTATGAGCACGGGCTCATCGCTGATGGCGAGGGTACAGGCGGTTTCGCATGGGGCGGGGCATACTCTTCCGGTAATTTCGGGGAAATTGTTTGTCAGGTGAAGATGCTCACAAGCCTGCCGCCATCGGTCCCTGTAAACCAGCTCGTTGATATCGGGAATGCAGTTCTGAAGGGGGCAGCCGGTGCCGTGGCAGAATGGTATTCCGCAGTCCATGCAGCGTGCGGCCTGGCGGCGAATCTCGTCGGGGGTGAGCGGCAAATCCAGCTCTCGGAAGTCGTGGACTCGTTCTTCGACGGGCCTATGTGCGACCTCGCGTCGTTTATGTTTGAGGAATCCCTTTACTTCGCCCATTGAAACACCTCTTCGGTGGCTGGGGTAGTCTCGGTATCGCGTCGTTCGGCGGCGCGCATTTTTTCGAGGGCTTTTCGATAGTCTATCGGAACGACTTTCACAAACTTACCCATCATGTCAGGCCAGGCGTCGAGGATCTGGCGGGCCCGTTTGCTTTCGGTCCAGCTCAAGTGGCGCCTGATCAAATCCTGGAGAAGCTGCTTGTCCTTTTCGTGCCACACGCTTTCAAGCTCGACCATATCAAGGTTACATAGTGTATCGAATAATTGCATTTCATCAAGAACGTAAGCGATGCCTCCGCTCATACCGGCGGCAAAATTGCAGCCTGTCTGACCGAGAACCACTACGGTGCCGCCGGTCATATACTCACAGGCGTGGTCGCCGACGCCCTCGACGACGGCAGCAGCACCGCTGTTGCGGACGCAGAATCTTTCGCCAGCCATGCCGTTGATGAAGACCTCTCCGGCGGTAGCGCCGTAGAGCACTGTGTTTCCGACGATAATGTTTTCATGGGCGAGGAAGGGCACCTTTTCAGGTGTTGCGACGACGATGCGCCCTCCGGAGAGGCCTTTGCCGAGGTAGTCGTTGCTTTCTCCGATAAGTTTGAGCGTAACACCCGGCGCCAGAAAGGCGCCGAAGCTCTGGCCGGCGGAGCCCTTTAGAACGATTTCAAGGGTGCCGTCGGGCAGTCCCTCGGGGCCATATTTCTTAACGATACTATTGCTGAGAATCGCGCCTACGGTTCGGTTGATATTGCGAATGGGCATTTCTATAAGGGTTTTGCTTTTATTTTCGAGAGCATCCTTTGCCTTTTCGAGAATCTGCCAGTCGAGGTTGTCATCAATTCTGGCGGGCTGGGCTTTGCTGCATCTTAATTCAGTTGCCTGTTCGAAATGCGGCTGGCGGAGGACGGCGGAAAAATCGAGGCCTTTTGCTTTCCAGTGTTCGATGGCCTTTCGCATTTGCAGACGGTTTGTTCTGCCGATCATATCCTCGAATTTTCTGAAGCCGAGCTGTGCCATGATTTGGCGTACCTCTTCGGCGACGAAGTTCATGAATCGCTGCACATATTCGGGTTTTCCGGCGAATCTGGCCCTTAGCTCGGGGTCCTGTGTTCCTATGCCGAACGGGCAGGCGCCTTCGTGGCACTTTCTGAGGAGGGTGCAGCCTATTGCGACGAGTGCGGCGGTTCCGAATCCGAACTTCTCTGCGCCGAGCATGGCCGCGACGACGATGTCTCTACCGGTTTTCATCTGTCCGTCGGCCTGGACCCTGATTCGGTCGCGAAGGCGATTCATCACGAGAACCTGCTGAGTCTCTGCCAGGCCCAGCTCCCAGGGGCAGCCGGTGTGCTTGATGGATGAAAGGGGGCTTGCACCGGTGCCGCCATCGTGTCCGCTGATGAGGACCTCGTCGGCATTTCCCTTTGCTACGCCTGCGGCAATAGTTCCGACGCCCACCTCGGCGACGAGCTTGACGGAAACCTTGACGCCGGGGTTGCCGCATTTAAGGTCGTAGATGAGCTGGGCCAAATCCTCTATCGAATAGATGTCGTGGTGGGGGGGCGGCGATATGAGGGTTACGCCCGGTGTGGAGTAGCGCAGAGCCGCGATTTCTTCGGTTACCTTGTGTCCGGGCAGCTGGCCTCCCTCGCCGGGCTTGGCGCCCTGTGCTATCTTGATCTGGAGTTCTTTTGCGTTGGCGAGATAGTATGCGGTGACGCCGAATCGCCCGCTGGCGACCTGTTTTATTGCGCAGTTTTTCGAATCGCCGTTCGGTTCGGGCCGATAGCGTGCCGGGTCTTCGCCTCCCTCACCGGTGTTGCTCATGGCCTCTATTCGGTTCATTGCGACTGCGAGGCACTCGTGCGCCTCTTTACTGATTGAGCCGTGACTCATCGCACCGGTGCAGAATCTCTTTACGATTTCGCTCGCGGGCTCAACTTCATCTACCGGTATTGATTCGCCGGGTATAAAATCGAACAATCCCCGCAGCGTGCACAGCTTTTGCGACTGGTCGTTAACGGCCGCGGCATAATCAGCATAGGCCCGCGAATCATCGTATTTTACGGCGTGTTGAAGGCGGGATACTGTTGTCGGGTTCCAGAGATGCCGTTCGCCGCCGTGTCTGAAATGGTATTCACCGCCGAAATCCAGCTCGAGCGTTCCGGAAGGGCGCTGCTGGAATGCGGCCGTGTGGCGCGCCACGGCCTCTGCGGCGATTTGTTCAAGGCCGATGCCTGCGATGCGAGAGCTGGTTCCGGTGAAATACTCGTCGACAACTGAGCGATTGAGGCCGATGGCCTCGAACAACTGTGCGCCGGTGTAGCTGCGAAGGGTGGAGATACCCATTTTGCTCATCGTTTTGAGGATGCCCTTCTTGACGGCGGCGATGTAATTATCGGCTATCTGAATGGGCTCCATCTTTTCCGGCAGCTCGTTTTGGCGATGGAGCTCATCGAGCGACTCGAAAACCAAATATGGATTGATGGCGTTTGCGCCGTATCCGCACAAGAGGCAGAAGTGCATGACCTCTCTGGGCTCTCCGCTTTCCACTATCAAACCGGTCTGGCCACGAAGTCCGCGGTTGAGCAGAGCGTGGTGAACAGCGGCAGTAGCCAGTAAGGATGGAATCGGCGCTACGTTCTGCGAGATGTCACGGTCGCTGATGACAATTAGCGATGCACCTTCTCCGACGGCTTTTTGCGACATTTCAATCAGATTATCCAAGCCACGACGAAGGGTGGCTGCGGCATCGGAGGCATCTGCATCGAAAACAGCAGGGATGGTGGCAACCTTGAAGTCCTCGCGCTTAACGGTCCGCAGTCGCTGGAGGTCCTCGTTTGTCAGGACGGGATGGGGCAGCTTCAACTGGCGGCAGTGCTGCGGCGTCTCATCGAGGATGTTGCGTTTTTTGCCGGTGAACATCATCAGGCTCATCACGAGGCCCTCGCGGAGGGGGTCGATGGCGGGGTTGGTCACCTGTGCGAACAACTGCTTGAAATAATTGAACAGCAGTTTGGGCTTGTCGGAAAGAACTGCCAGCGGCGTATCATTGCCCATTGAGCCGACCGGCTCCTGGCCGTTGACCGCCATGGGCAGGAGGATCATTTTGATTTCCTCTCGTGTATAGCCGAAGCTGCGCATTCTCTGGAATATTGTCTGGGGGTCGGTGGCGACCAGCCTTGGCGTATCAAACAGGCCTCGAAGCTCAATGCGGTTTTCTTCGAGCCACCTTCGGTAAGGTTTCTGGCGCGCGATTTTGCTTTTGATCTCGTTGTCGGTGATAATTCGGCCTTCGCGCGTGTCAACGAGGAACATGTGGCCCGGGCGGAGGCGGCCTTTTCTGCGAATTTTTTCCGGTGGGAATTCCACGACACCCGCTTCGCTGGCAAGTATGGCGAGGCCGTCGGTCGTGACCAGGTATCTGCAGGGGCGCAGGCCGTTGCGGTCGAGTGTTCCGCCGATGATTCTTCCGTCGGTGAAGACCATAGCGGCGGGGCCGTCCCAGGGCTCCATTATGGCCGAGTGATATTCGTAGAATGCGCGTTTATCGGTGCTGATATGATACTTTGGTCCGAAGGCTTCTGGTATCATCATCATCATCGAATGGGGTATGCTTCGGCCGGCGCGGATGAGCAGCTCAACGGCGGCATCGAAGCATGCCGAGTCGCTCATGTCGGGCGTGAGGACGGGAAACAGGTCCTTGATGTCATCTGCGAAGACATCGCTGGTCATTTCCGTCTCTCGGGCGCGCATCCAGTTTCGGTTTCCGCTGAGGGTGTTGATTTCGCCGTTGTGTGCAATACATCTGAAGGGCTGTGCGAGCCGCCAGTTGGGGAAGGTGTTGGTGCTGTATCGCTGGTGGACAATTGCCAGCGCGGACTTGACTCGCTGGTCGGCCAGGTCTGGGTAATAGGCAAACAGCTGCCAGGCCATGAACATTCCCTTGTAGCAGATGGTGCGGCAGGAAAGGGATGGCAGGTAGAAATCGTTTCCCTGTTCGGCCAGGCTCTCGCGGACCAGGCGTTCGGCGCGTTTTCGCGCCAGGTACAGGCGTCTTTCGAGGAGTTCGGCGTCGGCGCCGGCGCCGTCCACAAAAACCTGTTTGATGGAGGGTTCAGCCTGAAGGGCTATCTCTCCGAGGCAGTCGTTGGATGCAGGGACGTCTCGCCAGCCGAGGACTTTCATTCCATAGTGGTTAATTGCTGATTCGAGAATCTGGTCGCACTGTTGGCGGAGTCCGGCGGTTTGTGAGCCGAACACCATGCCCACGGCGTATTTGGAGGGCGGGGGCAGAGTTATTTTTAGGTTCTTGCACTCGCCCAAGAAGAACTCATGGGGGATCTGGAAAAGAATTCCGGCGCCGTCTCCTGTCGCCTCGTCGGCGCCGGCGGCGCCGCGGTGCCTCAGATTCACTATGATCTGTTTGCCGTAGTCAATTATCGCATGGTCGGCCTTACCTGAGATGTTTACGACCGCACCTATACCGCAGGCGTCGTGCTCGCGCCGTCTCTCGTACAGACCTTGATTTATCAACTCCACGGCCATCGCAAATTGTGTTCACTCCAACAGCAGATTCACAGAGTGGGTATTTACTCCCGAACAATGAAGCCCCGGAAAACTGCTTTCACACACCAGTATATGTGCGTTCTCCAAACTCGGTAGCCTCATTCTCTTAATACATATCATAAACAGATGCGATAACATAAACACTCTTTCTAATAATACAGCACTTGTGACCGGGCAAGCTGTACCAGGCATGCCGTTTTTCGGTCCAAGCGAAGGCCCTGGGCCGCGCAGAGAGTAATTTCGCGCCCAAGGCCGTCAACCAGACTGCGCACTAATATGTCCTATCAACTGTCGTAATACAAGTGAAACTCGTAGGGATGCGGTCGAAGAGCAAGCTCATTAAGTTCTTTCTCACGTTTCCAGTTAATCCAGGTCTCGATCAAATCGTATGTGAACACGCCGCTGGCGGTAAGAAATTCATAGTCTTTTTCCAGGGCGTCAACGGCCTCGTCGAGCGAGCCGGGCGTCTTGGGATACTTTGCGAGCTCTTCGGGCGTCATCTCGTAGATGTCCCTGTCCAGCGGCTCTCCGGGGTCTATCTTGTTTGTGATGCCGTCGATGGCGGCCATGAGCATGGCGGTCCAGGCGAGGTAGCCGTTGCATGTGGGGTCGGGACAGCGAAATTCCAAGCGTTTGGCCTTAGGGTTTTCGGAGTACATCGGGATGCGGATTCCCGCGGAACGATTTCGCTTGGACATCACCAGATTGACCGGCGCCTCAAAGCCGGGCACCAGCCGGCGGTACGAGTTTGTGGTCGGCGCCGCAAAGGCAAGGATGGCCGGGGCGTGTTTGAGCATGCCGCCTATGGAGTAGAGCCCGATGTTACTGAGGCCGGCGTACCCCTTGTCCGCGAAGAGGGGTTTTCCGCCTTTCCAGAGGGAAAAGTGTGTATGCATTCCGCTGCCGTTGTCCTGAAAGACGGGCTTTGGCATAAAAGTCACCGTTTTGTCACGGCGTTTTGCAACATTCTTTACGATGTACTTGTACCACATGAACTGGTCTGCCATCTTGACGAGGTCTGCAAACTTCATATCTATTTCGGCCTGACCGGCAGTGGCGACCTCGTGGTGGTGGGCCTCGACGACTATACCGACTTTCTGCATCTCCGCCACCATCTCACCGCGCAGGTCATGGTAGGTATCGGTGGGGCTGACGGGGAAGTAGCCGCCTTTGAAGCTGGGTTTGTAGCCGAGGTTGGGCTCTTCAAAGCGGGCGGTGTTCCACGCGCCCTCGACGGAATCGATTGAGTACATGCCGGTGTGCTGATTCTGCTCGTAGCGGACCTCGTCGAAGATGAAGAACTCGGGTTCGGGGCCGATGTAGCAGGTGTCGGCGATGCCCGTACTCTTGAGGTAAGCCGCGCCTTTCCTTGCAACGTGTCTCGGGTCGCGTGTGTAGTCCTCTTTTGTTATGGGATCGACAATGTTTGCAATAATGCTTACCGTCGGCTCCCTGAAGAAGGGGTCGAGGACGGTTGTGTTCGGGTCGGGCAGGGCGAGCATGTCCGAGACGTGTATTCCCTGCCAGCCGCGGATTGACGAGCCGTCGAATCCGACGCCGTCCTTGAATGTCTCTTCATCCCAGGTGTCAATGGGAAAGGAGCAGTGCTGCCATGTTCCCAGCAGGTCGGTAAACTTCAGGTCAACCATTTTTGCGTTGTTCTTTTTTGCGAACTCAAAAAATTCCTTGGGTGCCATCTTTTCTTCCTTTCCAAAAGTGAGTCTGTTTTTTTGCCTTTTTAGGGGCGTTTAGCCAATTGCTTTTCCGCCTCTTTCACCGGTTCGGATTCTGATACACTCAACAAGGTCCAGTACGAATATCTTGCCGTCGCCGATTTGTCCTGTTTTTGCGCCTTCGATAATGGCGTCGACGGTTTTTTCCACGAAGCCTTCGTTGACAGCGATTTCAAGCCTTACCTTTTTCAGCAGATTGACCTCGAATTTGATACCGCGGTAGCTCTCCTCATATCCCATCTGTTCGCCGCAGCCGAGCGCATTGGTTACGGACATCTTAAAGACCTCCTTCTTACAGAGTGCCTTCTTTACGTCCTGCAGTTTATGCGGCTGAATATATGCTATTATGAGTTTCATATCTTACTCCTTGTTGCCCAACAGTCTCAGCTTGTGCTGAATATCTGGAAGCCGCCGTAAGCTTCCATACCGTGTTCGCCGATGTCCAGACCGCGCAGCTCTTCTTCGCGGCTGACCCTCAATCCCACTGTAAGGTCAATCAGTTTGAATACGATAGCCATAGTCACAACGACAAAAGCAACCGCCGTTGCGCTGCCGACCATTTGGATACCCAGTTGCATGGGGTTGCCGCTGTAAACGAAACCGTTGTTTGGCAGCCCCAGCGTTTTGCTGCCGAAGATACCGACGCATAGTGTACCCCAGACGCCGCAGATACCATGAACGGGAACGGCCCCCACCGGGTCATCGATTTGCAGCTTGTCGAGCAGCTCAACGCCCCTGACGACAATGTAGCCGGCGGAAGCGCCGATGACTATTGCCGCCCATGGTTCGACGTAGGCGCATGGTGCGGTTATTGCCACAAGTCCGGCCAAAGCGCCGTTCATGGCCATGGACAGGTCGGGCTTTCCGAATCGCTTCCAGACGGTGACCATGGCGGCGATACCTCCGAGTGCGGCGGCAAGGTTCGTGTTGATCGCGACGCGGCCAATCGTTGAGCCGTCGGTTACGCCGAGGGTCGAGCCGGCATTGAACCCGAACCAGCCGAACCAGAGAATAAATACTCCCAAAGAGGCCAGCGGAATGCTGTGGCCGGCGAGCACGTTCGGCCTGCCGTCGATCCCGTACTTGCCCTCTCGGGGCTTAAGTATGCTCGTGCCGACCAGTGCGGCGAAACCACCGACGGTGTGCACAACCGTGGAGCCTGCAAAATCGGCGAAGCCCATCTTTGCCAGCCAGCCGCCGCCCCATATCCAGTGCCCCACAAGGGGGTAAATCAAGGCGGATACTACGAAGGAATAAATCAGGTACCCCACGAATTTCATTCGTTCGGCCATGCCTCCTGCGACTATGGTTGCGGCTGCTCCGCAGAATGCGGCCTGGAACAGCCAGAAGGCATAAAGCGGTATCCCGTTGACCGTGTCATCGAGACCGAAGAGGCACCAGCCTCGCATGCCCATGAAGCCGTTGCCGTCGCCAAACATGAGGCCGTAGCCGATAAGGAAGAAGCCCAGCGAAGCCATACAGAAATCAAGGAAGTTCTTTGTCAGGATGTTGCAGGTATTCTTGGCCTGTATGAAGCCGGCCTCGACCATTCCGAAGCCGGCCTGCATAAAGAAGACGAGGAAGGCGGCCACGAGAACCCATACGGTATCGAGGCCCATCTTGAGCTGGTCGGTGGTAATGGCTGCAACGGCGTTTTCTTCGCCGGCCGATTCGGCAAATGCGGCGCCGGCGGACAAGGCAATCCACGCCAACATAATGATAAGTAGCAACTTTTTCACTTCCTTACCCTTTCAGCGTATTCTCAAAACGCTTTCGAAATCCCTACACCGACAAAGAAGAAATCGCTGTCTGTTCCGTACACATTGCTTTGGCGTATATCATCGCCGACCAAAGTGACGTAGTTCACGCTCGGAGCGACGGTCCAGCCGCTGATTTTAACGGGAAAAGAGGCCGAGAGCGCAAGATCGTTGAGCTTGCTCTTGTCGGGTCCCCAATAGAACTTGTTGTAACTGCTGCTGCCCCAGCCAAGGCCAGCCGCGAGGTCGATGCCGACCGGGATATCGTGCGCGATCTCGATGACGTCTTCAAAGCTGTGTCCGACGCCTAATAAAATGTAGGTCCCATCGACCTCATCGACATCGTGATAGAACGTTACCGACGGATTTGCAGGCACGTCAAGAGCGAGCCCCCAATAGAGCTCCAGCGTATCGTCTGCGGCGCCGCTAACGGGAAAATCGTAGTAGATAAGCCCGACTGAGCAGCCCAGAGCTTCGATGCCGGGAAACTGTCCGGAATAGTCAAGCGTCAGGTCGGCCTCCGTGAAGTCTCCATTCTTATCGTTCTCAGTGGTCAGGTCGAGATTACCCCATGCAGAGGCGGTAAATCCCTTGTAGCCGGCGCTGACGCCGGGCTGAAAGACCCAGTCATCGACCAGATTCTGTCCCCGCCAGATGTATTTGCCGAAGAAATCGGCAGTAACTTCGAAGCTGATATTGTCCTTTGCCAGGGCAGTCTTGTTTGTCCAAGAGAACAACACACTTGCAACTACCAGCCAAACGTCAACCTTTGTCATTTTGCAGAATTCCCTTCTGAACTTTGTTGTTTGAGGTTTTGGCTCCTCACCAACGCGGAAGAGCCTCAATACACCTTTTGCTTATATGAGCAAAGGCCGTGCCAAGCAGGAGAAAACTGCACTATGCCAACCTTAAGTGCTTACTCAATAAAGAGATATGCTCGACACGGCACCAGCGAGCGTGAGAGCAGATGTCTACATAAACGTAGATTTACGGCGGGTTGTCTACAAATATGTAGATTATCGTGAAGTCAGATGTATTTCGGGTGGATGTTGTACTTCTTTATCTTATAGCCGAGGATGCGCTCGGTTATACCGAGCTCTTTTGCAGCCTTTCGCTGCCGGCCTCCGCACTTCTTGAGCGCATCGACGATAAGCTCTCTCTCCATATTCTCGACGATCTCCGCCATCGACCTCTGTGAGGGCGGTGCGGTCTTCTCTATCATCTGGAGTGACGGGGGCATGTGCTCAGAGCGGATTACGTCGCCGTCGCACAATAGCACCGCGCGTTCGATGCAGTTCTCCAATTCCCTCACGTTTCCCGGCCAGTGGTATCGCGTCAGCATCTCGATGGCCGGCGTCGAAATGCGCTTGATGTCCTTGCTGCTGGCGCCGGCGAGTTTCTCGAGGAAGTAGTCGGCCAGAAGCATTATGTCGTCCTTGCGTTCTCTCAAAGGCGGCAGATAAATCGGAAACACGTTTATGCGATAGTAGAGGTCTTCGCGAAACAGGGCCTTTTCAATCTGCTCTTCGAGGTTCTTGTTTGTTGCGACGACGATTCTAACGTTTGCTTTTATGGTTTCGTAGCCGCCCAGGCGTTCGAATTCCTTGAACTGAATCACCCTTAAGAGCTTGACCTGGAGATTCAGTGGAAAATCTCCAATTTCATCAAGAAAGATAGTTCCACCGTTAGCCCTCTCGAAGCGACCAAGCTTCCTCTCAATTGCGCCGGTAAAGGCGCCTTTCTCGTGGCCGAAAAGCTCACTTTCGAGCAGTGTCTCAGGCAGGGCCGTGCAGTTTACCTTCACAAAAGGCTTTTCGGAGCGAGGACTGTTATAGTGAATGGCGTGCGCAACAAGGTCCTTTCCTGTACCGCTTTCGCCGCGAATCAGAACGGTGGTGTTGCTGTCGGCAACCTGCTCGATAAGACGATAGACCTGCTGCATCGTGCTGCTGCTGCCGACCATGTTGTGTATGTTGAATCGGTCCTTCAGCTCCTGGCGAAGGCGTACATTCTCGTCACGAAGGCGGTTCCGGTCGGATTCGACGAGCCGGTGCAGCTTGACGGCCTGACCCACCATGGTCGCGATGACGTTAAGCAGCTCGATGTTCACCTCGAATTGCTCCTTTTTCTCTGCTCTTCGGTCCACACTCAACGCCCCGATAGTATTTCCTTCAAGCTTGATGGGGACACAGAAGAAGGCAATCCTCTTGCCCTCGGCAGCCTTTCTTGACCTGGTTCTGTACAGAAAGCGCGGGTCTTTGGAAATGTCGGGCACGATTATCGCCTTGCCGGTCTGAACAACCGTTCCGGTTATTCCCTCGCCAACCTTGTAGCTGCCCAGTTTCTTGGACTTCTCGCTCAGCCCGTGCGCGACTCTGATATTTATGGTCTCACTGCCAGGATCGAGAAGGGTAATGGTTCCCCTGCGGAGCTTCAGATGCGTGTCCAGCGACCTCAGTATTGACGTCAGGGTCATTTCAAGGTCGAGCGAATCGGCCAGGGCCTTGGATATATCGCTTAACAGTTGGACCTGGGTTGAGAGTTTTGGCTTCATTGGTTGACCTTTCACAAAGAACACGCACAGATATTAACAAAATTGTAGGTAAACCTCAAGGAATTACAATAATGTGGTTTTGCAGATGTGGTGGGCCGGCTGGCCCCGGGCATGGGAGGCCTGGCAGCGGGTAGTCGGGCCAAGAAGGGGGGCAACACCTCTTGGCGGCGGCAAGACCCGAATGGGCAGAATGGGGAAAACGCCTTGTGGAGCGGAGAGGGCTGCAATAGTCTGAAGATAGAGCCCTTGCTTTGGTTAAGGAGAAAAGTGGCGAGAAAGCTGGAGAGTGAGCAAGGGCCCCAAACAGAACGGAGCCACTATAATTAATACACGGTTTCGGCCGATGGGTTCGCACAAAACGCTGAGATAGGCTCTTAGGAATGTTTTTCGGGATTGACGCGTCTGCAAAATGAGTGAGTTTGGGGTGCAGTAAGGTCGGGGCTGTGTGCCGGGCGAGCCAGCAATTCCTACCAAGCGGGTGGGTTATTGTGGCTCAACGGGCTTTAGCCGAGACGGACTGGTCGGCGGCAGGGCAAAGATCGTGCAGGTTTTGGCAGAGGCAATAGCTCGCAAAATCTGCTTTCTCAGCCTTGTTTTCGACGAGAAACTCATCAGTAAGAAGGTTGTCCGTCTCTGCTCACAGCGATCGTCAACTGAGATTTCTCTTGATTGGCCAAGAGCATCGGGGCATTTGATGTTGATTCAAAGGGCGTGAGGGCCGCGTGGGCAGAATATTTCTGCTCCAGCCGGTCCAATGTCAAACAAACGCCAGCTATCGTTGCTGGTTCTCATACTTCGGGAGTTCTCTCTTGAGGGTTTCTATGCTTTTTGTGACGGAGGTTGTCAGTTCGCCCAGGTGAGAAGTTTCCGGATGTGCTCGCAGACTGCCCAAAAGTCGCAATGCCCCGGTGTAATCGGCGCTCTCTCCGAGCATGATAGCAGATTGAAGCTTCGCGTATTCCTGAATGGTTTCCAGAAGGGCTTCTCTCCAAGATTCACTATCTATAGCCGCAACGTCAGCAGAGCATATCCTGGCAAGCACCTCGACGGCCTTTTCCTTCTGACCGAGTGTATCCAAAAGCCAGGCATAGTGATATTGCAGGAGAATTCCTCCGTAGGCGCCCTCGTGCTGTTGACAGAGCTGCTCAAGGGTATTGACAAGCTCGCGGGCTGAAGTTTTCGTTTTCGAGCTCTTGAGCCAACCGATAGCCTGGGCCGGCGCACTAAAGCTGCCATTTGCAAACTCGATATTCTCAGAGGCGCTTTTGAGGAACTTGACGCACGCTGTCTCGAATTTGACCACGCGTGTTCGGTAATACTGCGGGTAATCTGCGGTAAGCGTTTGCGCGGCCTTAAGGTACTGCTCAACGTTTCCCTGGCGCAAATGCAGCCGGCTTGCTCTATCCTCCGCCAACGGCCCGTATGAGGCCAGGAGGCCTGGGTCTTTCTGACGTTTCAACACCTGAATCAAACGGTTGTACTCAGCGATTCCGGCGTCGAAGTCACGTCGGGTTTCGTAAATCTCGGCCCGGCTGAACAAGGCCGCACACCAAAGTCTCTTGAATACCGAGTCATTAGTGTCCTCGCTGGCTAAAGAAAGCTGTTGCTCGGCAAGACTCGCGAGGCGGTTGAAAGCCTCAAGAGCTTCAGCGTCACGGCCCAACATCCTGCATATTTGGCCAGTCATATTACAACTGCATATTCGCACAAGCTGCGGACAGTCAGTATCATTTGCAAGCCGCGAGAGCACGGCGTTGGCAGCCTCCAGCATGCCAACCTTGAAATAAGTAATCCCTATTTGGTATTTGATCCTGGCCTCCAGATAGGCGTCCTGACACTGGGGCAGCGCTTTCTCCAAGCTGGCAACCACGGAATTGGCCTCGGTAGCTGAAATAGTGCCCGGCGCGTCATACGCGGCGATAATCGCAGCGGCCGCCGTGCGAGTATCAGCACGAGAGACGCCCGATGTCAGCATGGCGATCAGACTGACCAAGGCAAAATGAGACAATTTACTACCTGCTGATGACCCGTTGCTTTTTCGGATATCCATCTCTTGCCCTCATCGAATTAAAGGTTGTTATCTCGATACTGCTTTGCGGTTTTACATCATCTGATCCTGCGGCGAGATTCTGCGTCTGAGAAATGCGGACGCATTGCATACCAACCGAACCGGTGCTCCGTATTAGTATGGCCTCCCATGAGCCCTCCCAGCAGCCGCCGTACTTGACCAGGTCGAATGAGACCGATTCAAACTGGCACAGGGTTAACGGGGATTCCCATCGCCAGCCGTCAAATATTGTCATGGGCAGGCTCTGTGGGTGATGTGCTGCACCGTACTCGGCAAGCAATCTTGCCAGTTCCTGCGGGCATGACTCGGTCTTTGTGTGGCTTACCGCCGCTGCCAGCGCCGCTGAGTAGGAATAGCCGGTTCGCAGCTTGCAGGAAGAATTTATCTCGGGGCCAAACTTGGCGGCAGGAACCCAAATGCCAATGTTTTCCAGGATGATCGGCTCAAAAAGAAAGGTCTCCATTGGCGGCAGCTCCGGCAAACTGGAAGTCGAGGGATGGTCAGAAGCCGGAAGAACCTGCGTGCACACACAGCACAGGAGAAAGTACGATAGGGCTGTCAACACAAGTCTCATAGGAGTCTCCTTACGGGGGAAAAGCTTATATTTGTGGTCAGAGCGGCCCGTTGACGTATACGAAGATGATGCTTTGCGAGGCCGCAAATGGGCATTTTGTCGGAATTTGGCTGCGTTCGCGCCACCGCATATTGCATACCGGCCGTTGTTTCTTTGTTCGCACACCACGAATTCATCTTAAATACCTTTAACCTACCAATAGCATAGCGAAGCTGCCTTTCCAAGTGTTGATAATTGCCTCTGATTTTTTTGGACGTGTTCGACGAGGTTGTTCTCGCATTGCCGGAGGCGGCCTTGCCGGTGGTATGGAAGGCAAATAGCCGAGAAACGACCAGGCACACAAATAAAACAGGTTTTCTGAGGCATCTTTTATCCCGTATCAAGATGGCACTTTGTGCGTGTCGAGAGTCTCGGCGGAAAGGGGCGTTTGTCATTGGGCGTGGAATGAGCTTTGTTAGCACCAATCTGGGAGTGGTCGGCCGGTAGTCAAAGGTGGGCTGGGCCGGCCATACCGGACGTTCCGTCCGCAGCTCAGGATTTTATATTCTCTGTGAATGCGACTCTTAAGACTTCCTCAGCGGTGGTGAGTCCCTGCATGATTTTGCTTACGCCGCTCTCCAGTAATCCGCCGTATCCCTTTTCTCGTGCGATGGCCCTTAGCTGCGACTCGGTGCCTCCGGCGGTGAGCTTTTCCCGCATGTCGTTATCGATAACGAGGAACTCGAATATGGGCAGCCGGCCCAGATAGCCGGTCTTGGCGCAGGCGTTGCAGCCCATGCCGTGATAGAACGT
>DATKZT010000005.1:0-87588 GCA_035527845.1 Sedimentisphaerales bacterium | reverse complement strand
CCCACCCACTACCTGATAGGTCAGAGAAGCGGGTGCCCCGAGTTCTCGTTTGCTATCCGACTTTACATGTGTAGCCCATTCCAACTTGCCTGTCATCTTGTCAAGTGCAACCAGTATGGCACGTTCCGGGTTGTCCGCACTGACATAAAGTATGTCGCCCACCACCAGAGGGACGGACGCCTCGGTAGCCCAGAAAGTCTCGTCTGCACGCCACAATTTCGTTCCGTCGCTCTTGAGACAGACAATCGGGCATCGCATCTCCCACAGATCTCCCTTGTCGATGGCATAGGGAATAAAGTAAATCCGATCTCCGTCAATAACGGGGGATGTCACCGGTCCTTTGACGGAATGACGGTTCTCCTTGGGAAACAGCAATCTTTTCCAGCGGGTTTCACCGGTGAGAGGGTCGAGACAGATAGCCCATTGCTTTCTGTCGGTCTCCGTAGCCGTAAATGCCCGGCCGCCTGCTTCCACAACCGCGCTCTTTCCCCAGCCTATCTCAACGCGCCACAGCTCCTTCGGGCCTCCGGAGGGCCACTTGCGCAGAAGACCTGCAGCGTTGAAAACCGAGTTGCCATTGTTGGGCAGGAACCGTTCCAGATCCGTGTTCCGGGCTTCGAAAGCATGACCGACGGAACTCATACTGCCAAACAGGAATGTCCAAAGTGCCAGGAGGAATCCGAGCAGAGCGATCACTGGGCGAGCAGATTGTATCATCCATCCAACTCCTGATGAAAACGGCTGCGGATTGCTCCAGACTTACGCAGGAGCCGTACTATTCAAAATGTAGATCTCATTATGGCGCCCCACAAAACCTTGAGGAAGGCCCCGATACCAATTTGTCTATTCTATCCAATCCGAACATTCAGTCAAGTCGTTCTCCTGGCAGGACCGAGTTAATCCAAATCAGAACATCAGATAAGGATGACCATACGCAGGAAATCTGATATTAAGAGTAACCGTCTAAAAACTGCGAAAGGTAACCCAGAGATGAGTTATTTACCTACCAGCCAGTTGCTGGCCAAGACAAAAAGGTCCAGTTCGTCGATAATAGCATCCTTCGGGACTGCGATGTTGCAGTCACGATTCCATTTGCTATCTCCCTCTTCAGTGAACCAAGCAGCAGCGAAAATAGCAAAGTCCACCAGGTCCACGTCAACGTCTTTGTCAAAGTCGCCCAGAATTGTGTAAATGGGCTTCGTTATACAGTGAAGCGCACCGTTGTCATGGAGCATACTTGCGCAGGCAATTTGGATGACTTCGTGGTCCGGCAAGGCCGCTCGGTAAGTGGCCATGGCCGCTGCATCCTGAGCGGGCTCGTCATACGACGGGATGAATACTCTCCCGTTTACAATCGCGGCATTTGTATAAGTGTAATGCGAACCCCCAAGGGCGTCTTCTCCTGGTTCAACATGAGCGGGCGTCCGGTAGACTGTGTAACCCCTCGATTGCAGATCGGCAGCGGCGTTATCAGTTATAGTCTTCGACTGCGGGTGGTCCGGCGGAAACTCCGACACAATAATCTTGTTGTCTGAAAGCGGGAGCAACCACATATCAATATGATAACCGGCATAAAATGGCAGCCTATCATAGAGTGTCAAGCTGACGTTGAAGTGGCTTTCAATAATACCCCTAATGTCGGGCTCATTCTTGTCAGGATTTTGCTCCATAATCCAAGTGCTCATAAACGCATCGCCCGTCGAAGTACAAAGCAGGTTACCTCCGTCGTGCGTGAGATCCATCTCGTAAACCGGCTCATTGTCGTCGAATGGAAGCTCGTAAGTACTGAGCCATGCCGGGAAAGCGTTATCAGCAGTGCCGTGACCAAAAGTGTGGTCGATTATGGCCGGAAGGCCGTCCTCATGAATGTAGCGCGGCCCGTAGTCGCGAATCCAGACGGACGCGTCATCTCCGTATTCATCGTAGATAATGAATCTGACCCGGTTGATATTTGCACCCGCAAGTTGGAGACGAGGACTCAGTTCCGATTGCATATAGCTGTCATCTACTGTTAGAAACGCGAGCGAGTTTGAGTTGGGGTCAGTGGTTATTCCGACGACAAGTTCCGTAAGCTGTGACTCGTAAAAGGAATACCGTCCCCAGCGTACAAGCGCACCGTAAACCGGCTCGTATTCACCGGGTGTCCGGACCGCACCGGAGGGTGCTTCGGTCGGGTGACTTTCTTGCGTCACAAGCATCTGCGGCAGCCTCGGCTTGTGCCGCCGGTGTTGCTCCTGCGGCGGTCGGTGCCGTGAAAGCAGATTTGACTGATGGGCTACAACGCGGGCGACATAGTCATCGGAAAGCCCGCGGGCGTACGCGCGTACATCAGTAGCGAGTGAAGATAACACGAAGGCGCACAAGCCCAGCAGGCAACAGCGACTACGGTTATTTCCACCCATCATGTCTTCCAGCACCTCCACTTCGCAACTCCGGCCCCTTGCCTGGTACCTGAGCGGATGATACGCTCAAAATTGCTTTCCGACTGGGTTTTTGACCCTACTCCGGTATCTTATTCACTAATGAACATAGCAAATTATGGCACTATGATCAAGCAGAAATTTCCCATTTAATAGATTATAAAAGTAATTTTCTCCGTTCAAGCCCAATAATTGGTACAAACAATCGATATGATATGAACTGTCAAGCGTTTTCTTTTGAGGGAGGGTTTTGTTGAAGATTTGCAGAAAGGCATGGCTTTTAATGGTCGGCTTTCTTTTCAGTCACTGTCTTCTCACAAACCTTGACCACCCGCGGCAAAATGGCAAAGTACATCCTTAACCGCTGAACAGCCTTTATCCGGCATTTCCCAAGTAGTGGGTGACATAAGAACAGGATTTTGATAGTATGGCGCTTACGAAGACTGTTCAGGCCGGTTTTGACCATTGTAAATGCCGGACCCTGAGGGGCAGGAATAATTTTTTGGGGAAAGTTAAAATGAAAAATTACCAAACGCGACGTGATTTTATTAAGTCTGTTGGTTTAGCTGCCGCGGGTTTTTGTTTGTCGGGATGCGGGAGCGGGCTATTTAATTCTCGTGGCAGCAAGTCGGCCAGGAAGCCGAATATTCTTTTTATCCTTGCCGATGATTTCGGTTACGGAGATATTTCATGCTACAATTCCGAATCGAAGGTAGCGACTCCAAATCTGGACAAACTGGCGGGTGAGGGAATACTGCTGACCGATGCGCACAGCGCTTCGACGGTGTGCACGCCGACGCGCTATAGCCTGATGACGGGGCGGATGGAATTTCGTACGGGTTTTCGTGGGGTATTCACGGGGGCAGAGGGGCCCTGCCTGATTGAGGAGTCACGGCTGACGCTTCCGGGTATGCTCGGCAAGCGGGGTTATGAGACGGCATGCTTTGGCAAGTGGCATATTGGTTTGACATTCATGGACAAGGATGGGAAGCGGATCACTGAGAGCGGGATCGAGGGGGTAAAAAGAATCGACTATTCGCGGCCGATACCCGACAGCCCCATACATCGCGGCTTTGATCATTTCTTTGGAACCGCGTGCTGTCCGGCCACGGACTGGCTTTACGCTTTTATTGACGGCGACCGGATTCCGACGCCGCCGACGAAGATACTCGACCGAACACCTTTGCCAAAACATCCATATTCGAAGGACAATCGACAGGGCATGATTGCGCCGGATTTCGATTTGGAAGAGGTGGATATGTTGTTTCTGAAAAAGAGTCTCGAGTTTCTGGAAAACCATAAGAAGAAGTCGCCGGACAGGCCCTTTTTCCTTTTTCATTCGACGCAGGCGGTTCATCTGCCTTCTTTTGCGGGAAAGGATTTCAAAGGCAAGACGAATGCCGGTCCGCACGGCGATTTTATATATGAACTCGATTACATTGTGGGCCGGCTCATGAAGGCCCTCGAAGAACATGGTTTTGCCGACAATACGCTGGTGATGTTTTCGAGCGACAACGGCCCCGAGGTCACGAGCGTTATCAACATGCGAAAGGATTACCATCACGACGGTGCGCGGCCGTGGCGCGGCATGAAGCGTGACCAGTGGGAGGGCGGTCACCGGGTTCCTTTCATAGCGCGCTGGCTGGGGAAGATCAAAGCCGGGACCAGGTCGGGTCAAACGGTGTGTATTACCGATGTGATGGCCACTTGTGCCGCCGCTGCGGGAGCAGAGCTGCCGAATGACGCAGCGGAGGACAGTTTCAACATCCTGCCGGTGCTGCTTGGAAAACAAGACAAAGACAAGCCTGTCCGTCGATACACACTCCACCAGACCAACAAACTTGCGCTTGCGATCCGGCGGGGAAGATGGAAGTATCTCGATCACAAGGGTTCAGGAGGAAATAATTATGATCGGGAGATGCTGAAGCCCTTTGCCCTGCCGGATACGGCGCCCGATGCGCCGGGCCAGCTCTACGACCTGAAGACAGACCCCGGTGAGACTACTAACCTTTACTACAAGTATCCGCAAATCGTACAGGAGCTGAAAACGCAGTTAGACATCTATCGAAAAAGCGGACGAAGCGCTCCATTACGACAGCAGTCACCCAACAGTTGAACGCTGACTATAGTTGTTTGCACCTAAGAGCGCCCTGCACAGCCTTTCGGCTTTGACAACCAGAGCATTAAGGCTCTTAGTAAATTTTCGTGATTTCAAAGGCGTTCAGGATTCCTTTGTGTCCTTCGCGGTCGGGCCTGGCCGGGTCGGGATACGTGTCGTCGCCGCCTTCGTAAACGACCAGCACATCGCTGCCGTCCGTCTCAAACACTATGGTTGAAGTTGCAACGTCCGCATCGGTAAGGACGCTCGTTACATCAATGTTATACGCCGGCATAAGCGATGTGACGCCTGTTCCGGTTCCACTCCAGGCTACTGCGCAACCCGGCAACCCGGCTACCGGAAGAGACGTCGCATACACTGCCGTCATAGGCGGCATATTAGAGTAGCAATCCAGGCAGTTTCGGGTTTCCTGGCTGCAAGGTTCCCAGTGGTTGTGGTAACTCTTGAGCTCATATATGCCCGGAGGCAGGTCGGTTATGCGCATGTGGATATCGCCCCTGCATTCACCGCCCCAGTCGATGTTATGAAACCAGCCGTTGGCAATGGGCTCGCCAAGCGGAGCACCGGTGGGACAACCTCCGCCGCCGAGGTTGTCCCGGCACATGCCGTGAACGTGGTATCCTCCCTCTCCGATGGGGCAGTCGAGCGCGAAGTGCACACCGGAGCCGTCGATTCCGGGCGTATTAGGTGGATCAGCCGCCCGTGAGCCGTCTTCCCAGGCGAAATCATGATTGTACATATCCGTATCGCCCCAAAACACTCTACCCCACCATCCTTCTTTGACCGTGCCCGGCACGGGAACGGTGTATTCGGGTGTGCTTCCGCACATCGGCAGACCGAGATCCACCTTCAGGTGCAGGGCATTGGGATCGATGATCGTATATGTATGTTGTGTTATTTTGCCAAGCTTCACGTCGGGGCCGGTGGGATTGGACAGCGTAATCTCGATGGTCTCGTTCGATTCATTCCCGTCACCGCTCATGATATTGATGTTGATGGTCTTGCTGGTCTGGCCCGGCCCAAAGACCAGGGTCCCCTTGTCCACGAGGAATTGGCCGGCAAAGGAGGAGAAGTCAGGCAAATCGACCTTGCCATCGTCCACGAGGTCGGCGCGATTGAATCCGGGGCCGGCCCAGAGCCAGTTCTCGGCAAGGGCCCGCAGGTCGAGCAGATTGCAGGGACTGAAGAGTGAATGGTAATCGACTCCGCAGCCGGTGGCCGAGCCGCCTGTGACGGCGCAGTCCACGGTGTAAGTCTGGCCTTCTTCAGCATTCGCCAGAAGGACCGTAATCTCAGCGGGAGTGACACTTTCAAGGTCGCCCGAATCCGCCGATTCGAATTTTATTGTTGGCACTATTTCTGTAAGAACCTCGCTGGCGCTGCGAACGGCGATGGCTCCATTATCGTAGTCGTTCGGGTTGTCGTGCTGAAGTATGGAGCCGCCTGGGCCACAACTGCCAGGCTGTTGGTAGATTTGCCCGGTCGCTGACATGCCTACCCAGAACCTGTTAAACGCGGGAGCAGGCCAGGCATCCATGAGGGTGTAGGCGTCTGGACACTCAGCATTATCGAGATCCCCAAGCTCAATGCTCGCGTTCACCGCCGGGAGTCGCCAGTCGCCTGACCAGGTGACCGAGTGTCCGGGCAGCAAGTTGATCGTCAAAGTCGCACCCAGACCGGTAGCCCAGGATATTGCGTCCGGATGGTTGACAGATCTGCCAACACTATAGTCATAATCCAGGTAGACCACTTCAGTGCCGGCGCCGTTGTCATCATCCCAGACAAGATTGTAGTCATTGCCATCATAAGTCGCGGTACCGATCACGGTCAAAGTCGCCCTGGCCGGCACTGTTACAAACGCACAAATCACTGCTACTGCACAAATTGCGATTTTCGCTTTCATTCTACTGTCCTTCAATTTTCATGTGTTAATAATCTTGTTCCCTCTCCCGGTCCTGCGAAGGCGGACACCGCGACAACTATTTGCCGCCGCAGGAATTTGACAGTCCGCACCTGGCAGCATAACATCTTTTATAGTTGCAAGCAAGAGGCTCACACGGGCCTGGTTTCTCGCCATCCTTTCGGGCCCGCGCACTTTTTTCAAAAACTAACCGATATTTCGCATCTAAACGGTTACAGGACATAATTGTCTCCGTATGACATCTATAATCATACACAATTCACCCCGGACTATCAAGAATTTTCTCTTTCAAGGCAGTATTGTTGAGAATTTGCACAAAAACACGGCTTTTGATGCTTAGCCTTACTCTCAGAAGACCGCATGTGCTTAAAGGGCATCCTGCGTTGCCAAGCAAAGTCCCTGGCGGAAGAGGGGAGGTGGAGCGTATAATGGACAGGCGGGCAAGTCACTGGATTTGCGCTTTGGGGGAAATGACAAGACCGCCGCCGTGCCGGCAACGGCTCAACAAATGATTGGATTCTCTCCTTTTATGGTTCGGGTTGTTCGAAGAGTTCCGGCTGGCCGTCGGGGGGGCTCTTTTTCTTGTGGTGCTTCAGTCCGAGGTGGTCGCAGGCGTGCTTGGTAATTTCTCTGCCGCGTTTGGTTCGGCGGACAAAACCCACCTGCAGAAGATAAGGCTCAACCACATCCTCAAGCGTGTCCCGCTCTTCACCCAAGGTTGCTGCGATAGCGTCAATACCAGCCGGTCCGCCGTCATATACGTTGACCAACGCACGCAAAAACGCCCGGTCTAATTCGTCCAGGCCAAGGGAATCAATCTGCTCCATCTTCAATGCGCTTTCGACAATATCTTCACGGAGAACGCCGGAGCCTTTGACCTGGGCGTAGTCTCGGACGCGCTTTAGAATCCGATTCGCAACTCGGGGCGTACCGCGTGAACGAGCGGCAATCAGTTCGAGCGTCCCGTCCTCGCACTTGAGCTGCAGGAGTTTAGCCGACCGGGTCAGGATCGCAGTCAATTCCTGCGTGTTGTAGAATTCGAGATGGTACAGCATCCCGAAGCGGCTGCGGAGCGGCGCGCTCAATAGACCGGCGCGCGTGGTAGCGCCGACCAAAGTAAAGCGATTGAGCGGAAAGTTAATCGTCTTGGCGTGCAGGCCGCTGTCAACCGTAAAGTCAACCTTGAACTCCTCCATCGCCGGATAAATGAACTCCTCCACAGGTGTACTCAGCCGATGAACCTCGTCGATGAAAAGGACGTCGCCGGTGTTGATGTTGGTGAGCATTCCCATCACGTCGCCCTGCTTGACCAGGGCCGGCCCCGAGGAGCAGCGAATATTAGTGGCCATTTCGTTGGCGACGACGTGGGCCAAGGTCGTCTTGCCCAGACCGGGCGGACCGTAAAACAGGATATGCTCCAAAGGCTCCGCTCTTTGTTTGGCAGCGGCTATGGCAATGGCAAGCTTTTCACGCACGTTGTGCTGGCCGATGCACTCGTCAAGGTACTTGGGCCTGAGCGACAGGTTGAAGTTCTCGTCCTGCTCATTCAGGGGCTGTCCACCTATGATTCTGCCGATTGTCATAAATTAGCTCGTGGTTCGTTGTTCATTGTTCGTAGTTCATGGTTAGTGGTCGCCGAAAGCACAACTGCGAGCTGCGAAAGCCGCCTTGAATAAGTTTTTAGACAATAATCTGGTTGAGGCTTCGGCTCAAGCCTGTTTTCTCCTGGATTCCCGCTTTCGCGGGAATGACAGGGAAGTATGACTATCCGAGAACTTTGTAACAATACCTGAAGCACCTCAGACTTCGATTCCCTGCTTTAGCCTGTACACGAGAGGCACAAGCTCCTCTGCCGAGTTCACATCAGGGTGTCTCTCGCAGGCTAACTCAATCAATTCCATGGCCTCGTTTCTTTTTTCGCCCCAGGCGATAAGTATCTCCAGGGCCTCGGCCTGGAAGGGCTTGAACCGCGGCTCTGCCCTGCCGGCTGCCTCGGCGCCTATGGCGAAGGTCTGGAGCTTGCCTTTTAGTTCGGCGATAATCTGCTGGGCCATTCTCTTGCCCACGCCGTCAAGTGTCATCAACGTTTTTTCGTCGCCGTCTTCCACGGCCCCGGCCACGGTGGATATCGGGATGCTGAGCGAACGCAGGGCCTTTCTTATTCCCATGCCCTTGACACTAATGAATTTCTTAAAGAACTCTCTTTCGCCGGAGTTCAGGAAGCCGACCATTCGTGGAATCAGGTTGCCGCCGCCGGGCGTGCCCTCGTAGTATTCCATCGTGCACAGCGTGACATCGGCGCCTATTTTGTCGGATAGCGCGCTCACGCAATATCCGGGCAGCATCAGCTCATAGCCGACGGCGCCTACCTGCACAAGGGCGCTGTCGCCATCAAGCCTGACGAGTTTTCCTTCTATCCTGGCTATCATAGTAGTTCGCCAATACCCATCTTTTTTGCGGCGCCGGTTATCATCTTGCAGCTTTGTGCACAGGGACACACCGCGTATTCGCACAGCACATCGCCGCTGCTATGGCGTCGGCAACATCGCTCGGGGCCGGCAGCTTAGCGAGCGCCAATATCGTCTGAATAGCCTTTTGCATCTGCTCCTTTGACGCCCTGCCGTTGCCGGTGACGGACTTTTTTATGCGGGTCGCGCTGAAGCTTCTGACCTCAACGCCGGCCTCGGCGGCTTTTAGCAGTATAACACCGCGGGCGTGACCCATCAATATCGCCGTCCTCGGATGTGCGTAGTGCGAGTACAACTGCTCGACGGCCACAACCTCGGGCCGGAACTTTTTCAGCAGCGTTTCGGTATCCTCGGAAATCTGATTCAGCCTGGCTTCTATAGTGGAACAGCCGTCGGTGCGAAAGACACCGGCCTCGATCAATTGTTCCTTTGCCGGACCAGATTCTATTATTGCATAACCGCAGACGCGAAGGCCGGGGTCAATGCCGAGGATTCTCATTTTGCCCTCCAGGCAGTTCCCTCAGGCTTATCTTCGAGCGCGATACCTGCTTCGACCAGCTTGTCGCGAATCGCATCGGCGGCGGCAAAATCCTTTCGCTTGCGGGCCTCGGTGCGCTGGTCTATCAGGACGCTTACGAGTTTGTCGATTATTTCGTCGTCTGCCTGGGCCCCTGCCGCTGCGTACTCTTGCTTGACGATGCCGAGGCAGTCTCCACCCAGCTTTGTGAAGGACCGGTCAACTGCGCGGAGGGTCTCAGCACTCGTTTTGCCATCTTCGAGCAGGCCGGCTGCCAGGCGAACCAGCTCGAACAGAACCGACAGCGCAATAGAAGTATTCAAATCATCATTCATCGCCGCTTCAAATTTGCTTTTCAACTGCTCCAATTGCTCGGCTGTCTTTGCATCTATTTGTCCGGCCGGCGCCCGCTCCTGGCGCTTGCGGACCGCTTTGACGGCTTCTGTTATTTTCTCGTAGCCGCTCTGCGCGGCAAACAGCGCCGCGTCGGAAAAATCCAGGGGGCTTCGGTAATGACTGTTCAAAATGAGCTGCCTAATAGCCAGCGGGTCATAGGCTCTCATCAGCCTCTCGTGCGAGCCTGAAAAGGCCTGTTTGAGCGCGATAAAATTGTTCAGGCTCTTGCCCATCTTCTGGCCGTCCACTGTCACCATGTTGTTGTGGACCCAGTACCGAACGAACGGCGCATCGTTGGCAGCCTCCGCCTGAGCAATTTCACACTCGTGGTGCGGGAACTGGTTTTCGAGGCCCCCGCCGTGGATGTCCAGCGTTTTTCCGAGGTACTTCATGCTCATCACGGAGCACTCGAGGTGCCAGCCGGGGTAGCCCATGCCCCAGGGACTTGGCCACTGCATAATATGATTCGGCTCGGCCTTTTTCCAAAGGGCGAAATCAACGGGATTTCTTTTCTCCGGCGAGACCTCCACGCGGGCGCCCGCAATCATCTCTTCGACGTTCCGTCCTGATAGCTTGCCGTAATCCTTGAACTTCGATACGTCGAAGTAGACCGAGCCGTTGACCTCGTAAGCATAGCCTTTGTCCAGCAGTATCTTTACCAGGTCTATCTGTTCGGTTATGTGCCCGCTGGCCCTTGGGCTGATGTCGGGCCGAACGCAGTTCAGCCTGTCCATATCCTCGAAGTAGCTGCGGGTATAGTATTCGGCCAGGGCCATCGGGTGTTTCTTCTCTCTTCTGGCCGCGGCGACAATCTTGTCCTCGCCTTCGTCCGCGTTGTCCGTCAGGTGACCGACGTCGGTTATGTTCTGCACGTATGTCACGCTGTAACCCAGGTAGCGAAGATAGCGTACGAGCACGTCGAAACTAACGTAGCTCTTGGCGTGCCCGAGATGTGCGTGCCCGTAAACGGTTGGCCCGCAGACGTATATTCCGACCCTGCCTTTGTGCAAAGGCTTAAACTCCTCTTTCCTTCTTGTCAGGCTGTTATGAAGCTGCAATCCCATTTTCAGACGCCTTCTTTCACAATGTTCTCTTGTATTTTCTTTTTAGAAGCGCGGCGGCTGTTGCGGCTATGGCGTCGCCGGCGCCTATATCGCCGAGGCCTTCGCTGGTCTTGGCCTTGACGTTCACCGCGTTGAAATCAATGCCGAGAATACTGGCGATGCACCTTTTTATCTGGGCCTTGTACTTCTCCAGCCGAATTTCTTCGGCGTGGATTATCAAATCGACGTTGACCACCACCCAGCGTTTCTCTTCGAGCTTCTGCTTTACATCCACCAGGAAGGTTTTGCTGTCGGCGCCCTTGAGCTTCGGGTCGGTATCGGGGAAAATCGTGCCGATGTCACCCATGCCGGCGGCGCCCAACAGTGCGTCGACAACGGCGTGTAGAACGACGTCGCCGTCGCTGTGCCCGGCCAGCCCGTCCTGGTTCGGAATATGCACTCCGCCGAGCATCAGCTTGCGGCGCTCGTCCACGACGTGGATATCCGTGCCGATGCCGGTGCGATATTCATGGTCGTGTTCTTCAATCACAGGACACCCTTTGTGCTTGGGACGTCGCCGCCCACGATTCTTACCGCCGCCGCCAGCGCCTGGCCCAATCCCTTGAAGATGGCCTCGGCTATGTGGTGGCTGTTGGTTCCGTAGGGTACATTCACGTGGAGGTTGAATTTCCCATTGTTGGAGAAGCTGCGCAGCATCTCCTCCAGGCACTCCACGTCGAAGTCGCCGATCTTATCCGTCCGGTAGTCAACGTTATAGACGCAGCTCGGCCTGCCCGACAAATCTACCGAGACATTGGCAATCGTCTCTTCCATCGGCACGGAGCTGTGGCCGTATCTGGCGATGCCCTTTTTGTCGCCCAGTGCGTTGAGCAGGGCCTCGCCGAGACATATCCCGATATCCTCGACGGTATGGTGTGCGTCAACTTTGAGGTCCCCTTTCGCTTTGACCACCAAATCGACCTTGCCGTGCTTGCTCAGGTGGGTAAGCATGTGGTCGAGAAAACCGATGCCCGTGTCGATTTCATATTTGCCGACGCCGTCGAGATTCATCTCGCAGGTGACATCGGTTTCATTGGTCTGCCTGTGTATTTCAGAGGTCCTGTCTTCCATGAGTATATCCTTATTTTTGCATGATTTCCTTCAGGGCCGAAATGAGCTTTTCATCCTGCTGCGGTGTTCCGACCGTTATTCTCAGCTTGTCGCCCAGGCCGGGCAAATCAAAATACCTCACGTATATGCTTCGCTGTACCAATTGCTCATATATCTCGCCGGCCTTGTGGTTATTGCTCTGGGCGAGGACGAAGTTGGCGGCACTGTTGTGTACGGTGAAACCGAGGTCTCTAAGCTGCTCGGTCAGTCTGCCGCGTTCGGCCTTGACCTTTTCGACGTTTTCCGTAAAGTGCTTCTGGTCGCGTATGGCCGCGGCGGCCAGGCCGATGGCCACGGCATCGACGTTATATGAATCCTTGACCTTCATCAGGCCTGCAATCAAGTCGGTCGGCGCCATTGCGTAGCCGAATCGCAGGCCCGCCAGTCCGTAGCCCTTGCTCATCGAGCGCAGGACAATCACGTTATCGAACTCTGTGACCAGACGGGCCGCATTGTCCTCGGCGAAATCCACGTATGCCTCATCGACCAGCAGCACGCCCTCCAAATCGTCCGCCAAAGAGGCCAGCTCATCGATGCTCACAAAGCTGCCGGTCGGGGCGTTGGGATTGCACACGATAGTCAGGGCCGCACCGGTTCCGGCGAGTTTCGCGGGGAGGTTGAACTCGTTGTCGAACGGTACCTCAACGGCGCTGCAGTTCTGGATGTTGGCCAGGACCGGATACAGCGAGTATGTGGGCGCCGGATAGGCTACCGGCCGGGTCTCATCACAGAACGCCCGCAACGCAATCGTCAGCAATTCATCGCCGCCGTTGCAGCACATGATATTGTCGGGAGCGACGCCGTTGACTTGGGCGGCGGCCTGTCGGAACGCGTTTCCCAGCGGGTCGGGATACCGGCGAAGCTGCTCAGGGGTAATCTGCGCCAGGGCCTCCATTACGGCCGGCGAGGGCGGATAGGCGTTCTCATTGGTGTTGAGCTTGACGACGTCGGTTTGCCGGGGCTGGAAACCAGGCTCGTAAGCCTTTGTGCTCTCTAAATTTGCCCGAAAATAACCCATCATCTGCTCCAAAAAACCTTCACCACAGGATTATAATGATATTTCGTCTAAAGTGAAGGGTTGACGTTATGATTATTTAAGGACCAGACCCCAAAGAATATTTGTGATTCTTGGTTTGATATGGTAATGTGCGGCCGCAGGGATACGTGGTAATTTGATTAGAGCGTGCAGTGCGACATGTCTGCTTATGGCAGAGAGGCTGTATTGACGAGGTGGTTTACCGGTGACACCTTTTTGGGAGGCATGGAAACATGAGTACAAGAGAGAAGAGCGTCAGTCTGCGATGGCTGATTCTGGTCGTGGTCACTATTGCTGTCAGCCTGGTTGCGTGGTTTCGTTACAGGACCGGCCGCATCGACCCCCGAACCCGCCAATACACTACCCAGCAGTGGCTGCAAATGGTAAAACAGACAGAGCATCAACCTCAGGTACGTTGGCAGGGGATCGGCTGCGGGACTCTGGATAGGAACAGCGCGGGACTCGACGGCCCTACACTCAGCTTCGACGGTTCGCCCGCTGGGATCCTCGAGTACCAGCTTAGCGGTCTTTTAAAAAGAGACCCCATGATGTTTTTGCCTCTGTTTGATTCGCAGCATCCGCAGGAGATTCTAACCGCTGTGTCCATTTACCTTGAACGGGACCCCGAGCGGAAACTCCATTGTACGGCCGAACAGAAATATCAGTTGGCGCAGGCCTTCCGCAAGCTCATCGATTACAAGAATGACAGCCGAATTCGCTTTGCCGGCATCCTGTATCTAGGCTGGAGGGAACTGCTGACGGTTGAGGATGTCAAGAAGGGTATGAGCGACGAGAGACTCGATGTTCGCTTCACTACCGCCCGGCAAATGCACCGCTTGTACAGGGACAAGGTGAGCTACAGCGAAGACGACAAACTGCTGAAAGGCGATCCCAATACAGTGCGGCATCTGATTGAAGTCAAGCGGGCCCTTGCTCCGATACTGCTGGACCACGTAAACGAACCACATTTTTTCTTGCGTTCTTTCTGCGCCCAGATGTTTGGTGACCTGTTAAAAAGGCCTGTTCGGAGAGAGAAAGGCGGCACTCGCTACGACCTTGTACCCGGCGGGCTGGATGAGTTCGACTGGATGCGCGAAAGCTGGCAGGCACGAGAAGACAAAAAAAAGGAGTGGAAGAAATGGTGGGCCGAGCACGGTGAAGAGGCGCTGCGCTGGACGCATCCGTCAAATTAAGGTCAATTAAAAGCGTCAGACCCTTTTAATTTCGTTCTCCTTTCAAATTCAGTCTTTCCCGTATTTCCGGAACCGATATGCTTGCCTTTCCAAAACCACGCCTCATCGTGACCTTTCCAGCATCTGCGTCCGTGCTCTTTTCCATCGCGATAGTGTTCTTCCACCTCAAGCTCACCTTCCTCGTTCCAAATCTGCCGGACCCCATCGGGCTTGCCATTGGGCAAGTAATTCGTCACCTCCTGCAACTGCCCATTTTGGTGCCAAGTCCTGGAGCTATGCGTAACACCATTTTCAACAATCCTCTCGCTCCGCAATTGCCCCTGGTGGTACTGCCGCTGCGGGCCGTATGGAACGCCTTCTTTGTATGTATTCAGCCTGTACAGTTCACCAGCCTGTCCATAAACCTTCTCTTGGCCATGTTTCTTGCCTTCTTTATATGATGTGTCCATACTTATTGAGTTGAAATTGTCCGTCTCCAACTTTCGCCCCGTCCACGGTCTGTCGTCACGGAAATCACACCGACAAATCTCCTCTCCGCTTTCTGAATAATATATGGTAGGCCCATTGAGTTTGTTATTCTTGTAGCTCTCGATGGTAAACAGCTTATGGGCCTGACCCAACCACGTAGCCGCCCGGCCGGAAAGTCTGCCGTCCGATACTTCATATTCTCTTATTGTTACATACGATGGACCCCGCAGTATTACCTTCGAAGGGACCTTCTCTTCATTCAACAGAACAGTAATAGTTGGCCCATCCGCTACACGAAGCCCACAGGCCACAATCCGCCAATCCTTTGTAACCTCTGTCAATCCGGCCTCTTCTCGCAAAGGGTTGAGAGCCAGAATTTCTTCGCCCACCGGAGTTCTCCTTCCAGGGTCAATATGACGCAATGCCATCGCCGCAGTATGTAACCTGTCGGCCGGCCTTCTCACTCCCGCAAATTGCGAAATCAGCAGCACCGACCCAGCCACCAAGGCGAGCGCAAATGCCGTTATGACCACATAGACTATGGATTTCTTAGTTGCGTCCATGAGGTGCTCTTCATGTCAAACATATGCAAGCTGACATTCCCCTTTATTCTTCATTCTTGGCTCGTTTTTACAACAGCTATCAATGATAAAAAAGCACTCACCCTGTCCATAAAAACAGTCTATCACAAACAATTGATTATAACTGACACTTCCCATTTGAACGGTTACAGAACACAATTTTCTCCGTACGACCTCAATAATTTTACAAAAGGTATGTTTAACTATCGAGAATTTTTTCTCGCGGGAGTTTTGTTGAGAATTTGCACGAAAACACGGCTTTTGATGCTTCCCCTCCCTTTAAGTCTCTGCTTGTCCAGCAAGTAACGAAGGAACGCAACGCGAATCACTTCTGGCAGTAGTCTATGAGGCGGGCGATTTCGCTGCGGAGGTCTTTGCGATGGACAATCATATCGACGAAGCCGTGTTCGAGCATGAACTCGGCTGTCTGGAATCCCTCTTCCAGCTCCACCTTAATTGTCTCGGCAATCGTGCGGGGGCCGGCAAAGCCGATCAGGGCGCCTGGCTCAGCTATGATAACGTCGCCTAACATGGCGAAGCTCGCGGTGACGCCGCCCGTCGTTGGGTCGGTCAAAACGGAGATGAACAGCCCCCCTGCTTCGTCGTATTTTGCCAGAGCGGCCGAGGTCTTGGCCATCTGTCCCAATGAAATCACGCCCTCGTGCATTCTGGCGCCGCCGGAGCAGCAGACCACTACCAGCGGCAGAGATTCCTCCATCGCCTTCTCAACGGCGACACAGAACTTTTCGCCCACCACTAAACCCATTGAGCCCATCAGGAAACTCGGCTCCATCACACCGAGGATTACACCCCTTCCCTTGATGAAGGCCTTGCCGATTCGCATTGCCTCTCTGGCGCCGGATTTTTTCTCGTCATCCTTTATTCGCTGTTTGTAGCTTGTGCCCCTGTACTTGAATGACAGCGGGTCGGACGTGGTCAAATCGGCCAGCACCTCCTGGAACGAGCCCTCATCCGCCAGATATTCAATTCTGGCAGTTGTCTCGATGCGAAAGTGATGGTTGCATTCGGGGCAGACATGGAGGTTTTTTTCGACGGCCTTTTTGTAGAGCATGTGCTCGCAGCCCGGACACCGCATCCAGAGGCCGGCGGGCATGTCTTTGCGAGGCTTGAGCGAAAAGCCGTTCCACTTCGATTCAGTCTCTTTGGTCATAACCATATTATGTTACCAAAATTCTTAATTCGGACGCCAAGGATTTTATCGGAAATTCGGCCCCAAGGGCTCCAGTGATTCAGGCACAAGCGTCTCGAATGGCCTGTATGGCGGCTCGGCGGTCCGGCCTGGAGAATATGGCGTTACCTGCCACAATCGTGTCGGCGCCGTACGAGACTACCGCCGGAGCGGTCTGAGGGTCGATTCCGCCGTCAACCTCCACGCGGACGTTCGGGCCTACGATTTGGCGGACCTTGACTACCTTCTTCGCGGCCTCTGCAATAAATTTCTGGGCCCCAAAACCGGGGTGGACCGTCATCACAAGCACCATGTCGCACAGCGGCGCCACCGTCTCAATGTCACTCACCGGCGTATCGGGGTTTATACATATCCCGGCCGTACAACCCCATTCGTGTAGCTTGTCTATCAGGTCCTGCGGCTCCGGGGCGGCCTCGATGTGGAAGGTTATGTGGTTGACGCCCGCCTCGACAAAACGCTCGGCGTACCTGGCCGGCTCGCTTATCATCAGATGACTGTCGAAGACCAGCTTGCTGTACTTGCGGAGCTTGGCAATCACCGGCGGCCCAATGGTAATATTGGGCACGAAGTGACCGTCCATAACGTCCAAATGAACAATGTTGACCCCCGCCGACTCAATCTCAGCTATCTCGTCGGCCAGTTTGGCAAAATCGGCGCTCAGTATCGACGGTGCAATCTCAACAGTGCCTGCTTTGGGTAGTCGCAAATTCACCTTGATCTCGTTCCCTTAAATGCAATTGCGATCCGGACATCAAGCCGTGTTACCCGTTGTTGCAGCGCACGCCGCGCCCGCATGAGCAGTACGCGCCGTCCGCCCGAATGCTATTTGCCGCTCTTTTCATCGAGCATTTCGATGCACTTGAACTTTTTGCCTTCGAGGAATTCAAGCGACGCTCCGCCGCCGGTCGAGATATGGCTGACCCTGTCCTGAAGACCGAGTTTTTCAATGGCGCTGGCGCTGTCACCGCCGCCGATTACGCTGCGGGCGCCCTTGTCGGTGGCTTCGGCAGCCGCCAATGCCACTGCTTTTGTTCCTTCGTCAAAGGGCGGTATCTCGAACACACCCATCGGGCCATTCCATACAATGGTTTTGGCGTCGGATAATGCCTCAGTAAACAGGGTACATGATTTTGGGCCGATATCCAGTCCCATCCAGCCATCCTCTATGTCTTTTGACACGATCTTATGCTCTGCACCTGCTTTTGCCTGGCGGGCAACAACCGAGTCTTCGGGCAAAACAACCTGACATCCGGTCTCTTCGGCCCGGGCCAGCAGGGCCGTGGCTTTATCTACGAAATCATCTTCACACAGGCTATTTCCTACCTGGCAGCCCTGGGCCTTGAGAAAGGTATAGGCCATGGCGCCACCAATCAGCAGACGGTCAACTTTGTCCAAAAGATTCTCTATCACGCCGATCTTGTCCGAGACTTTGGCCCCACCCAGAATGGCGACGAAAGGCCTTTCCGGGTCGCTGACGGTCTCGCCAAGGAACTTCAGCTCCTTTTCGACCAGGAAACCGATAACGCGCGGTTTGCCTTCCATCAGTACCGGAACCGTATACATCGAGGCGTTGTCCCGATGGGCGGTGCCGAACGCGTCGTTGACATAGACGTCGGCCATATCGGCAATGTGCCGGGCGAAATCATCTTTTGCCTGGCGCAGTTGTGCATCTTCCTTGGCCGCTTTGTCTTTTATCGTCTCTTCCTTGTGGAAGCGCAGGTTCTCAAGTAGCATACACTGGCCGCTCTTGAGCGCCCTGGCCTGCGCGGCGGTCTTTGCCCCAACACAGTCATCGGCGAAAACAACAGGCTTGCCCAAGAGTTCGGACAGTCGCTTCGCCACGGGTGACAGCGAGAACTTTTCGTCCCTCTCTCCGGCGGGCCGACCCAGATGGCTCATCAGAATCAGCGCTCCGCCGCGCTCCAATATGTTTTTTATGGTCGGCAGTGCCTTTACTATCCGGTCGTCGCTGGTAATGTTGCAATTCTCATCGAGCGGCACATTAAAATCACACCGCATCAGAACCTTCTTGCCTTTAACATCAATATCAGCTACCGTCTTCTTGGCCATAATGGTCTCCTGTGTCTTCTTCTCAAAACGGCATTCCATCAATCCTGAGAATTTCTGTTAATGAGATATTTTGCCACTACGGTATTTAATCTGCTTTGTGTGGGTTCTTTCCGGGCGTAGCTCTCGAGAATATCCAAATCGGTTTTCCAGGCCACATCTCCGGGGGCGAGCAAAAAGAGACTCTGGGGCTCGTACGTGTCATAAAGCCGGCCGTTCTTATAATAATAGTGGACCTGGCATATCTCCGTGGGATATGCCCGCATAAGCGGAGGAATGTCCTGAGGCAGAAACCAGAGCTTGATTTCCCGTTCGGCATCGGCGTGCGTAGCTGAAGTATGGATTAAATTGTCCATTCGATTATCGACCGTATTACCATTGGCGTCTTTGATTGGCACCAGTGTTCCCAGCGCCCTGATGCAGCCGGGCTTTTCCTCTCTTGCCTGGTGCGGATTGGTCGGGCCGGCTATTGCCCGGATTGTCTTCAGGATGTCGGGACCCTGATAGACAATCGCAATTACCCTGCGCTTCCATCTGTCCTTGTCGGGATAGTGGGCCTTACCTGTAATGAAGTCGAGCAAGGCCTCGTAAAAAACTTTGCCTTTATGTTCGGCGTAGTGTTCTTCTGCAAGCACTCTGTTGACATTTACAATCTTGGCTGCGGCAAATCGCGCCCCCGTATGAAATTCTGACAACTGGGAAAGCACAAACCCTGTGAGGGAATTCTTGAGGGCGTCCGGCTTGATGAGCACAAGCGTCTGTTCAAGCTGTTTTTCGTCCATCTTTCAATCCGTACCCGTAAGACGCCCTACAATAGAGAAACGCCGACACAATTGGCGCTTCACGAGATATTAAAAAGGGCCCGTCCTGACGAGGACGGACCGTTGTCATCAATTTTACGTCTTTGCCATCTTTTCCATAATGTCAACGGTGCGGTTCGAATAGCCCCATTCGTTGTCGTACCAGCTTACCGCCTTGACGGTCCGCCCTATGACCATAGTGCAGAGAGAATCGAAAATGCTCGATGCCGGGTGCTTTACAATGTCACTGCTGACAATCGGCTCATCACAATAAACCAGAATGCCCTTCATTGGTCCCTCGGCCGCGGCCTTCATCGCCGCGTTAACCGCATCGGCGGTGACATCCTTCTTGACGTTGACCACAAGGTCGACAACGCTTCCCACCGGCACGGGAACGCGAATGGCAAAGCCGTCCAGTTTGCCCGCGAGCGCTGGAATAACCTTGCCGATGGCCTTGGCTGCGCCGGTCGAGGTCGGGATGATGTTCACGGCCGCGGCGCGGGCGCGTCGAAGGTCCTTGTGAATCATATCCGCAACGCGCTGGTCGTTGGTGTATGCGTGAATGGTGGTCATAAGGCCCTGCTCGATTCCGAAAGAATCGTTCAGCACTTTGGCCACAGGCGCCAGGCAGTTGGTGGTGCAGCTCGCGTTCGAGACGAACTTGACGTCTTTGGTGAGCTTATCATCATTGACGCCGAGAACAATGGTGGCCTCAATGTCGTCTTTGGCGGGGACGGTAAGGACGACTTTTTCGGCGCCGGCCTTGATGTGGTCGCCGTAGCCGCCCTTGGGAGATTCCTTCTCGCGGAAGATACCGGTTGACTCGACGACAATTTTCACGCCCATATCTTTCCAGGGGAGTTCCGCGGGGTTCTTTACGGCGAGGACCTTTATCGACTTGCCGTTTATCACAAGCTCGCCGTCGCCGGCCTTGATGGTGCCGTCCCACGTGCCCATTACCGTATCGTACTTGAAAAGATGCGCGAGCGTCTTGACGTCCGACAGGTCGTTGACCGCTGCGAGCTCCAGATCGCCCTTCCTCTGGATGATAATTCTTGCCACAGCCCTGCCGATTCGGCCGAAGCCGTTGATTCCTACCTTTGTCGCCATCTGCAAATCTCCTTGTTTTCAGTACCGTAAATGCGATTTCTTCTCGTATTTCTTCTTCGCCCCAGGCGAACTCAATAGTCTATGCGCTGGCGCTGCTGTTGTCAATGGATTTATTGGCAGGGCTGGGATTTCGGGCGTCCCGGCCTGGCAAAGCCCTCTGCACGATTTTTTTCACAATATCGTGTAACATTATTGGTTCTTGCGCAATTATATCCGCGCCAATCGTTGTTCCTATGGCGTAATGTTGGGCGCCAATCCCGCCAACGCGGCAACCAGCCTGCTCTATGCCGGCGAATACTTCGATACCGACATGCAGCAGTATTACCTCCGCGCCCGCTGGTACGACCAGCAGACCGGCAGATTCAACCGCATGGACCCCTTCGCAGGAAACAACGAGGACCCGCAGTCACTGCATAAGTACCTTTACTGCCATGCTAATCCGGTTAATGGAATTGATCCGAGCGGGAGGTATACTCTGGCCGAATCTTTAACATTTATTAAGGTTTTAGGCCTTGCGATTGTCTTGACCGTCATGGTAGCACCGGAGCTTGCTAGGTATAGTTTAGCAAAAGGTGCACAGCGTATTGTCCGCGGTACGCCCCCATACAGGTCGCTGGAGATATGTCTGAGCTTTCTTCAAGATGCAGTTGGGATTCCAGGCTCTGGTGTGACACAGATTGAGGTAAATGATTTAAAGCGCTTGCTGCAATGGGATAAGATCCAGATGTTACCACAAGGCGCAGCGGTGGCTGGGCTCAATGTTTGTGGGAATATCTACCTAAAGGTGGCCGGACAAGCGCAGAATTTCAACCGTCTACCTGCCCAACATAACGCACAGGGAAGAACTCAATACACGATTAGTAATTACCCCGATGGGTTTGGATTTATCGCTCTTATAGAAATGGCTTCCACCCTTCACCATGAATGGCAACATTTGCGTCAGGGAGCTAAAGGTGGCACCGGTGAAAGCCAAGTGTATAGCAAGAAGTGGCTGGCGACGTATGGTAAGGAAGTCCAGCTTGCCGCAACAGTCAAAAACCATTTGCAAGTAGATACTTCAGCCATTGAAAGGGGGCACAAAATGTTTGGTTGCGACCTTATCATACATAACTCAATAAGTATCCGTTGAAGGTCCCCCTCGTTGTTGTGTGAAATGCCTACGAGTCTCACAGAATATGAGTCCTCGCGCCGAAGTGCGGTATGCTCTGAGCAGGGGCGAGAGTAGTAAATGGACTTTACGCTGTTTTCAGCTTGTGGGCCCTATTGGCTTGGGTTCTGCTTCCAAAAGTCCGACAGAGGGGGGCGGAAATAGTGCTTGACTTTCTCTGTATTGTAGATATATTCGTAGAAGACGGATATAAAGTACCTTATCTAAGTAGAAACGCAAAAAGACTCATTGAAAATGTCTGTTTATGACGACCTTATTATTGGCGACAGGTTCGCCAAGGAGGTCGTTATGGGCTACGGGATAGAACTTACAGAAAAGCAATGGAACGAACTGGACAATTTACGTTTTACAACGCCTTCGGCAGACGTGTTTCGAAACTGTGTGATTATCTTGATGTCCAACTCACACGATACAATCGCCACAATTGCCAGGCATCTCGGCTGCGGTACAGACACAGTAGTCCGCATCAGGCGACTTTACCGCAAGGGTGGTGTAAAGGCATTATATCCTATAAAGCCGCCGGGTCGGCCCAGCAAGGCTACGGCGGAGTTTATCAGCCAGATGAAACAGGCGGTACAAGCCAATCCTATGACTCTTGGATATGGTTTTTCCACCTGGTCGGCGGCCAGACTGGCCCAACATCTGGCCAAGGTGACCCGGATTCGTTTCAGCAGCGACCAGATAATCAGATTGCTGCATCGTCACGGTTTTTCTGTACATCGTCCCAAGCATACACTCAAGGGCAAACGAGACGAAATCGCCTACGAAAAGGCCAAAAAAGCCCTTATCCGATTGAAAAAAAAGCGATGAAGCCCAATGCCAAAGAAGCATTGGTTTTTCAGGATGAGACGGAGATTCATCGCCATCCGATACTAACAAGAATGTGGTGGACGAAGGGAAGCCAGCCCCAGGTTCCATCGCCGGGCGAAAATCAAAAGAAGGTGGCCTATGGCGGCATAGATTATGCCACCGGACGAATCACTTGCACAATTGCCGACACAAAAAGCGGATATAATTTTCTGACCTTTCTGATAGCGCTGGTAACTGCATACGCAGGCCGCAAAATCAAACTGGTTTGCGATAACGGAAGATTTCATCATACACGAGCGGTCAAGCAATCGTTGAAGGATCATAAGGATATCATACAGATATTTTGGCTGCCGCCATACTGCCCGAGTTTGAATCTTATAGAAAGGCTGTGGGGACATCTTAAAAGGACGGTTATAGCCAATGTACTATTTGCAACAATGAATGATTTGGTAACCGCATTTTGCAAAGGCGTGAGTAAGGTCAATGGCCACCGAAATAAAATGGGATTTATTTTTGACCATGACGATGTTAAGACAAAGGCAGCTTAAATGTTTTTGCGTTTCTACTTAGTTTGAGCAGTGGCCTGGTATTCTTGGTCATTTTTTGAACATTGTCGAGGGAGCTAATTTATGATTAGAAGACTAGCGCCTTATTTAGCGATTCTCGTTGTAGCGGTAGTAGCCAATGTGTGGTATATGTACTGGAAGTACAACTACATAGGAAGTGAGGGGCAAAGCCGACATTCTTGTAGGTCTGGCTTGGGCATTATAGGCACCGCTTTGCTCCTTTATGCAGACGCTCATGATGGTAGAATGCCAAGTGACCTTTATGGGTTAGTTTCAGAGCGTTACTTGGATAGAGCCGAATTAGTCTGTCCGGGCAGCATGAAGTCGGCGCTTAAAGCTGGCTTCCTAGCGGACAACTCTCCTGTGTTCATCTCAAGCTTTCGTCTGCTGGTTCCGAGAAGTGAGTTTGCCGAAATCCCGGACGGCACAGTCTTAGTGCGAGAATTTGACGGCAATCACCCCTACACTCTGAATGGCGAGTGCATCTATCCGGCGGGCTATCATGTCATCATTAAGGACCATAACCACTTTAGTCTTGATTTTATCACTTCATCATCGCAGCCGACAGTTATGGGGGACGACTGAAGGTACTATTTCCCCTGGCCTTCTTCATGGGTCTGCCCTCGGTGTGGTCCCGGTATCTGTTCTTTGCGCTGCTTATCCTTGTGCCTGTTGTGTTCTTTGCGCCTGCCCTGGTGCAGAAGGCCTCCAAACTGCGAGACGCCGAAAAGAAGAATTCCAAAGGCGTCATAACGCTGAGCCTCTATCATCGCTGCATGTCGGTCCTGCTGGCCTACTTGATGCTGCTGTGCCCCGGCGTGCTCGAGTCCGTAGCGCATGGCGAAACGCAATACGACCAGATAAGCACCTGGCACTGGTCCGATGGCAATCTTGATGTCTATTACGACTACGATGATAACGGCTCGGTCATCGAGAAGCTAACCGCGGCCCATGGCGAGGCCTATCCGGAAACCAACTACATAGAGAAAGTCACCTACGATTATAACCTCCAGAACCGGCTGTGGCGGGTCACCACCGATGATAATGGCGCTACAGATGCCGTTGTCGAATTTACCTACAACGAAGCCGGCATAAGGGTCAAGGCGTACAGTTATGATACGTCGGACGGCGGCGAAACCAAGCAGAATGAAGTAACCAAGATCTTCCTGATTGATTCCTACAACCACACCGGCTATGCGCAGGTTCTGGAGCGGTGGTCGCCTTCGGGCAGCCATCCGGATGTTACCTACACCATCGGCGATGATGTTGTAACGCAATACGACTCCACGAACGGCGCCAGGCACCTGCTCTACGACGGGCAGGGCTCGACGCGACAGCTTGTTGACAACAATGAGGATGTGAAGGACGCCTACTCGTACGATGGCTATGGCGTAATGTTAGGCGCCAATCCCGCTATCCGCCGTAGTAGGGATAATTGTCGAAGGCGTCTGCGCCGCCGACAACGCGGGGGTCGGCGGTGGCTTTTAGCTCGGCGGTCAGGGCGGCGGCCAGTTTGTTCTTTATCTCCGCGTATTCGGTTTTGTCGGCGACGTTGTTCAGCTCGCCGGGGTCGCTTTGCAAATCATAGAGTTCCTCGGCCGGGCGTTTACCAAAACCCAACTCGAACAATTTTTTGGCCTGTGGCTCGTCGCGGTGCTCCATCATATAAGTCTTCGTCGGCGAGCCGTCGATGTCCCCGTAGGGCATCTTAGGCCAGTAACCTTCTCGCCATTCGGGGTCGCCGGCGGGCCAGAGCTCCGGCCTGAAGTTTCGGATGTAGAGGAAATCTTGTGTGCGAATTGCGCGCATGGGGTAGCTCGCGTTGCCGGGGCGACAGAGCGTGTGGCGCTCCTTGCCGGTGAGGACCTTGTCGCGGGTGCGGTCAATCCGGCCGGATTGACCCGACAGGAGCACGTTCACAAAACTGCGGGCCGTCATTTCTTTGGTTGGTTCGAGTCCGGCCGCTTCGAGGAAAGTCGGCGCCAGGTCCGTCAGGCTGATAAAGTCTTCGACGACCCTGCCGGCTTTCACCCTGTCGGGCCAGCGAACGGCCAACGGAACGTGTGTCCCCATATTATATATGTTGCTCTTGCACCGCGGGAAAGGCATACCATTGTCGCTGGTGATGACCACCAGCGTGTTATCCAGCTCGCCGGCATCTTCTATTGTCTTGAGGATTTCACCCACCTGGCGGTCGAAGCGCTGGACCTCCCAGAAGTAGTCGCAGATATCGGTGCGGACCGTTTCGCTGTCCGGCAGGCACGCGGGGACATCGACGTCATCCAGCTTCATCCCGCTCTTTATCCCTGACTGCCATTCGTAACCGCGGTGCGGATCGCTGCTGCCGAACCAGAAACAAAACGGCTTGCCCTCCTCGCGCTGCTGCATAAACTCGGCGAAGTCCCTGTAGCGTTTGCCCGCCGGGTTTCTTTTCCAGCCTCCCGGTTTGTATTGTCCGGGGGACCAACCTTTGCGCATATAGCCCACATGGTAACCGGCCTGTTCCAACAAATCCGGATACACGGTGAACTTTGCGGGTATTGTGCCGAAGAGATTGCCCCCGTCTTCGAGCCGCCAGTGCCACTGCCCCGTCAGAATCGCGCCCCGCGAAGGCGTACACGACGGCGAGCTGACAAAGGCGTTTGTGAACATAACGCCCTCGCGTGCTACCCGGTCAAACGTCGGCGTCTTCACAACTTTGTCGCCGACTATGCTTGCGTGCGGCCACGACCAGTCATCAGCGATCGCAAACAGGATATTCGGCCGTTTCTTTTCGGCGCCGGCAAAGAAAGATGCTGTGCCGCTGCATCCGGAGAATACCAGCGACGCTGCCGCCAAACCGCTCTGCTTCAGAAACTTTCGACGTCCGTTACTGCATGTGCTCATTCTGTGTACCCCTATTTCTGCCGGTTAGGCGAATGTTCATCTGTTATTCTCAACTGTAAGATATTACGTGTTCCGCTGTCAACTTTCACCTGCTCGCTCATCCTTATCGGGCAGACCCAGATTATCTTTTCGCTATCGGCAACAATAAGAATCCTGTCGCGCAGCTCCTGCGGCGCCTTCGCGCTCGTCAGAAACTTGCCCACCTTTTTATCACCGGCGAGACCCAGCGGCCAAAACCTGTCCCCGGCCTGCCGGGTGCGAATCAGCAGAGGGGTCTTCAGCTTATCCGAATCGAACCGCTCGACGAAATTAGTTTTGCCTTCTGCCTCATTCCTGGGCAGGCAGGAATCCGTTTTCCGCCCGGCGAAATCGTCCTTGTCTGCCTCCACAAAAGAAGCCTCAATCAGGTATGTGCCGAACCTCGTCATTCCGGGTACCGTCAGTTCAATACTCTCGGCCTTTTCCGGCAGGGTCCGGGTTTCTTTTCGTGCCCGGCTGAAGATCAGTCTTCCGTATTCACGCCGGACCATAAAACCGTTGGGCAGCACAATCTGCCTGCCACTGATGTTTTGTTGGGCCAGTTGCAACATCCGCTCATAATGCTGCTGTGTCAAATCCCCCTGACCGCTGCCGATTTGGGTCAGGCTGCACCGAGCAAGCTCCACCTTCACCGCCGGGTGCTCCGGCGAGAGCTTCTTCACGTCCAGAACCACGCTATCGTCGGAGCAATCGGCCGACTCGGCCCAGGCCCGTTCTGCAGAACTGCTGACCAAACCGTGAAGCCTTAACGCCGCCTGTGCCAGCTCCGACAATTGCTCGAGGACGGAACCTCTGCTATCGGCCTGCAGCGCCGGCAGCAGGCGATGGCGAATAAAATTTCGCTTGAATGTGCAGTCAAGATTCGTGTGGTCAACGCGCCACCTCAAATTTCGCGCACGCAGGTACTCAATGACCTCATCCCGCGCGACACAGAGCAGCGGCCTGACAAATCTGATTCCCTCGCCAAAGGTTCGCGCCGACCAGATGCCGCAGAGCCCGCGGAAACCTGTTCCGCGCAGGAGGCGCTGGACGAGGGTCTCTGCATTGTCGTTTTTCTGATGGGCGGTGGCGACGCATTTGCAGCCGATGTCGCGGGCAACCTCGAGCAATGCCTGCATTCGCAACTTCCGCCCCGCTGTCTCGATTGACAGTTTGTTCTGCTCGGCGAAGAGTCGTACATCCGCTCGTCTGGTCGTAATGGGTAGTTCTAATTTCGCAGCCATGCCGAGGACGAACTCCTCATCCAGGTCCGCTTCAGCGCCTCGCAACTGATGGTTTATGTGGCAGCACAATAGTTCAGCCGCAATAACTCCTTTCGCCTTCAGTGCGCACATCGCGTACATAAGCGCGGTTGAATCCGCGCCGCCTGAGACGGCCAGCAATACCCTGTCCGCACGGCCCAGCAGGTCCTGGGAGCTGATAAAGGCGGCCACTTTGCCTTCTAATTGCAGCACCGTTACCACCGCACAAAAAAACGGGCCTGATTTCCATCCAGGCCCGAATTGTTACCCGAAGAAACTCACAGTTTGCCGGTGAGCATCACTTGGCGCCTTCACCGGTCTTGGTCAACTCGGCGACACGCTTCTCTGCATATTTTCTCCAGTTATGATGCTCCTCTTCCATCGTCAGCGATTCCAGAGCCTTTTCATAGACCTTAAGCGCCTTGCCTCTTTCATGCAGGTGCTGGTCCAGAATATACGCCTCGTGGAACAGGGCTGGATAAGGCGTGTGTGGGTCCCATTGATAGGTCCTTTGATAGTAGACAAGCGCTATCGTGTAGTCCTTGAAACGCTCATAGATTTGTGCCGCCTGATAGGCCGCATCGTCAATCTTGTCGCTGCTGGGATACTTCCTTATCAGTTCGTTATACTTATCCAGAGCAATCCGCAATTGAGTCTCATTCTTAAGCCCAAGCATGCCCGCCTTCTTTTCAGCGGCCACAGCTTCCCCATAAAGTTCGTCGGCCTGAACAATCGCATTGGTCGCTTTGAGCTCGGGGCCGGCGACGGTCGCTTCGATGATATAGTTGTACTGCGCCATAGTGTTCAGCGCCGACAGCTCCTTTTCCGCCCACCCCAATTTCATGTGGTTGCCGGAGTTTCTGTAATACTGCGCCAGTTGCATAAGGGCGTGTCGATAGGCCTCGCGAGCCACTGCGACCTTCTCCACCACATCGGTCTCGCCTGCATCCGCGACCATTGGCGGCTGCCCCGACCAGGCGTCTGTGCGATGCGGCCGCTGCGTGCCGCGACCGCTGTCCACCGGGGTGCATCCAACCAGGACGTTCAGCGTCACGATTACTGCAACAGTTAAGAATACCCTTGCCATAGTGGCCTCCTTTCACACTTCACAAATCATTGCGAACTGAAAAAAATTCACCGGAATCCAATCCCTTATTGGAATCCCACATTAATATCGCACGCCGAAATTAACAATCAATTATCACTTTATAGCAGCCGCGTCAACCACAAATATTACAAAAAAAATATCTTGTGTCCGGCCGCCGCCAGTGAGCGACAGAGACGGTGGGCTTTTTCCGAGCCGTTTTGGCTTCCGGAACCAGAAGCCGCCCAAATTGGTCGGCACAATCCCCAAGGCGACCTCAGAAGCCGGTCAGGCCAAGCGGCCCTTAAGAAAGCTTATGGCCTCATATTCAAAATCCTTTTTGTCACTTAAGGACCCGAGTATATGGACTCGCCCCCATAATACAGCCAACATCCTGCATCCGGCCATCCCCTGTAAAAATCCGCGTTTGCCTGCAATAAGCAAATCTGTTAGAATGAGCCCCCAAATTGAGAGCCAATTAGTGCAACGGGTGCGTCTTATATGGGCCTTTTTCAAAGAATGCTCCCACGAGTCGTATTGACCTTGTCGCTCACGCTGCCTGTCTGCTGCCGCGCCGTCTCCCATACCGCCCCTAAGACGCCCGTCTATGGCTACAAAGTCCTCCATACGTACCCCCACGACAAAGAGGCCTTCACCCAGGGGCTGGTCTTCGACGAGGGCGCTCTTTACGAAGGCACGGGCGGCTACGGCACATCCTCTCTGAGAAAGGTTCAATTGGAAAACGCAAAAGTCCTCAGCCTCCGCAGCCTCCCGTCCCAACTCTTCGGCGAAGGAATCACCGTCTTCGGCGACAAAATAATCCAGCTCACCTGGAAGGCCAAGACCGGATTTGTCTATGATAAGAAGACCTTTACTCTGCTCCGCACTTTCAGGTACGACACGCAGGGCTGGGGAATCACACACGACAAAAAGCGGCTCATCATGAGCGACGGCACCTCCAATATCACCTTCCTCGACCCGAATACCTTCGCAGTAACGGGCCGACTGAAAGTCCACGACAACAACACCCCGGTTACGGCAATCAACGAGCTCGAATTCGTCCGCGGAAAGATCTACGCCAACATCTGGCCGACAGACCGCATCGCAATAATCGCCCCCGACACCGGCAGGGTCGAGGCGTGGATAGACCTCGCCGGACTCCTGCCCCCAGCCGAACGCACGCCCCGCGTCGATGTCCTCAACGGAATTGCCTGCGACGAAAAGAACGACCGCTTGTTCGTAACCGGAAAGCTCTGGCCCAAAATCTTCCACATCGAGCTGACCCCACCCAAATGATCGACCGCCTCATCGCCTCTCCACGAGGCCCCGGCGCGCCTCGCCCCCAGACATAAATTAGGTTCCGTCTCCTGAAACATAGGCCCCTGCGACAAATTGGGTTTGATCGGTCCCCGGGTTGAGGATTTCATGAAGCTCACCCGTAGGGATCTCCGCTCCGCTTGGAGTTCGATTGGCTTTGCTTTGGGTTTGCTTGGGTTTGTTTTTCTGCGGGAGAATTTGGCATTTTTGCCGTAAGCCCTTTCGATGAAAGAAGTTGGGTCGATTTTTGGGTTGATCCGACTTCGCGAGGCGCTGCGCCGCGACAGGTTGGGTTTGCTTTGGGTTCGTTTGGGTTCGTTTTGGCTTTGAGGGGCCCTGACGGGTGAAAAATTGGGTTCGTTTTGGGTTCGTTTGGGTTCGTTTGGGTTCGTTTTTGGGTCTTGCCGAAGGGCCTTCATTTCCGTAATCCTTTGTGGGGACTGGGTTTGCGCTGATTTTGGCTGTTTTGGAGATTGGGTTCGTTTGTACAAAAAGGGGCCGATTTGTAGAGGATTCTCTACACTTGTAGCGGAAAATGCAAAGATCAAAATGTAAAATGCAAAATTGTGGAGGCCCTTTGGGCGGGATTCTATTTGAAGGAAGGCAGGATGGGTAATTTGGCTGGCTGGTGGCAAGGTTGCCGGGTTTGCCAGAGGGTGGTTGAGACGGGGGCAGTCCCGGTGAGATAGCTGCCTTATAGGCAGGCTTATCTAATTTACGATTTACGATTTCAGATTTGGTATTTAAGACGGATTGGGCTTGGGTAGCCATTTTAAGGGGGTCCGCATTTAGTATTCAGTATCAGGTTGTAACATTCTGGGGGGTATTTTAACATATTTTTGGGGAAAGTCAAGAAGAAAAGCCCAAATCAAGAACGTTTTGTCAACGGGTCTTCTTGACTAATTGACCTAATTAAAGTGATTGAACATGATATTAGTTTTTATGTAGTTGAATTGCCTCTATTTCATTCGGGTCGATTTTTTCGTTGTCTTCTATTTGGAGATACATTGAATTAAGTACAACTTTTCCGTTGAGTGTCATACCATTTTTGAGAGTTATATCCACAACCTGATAACCCATTCCTTGTTCAGGTAAATTTTTCAAAATGTCAACTTGTTTTTGTAATAAGTTAATTTTAAGTTTTGCCATATTCTTTTGCTTCTATAAAGGTACCATCAGAAGTTCCATTTTCGAAATACACCTCGATTCCACCACCTTCATGGCCAAAGGCGGGTTGAACAATCCCCCTTTGAAGTTCATCTCTCATTTTTGGTCGAATATAAAAAGCCCATTCAATCGGGTCATCATTTGGCAAAGCATATCTGTCAACAGGGTCATCACTATACTTAACACAATCCTTGTAGTCCAAATCGGTTGTTGTGTAACTGCCTTTTTTAAGTTTTTTCTTTTCAAAATCAACCCTGTGGTCATTTTTATAAGCAGAAAGCCTCACAAATAATTCGCTCCCATTCGCAGACTCTTTTGGATTGTCTTTAGCCCCTTGGCCGCCTCGATGTCTGTGCTTATACTGTTCCTTATTTTCACTAAGAGTTTGTCTTTCTAATAGTGTTGCTTTAGAAACTAAAGAAATTGTTGCGGTTTTGATAGGCAACGATTTAGCTTCATTCAGCACTTTGGAAAAACCTGATATTTTTATTTGCTTCTTGCAGTCCGAAAATCTGCTGTCTAAATCGACAATCAGTTCTCCGTTGTAGATAATGTATCTTTTTTTATGAGTGACTCCACCATGTATTTCTGCCTCAAATACTTGATAGCCCATGCCTGTTTCAGGCAGAGAGAGAAACCTTTCAGTATCAGAGCTATATGCTTTATAAATCATATATTATCTCCTTGTAGAATATTTATGCTTATTTTAATTTTTGAGTATATTTTGCAACTTCATTTAACAATGCTTTTGAACCCTCATCCACTTCGAGTAAAGCCTTTACAAATTCTTTTTTATTTTTACTATAATCAATCGTTGGGCCTTTTACTTTGTAGATACATTTAAAATCCTGATACAATTCATTAATTACATCTCTTTTTTTTACAAAATCCTTATAGGTGGGTAAAAAATTTAAAAAATATAGATTAATTAACATGTCAATCTCTGGCAGAAGGTGTTTTTCTTCTTCGCCGTTATTTTTAATTTGCATATCTAAACCCTGATTGAAACTTAAGTCGCCATCCATTACTCTTAGCCACATATGGTTCATAACAAACAACAAAGTGGTGTATCTTTCAATGCACTTATATAATTCTTCAAGTTTTTTACGTTTATAGAAAAATTCTTCTTTGCTTTTGGCTAAATAGTGTGATATTCAAGCGGCAGCTACTCCGCTACCTATAATTGTCAGTAAAACAGTTAATATATTCACAATAGGCTCGAATTAAATATACCAGCATTCTCTCATTTAAAATTAACCTTATTTTCTTATGCTAATTTGTAGGCGATTTGTTCATCGAGTATGTCTTTGACGGTCAGTGCGATGATGGATTTTCCGGTTTTTTTGAAGAAGGCCTGAATTTCTGAGATGGCATCGGATGAGTAGTCGAACGCAACGAAGAAGCCCTTGTTGCGGTCTTCACGGATCATAACGGCCTCGAAGGAATCGATATCGGGACGGCCGACCTTGTCTTTCTGTTTGACCTGGATTGGATACCAGACGTCCATAAAATCGAGTTCGCCTTTCTTTTTCTTGGGGATGGCCGAGACGGGGTAGATTCGGCCATCTATGCCCATATCGCCGACCTTAGCAACATTCGGCACACCGCCGAGGGCGATAACGGCCCAGTTTTCAAATTCAAACGGGGGAATCTCGCGCAGCTTCTTTTCGGTCCACGGCAAACCACGAACGACGAACCCACGCCCGATGCGCCAGAGTTTCTCATCCTCTTTCATACCGCAGACATCACGGAGGCGCTTGGCCATAACGCGGCAGGCGGTGGGGGAAATATCAATGCCGATCCACTGGCGGCCGAGGTTTTCGGCGGCGACGAGTGCTGTCCCGCACCCGCAAAACGCATCGAGGACAATGTCGTTAGGATTGCTGGAGGCTTTTATAATTCTGTCAAGCAAGGCCAGTGGCTTTTGTGTCGGATAGCCAAGACGCTCGGTGGCCTGGGAGTTTATGGGAGAAATATCAGTCCATAGGGATTGAAGCGGAACGCCTTTGGCTTCATCCAGATATCGTTTGAGTCGGGGCATTCCACTTCTGGTGTAAAATATCCGGCCCTCTGCCTCAAAACGCGTCATCGTTTCCTTGTGGTACCCCCAATGTCTTCCTGATGGGGGTTTCATGCCTTTCCATTCGTAATCCCCCTTTGTTTCACCGGCGCCGGTTATATTATCGTCATACCAGCGACGGCCGTCCGGATCAGTGCGCTTAAATCGTTCGATAAAATCTTCGGAGTATGCCTGATAGATTTTGTTCCACGCCCAGTTTTTCCCTTTGGCGTAGAAAAATATGCTATCATGGATGTTGCCGTATTTACCGGGGTCATTGTGTGATGTTGTTCGCTTCCATATGATTTCATTCTGAAACTGGTTTTCACTAAAGATCTGGTCGAGCATAATTTTGACATAGTGTGATGCGTGCCAGTCGCAGTGGAAGTAGAAGGAGCCGGTTTTTCTTAGGACGCGGTGGAGCTCGACGCACCTTGGGCGCATGAATTCGATGTAGGCGTGGGTGGAGGCGTGGCGGTCTTCGAAGGAGCGTTTTTCCTTTGTTTCGCCCCAGAAGACCTCGTAGTTTCGGTTGGAATTGAAGGGTGGGTCGATATAAATAAGATCCACGCAGTGATCAGGAAATTTCTTTAGCTGGTCGAGGTTGTCGCCACAATAGATGACGCGCGTATCGACGAGGACGGATGGCTTGCCAGCCGGTGGAGTCTTCCCGGATTCGGATATGGATTTCCTCACCATGGGAGTTAGTATAAAGCCTGCGTGATAATTTGCAATATGGAAAGTGGCAAAAACTGGGGGAAATCATGGGGTTGGGGGACGGAGCTTGGGGGCTTGCGGGGGGAAGGGGGGCGAGGATATTAGGGTATTGCGTCGCCGTATCGGCGACGGCTAAGCCGTGCTGGCGTTGTGAGCCCGCCAAAAGACGCGGCGGGTAAACCCACCAAAAAGCGAGGCGGGCAAGCGGCGGACGAGAAGGACCCGCCTGCGGCGGGTAAACCCTCCGGAGGCGGGCAAGCAGCGGGTAAAGGGCGGGTAAACAAGGGGGTTTAGAAGCGAATATCGAATATCGAACAAGGAATGTCGAATCCGCCGGAGGCGGACAAGTATTGATTATTGGGAGGGAGGTCGCGGGGTTGGGGAGGTTTCGGGCAAGGACCATTATTTTGGCAATTAGCCGGTGAGCAGCTCGAACTGCTCGGCGCTGAGGCTGTGGCGGAGCTTCTGAAGTGCTACCAGCTCAATCTGGCGGACCCTTTCTTTGCTTATTCCCAAGTCCTCGCCGATTGCCGCCAGGGTCTTTTTCGTCTTTTTGACCGGCGAGCCCAGCAGGCCGAAGTGATTCAAAATGATATATTCCTCCCGCTCGTTCAGATCCTCCTTTATCACCTGTGTCAGACTCTGCCTGGCCCGTTCAACCGCCGCGACGTCTGCGCCCCCTCTCGAACGCAGGTCCAGATGGACGTCCCGCAAATAGGCGGTGCGCGACCTGCCGACCCTTACCCCCTCATCGGACGCACGGCGGGCGTAATCCTTTGCTATCGCCCAGGAAGCCAGACTGCTGAAACGAAAACCACGTGTGTAATCAAATTTCTCCACCGCCTGCATCAACGAAAAATTCCCCTCGCTGACCAAATCCGAGAGGCCCATGCCGCTGGTGGTGTGTTTCATGGCCACGCTGATAACGAGGCGCAGATTCGCCTCGATAATCATCTGCTTAATACTTTCGGCCTCCGCCAAATAGCCTTCCACCTCCTTGAGACGGAAGCCCGATACGTGCGAAAGACTCAGACCCGTACGCGTTACGGACGCCAGATATTTCAGATAGTTATACCGCCTGAACATCGCCTGCTCGGTCTCCCGATCCAGCACCGGCGCGTTCTTCAATGTCTGCATGTACTCCGGAAGCAGCGAATCACCCGCCAGCTCGAATGGTTCCGCCCGCGGGCCCGAGTCTGCTCGCTTCCAGCTCACCGGTTTTCCCAGAATCTCCTCTTTTGCGCCCTCCTTAAAAAACTCCTCGCTCGCTATGAATTCGATCTTCCTGGCCTGAATCGCCTTGGCCCTCTGAAGATTTATCAATCGGTATATCGAGCTCTTGCTGCGAGCAAAACGGCTCATCAGCTCGGTGACGCTGCCGCCCTGCTTGAAGAGCTTGTAAAGCTCGGCCGCCTCGCCTGGTTGTATGGCGCCGAACGCCTTACCAAATACCGGGTTCTGGGGATTGGCGATCTCGTAGCTCATGACCGTGTATCTGATCGTCTCGTGCGCCCGGTGCGTCTCTTTGGCTATCCGCGCGATTACCTGATGCCGGCTCATACCACCCTTGGCGGCCAGCGCACAGGCCCGGCGGACGATGCGTTGCTTTTCTTTGTTCGTAAGTCTGCCGAAACTGCTCGCCTTGGCGATAACGTCGGGATTCCTGTTGAGGAACTCATCCACGGCCGATTGAAAGAAACCAAGACGTTTCCTGCCGTCGTCAAAAATAAACTTGCGGGCAAGCAGACCGCGCCTGCGCCACCGATCAATTGTTTTGGTTGACACACTCAACTGTGCCGCCAGCTCCTCGACAGTATAGACCTTCTCTTGTTGTTGCGACATCCGAGGCGCCAGTCGACCGCTGAGCCTGGAGATGAATATCCGCAGGTCCTCCGAAAGCTCCTCACCCCTTATCAGCTCGTGCTCTCCGAGGTTCTTCGGGTGATAGCCCGTTATGCGAAAGCACACAAACTCAAATGGGTATTCCTTCTCCGCATCGATAATCCTGAGCAGGTTTTCTGCCGCTTCCAGTTGTTTCTGGCGGTGCTTCTGAGGAGTGAAACGAAGCTGCAGCAGCAACCGCCCAAGATTTTCGTTCTTTATTGGACGCATACCAAACCCGGCGCCGCGCCCGGCAGCTAAAACCCGACCTATTCACCCTCCCAATTTCCCAAACCGACCAAGTGTCTATTTTACCATATCGGGCGCAAAAAAACAGCGCGTATTGCGCTGTTTCTAATAAATATTTGTGGCTGCCTGGTCAACCAAAACTATTATCAGGCAATCAGCTTCTTGGCGACGTCCACCGCCGTCGCCGCATCCGGCGCATAAGCGTCCGCACCGATCTTGTCGGCGTAAGCCTGCGTTACCGGCGCCCCGCCGACCATGAATTTAGCGGCAACACCCGCCTCCTTCAGGGCCTTGAGCGTCTTTTCCATCGCCGGCATCGTGGTCGTCAGCAGTGCGCTCAGCCCCACAACCTGCGCGCCCGAACTCTTCGCCTGATCGACAAACTTCTGCGCAGGAACGTCGATGCCGACGTCCGTCACCTGGAAACCGGCCCCCTTCATCATCATTGCCACGAGGTTCTTGCCGATATCGTGCAGGTCTCCCTGTACCGTTCCTATCAAAAACTTCCCCACGGGCTTCACGCCGGCCTTGGCGAGCTCGGGCTCGAGCACCTCCATCGCCGTCTTCATGGCGCGAGCCGCTATGAGAACCTCCGGTATATAGACCTCGTTGCGCTTCCAGCGAGCCGCCAGAATGTCCATTCCCCCTATCAGGCCCTCGTCCAGAATACTCTTGACCGGCATCCTATCCTTCAATGCCGCCTTGGTAAGCTCTACCGCCCCGCCTTGGTCGCCCCTGACCACCGCATCAGCTAATGCCTTCAAATCTGCCATCTCTCTTTCACCTCAACAAAATTCTATGCTCAGTTAGCGGTCTCTATATGACCATGAAAAGAACAATTAAACACCATTTCCCGAAAAAAAACAAGCGATAAACCAAACTTTTTCACGGTTGGCCCCTTTTCGCCCAAACATCGGAAGGTGATTCGCTCGGAAGAACCTTGACCACGTCGGCACTTTCTGATTGCTTTGGAACATGCCGGCGCATATAATGAGACGCGTCAGGCGCAGTGGCTTTTGAGCTTACTAACTGATACCTGTGAGCAGGCAGAACCCCAATTAAGGAGTAATGTATGAGGTCTTGCAGTATCGTCGTTTTTGTGATTCCGGCGGCTTTGACGTTTCTTTCCCTCGGCGTGTTCTGTGATGTGTTTGCCGACACCGTCGTCCTGAAAGAAGGCCAAAAACTGACCGGCGATATTCTCGTTGATAAGCAGGCTTATCTGGTTATAGATGTGGGCATAGACATTCTGAAGATTCCCAGAGAGCAGATACTCGAGCAGCAGTACGGTTCGGGTAAATCCGTGCCCCCGGCGGAAGAAACCGAGGTTCTTGAGCCGGGCGCAGAGCCGAACTCATCCTGGCGGCCGGCAGGACACTTGTACTATACATCCAAACTGAAAAAAACCACCATCGAGAAATGCGTGGACGCATTTTCCGAAGCGGTGGTGAAGGTTTCCAGTCCGGCAGGGATGGGGTCAGGCTTCTTTATAAATGAGGACGGATTTCTCATAACCAACTATCATGTTATAGAAAAGGAGACGAAGATTGAGGTTACAGTGTTCCAAAAGGCTCCGGACGGTTTTGAGAAGAAGAAATTCAAAAAGGTCAAAATAGAAGCCATAAATCCTTTTGTGGACCTGGCGCTGCTGAAGGTCGAGGACGTCCAGGGGGCAAAACTCAAATTCGTTTACCTTGGTGACATTGACCGTATTGACGTCGGCGAAAAGGTTTTTGCCATCGGCAACCCGCTCGGCCTGGAGCGAACGGTCACGGATGGCGTCATCAGCACAAAGAACAGGGCCTTTGAAGGCCTTGTCTATATTCAGACAAGCGCAGACATCAATCCAGGCAATTCAGGCGGCCCCCTGTTCAATCTGGCGGGGGAGGTCATAGGAGTCACAAACATGGGATACATATTCTTTGGAGGACTCGGCTTCGCCATACCGGTGGACTACATAAAGCATTTTATAGACAACCGTGACGCCTTCGCATACGACAAGGACAATCCAAACACGGGTTTCAAGTATCTTCAGCCGGACCGAAGACGCAACAAGCAAAAACCAAGATTCTCTGAAGACAAGAACCGATAGTCCGGCTTTGACTGAAAGGCGCACGGATGAAGAAAGTCCTCTGTTTTTTGCTTTTGAGCTTGTACTTCTGCGGAGATGAATGTGCTTCAGCGCAGAGCACTGTGCTGCCTGAGACTGCCAAGCTCATACCGCCCGAGACCATTCTGCTGTTGAATGTTGACAATTTCAGCCGGATGAAAGCGGCGCTTGACAAAACTAACTTCTACAGGCTGTACAAGGACCCGGCCATGTCCGCCTTTGTGGAGGACCTCAAGAAGAGATGGCGCGAAAAAATGCAGAAAACGGACAACAAGATCGCCGAAGCAATAATCAGCAGCGACATGTTGCCGCAAGGCAGAGTGGCCCTGGCCTTGGTGCTCAGCGAGCAGGCAAAAAACATTGACGAGCCCCATCTATTGCTTATATCTCAGTGGGGTAGTGCGCTTGTCAGAGTGAGGCAGGCCGTGGACGAAATGGTCGACAAGGCCGTTGAAAGCGGGTTGCACAAGAGCAGCGAAGATTATCGCGGCATCACTATTGTGACGATGACCAAAGAGGTTGCGGCAGAGAAAGCCTCGGGCCCCGGCAGTTACAGACCCGAAGGGAATAAACCGCCGTCCACGAATACCATTCAACCGCCGCCGGAGAAACTGCACTACTGCTATTTCGATGATGCCCTGCTTGTCTGTGATAATATCGACATTCTGAGATTCCTGCTTGCGCATATCAAAGGGGCGACGAGCCCGACGCTTGCCGACGACGCCGAATACACGGCCGGCGTGCGGGCGGTCGGGCCATACCACGACGTTGATTTCTACGTCAATATAAACCAGATAATCAGGTCAATTATTGCTGGAGATGCTGGCGGTCAGACAAGAACAATGACCGGGAACCTGGGGCTCGATAATGTAACGTGTCTGTCCGGCTGCGTCGGGTTCAGCCGGGAGCCCGGCATTTCCTGCAGCGCAAAGACATTGCTTAAGATTAACGGCGCCAAAAGAGGCGCCTGTAAAATGCTGGAGCCGGAGCCGGGGACATTTGGAGTTCCACGATTCGTGGCTCCGACAACCTGTTCGCTCGTGTTTTTCAATTTGAACGTTCGAAAGGCCTATGAGGAGCTCGCCAACATACTCGGGAGCTTCTCGCCTCAGGCTGCCGCGTGGATGTATACGCCACTTGCAACATCGAGCTCGCCGGACGAGCCTGGATTAAGGATAAAGGAGGACATTATTGACCACTTAGGCTCGCAAATAGTAATTGCTCAAAGCATAAACAAGCCCTTTTATGTCGGCGTCAAACCGACAGAGTCGGTCTTTGCTTTGGCGGTGAACAGCCGCAAGCCCCTTGAGAAATCTCTGTCGCTGTTACACAGCAAAGTAATTGCTCCGAACAAACCTGATGCGAGGCGCGAACTTCTGGGCCATACCATTTATCACGTGGCGCTGCCTGCGGCGCCGTTTCTGCGCCCCCGAGTCGCGCCGATGCAGGGTCCTGTTGAGCAGAAGGCGCCGCAGGGGTCAACATTGGCATTCACGGTTACTGACACTCATCTAATCGTCGGAGTAGAGTCCGCCGTGGAAGCGGCGATTCGCGCTCTAAACAGTGCTGGAGCTGCGTCGGTGGATTCAGCGAAGTGGTTCGCCGCGGCCAAATCAGCGATTCCCGGGAGGGCGGGACTGGCAAGTTTTGAGGACAATGAGGCCTCAGGCGAGCTTTCCTGGCGAATGCTGAAAGAAAGCGGCAAGAGCGGCGCTGCCGGTTCGACCGGCTACCTGGGTGTCGGGCTGGACTCGAGTCTTAGCCTGATATTTTCTCAGGAGGGACTTGATTTGTTCAATTTTGGTCTTTTGCCTGACTTTGAGGCCGTGCGCAAGTATTTCGGCGTGTCCGCTTTCTATGGGGTTAGCCGCAGTGACGGCTTCTTCTTCGAATTCAAGTATCTCACTTCGCCTCGGAGCGAGTAACAAACCTTGTATGGTGCGAGGGGTATGCTTTCCCCATCGCACCGGCAGCTACCGTTGACTTGCCTGCGTCTTGAGCCCTCTGTGTTACATCAGGCACAAATGTTTGCACTAACCTTGTCCAACAAATGCAGACAGCTCCGCCTGTCGGGAGAAATTTCTTTTAGAAGTTGTTTGACTGTATCGAGACCTGCATTATCGAAGGTGTGTTTCTCGTCTAATTCGTTCCGGCGAGAGCCAGCCGAACAAGACAGTATAATGTTTCCTCCTGTCTCGAAAGCCGCCATGGCCCCCTTCTTTCCGGACTTACTTGCAGCAAGCTTGTTTCGGTCCCTCAGTATTACAAATGTTCGGTATCGAGCCCCTGATCCGGCGGCGATAATATTCTCTGTGTGGTCGTTTTGATTCAGCTCCTGCCAGATTTCGACGATCCTGTCTGTGACAAGCTCGACACTTCCCTTGTTCCGTCCCTCGATTACCCAGACCGGAATGTAGTAAAACGGATGTGAAATTCTTATCTCTTTGCTCTCGTGTACAACATGCTTGCCATCAATCCTTATCTGCTCAATCGGAAAATGCTCGGTGGTTGCCTGGATATGCTCATGCCATTCAATGGAAGCCCCTGCTCTGCCGTTGAATATCGCGCGGAAATATCCCTCTGTCTTGCAAACAAAGTCGTTTAGCACTGTGGGAGTTTCCTTGCGATACCTTTGAGGGCAATGCTCGGCGTTCATTATCGTGAAATGGTTGTTCGCCATATAAGCGAAATTGGCCCCCGCGTAGAACTTCTCGCCCGCCAGGTCGATTTCGAAAAGAATCTCACCTGGATTTTGCACGTCAATGTTGGTCTTGCACAGATAGCAGGCCTTGCCGTCCCCCCTTCTGTTTATGAGTCTGGTCTCGTCCACATTCTCGGCGACGACGTTACGTTCGACGAGAAGTGCGTGGTCTTTTCTCAGCTCCCGAAGCGGATTCCATTGCAGGCGGAAAGTTATCCCGGTATCAGGATCAAAGAATTCCTTGCTGTGCTTTCCCTCGGTTTTGAGAGGGTCGGCCAATACGAATCCACTGTTGACCTGCTGACGATACAGGGCCAGCAGCGTGTATGTCAATCCTACAGTTTTTCTCAACTTTTCCATATCCGTCAGGACATCCTGCCGGCTCCGCGCAGGCGCCCCGGCAACTCTCTCGAATAATGATCGAGCCTCATTTGAAGCGTTGAACATACCATGCAAATCTTCGAGGTATTCGCGGGTCATCTGTTTAGACCTTGGTCAAGGCACGATTTCCTGTGTAAAAGTGTCTATACGCGGAGGAGGTTGCCGTTCGCCGAAATGCTGAAATGGCCAAGGCGATTCGCATCAGTGTATTACTTTGTTGAGTGGATAGGTGATTATGCCGGAGGCGCCGGCCCGTTTCAAGGCCGGAACCAGAGTGCGTTCGATGCGGTCCTCGATAACCACCTCCACGGCGACATAATCGGAATCGGCCAAACCAGAGATGGTCGGGCTCTTTTCCGCGGGCAATACCTTCAATATCGAGTCCAAATCCTTCCTGTTTACGTTCATTTTCAAACCTACTCTGTCGCGGGCGTCAATTGCGGCATTGAGCAGAATAGCGATGTTTTCTATCTTGGACTTCTTGAACTTGTCCCGCCAGGCTTGTTCGTTTGCAATGAATCTTGTCGTGGACGTTATCACGGTATCAATAATCCGCAGGTCGTTTTCCCGCAGCGAAGCTCCGGTTTCGGTCAGCTCCACTATTGCGTCTACCAGGCGCGCCTTTACCTCGGTAGCACCCCAGCTGAACTCGACCTTTACGTCAATATTCTTGTCTGCAAAATACTTCCTGGTTACATTAACCAGCTCGGTGGCGACGATACCGCCCTGGAGCTCCTCTGCTCTGGTTACCCTCGACTCACAGGGGACCGCCAGCACCCATCTTGCAGGCCTGCTCGTCGCCTTGCTGTAGGCGAGCTCACAAACCTCCACGACCTGGGAATTATTTTCCATGATCCAGTCATACCCGGTGAAACCCGCGTCGAGAACACCGTCGGCGACATATCTGCTCATCTCCTGGGCACGCAGGCGAATCAACCCGATCTGCTCATCGTCTATGTGTGGAAGATATCCCCTGTTTGACTCCGAAATGTGGTAACCGGCTCTCTTCAGAAGCTCGACCGTCGCTTTCTGGAGACTGCCCGCGGGAATGCCTAATTTGAGTATCTCCTGGGACATATTGAATAAGGGTTCCTTTCTTTTGCTTCTATTTTTTCAGCTTTCTCGTTTTGGTTGTTTTTTTCTTCGTCTCGCCGGCGGTCTCGGCCTTGACCCTACACCGGGTCTTTCGGTCCGTGGGGGCGCCCGGTGACTCGCTTTCCGACCGCAAAAGAACGTAGAATTCGTACGCGTTCTCAGCCGAGATTTGTCTCGCCAGGAAACCCTCTATCTGATGGTCTTCAGCATCCGGGTGAACCAGCTCGTTGCTTCTCAAATAGTCCAGCATCGTCTTTGTAAGTGGTATGGCGTGACCCTGCAAAGACGTCAGCATGCAATAGTCGGTTACGAAAGTGGTGACCCCTTCAATTTTCTCCAGAGTCTGTCTCGCCGGTTTCTTGCCCATTTTCTTCAGGGCTTTCAAGCTGACCGTATTGTATTTTTCGAACACCGCCTTTAGAGCCCGCATGAGGGTCCCGGCCACATCTCTTGCAACGGTGGTATCACCCCTTAACAGTTCGACGATTTCTTCTGTTCGCGAGACGCGCAAATCATTCCAATCAATGAAATGGTCCACAAATCTCTTTATCGCCGATCGGGCCCCCGTCTCACTTATTTTTTCGCTCAAGATGCCGCAAACAAGTGCATCCACCGGCTCCTCGTAAGCAGCAGGCTGCGGTTTCGGGTGTTTGCTCTTCAGTGAGCGGTACAGCTTCCGTAGTTTTTGAGAATATTCTCTACTGTTCTTCATAAAAGACCCGGCCAATGCTTTGTCTCAACCAACTCAGACGACGACCATTATCGCTGTTCTCCTTCCGTGACATCTTTCTGCTTCAGCTCGCTGGCGGCCTTCTCAATTAATTGCATGGTTTCAAGCGTCTTCTTGAACCTCTCATCCGTATGAAAACGCAATACCGGACAGAATTTGCATCGTAATCTGTCCGCCAGCAGTGATTGTATCTTGCTCTTTGCATGTGTAATGGCCGCAAAAGTCTTGTTTTGCTCGGTCTGCGTTTTTGCGGACGCTGCCTCACCACCTTCCTGCAGAAGGGGGTCTCTCGTAAAGATGCTCAGGTACACGTCCGCGGTGCGCAAGTCACGCGACATCTCGACTCTCGTGACGCTTACAAACCCCTGGATACGAGGGTCGTTGAGATGATTGGTGACAGCATAGCTGACCACTTCTTTCACCATACGGGCTACTTTTTCCTGCCTTCTCGTCGGCATAATCACCCTGCGTCTTGGCCCTTTGCGCCCTGCCGGCCGATCGGTCGGCAGGATGCGCCTAAAGGGTTCTTTCTACCTTGACCATTTCATAGAAGTCAAAGACGTCGTCGACCTTGATATCATCGAACTTTGCTATTTTGATGCCGCACTCCAGCCCCGTCTTGACCTCGCGGACATCGTCTTTGAAGTGCTTCAGAGATTCTATAGTGAAGTTATCGCGGATAACAACATTGTCGCGTATCAGCCGCACCTTGGCATTCTTGGTCACCAGCCCGCTGTTGACATAACAGCCGGCCACGGTTCCAACTCTCGAAACCTTAAAGGTTTTTCTTACCACGGCTCGCCCAACCGTTTTCTCCTTCTCTTGCGGTTCCAGCAGACCGGCCATCGACTTCTTCAAATCTTCGGTTATGCGATAGATTATACTGTAAAGCCTTATATCTACTGACCCTGCCTCGGCAGCCCTGGCCACATGTTCATCGGCGACGACGTTAAAACCGATGATAATGGCGTTCGACGCCTCAGCAAGCACCACGTCGCCCTCCGTTATTCCGCCCGGCGCCGCGTGCAAAATCCTGATCTTGACTTCGTCGGTACTCAGCTCAGACAGGTATTTTGTCAATACGTCCACCGAACCCTGCACATCAGCGCGGATGATAAGGTTCAGCTCCTTCACGTTGCCGGCTTCGATTTGGCTGAACAGATTCTCCAGAGTAACTTGTGCCCGCTGCGCCAGCGAACTTTCTCTGGAGTACATCCGACTTTCCTCTGCGGCGGCCTTGGCTCGGTTAAGGTCATCGAGACAGTAGAATCTGTCGCCCGCCTGTGGTACTCCGCTCAAGCCGGTTATCTCCACCGGTGTTGAACTGGCGGCCGTTCTTATGCTTTTGCTGAAGCTGTCTTTCAGAGTCTTCACTCTGCCATAGGCGCTGCCGGCCAAGACCACGTCGCTCTTGCTCAGCCGACCCTCCTTGATCAACAGCGTCGCCACCGCTCCCCGCTTGGCGGACATCTTCGCTTCGACCACCCATCCGGTGGCCGGGATACTGTCATCAGCTCTGAGTTCAAGCAGCTCCGCCACGTAATCAAGATGTTCGAGCAAATTGTCTATGCCCTCTCCTGTAACGGCACTGGTTTTCACAACCTCAGTGTCCCCTCCCCAATCGGTCGGTGTCAGCCCCTGCTCAGACAATTGCGAGTAGATGCGATTGATGTCACATCCTGGCAGGTCCATTTTGTTCAACGCCACAATTATCGGTACCTTTGCCGCCCTGCTGTGGGCTATCGCCTCGACGGTTTGGGGCATCACGCCGTCGTCGGCAGCCACCACCAGCACCGCCACGTCGGTCATATTGGCCCCTCGGGCCCGCATCGCGGTAAAAGCCTCATGGCCCGGCGTGTCGAGGAACGTCACCTTACTATTGTTGCGGGTGACCTGGTAGGCGCCGATGTGCTGAGTTATGCCTCCTGCTTCACCAGCGGTGACCTGAGTTGACCGGATTCTGTCCAGCAAACTGGTCTTACCATGATCAACGTGCCCCAGCATCGTAGCCACCACCGAACGTCTATTCAGGTTTCTTCTCTCCCGCTGCTCAAAGTCCGCTCGTATCTGGTCTTCCAGCCGACTCTTGTGTTCTACGACAAGTTCGGCGCCGAACTCCAGAGCCACCAGTTCTGCGGCATAACTGTTTATCGTTTGATTGGCGGTAGCCATGACGCCTTGTTGCATAAGTGCGCTGACAATATCCGTTGCTTTGACTGCCAAAGCTGCGGACAAACCCTTTACCGTTATGGGCTCGCTCATGACAGCTTTTTTCGGCCTGATGGGGGCGATCACTTCTGAATGAGCTTTGGCCGCAATCTTGCGAACCGGTCTCAATCGCAGGCCCTCACCGCCGGCCGCTTCAAGCCGGGCCTGCCTTTCTTCAATATCTCTCTGTCGCCATTTGCTGACCCTCAATTTTTTTGGGGCCTCCGCTTCCAGCTCTGCCCGCCGACGGCCGTGCGTTCTTTCCTTGTATCGCTTTGGCAGTCGTCCCTTCTCGGAAGAGGGAGCCAGGGTCAAATCTTCCTGCTCAAGTTCGCTGTACATCAGGGGGTCAGTCGCAGGCTCATTGTATCTGGCCCTTGGCCTTGGACGTGTTAAAGGTTCCGGCGCTTCGACCCGAACCACTTGGGGGCCGCTGAGCCGCGCCGGCTCTGGTTTCTCCATAATCGGGCCTGCCGGCAATATCGGCTCGGGTTCCTTTTGTGTAGGTTCTTCTACGACCACAACACATGCTTCAGTCGTCGGCTCGGCAGGCTCAATTACCGCCGTTGCGGCCGGTTCCTTCTCTGTCTCTGTCACCGTCTTCCTTGGCTTCTTCGCTTTTGCCTTTTCTGCCGGCTTTTTCGGCTCTGGCGTCTTTTTGATTTTCACCTTCTTCAGGTCCACCTTCTTGGCGGTTTCGACAGTGGTGATATTCTCCCCCTCACTGAACCATTCTCGGATTGTCGCCGCCAGGCCGGCCGATATCACAGACATGTGGTTATTCACGTCCAGACCCTCGGCCTGGCATTTTTCCACAATTGCCGCGCTTTTCACATCAAGCTCACGCGCCAGAATGTAAACCCTTGTGGCAGCCATAAAACAAAACTTCAGATTTCCGGTTTTGGGGTTTTGAGCAAACCCTGTCTTCTTGCGGGTACTACGCCCTACGGTTCGTCCTTCACGGTTTTTGTCTGTTGCTGGAGGAGGTTCTCGGCCTGTTTCTTCTTTGACTCGGCAGCAATACGTTTTGCTTCATCTGCCGCTGCCGCGACAAAATGCTCGGCTAAAGCGGGTTCGAAACCCAGTTCCTCGATCAGGGGGGCCGGCCCGACATCCTCCAAATCCAAGACCGATATGACGCCGAGGGCTATCAGCTTGTCAACCAGTGTATCATCCGCCCCCTCAAGGCCCTTGACGCAGCTTGCCAATTGTTCAATACCCTGGTTGTATTCCTCCGGCGTCAGTATGTCTATGTCCCAGCCTGTGAGTCTTGCGGCCAGTCGCACGTTCTGGCCATGCTTGCCGATGGCAAGGCTGAGCTGGTCCTCATCAACGACCACAGTCGCTCTTCCCAGCTCAAAGCATAAGGCGATTTCACTTACCTTGGCCGGCATCAGGGCATTGGTAATAAGAACTTGCGAGGAGTCATTCCAGCGCACGATATCTATTTTCTCGCCGCCGAGCTCTTCGACTATGTTCTTTATTCTGCTTCCGCGCACGCCTACGCAGGCCCCGACAGGATCCACTTTGTCGTCAAGCGAGGCGACCGCGACTTTGGTTCGGTAGCCGGCTTCACGGGCCAGGACCCGGATTTCGACGATGTTCTCAGAAATCTCCGGCACTTCCACCTCGAACAATCGGCGGATAAAATCAGGATGCGTCCGCGAGAGCATAATCTTTATCTGGTTGCTGATCTCCTTCACATCAAGAATCAGACACCGGATCCTCTCGCCGGGCCGGTGGGTCTGGCCCGCTATCTGTTCGTTCTTGGCCATAAAGCCCTCGGTCCGATGGTTCAGATCGACAATCAGCGTCCCGCTCTCGTACCGGACCACCGTGCCGCTTATGATTTCACCTTTTCGCTGAATGAACTCCGCATATATGCTGTCCCTTTCGTCGGCCCTTATTCTCTGGATCATGACCTGCTTGGCCGTCTGTGCGGGGATTCGCCCCAGGCGCCTGATGTCGATCTGCACGTCGTCCTTGAAAGCGGTTACCTTGCCCGTCTCGCGGTCGATACTTACCACAACGTTGCTCTCGGGATCGCCGAAATACTTCCTCGCCGCCGAGACCATCGCCTCTTCGAGGTCTGCGAATATGGACTCTCTGTCGATATTCTTGTCGCGTGCGATACTGTCGACGATTCTCAATAATTCCTGATTCATCAGTAGCTCTCTAACTAACTCAGCATCATGGCCTGCTTCGGGCAAAAAAAAGTGGAAACCTCGGCAGTTTCCACTTCAACGTCCAAAACGGAGCAGAGGTCATATCCCGTCTTTACTTCACATCAGCCGCCCCCCGGTCGGCCCCCGACGGTGCGATTCGCCGCGCCGCGGGAAACCAGCCAAAACCTCATGCTTCTTACCTCGCTGAAGCAGAACCAACGTTTCTAAGGCCACCAATTGCCCAAAAATGCAGCCGTACAGGTATTGTTTCCCTCTACTCTGCACGGTTAGCCAATCCTGTAATAGTCATTTCCAGCACCTCAAATTCGGCTCTGGCAGCCGTTAATCCTTACAGCTAAACCAAACATAATAATCGTCATAAGCGACAAGAGCAATAACTTTTTTAGTAAATTTCTGCAATTCTCAGGCCTGACTTAGCGGCAAATCACGGTTGGCGGGCAAAAAAAAGCTTCACGCGGCGAAAACCGGCAGAAAACAGTCTTGCGGCCTTCGGAAAAGTTCTTACTCGTGTTTATTGGGCCGGAGCACGTTTTCCGGCGACGGGCGGCATTTTTGCTGATTTTTGTTGATCAGAGACGCAATTCTCGCTATTGCCCGGTAATTTGAGAAGATTGATGTCAACCTTTGTGTGCGGCTCTGCGTCATAATGGTAGCAGAGAGATTGTTATGACTCAGCGAGCATTAAGGAGCAGGCAATGAACGCACAGGAGAGTCCGAAAAGCATCTGGATTGGATTGGTTGTGTTGATTATCGGCGGCACCGTCCTGCCGGCTGCGGCAGACAGGACGGTGAAAACCGAGGCTTCTATGAAGGGGCGTGTGGATTTCTATGGTGATCCGCTGCCGCGAGGGGCTATTGCAAGACTTGGAACACAGCGGCTGCGCTATCCGGGAGAGGTGGAGTCGATCGTATTTTCATCGGACGGCAGTATGATCGCATCGGTGGGCAAGGGTGCAGTTGCGGTCTGGGATGCCATCAGCGGCGAGATGCTTCATGATCTTGTCGGCCATTATGCAGCCAGTACGGCGGCCTTTTCGCCGGATGGGAAGCTGCTGGCAACGGGCAGCCGAAGCCACGGCCATGTAGTGCTCTGGGACCTGGCAACGGGGACCCTGTTGAGGATACTTCAATATGATGAGAGCATGCAAGCGTTGGCCTTCTCGGCAGATTCGGCCATGGTAGCGGCCCTGACGCGCAAGGGGCTTGTGGTCTGGGAGGCGGCCACGGGCATGAGGCTGCGTACTATCGGGGAAGATGCAGATTGGGGCGGGCGGCTGTCGTTCACGGAGGACGGCAAGACAATGATCTCCATAAGTTCGGGAGATAAAGGATGCGAGGTCCGGTTTTGGAATGTCGGCACATGGGAAGAGATACGGAGCATTAAGGGCAAAAGAGACTCCTCGTCAGCCGTTTCGCCGGACGGCAAGGTCATCGCGGAGGCAAATCAGGACGGCACAATCCGCGTCCGCAACGTGGAATCCGGCGAGAGCATGCTCGAATTTCCGGCCATTGAAGCGGAGTTGAAGCGTTGTGAGACCATCATCTTTAGCCCGGACGGCAGGCTGCTGGCTTGCGCATATTCAGCAGGAGCGATGCGCATCATAAACCTGGAGACGGGCAGAGAATCCAAACATGAAGGAATACACGTACAGTCGCTGGCGTTTTCTCCGGACGGCAAGATACTGGCTTCGGGGGATCCTCGGGGCAGGGTCCTTCTGTGGGATACGGCGACAGGCGACGAAATCGTCAGGGCCAGAAGCCATTGCCGAGACGTGCAAGGTGCTGTGTTTTCGGCGGATTCGCAAACGGTCACGACGACAGGTGAAGATGGTATGGTCTGCGTCTGGGACGCGGCGACCGGCGTCAATCGGCGGATGCTCGAAGGCAGCGAAGGCGCCCTCTCGCCCGACGGCCAGATGCTGGCCTCGAGGACACAGGACCATTCGGTAATAATCCAAGACATAGCAACCGGAAAGGTCGTCCATACGCTTCGCGGACATCAAGACTGGATTGACCACATTGCCTTCGCGGCCGACGGCAAGACCCTGGCAACGGTGGACAGAAAAGTAGTGCTTCGTCTGTGGGATGTAACCATCGGCAGGGAAATTCACAAGTTCGACTTAAGTGGTCGCGACGTGGACCTTATGGTGTTTTCGCCCGACAGCAGGATTCTGGCGTTCGCAAGCGACGGCGCCAGGACCATCGTGGATGAGAGTGGCACACACAAAGGCCCTTATACTCCCATCATACTTTTGGACACAGCCACCGGGGAAGAGCTGGCGAGACTCGAAACAGGGGGCGATGCCCTTTCCTCGCTGGCGTTTTCCAGCGACGGGCGACTGCTCGCATCGGGACATGGCGTACTTCGCGCCTTGTTCGCGGACGGCCGCAGAGGCTCCTCGTCGCCGCCGACGTGCAGCAACGCGGTCCGTCTGTGGGATGTGAAGGCCGGCAGGCAGTTAGCGACTCTTAATCATCCATACGCTGTTTTCTCGGTAGCATTTTCCCCGGACGGCAGGATTTTGGCCTCGGGCGCCGATGACGGCAAGGTCTATCTGTGGGACGTGTCGGGGTCAATGGACCAGCCAATCATCATGCGGGCGGGGCACGGATGGCGGGCCCAAAACAGGTTCAAGTATCCAAGCGGAACCTGGCGCGGCCGAGTAGGCGCTTTGACGTTCAGCCCGGACGGCAGGTTTCTTGTATCCGCAAGCCAGGACGGCACTGCACTGGTGTGGGACGTTGAAGTCCTCAAGACCTTGGCGAAATCCGACAGCGAAGTTATCAGGCAAACTCCCGTCTCGGCCGAGCTTCCAACGGATGCGGCGACTACACGTTTGGTTCCAGAGGAGTACGGGACCATTCAGGCGGCCATTGCGGCAAGTGATGATGGAGACACGGTGGTCGTCGCACCCGGCAGATACCACGAGAACATCAGTTTCTTAGGCAAGGCAGTTACCCTCCGCAGCACTGACCCGAATAATCGTGACATTGTTGCGGCCACCATCATCGACGGGGGCGGCGCCGGCAGCGTGGTAAACTTCATGAATGGCGAAAGGACGGTATCCCTGCTTGACGGCCTGACGATCACAAATGGAAATGCGGTAAAGGGCGGCGGGATATACTGCGCCTTTGCCGGTCCGACTATTACCAATTGTATCATAACCGGCAACTCTGCCGAAAAAGGCGGAGGGATATACCGCTGCAACGGCGGCCCGATTCGCAACTGCATCATCACCGGCAACCGGGCCGAGAAGGGAGGCGGGCTGTACGACTGCGACGCCGCCGTGCTCAACTGCATCATTACCGACAACTCGGCCGACTACGGGGGCGGACTGTGCGGCTGCAACGGCACCGTCCGTAACTGCCTGATCGCCAGAAACCGGGCCGACAAGGACGGAGGCAGCGGCCTGCATGAAATGCAGGGAGAAATAATCAACTGCACGATAGCGTCAAACGCAGGCAACGCAGGTGCAGGGATGCACCGGTGCAGCAGTCGTTCGATCCGCAATTGTGTGATCTGGGGCAACCTGCCCGCAGAGCTGGGCAGGTCCACCTCGCCCACCTACAGTTGTGTTCGCGGAGGCGCCGATGGGGCCGGCAACATATCTGACGATCCGCGGTTCGCCGACCCGGATGCAAACGATTATCATCTCAGACCTGACTCACCGTGTATCAATACGGGCGCGCCGGACTTTGCGAGCGAACCGGGCGAGAGTGATATTGACGGGAACGCGAGGATTCACGGAGGCCGGGTGGACATGGGTGCGGATGAGTATGCTGGTCAGCCGAGGGCGCGTGCGGATTAGAGCAAGGCCCTCCGTGTTCCCGCGTTTATTTGCCTTGCAACTCGGACCTGATGACCTTAATCGGAAATGGGGACCAGGCGGAGCGTGAGTTTTTCCTTTTCGAGCGTTATCTTTTCGAGGCGAACATATTTATCCTCCGCCTTGAAGACAGGCTCGAACGGCTCGTCGTTCAGAAGCGAGGCCGCAATCTGCGTGCGAATATCCCGAAAATCAACCGGTGCGGCGCCTACCCGCTGCTCGTACATCCTTTTGGCTATGATTCTCGCCGGAAATGTCACATTCATCGCCCCGACCTTTACCTTGCCCACCCGCAGATTCAGCAGGCCCATATCATTAAGCTGCGGCTCCAGCACAATCGTTACGACAAATTCCACCCCTCGCATATCCACGGTCCCCATCAGCACGATGCCGTCCGGCTCGAACAGCACCGCCGGCTCGCAGAAGCTTGTCTCGCCGTACTGCCTCGGCCACCCCGAGTGTGCGATAATATCATTTATTCCTTCCTGCGTGACGGGCAGGTCGAACGGCCTGCCCTTCTGCGCGCCGTTATAGAATGTCGGCGCCAATTCGTGCGTCAGGTATTTGCTCATATTCCTGCTGTTGGCTTGTGCCACCGGCTTGTACCGCCCCGGTGTGTACAGCAGCAGGCCCAGCAAGATCACCACCGCCGCCAGATGAAACAGCAGCCAGTAGAGCTTCCTTCGGTTGCGCTTGTCGCCGAAGCGCCACTTTATCCTTTTCCAAACTTCACGCCACGTAATTTCTGTCTTGCTATCGACCATGCATGAGATTATAGTGGTTGGCGAATCCGGCAAAAAGCCTTTTATGTAAGCCGCCGGTCAGACTGTGTTTGAAAGAAAGGAAATAATGCATGGCGAGCCACTTTGCCGACCGCCTGTGTGACGCGGTCAAGAGTAAAAAAACGCCTTTGATTGTGGGTTTGGACCCGATTTACAACCGGCTGCCGTCGGTGATAACCAGCCATCGGGACATGAACGACGAGTTCGATGCGGCCGCGGCGGTGGATGCCATCTTCGATTTTTGCACGCAGACCATGCGTATCGTCGCCCCCATGGTCGCCGCGGTGAAGATAAATATCGCATTTTTCGAAAAATATTTCTGGGAAGGAATTGAGACTTATTACGCCCTTATTTCGGAAGCCAACGAGCTTGGTCTGGAGATAATCGGCGACATCAAACGCGGCGACATAGGCCACACCGCCGAGCTTTACGCAGCCGCGCATCTGGTGAACCCGGAATTGTCCGGCCTCGAAGATACACTCGCCCCCGACGCCATCACAATCAACGGCTTTGCCGGGCTCGACGGCATTCAGCCTTTTGCCGATGTTGCAAACGAGCAGGGAAAAGGCGTCTTCGTCTGGGTCCGCGCAAGCAACCCATCGGCCGCGGCGATTCAGGACTTCACCGACGCCGACGGCAAAAAGATGTATGAGAAGCTGGCCGAGATTGTGGCAGAACTCGCAAACCAGCCGGAGAGAATCGGACAGAGCGGCTACAGCAACGTCGGGATGGTCGTCGCAGGAACCGCCCCCGAAGTTACCACCGCGCTGCGCAAAGAGTATGACAAGCTGTGGTTTCTCGTCCCCGGCTACGGCTCGCAGGGCGCCTCCGCATCCGACTGCATCAGGTTCTGCAAGCCCGACGGCTCCGGCGCGCTGATTAACGCCTCACGCTCGATAATCTACGCCTATGAAAAGCCGGAGTACAAGGGCCAGTGCGGCGACGACTGGAAAAGATGCATCGAGCAGGCCGTCATCGACGCAAAGGTCGACCTGGCAAAAGCAATGCAAACGCTGTTATGAACAGAGACCTCTTCACGGGCAGGCAAGTCCTCGTAATGGGGCTGGGGCGCTTCGGCGGCGGACTTGATACCGCTCAGTTTGCCTGCCGGGCCGGCGCCAAGGTCACCGTAACCGATTTAGCAAACGCCGAGCAGCTAAGTGATTCCATTAGTCGGCTCAAAGAATTCCCCAACATCGAATTTCACCTCGGCGGCCACATTGCAAGCGACTTCGAGCAGGCCGATATTGTCATAGCAAATCCCGCCGTTCCACCGGACAATGAGTTCCTCCAAATTGCCAAACAGCGCAATAAACCCATCGCATCCCAAATAGGTATCTTCTTTGAGCTGTGCCCGGCAACAATAATCGGCATAACAGGCGCCAACGGCAAAAGCACAACCGCCGCACTCACCGCCCACCTGCTCAGAGCAGCTACTCCAAAAAGTACGGGTCACCGGTCACGAGTCACGAGTCACGAAAGAGTCCACCTCAGCGGCAACATCGGCAATGAGCCGTTGCTGACCATACTGGACGAAATCGCACCGGATGATTTGATCGTGCTCGAACTGTCCAGCTTCCAGATTGAGCAGTTGGCGCAAATCCGAAAAGCCCCGCACGTGGCACTGCTGACAAACCTCACGCCGAACCATCTCGACCGCTACGGCACATTCGAAGCCTACTGCGCCGCCAAAGAGAACATCTTCAAGTTTCAACAAAACGATTGGGGCCCCCCTGCCGTTTCCATCTTCAATGCCGAAGACAAAATCGCCTCTGAGTGGTTCGACAAATACAGCAAAGAGCAAGGCCGAGTCTGCATCAGGTTCTCGCCCGCCGACGTGGGCGATGATATTCGCAGCCAGTTTCGCCTTCCCGGCCGGGCCAATCTTTCCAACCTTGCCGCGGCACTCGCCGTTGCCCGGCATTTCGGCGTTGATGATGAATCCATCAAGGCGTGCCTGCCCGATTTCAAGGCCCTGCCCCATCGGCTGGAACTGGTGGCCGAAATAAAGGGCGTCCGCTGGTATAACGATTCGAAGGCCACCACACCCGAAGGAGCGATTACCGCACTGGAGGCCTTCGATGAACCGGAAATCATAATTGCCGGCGGATACGACAAGCGCATTCCATTCGATGACTTAGGCGAAAGAATAGCTCAAAAGGCCAGGGCCGCCATCCTGATGGGCCAAACCGCCGAAAAAATCGCCGCCTCAATACGCTCGTCCTTGCGAGCTACCAGCGACGAGCGACCAGCGAGGGAGATCAAGATTGTCAACTCATTGGCCGAAGCCGTCGAGCGTGCGCGCCAACTTGCCGCCCCCGGTGACGTCGTCCTGTTAAGCCCCGCCTGCGCCAGCTACGACATGTTCGAAAACTACGAGCACCGCGGCCGACAGTTCGCCGCACTCGTCCGCCGAATAACCGATTGATTATCAGCGGATTGTTGAAACTGCGAAAGTTGTGGACAAAGCTGGAAAATGGCTGTAAGGTTATAGGCAGGCTGGCATAGAAGATTTGTTCGAATAATTAAGAGATACGTAGGGTCCGGATTGAAATGAATCGAGAACAATTACTGGAGCAGGTCAAACAAACCATTCTCGAAATTGAGCCTGATGCTGATATCATAATTTATGGTTCTCGAACTCGCGGAGAGCCCGGGCCTGAATCTGATTGGGACTTTCTTGTTCTGTTGCATGGCAGCGTCGACCAGGAACGCATAGATGCTATTCGTCATCGACTCTACAATGTTGAATGGGAATGCGGAGAAGTTATTAGCTGCATCGTGCGGAGCCGAAAGGAATGGGACAGCCCCCTCTATAAGGCCATGCCGTTTCATGAAAACGTCGAACGCGAAGGGATCGTCCTGTGAGCAATCCGAAGAGCGATTTGATTAATTACAGGCTGCAAAGAGCTTACGAATCACTTGAAGATGCTCGAATCCTGGCCGAGGCCTCTCGGTGGAATACCTGTGTGAACCGTCTGTATTATGCCTGCTTTTATGCCGTCTCAGCCCTGCTGATACAGAGCGGCTTATCTTCTTCCAAACACACAGGGGTACGCAGCTTTTTCAATCAACATTACGTCAAGACCGGCAGAGTCGCCAAAGAGATGGCTCAGATTTACAACGACCTTTTCGAAAGACGACAGGAAAGCGACTACCTGGATTTCATTCATTTCGAAGAATCTGGAGTCCGTCCCTTGATTCCCCGGGCCGAGGCATTCATAAAGCACGTCGAGACGATTATTGCCCCTGACCGGTAAAACTGCACCCGTTCGGAGTTTTCAGATAATATCGAGCCGTGCGACCGAGAATGCACTATGTTCGTCCGCCAACTCAACGCCTGAATACAAAAAAGGCCGAGCAAAGACCGCCCAACCTGTGATTTCGCAACCCTTGATATGATCACGTCCTCGCCGTCTTAAATAAACGTGGCGTGGGGGACTTGGAACAAGTCTATTGCCCGTGCCAGGTGGGCTTTGAGTGCAAAAGATGAACAGGCGTCACCCCGCGTTCCCTCGGCCCTTTGAAGGAGGGCAGACGTCGGCCGTATCGGAATATTTCCACGGAAAGCTCAGGCCTCGTTGCCAACTGGATATTATAGTTGTAGGGTTCACCTTGACCAAAGCAACGCTGCATGTCTTTCAATGGCTGCATATACGCCGTCCATCCGCCCGCATCTGCTCCATCGAGCAGCCAAACCGCGCCTCTTTCAGCAGACTGGTAGTCTTTAGCGAAACCCAAAAGAATGGCAAGGTCATTGACGCGGACGAAATCCTCCCAGGTGGGCGTCCTTCCTTCTTGGAGTTCCCGTTTTATTTGCTCAAATTGCGCTGAGCGCAGCTCGGTCAGAGCATTTAGGAACGAAATGTTTCTCGTTTTTCTCGCCCGAAGCTGCTCGAACGTCATTAAAACTTCGATTGATTGAATTGTCTCGGCAAGCTCATCCGTTACGGTCATGTCTTCGGGCTGCTCTTGGCGGGCCGACTCCAAAAGAACGCGGGAGGCATAACCGTATGGGTACGATGTCTTTGAGAGACATCCGCCTGCTTTCCAGAATTTCTCACGCAGTGCAACGGCAGTTGCAACAAGTTCTTCAAGCGAGAGGTCGTCAATATTGAGTTTTGTCCGAAGCTCCCCGTACAACTGCTCTCGTACTTGTAAATAAGGGGGCCACGTACCCATAATCTCATCCTGAGCCTTCCATATTTCTTCCATGCCGGCGTAGTTGAGCTCAACTTCTGCTTCATCATCGTCAATGCCAAGCAAGCTCAACTCGTCAAGGTCGGGCAGGTCCGGCTGCACAGACTCTTCCGAAGCCCTTTCACGCTCAGCCGATTGTGTTATCGCATCATCGCCGGAATCAAACTTCTGTTCCACATAGTCCGCCGGGATGTTCGGCTCGAAAACTTCAGGCCCAAGTTCCACGTTCCATTGAAACTGGTCCATTACCGTGCTTATCTTGAATGTTCCCCCATCAGCAAGGGCTTCATACTCGATTAGTACCGGAAAACCGGTTGCCACATCGACCCAGAGACGCGATGTTACGCTGTCAACCTTAAAGTTGGCTTGAAAAGACGGTGGGTCAAGGACCTCAAATCCTTTGACTGCCACCCCATCGATTGTCTTTCGCCCCAGCTCCCGGTAATTCTCCGACGTAAACCCACTGACGATTCCTTTCGGGCCCATTTGGGCAAGCGATGCAAGCTCGTCCTCAGGCCTCTCGATACGCGAATAGAACTTCATGGGGTGGCACACTGTGATAATGGCCTTGTCTGCGATGAGTGAATAGGTGCTTATGGATATCCGCCCATCCTGGTAGTTATCCATCCTCATTCCATACTCTGTGGAGATGTAAACCATCCTCTCTGTTTCGTCGGCAAAGGTGTGTTTTTCACCGAGCCGCGTTCGAGTTTCCCTCATCCTGTATATGAACGCCCGCGCCTGTTCAACATTCCTGAGCACGTCGCCCAGGGCGACACTTGTTACACCAATCGGGCCAGCGTAGTAGTGCAAGCCCACCATTACCGCAATTACTATCACCGCCGCGGCGGCCAATCTCGTTATTCTGCTTTTCATAATGGTTCTCCATATCGAAAGGCTTGGTTCTAAGACCTCCTCACCTTTCTTCGTTGAGCTCACGAGCGCTGCCTCGGCATCGCTCAGAATCCGCTCGCGGATTGCATCGCTGGTTCTGATTCGTATTTTCTTTGCTAATCGCTCTATCTCATCTGCCGACTTCATTCTCGTTTTCCTTCTCCAGAAGCCCTCGCAGTTTTTCAATCGCGTAACGGTACCTGCTTTGCACGGTGGCCGTCGAAACACCAACAAGACCGGCTATTTCCCGAAACTTCATATCGCCCTGTGCGTGCAGCACGAACACTTCACGCTGCTCATAAGGCAACTTTGCCAGCGCCGCAAAGAGCCGGGCCGATTCTTCGCAATCAATCAACCGGCTTGCCGGCTCGCTGGACGTTGTCGGATAGTCCGCTTCTTCGAGGCGCTGATTCGGCTCTCTCGGCCTTTTGCGCAATTGGTCCCGCGCGCGGTTTGCCACACAGCTTAACAGGTAACCCTTGAGGTTGTGGCGAATCCTAATACTGCCCGCGGCGCCGGCAAAACCGACAAACACATCATGAACGCAATCTTCAGCCGTGTGCACATCCGATAGAAGCGACACCGCAACGGCCAATAAATCATCCACGTATTTCTCATATATACGCCGCAGTGCGTCCCTGTCTCCGCGACGCAGTTGCTTCAACAAACGTCCGTCTTCCAACATCAAGATTCTTTCCTAACGTCAGGCAGTGGTCAACGTCCAACCATCAATATGACGGATTATCGGCGCATTTTAATCTAAAGAAAGCTGTATTTCCCCTGCCGATTTTGCTTTGAAAGCCAAAAAGACGCCCTCGCCCGCGCACAAAAAAGGCCGAACTGAGATTGCCCGGCCTTTGAATTGGAAAGTCAATAAATTTGTATTAGAAATTTAATTTAAAGAAACCTCCTTCTATAACCCAACGATTGGGATGGCCTAATACATGGTTGACAAAAATATTAGTAGGTCCCAATCGGACAACCTTCCCATCTTTTTCGCTTTCGAATACACACGATACACTCCACGATCCCATCGGTGAACACGCAAAGGCCTTATCTACCGAAATGACCCTGATGATATTGATCTTTTCAATCTCCTTTCGGATTCCGGCTTCTGCTTCCGGGCTTTCATGGTAGAGAAGTTTAATTGCCGATTCATAATCTTTTGCTATTAATGCGTTGAAAAACTCTCGAACAAGCTTAATTGCGATTTGTTCATTGGTCAGGTCACATTGTTCAAGACCAATATCAAGTGCCATCATATCAACGATGTCAACATCCGACGGCAATTCACCCTCAAGGTTAAAAATTTGAGCATTAAAAGCTATATTGTAATCCGGAAATTTCCATACTCCGATATATGAGTACTGGCCATCTTTTAATTCGTAAAGCTCTATTGCTGTGACAAGTTTAGTATATCGGTCAATAAAAAAAACCTCCTTCATTTGCGGCTTAGGACCTTCAAGTGCATATGTATTGGGTTCATAAATAGCTGTTAAAATTATTGGCTTTGTTTTATTTGAAGGCTCATCGATTTTGATTTTTACCTTACCTTCCTTTTCCATCTTTTGGATGTGCTCAACAGCACTGGCGGGGTCATACCGTTGAACAAAAAAGATTATTTTGTCTGTGTAAATCTTATCCTCAAACAGTTGGAGTTTTTTTCTTTGCTTGTCCCACATCTGTGTTCTGCCTTGCTTCCAAACCATTACCAGCTCATTTCCTTTGCTGAAATAAAAGTTAACCCGAACATTTTTAATTTGACCGCTATCATCATATTCAAGCCATGCATCTTTATCCTTATTGTTTGATGGACGAAAAAGTTCAAAATGTATAAAACGTGTATTTTTACAAGCTTGAATTGTCTGTCCAATTGCATAAGCCGGGGCAACGGCTTTATCCAGGAAGGTTATTGATAGTACCACCGCCACTATTACCACCGCCGCCGCTGCATATTTTGTTATTCTGCTTTTCATAATCTTTCTCCTTAAATCCGGCTGTGCGGCAGCCGAACCCGTGCTGTTGCATCTATCCAGTTCCTCAAGAAGGCCCTTCAGGACCGCCGAGTTGACCGCCGGATTACTGCCTATTGCCGCCTTCTTAACCAAATCTCTTATGTCTTCCGCCGATTTCATTTTTCAAGCTCACTATTCAGTAGTGTTCGAAGTTTATCCAACCCATAACGGCACCTGCTCTGTACCGTCTTAACCGAAACATTCTGCAGCCTCGCAATTTCCCTGAATTTCATCCCGCCCTGCAGATGAAGCGTTATTACCTCCCGCTGGTCATAGGGCAGTTGTGCCAGCGCATTGCTCAATTGTTGTAATTCTTCAGTGTATACAATCCATTGGTCCGGCCTTCTTAAACCGCAGGTTATCAGCCCTGCCTCGTCCAACCCACCGGCGGACCGGCGCCGCCCTGTCCGATTTACATTGCGTGCCCGGTTGGCGACACAGGTTGCCAGATAACCTTTGAGACTGCCGGTAAGCTGGAACTGCCTGGCCGAACGTACGAAGCAGGTGAAAACGTCGTGCACAACGTCTTCAGCAGTGCCCGTCTCATTCAAAAGCGCGGTCGCCAATCGCAGCAAATCATCCCGATACTCTTCATAAATCCGGCAAAGGGCGTCTCTGCTGCCGTGCCTCAGTCTCCAAACGAGCAACCTGTCTTCCAGCACCAATCAGCACCTCTTGCAATATTGCAACGACCGACCGTCACTTATACAACACCCACGCCGACCGTTTTACTCTAAGCGAAATGACTTTTTTCTGCCAGATTTTACCTCTGAGTTGCCCTCAATAGCGCGTAAAAAAGGCCGAGCCAAATCCGCCCGGCCTTTTAATGCGACGTCAAATATCATTCAGGTTGGTTATTGAAAAACTGCATCGATTCTCAAACGATTAATCTTACGTAGTGGCCCTACTTTGCCAATACGTACTTTTGGCTCCCACTGGCTTAAGTTGCCATTTTCTTTGATCTCAACGACACAGGGATAGTGAGAAGGTAATCCACCTCCACGTTCTACTCTATCACCAATGGAAACCAAACGCGTAACATTAAAGCTTCCAAATTCTAATTCAACTTCATTTGGAGGCATGCCTCCAAAAAGTAGACCGGCCTTTTTATAGTCCTTGCCAATTAAAGCATTGAAAAACTCTTCAATAACTACATGGCCGGCTTCTTCATCAGAAAGGGAGCCTTCATCAATACCAACTTCATTTACGTCATCGACGTTGTAATGAACTATCCTAATTGCATCATCCGGAATCTCTTTTTCGATATCGAAAATATTGGGGTCAAAGGGTTCGGTATTGTAATCCTTATATACACCCCACAACTCGATACGGTCTTCCACAACCTTGTAAACTTCTTTGCGTATCACAAGTTTTGTTTTTTTGTCTACCACAAGAACGTCATGAATCTCAGGCAAACTCGTAACGGTTGAATATTTGCCAGGCAAGTATCGTGCTGTTATTTTAATTGGTTCATTATCGCGTGAACCTTCTTGTATTTCTATTTGGCATTTCCCTTCCTCCCGGTCTTTGTAAGCATGCTCTATGGCTTGTTTTGGATGAATGCTCTCGGCAAAGCCGAGCATCACAGGGGTATAGTCACCAATTTCATCTATCTCAAAAGTGTTTTGGTGGCCCTTCCAAATTAGTGTTGCAGCTTCGTTCCATACCATCTCACAATGCTTGTTTTCACCCGCCACGTTATACAAATTGCCGCGGATATTCTCAACATCGCCATTTTCATCGTACTGAATCCAGGCTTCTTTTGGGATTTTATGAACTGTACAGGAATAATAATAAGCATGGAGATATCTTATCCCGTCATATGCCTTCAGAGTTTGCTCGACTGCATAAGCGGGAGTAACCGACTTGTCCAAAAAGGTGATTGATAGTATCACAACTACAATTATCACGGCCCCAGCGGCCAATCTTGTCATTCTGCTTTTCATGATGATTCTCCAAATACTCTGGTGTCCTGTCCCCTGTCCACCATCTTGCTCACTCAGCTTTTGTCTTACCCGTGCGATGTCACGAGCGGCAATCTCAGGGGCGGGCTTGAATTCTGAAATGGCTTCAAAACGCTTTATAATGTCTTTTTCATCAATGTTAGACATAACATCAATCCTCCCTGCATGGGCGGTTTTCCGCACCTGCTAACGATGTTCGCAGCCGGGCCAAGGCCTTCGAAGAGAGCGACCGCAGGTATTGAGGCTTTTTACCCAGGCGTTGGGAAATTTCTTCGTACGATTCCTGCTCAATATAGTGCATAACTACTACGTCACGGGCCAGGCGACTCAATTGCGACGTCGCGTCAAGGAGCTGCTCCAGCTCTTCCCTTCGAATTATTGTCCCTAAGGGCGAAGAGCTGCTCGGCGCCGCCAAACAATCCTCGTCCAGCGATTGACACTTTACTTTCTGCCTCCGGCGCCACTCGAACGCCAGGTTGATCGCCGCACGGTGGGCGTATGCAAAGGGGTCCCTGGCCTTATCGAGGCCGTTCGAGCTGCTCAGCCTTATGAATAGCTCCTGCAGCAGGTCGCCCACCGCATCCTCGGACAACGTCAGCCTCGCCAGAAGCCCGTGCAGACGCGGCCCCGACGTTTCCAGCAGTTCCACAACCCTTTCTTGCTGATTGTGCACAATCGTTCCTCGATATTCAACTCCTCAAGTTGCTCGTCTTGGCCCTTCACCATTATAGATGAAAGTAGACCCTTCCGCGCACCTCATTTACCTGAAAAAAACTCCCAAGAGCGCACAAAAAAGGCCGAGCGTTTTTTCACGCTCGGCCTTTAATTATGAAACACAATCGATGAAACAACCACGTTTATTTTTCAAATTTACCTTTGGCACACCACCTATTTGGATGCCCTATTACTCGTTGAGCAAAAACGCCCTCGATTTGCCACTCAATGATCTGACCATTTTCCTCTAATTCAACTTTACATGGAACTTCTAATTTGCCGCTAGAATCCATTCGTCGGGGAGAAAGGGGAGAAATAGGATCATCGACTGAAATTATTCGCACAATATTCAGCTTTTCGAATCTTTTGAGTAATTCTTCTTTTTCGTCTGGATCTTCATATCCATAAATTTTAATAGCCCTATCATAATCTTTCGCAATCAAAGCTTGTAAAAAACTACGCACCACTTTAACCGCGATTTCTTCCTTAGTAAGGTCTGTCCGCTCCAGGCCAATATCTAATATCATTTGATCAAGACGCTTTACATCTGCAGGTGCTTCCTCTTCAAGATCAAAGATCCCAGGCTCGAAAAGTGTATCATAGTCAGGATACTTCCAGAGTCCACGGCCTACATACTTACCGTCTATTAATTCGTAAAGTTCTATCGAAGTAACCAGTTTGGTAACTGGGTCGACAAAGACAATTTCACGCACTTGTGGCGATGTCCCTTCGGTAAGAAATGTATTCGGCAACCACGTACACGTCAAAATTATCGGTTTGGTCTTATCATCAGGCTCCTGGATTTCTATTTCAACATCACCTTTTCTTTCTAAATCATACATATTCTCAACCGTTCTTGTTGGATCGTAGCGTTTAGCAAAACCAACACACTTTTTTGTGTAAATTTCATCCTCGAAAAACCTTAGTGTCTTCTTTTTCTTTGCCCAGTATTGAGTTCTACCTTCTTTCCAAACCGCCACCATATCTCCGGACGGTTGATTGTACCAATTGACTCGAGTGTTTTTAATCTGCCCGCTATCGTCATATTCCAGCCAAGCTTCTTTAAATGTAGTATTGTTATCCAATGAAGAGAAGTAAAAGTGAAGATAACGCACATCTTGCCCGGCTTCGATTGTTTGTTCGATGGCGTAGGCTGTGGTAGCTGAATTTTGTAAAAGTGATATTCCAAGCACTGCGATAAGTATTACCGCAGCTGCGGTAACGAGTTTTGCAATTGGTTTTTTCATAATTATTCTCCATATATTCGGCCCAACCTTGGCCGAAGTGGTTTCTTTTGTGTTTTCAAACGCCTTCAGGACGTCCGTGAGCACAGCTTTGTCAGTCTCAGCGCCGGTATCGATTGGGACATCCCTAATCAGCTTTTCTATATTTTCTGCCGGTCTCATAATTCCACCTCGCTATCTAAAATTGACCGCAGCTTATCCAGCCCATAGCGGTACCTGCTCTGGACCGTATTGATTGAAACGCCCTGCGATTCGGCGATTGCTCGAAACTTCAGCCCACCCTGCACGTGCAGGATTACAACCTCGCGCTGCTCGTACGGGAGCTCCTCCAGGGCATCGTTCACTCGCTTCAGTTGCTCATTGAAAACAATCCACTGCTCCGGCCTTTTTGCCCTTGATACTGCTTGCCCGGCTTCACCCAGGTCCGCGGTTCCCTGCCGCCTGGCTGCCTTGTTCAGGTTGCGCACGCGATTGGCAACACACGTCGCCAGATAGTTCTTCAGGTTGCCGTCGAGTCTCAGCTTTTGCGCCGACTGTCCCAGAAAAAGGAAAGTGTCGTGCACAATGTCCTCGGCCGCGGCCGTATCGTTCAGCAGGCCTGATGCAATCTTCAGCAGATTGCCTTTGTACTTTTCATATATACGGCAGAGTGCATCACCGCTGCCGCGCCTGAACTTCCAGATAAGCAGCTTATCTTCGATATCAGTCATAACGCGTTTCCAACCGGACAGCCGTCACTTATAATACAACCGCCCTGCCCGTTTTAGTCTAACCGAAACCCGATTTTTGCACGAGGTTCCGGGTCAAACCCACGACAGGTTATAGGAACATAGCCGGATGACCATCGAACGTCCCGAAAAAAATCGATTCGACTCTGCCCCTCTTTCTGGCCGCCGACGGGCCGAAACCGTCTTATCAATTGACCCCGCAGCGATTTTCTCGGCAGCGGCCCGTAAAGTCATCACGCGAACACGCCGATTTGTCCCCCAGAGAGACCAAGGCATTTTTCAGGAGATATTCATAATGGAAGAGCTTGCTGAGCGAAGAACAGAGCAGAGGCTTCGTTACCATTGGCCCGTATGGTTCGCTGAGGATTTCGACGACGTACTTTCGCAGGGCCAGATGGTCGATATTTCCAGCACCGGGGCGGCATTCACCTGTCACGCCGACGACAATTGTCCGTATCAGGGCCAGCGCGTAACCACCCGTTTCAGTGTGCCTCGTCTGGCAGACGGTGACTCCTTCGACATGGCCAGTTTCGTCCGCGGCGGACATATCTGCCGAGTTGACGATGTAAACGGATTCGTACGCCGGGTCGCAATGCAGTTTGCCGAGCCCCTGCCCTTCAAGCCGGGCGAACAGGCCGAAACCGAGGTCGAGACCTGCCAGCGCCTCAAATTCGTGACCATATAGGTTCTAATACCTCAAGGCAGCAATTGGTCGTCCTGCCGGCCCTGACGCCCTGCGCCGCGACCGGCCGCTCGCCCCCCTATCTAACCTCTGGTTTTCCAGATTTTTTCGTTTCAGTTTTTGCCTTACAGTTCTAATATATGCCCATGCTCGAAAAAGGCCTCGTACAGATTTATACCGGCGACGGCAAGGGCAAAACCACCGCCGCCTTCGGCTTGGCGCTGCGGGCGGCTGGCCAGGGGCACAAGGTGCTGATTTACCAGTTCCTCAAGCCCCCCTCTCTCGACATCGGCGAGCATTTCGCCCTGCAATTGGGCGCCGTGCGAATCAGGGTCGAAGCGCTCGATGTGCCCTGGGATATGTCCTCGTCGCTTCACGACAAAGAAGCTGTGGCAGGAACCAAAGCGGCAATTAGTGAAGCCCTTGAAAGGCTCGCTCAAACCGCGGAAAAAAGGTTTTACGACGTGCTGATACTCGATGAGATTGTCTATTGTCTTTCAGAGGGTCTGGCAGAGCTCGAGAGCATAAAGAATATTATTGAAAGAAGGGATGAGCGTGTGGAAATTGTCATGACCGGACGCGGTGCGACCGACGAGCTGACTGCCCTGGCGGATTTGGTCACCGAAATGAAAAACATCAAGCACCCCTTTGATAAGGGCATCGGTGCCCGGCGAGGCATCGAGTTTTGACGATTTTTGAAACCGTTTTGGAATTATGCAGAAATTTGTAGGAGTTGGTTATGCAGTTTGATATGGGCGAACGATTATGTGCACTCTCGCGCAGAAATTTCATGAAGACAACTGCCGTGTCCCTTGCGGCGATGGGGATGGGCGCCCCATCGGCCTCGTTGTCCGCGGAGGTCGAACGCGTTGTCAGGAACGGACGCATCAATCAGTCGGTTTGCAGATGGTGTTACAAAAAGCTGTCGCTCGAAGAGCTGTGCGCCGCGGCGGCGAAGATGGGCCTAAAGTCCGTCGAGCTGCTCACGCCCGCCGAACTGCCCATCATGAAGAAATACGGTTTGATTTGCGCGATGGTCAACAGCCATGGTATCAGCGAAGGCCTGAATAACAGGGACAACCATGCGGCTTGTCTGGCCAAGATTCGCGAAAGTATTGACGCAGCGGCCGAACACGGATTTCCCAATGTGATTGCTTTTTCAGGCAACCGGGCCGGCATGCCCGATGATGTCGGTCTCGAAAACGCCGCCGTCGGACTCAAAGAAATAGTAGGATACGCCGAAAAGAAGAAAGTCACCATCTGTATCGAGCTGCTCAACAGCAAGGTCAATCACAAGGATTATATGTTCGACCACACGCGCTGGGGCGTTGACCTGTGCAAACGCGTCGGCTCCGAACGCCTGAAAATCCTCTACGACATTTACCACGCGCAGATTATGGAAGGCGACGTCATTCGCACGATTCGCGACAACAAGGAATATATCGGCCACTACCACACCGGCGGCAATCCGGGGCGGCACGAAATAGACGAGACGCAGGAGCTGTACTACCCTGCCATAATGCGGGCAATCGCCGAGACCGGCTTCAAAGGCTACGTCGGCCAGGAGTTTGTCCCGACCGGAGATCCTCTGACCTCTTTGTCGCAAGGAGTAAAAATTTGTGATGTTTCTTGAAGGATAGTCTTATGGCCTACAAAGTTGCCGCCATTATCTGTGCCGCCGGCGCCGGCAAACGCTTCGGCGGAAAAAGAAAGAAACCCTTCGTCGACGTCGCCGGCAGAGCAGTCTTCCTGCGAAGCGTCGAGCTGTTCTCCGACCGCGATGATGTCAAACAGATACTGCTGGCCATAGCCGCCGAGGACCAGGAGCTCGTAAACGTAAAATGGGGTCCCAACCTAAAGTTTTTCAATGTCAAAATATACACCGGCGGGGAGCAGCGATTCGACACCGTCGCCAAAGGCCTCCAGCTCGTAAAGGACGACATCGACCTTGTCGCCGTGCACGATGCTGTGCGCTGCTGCGTCAGCAAAGAGTGGATTGACCGCGTGATTGACGCCGCCGGAAAAACAGGCGCCGCCATACTTGCATGCCCGCTGGTGGGGACAATAAAGAACGTCAAAGACGGTACAATAAGCAAGACCGTGGACAGAGCAGGTCTTTATGAGGCCCAGACGCCGCAGGTCTTCAAGGCAGAGCTGCTCAGAAGAGCTTACGATAATTTGAAGAACCTCGACAAGAACAAAATCAGCGACGATGCCCAGCTCATCGAGGCGCTCGGCGAAAAAGTCGCGATAGTGGAAACCGACTCTTCAAACCTGAAAATCACCCACCCCGCCGACATCGCCGTCGCCGAAGCAATAATCAAATCCCGACCCAAGCCCAGACCCGAAGGACCGGTCGGACCTTATATCGAAGCCCAGTGGTGAGCTAATATCCCGCGGATGCAAGCCTGGTGCTGCAAAAAGCTCGCTGATCGGCATATCTTTTAGCTTCTTGAGTTCGGCAGCCGCCGCCTCAGCCGCCGTTCGCACCTGCTCATCGCCATCCTTCAGAAGCCTTTTGAGAATCTCTCTGTTCTCCGGCGTCGGGCGCTCCCGAATAGCGCCCATGACCAATGATCTGAATTCGGGCTTTTCAGAATCCGCCAGAATCTTGACCAGTGGATGGTCGGGGCGCTCGTGCGTCAGCCACGCGGCGACGGCTTCAGGCTTGTACTGGGAGTCCTCTTGTTGAACCTGGGCGAAGATGTGTTGAGCCTGGTCTTGTTCGGTCCAGGGTAGGATGCGTCCCTTTAAGGCCATCAGTATATCTTTTCGGAGCCTGTTTTCATCGGAGTATCCCGTTATATTGCTTACATCGTCTTGCACGGCACGCGTGAGAGCCGCATGTATCTGCTCTCTTTTGGTAAGGGGAATCGTCAGCTCCCTGAGTTTGTGCAAAGCCGAGTCGAATTCCGTATCGTCACCCCGATGATTCTTCCATGCCTGCACGTACATTTCGGCGGTCGAGGCAGGTTCCATTCGCGCCAGGTATTCAAATTGCTTCTCCAATGCGAAAGATCCGGTTCTTCCGTTCCTGACGACGCTAATAAATCTCGGCCAGTACTCGGCGGCGAGACTCTTTTCGCCAAGGTCATCGACGTCGAGGAACAAGAAGTTGAGTTTCTCACTTAATCGGTGGCTGTTGTCCTGGACGGCCAGATGAGCCATCTCCATGATTCTCTGGCGGTGCGCCCGGCGGAAGCTCCGGCCGAGGGGCGAGCGGAGGTTTGCCAGAAGGTATAACCAGCCGTTCACTTCCTGACCGACGCCCATGTCCATTTGCTGGCGATGTGGGAGATCGTCGGCCTTGGCTCGCCAGTTCTGGCGCAAGAGGAATTGGTCAACAGCCGGCCCGCCAAGATGCGCAGCTATCCGCATTATATCAATGTTATCATGGTACGACCGAATAAGGGCCGGTACAATTCGCTCCTGAATTATGTTCGGCTCTTCATCGCCGCGCAGCGATTGTTCAAGCATCCATACCGCATGGGCAACAGCATAAGAGCTGATCGCCAATTTGCCTCCCCTTCCCCCGCCCCATCTGCCACTGCCTCCTGTCCCGGGAGGCATACCTTTCGAACTGTAGCTCATACCAAACTGTTGCCTGTTGTTCATACGCCATGTATACCAGCCGTACAACGGACTGGAATTTATGATTCGGACCGCCCGATCAACCAGACGCTCCTGATCCAGCTTCGGTACCAACAGCTCAACTGCACGACCGGCTATGCTCGTCGTCACATAGTATTGCTCTTCGTCCGCTTCCCGACAGATGCTCTCAAACGCTCTCCAAGCCGACTTTGCGTCCGTTACATTATCAAGATCGTATCGCCACCTCGCCCAGTCATCCAGAACTAGCAGCATTTGCGGCTCATCGTCGATCGCTCTTCGAATCGCAAGCCAGCCATCATCATCGTAGGTCTGGGCCGCTTTGAACCATTCCTCGTCAACGTGATAGTCACTTAACCTGGCCCTGTCCAGAAGCCTCGCAAGCCGCCTGTCCCTGTCTGGAAAAACCACGCCAAAGTGACTGTGCAGCCTGCGAACAGGCCCGCCTCCGCCTCCGCCGGAACCTCTGTTATTTGTAGAATAACCCCATTCGTCACCTGATTTCACCTGGGCATAGTATTTCTTTCCCGGCTGGCGATCATGCCGTAGGTATTCATGCCATTTATTTGGATCTTCTCTGACAAGGTCATGTCTGAGTTTATCTTCTGCCCTTTGCTCTCGCCGACTCTGTGGTTGCTCTGGCGTCTCGAATTCTATCCTTTGCTCTCGCCGACTCTGTGGTTGCTCTGGCGTCTCGAATTCTATCCATTTCTTTCGTATTCGATAGTGTACGCCAAGGTCGCTGTAATCCGGTTCTTTGTAAACATCATGATTAAAATCCTCCGGCGGCTCGGGCCAATAGGGAACCTTCTCAAGAAATTCTGTCAGCGTGCTTTCTACCGGCGTCTTACCGAGATAAACACCATTGACCCACAAATCGGCCCTGATGCTACTATCGCCCGTATGCCTTATCGTGTACCAGTCTGTCGGCCGCAAACCCTCTGGCGACACAACAGATTCAAGAATCTGCTCAGGCCCGTTTACTACCAGCCCATACCCGCAAAGCACTGCCGCCATCAATATCGTCGCCGCCCACGTCCGCCAGAAAAGACAAACCAGCGTCGCCAACAGTACACCGCAACCCGCGCATAGCGCGACAAACACATTTACCCTCGCAAACTCAGCCCGAAGCTCGCCCAACCGCAACAAGTACCCGTTCGTGGAGGGATTGGTGGCGGTGAAGACAAGAATTGCGACACCGGCACAGAGCATGATAATTGCCTCGGCGATTCGGCTGGTCCGGCTGCCCGCTGGTGCGGAACCTGCCAGGGCCCGCGGCTTCGGTATCCATCCCAGCCGGCGGGCTACAAACCAGCCGATTGCCAGCAACGCCAGTGGAATTGTTATTGGCAGGGTATCAATCAGGAAACGTTTGAGCATGATAGCCGTTGTCATATTCGTTCCTCTTTGAGTTTCACAACTGCGCCGAGTTCGCCAAGGGGTACTGCCGCCAGGACCTTTAAGTCTTCCTGCACTTCCATGGCGGCGGAGCGAACGCGCTCATCTGAGTCATTGAGCAGTTTTTCCAGGACCTTTCTGTTTTCCGGCGTCGGATGGGCTTTGAGAGCGCCCATAACCAGCAGGCGCAATTCCGGCTCTTCGGATTCGGCCAACATCTTAACCAAGGGGTGATCGGGCTTGGCGCGTTCGAGCCAGGTGGCGACGGCTTCGCCCTTGTATTTATCAGTCCCGGCCTTTAGATTCTCTATTATGTCACGCGCTTCCCGGTTCGCTGTCCACTCGTCATCTTCTATATGTCTGAGCAAGTAATCCCTGCAGCCGTCTTCATCATCTCCTGGGAATCCTTTGATGTGGCTGACGTCCTCTTTGATGGCCTGCTCTATGGCTGATATTACTTTTTCTTTCTTGCTCTCGGCCAGATTTTTCAGCGCCGACAAAGCCTCCTGGAAATTGTCATAATCATGGGAATAAGCTCGCCAGGCATTTACGTACATATCGACGGTGGAGACCGGCTCCATATTCACCAGATAGTGGAACTGCTGTTTGAGTGCACGATATCCTTTGTCGCGGCTTGCTGTGCGCGCTCTGAAGCGGGGCCAGTATTTGAGGGCGAGGTTGTTATCGATAAAGAGGAAGCCGAAAGGGTTTTGGCCCAGGAGGCCGTAGTCCTCGATACTTTCAGGGTGAATCCTGTCGGCCATATCCATCAGCGTTCGGGCGTGTTCACGTCGGAACTTGGCGCCCTGCGGACTGCGAAGATTAGCCAGCAGGAACAGCCAGCCGTTGACATCTTCTCCGGCCAGGTGCGTTCGATGCTTGAAGGGTACCTGGTCGGCAGCGCTGCGCCAGTTTTGACGCCATAGGAAACGCCCGATATCGGGTCCGCCGAGACAGGCGGCTATCCGCAGAGACGGCGTCCAGTCGTTGTGCCAGCAGAGCAGGGCAGGCACGACTTTGCGTTCGACAATATTAGGCGTTGAATCGTCCTGAGCATCGAGGAACTCATCCAGCATCCAGACTGCGTGGGCAACGGCATAGCCGCTCACCGGCAGGCGGTTTCCCCTGCCGCCGTGCGATCCAGCCAGTGTTCGCCCGAGGCCGGTTGCCAGGCCTTCGGGCCGATAGCTGAATCCGAACTGCAATCTGCCGTTCAGCATCCAACTGCTCCAACCGTAAATGCGCGTGGAGTGAATCAGCTTCACAGCCCTTTTCACGACGCGCTGGGCATCGAGGTGGGGCGCGAGCAGCTCCACCGCCCTGCCGGCGACGCCGGCAGTTGAGTAAGACTGGAGCAGGTCGGCTTCGGCGCAAATTCGCTGAAAAACCGACCAGGCAGATTCCGCGTCTGTCACCTGATCCAGACCATATTTCCACGTGGCCCAGTCGTCGAGGACGTTTATCATATCGGGCTCTTTGTCCATCGCCCTGCGGATCGCCAGCGGACCGTCCGGGCCGAAGGTCTCCATCGTCCTGAACCAGTCGGCATCGACACGGTAGTCGCTAAGGCGCGCCTTATCCAACATCTTTTCGAGACGTTGCTGGCGCTTCGGGAAGACGGCGGGGAAATATCTGCTCGCCCTGTAGGTGTATCTTCCACCTCCACCACCACCACCACCACCGCCGTCGAAATATCCCCATTCGTCGTCGTACTTCACCCGCGCGTAATAATACCTTCCTTCCGTCTCTGGTCGGGGGCCGATTCGGTATTGTCGGGGCAGCTCAGGAAGTTCGAATTGGGCCCACCTCTGATATATGCTGTAACCGCGCCCCCCTCTGGGATTGTAATGCTGCTTGTGCACCTCATCGGTTCTGTCCTTATAGCCTTCGGGCGGCTCGGGCCAGTACGGTACTTTTTCGAGGAATTCTTCTATCGTCGTCTGCACCGGCATCTTTCCCAGACAGACCCCGTTGACCCACAATTCCGCGCCGACAGCACTGCTCCTGGACAGCCGGAGACAAAACGGCACCATAGGTCTGGTAGAGCCTTGGGGATCGAGGCGTTCAATCAGCTCGCCTGGCGGGCCGTTCAGGAGCCAGCCGTAGGCGCACAAAACGATTGTCATCAGGATTGCCGCCGGTGAGGTGCGCCAGAGCCGGCAAATCAAGGCAGCTATAAGCACACCAAACCCGGCACAGAGGGCGACTATAACGTTGGTCGCCGCGAACGCCGGTCTTAGCTGGTCGAGCCTGAGCAACATGCCGTTCGTGGAGGGGTTGGTGGCGGTAAAGACAAGAATTGCGACGCCGGCACACAGCATGATAATTGCCTCGGCCGCTCGGCTCACCCGATTGCCGGCGGGCGCCGACTTGGGCAGTGACTTTGCGCCGTTAGCCGATTTCGAGAAGCCGAGGAGCCTCAGCAGAACCAACAAGGTCACGCCTATTACCAGCAACAGCAGGATTACTGCTGAAAGGCCTATTGCAACTTTACTCATCAAGCCAACTTCCATAAGTACCCACTTTCCGGGCTATCGGTTTTGCCCGACGTCAGACGTCGCCACTTTCACTTGGAATACAAGCTGTTCAACAGGTGTTTCTTCTATCCGCGCGAGCTCCGCCGCAACCTCTTCTGCGGCCTGGCGCACTTGCTCATCTTCGTCCTTCGAAAGTTTATGCAGAATCTCTCTATTGGCTGGCGTCGGATATTTTACCAAGGCCGGCATCACCAGCAGTCTGACCTTTGCACTTTTCGCCTCGGCCAGCACCCTGAGCAGAGGATGGTCCCTGCCTTTTTCGCTCGCAAGTAGCCTGCTTACCTGGTCAGTGTGATAATTCTTGTCTGCCCCCGACTGGAGCGCCGATATCAACCACTGAAGCGATTCCTCATCACCTATGCACGCGAGGTGACGCTTTAGCGCCTCCGCGTAAGGGTGCTCATCGAAGCGAGCACGTTCTGCCCGCTCAGGGTCGAGTTTCTTCCGCTTGGCTTCGATTTTCTTTTCAAGCTCCGCGATAATAGCTTTTGCCACCGCTACCCTCATCTCTTTAGGAATTGCCTCGATAGCTCCAGCCAGCTTGTCAGATCCCATCAATTTGTGCAGGTCGGTGACCTGGCGCCAGCAGTCCATGTACATATCCTCGGTTGCCGGCGGTTCCAGCCGGGCGAGGTAGGCCCATTGTTTTTCGAGCTTTCGGTACTCCCAGATGTCGGATGATCTAACGGCCGCGGCGTATTTGGGCCAGAACTCGTATGCGATGCTGCCAGCACCCTGATTCACGTCCAGGAACAGAAACTCGGGGGCATCGACATCATGGTTGAAACTGCTGTTTAGCAGCAGGTCCGCCAGTTGGAGCACCTGGCCCCTGTGACTGGTGCGAAAGTCCCTTCCCGCATCGCTGTCTAATTGTGACAGATGGAACAGCCACTTATTCAAATGGAGGTCGAAGTGCGATTTTAGATCGTTCCAATCAAGCTCCAATCCGGAAAGGCGCTTCTCGTGTCTGTACTGCCGCAACAAATATCTTTCAACCTGAGCCCCTCCGAACTTGACTGCCGCTTCCATATCGCTGCCCCAGCAAATCAATGCCGGTGTAATTCTGTCTTCTATGATATTGCCCTTCCCGTCTTTATGGTCATCCAGCTTTGCATCCCAGAGTTCCATCAGGTGACGGTAAACATTCCTGAGTTCCCACTGTAGTTGCCTGTAGCGGCGGCTCCGGATTGCCTGCTCATACACGCTAACAAGCCGCCTGACGTCAAGCCGGTCGAATATCAATTCGACCGCCCTGCCGGCTGGATCGGCTTCATCGTACCTGCGGCCTGCGTTGACTTCTTTGCATATCTTCTCGAAGACTTCTGCGGCCTTGTCGCGGCTGATGTCCCTGGTGACTCCGTATTTCCATTCGACCCATTTGTCCACGACCTGACCGAATCCCTTCTCCTCGGCTGCCAGCGTCCGAAGCTTCGTCCAGCCATCCTGTCCGTAGGTCTCGGCCGCCTCAAACCACGAAGGCTGGACCTGATAATCGGCGAGTCTTGCCTTTTGCAGCAGGTTCTCCAATCGCTGCTTTCTTTGCTCTCGCACTTTTTCCCTGCTGTCAAATCGCGACGGCAGCCTCACCAAAAAGTCATACCGCAGACGGCTGTTGCCGCGGTTATGACAGTGAGCGTAGGTAAATCTGTTCCATTCATCTGCCAGCCTGGCCCGTGCATAATAGTCTTTCTGATCGTCCGTATACCAGAGGCTGCCGTCACCGCGGGTTTCTGCTTTAAGGACCCGAAGAAGTATTATGAACCACTGACGCTCGTGTGGGGGCTCGTCGGCGTAGCCTTCAGGCGGGCGCGACAGGAACGGCACCTTCTTGTGAAATTCCCGGCCTGTCATTTTGATTGGCGTCTTGCCCAGGTAAACGTCGTTCACCCACAGGTCCGCCCCCTGCACCTCATCGTCTAACTCGAAGGTGTAGGTTACGATGGGCTCGTATGAATCCCTGGGCGCGATCCTTTGCATAAGATAGCCGGGGCCGAAGTGCGATCCTTGTATTGTTATGCTGTAGCCCGATAGAACGACAAACGCGAGCACCCCCCCTGCGGACGTTCGCCCCAGCAGTGAAAGCAGGACCGACAGCAGAAGCCCGCCAACGGCACAGCAGGCAATTATGATGTGCGTCGCAGCGTACGCCGGCCTCAGCTCGCCCAGGTTCAGAAGCCGTCCGTCTCTCGAAAGACAGCCAATCATGACGAAGATCAACAGGCCGGCCGAGGACAAAATCAGCGTTTCTGCAATTCTGCTGGTCCGGTTTCCACGCGGGGCCGACTTGGGCAAAGAGGCTTTTCTCCCCAACGCAAAACAGACCAGCCCCAGAACGAGCCCCAGGACCAGAAGCGACCCGAAGAATCCGATAATCATCCGTGCACCTCCAGTTGTCTGTGCAGAGACCGACCGGCAATAAGGGTCGTTCCCACCACAACGGCCGACAGTATCCACAGAAGAATCCTGAACCACTGAGGATGCCAGCGAAACGACATAAGCGTGGCCGTCGCAATGACCACGCCGATGGCCAGCAGCACCACCCCGTTTCCGCCTCGCAGAGGCTGGGCCCGCCGTATCCAGACGTAATGAAACAGCGGCAAAAGAATGGCGTAGCCGGCCAGCCACGCCCATGGCGCCGATGCCTCGCGTATCCGCATTATGGGAAAGTAGGGGCTGACCAACAGCTTGTCCTGCACGACGCTGCGAACCGGCAGCCAGACAATCAATGCCATCGGCAGCCACACCGCCGCGACCGCTAACACCGTCGCCAGCATCTTGTGGGCCCAAAGCTCGTCCCTCAAATAGCCGCGCGTATAAATAAACCCAAAGCTGCGGCTTCTGAACCGGCCCAGACAGACGGCGACGGAGATGCTGTGCACCAGCACAAACAAAGCCGTCCAGGGATTCTGCCAAGCCAGCGGCTCCCGTGTAAACAGCACGTACAAACACCCGATCGGCAGTCCAATCAGCGTTACCGGCAGACCCTGCCTGAACAACATACCTAATAAAGACATCTTCACTTTCATAACTTCAACTCCTTAATATTGCTGTTCTGCACACCTCGAAGATCAGCCCGCACTTGTAGTGACATTGGATAGCTCTTTACTCAGGAGATTCTTAAGTTTTCGCCTGGCCCTCAGAAATGACGTCCTGACCGCCGCTTCACTGCATCCGACACAAAGACCTATCTGCGAATACGGCATTTCGTCAAAACACCGCATACAGACAATCGCTCTGGCTTTGCCCTGAAGTTTTGATATGGCCTCGATAATCAGGAGCCTTTGCTCCCTGCGAATAAGGCGGACGCCGGCGTCACCGGTATCGTCCCCGAAGGCATTTTCCATTTGATTCTCGGCCAGTGCTGAAAGTCGCACCGACGGCAGGCGTTGATGTTCGCGAAAATGCTGCTTTGCTTTGCTTGAGAGTATCTGAAGAATCCAGGGCCAGAAGCTCTCGGCCTTGCGCAGACTTTGCAAAGACTCGATCATTTCAAGCAAGGTCTCCTGCGCCAGGTCGGCGGCCAGCTCCTTATCAAATGTCAGATAGCTGAGGCGTTGTCCTAAACGCGCATAAACCAGCCGGGCCAGCCTGTCCAGGCTCTGCGGGTCGGCGAGCCTGGCCCGATTGACCAGCCATCTGATGTCGGGTGTCGCTGTCTGCCTTACCATCGTCCTGCTCTTAATCTTCCCTTGGCTGCTTCAGATATCATTATGTCTTTCCTGCGCCTGGCCGTCGGTGCTTTCTGTTTTCCCATTGTGCTCTGTCATCGCCAGATAGAACGTCTCAAGCCCGACTGCACGTATCACCGCCTTTTTTGGGCAGATCGTTTCGAGCTTACGTTGGCCGTGCTGCGAACACCGCACCCACACGAGCACCGCCCCCGACACCGCCTTACTGCCCAGCACTTCGATCCCATCAGCAGACTCGGGTATCGCGTCATTCTCGGTAAGTTCAATTTCACGAACCTGCTCGCGCAGGTCGTCAAGTGCCGCATGAGTGGCGACCCGCCCCTTGTCTATTATCGCCGCCTCGTCGGCTATCCGCTCGATGTCCGCTATGATGTGCGTGGCCACGACTACAGTGGCATCGCTGTCCGTAACGTAATCTCGCAGCTCATCGTAAAGCTCGCGCCTCGCAGACGGGTCAAGGCCTTCCGCCGGCTCATCAAGCAGCATGACCTCCGGCTTCGCCGCCAACACCAGAGCCGCACGGACCCACTTCTTCTGACCTTTGCTCAGCGCTCCATACACGCTTTTTCTGCTGAGCCCGCGCTTGGCGAGCAACTGCTCGGCGAATCCCCTCGCCAATTTGTATGATGCGCCCGCCTGCAAACCAATCAACTGCCCTGCCGTTGCCCAGCGGGGCGGCTCGTCCCCGTCGCCCATATATCCAATCCGCCCGACTACGTCCTTTGGCAACGCCCGGCTGTTTGCGCCCAGCACCTCCGCCCTGCCGCCGGTAGGCTCTAACATTCCCATCAGAATATGCAGGAAGGTGGTCTTGCCCGCGCCGTTCGGCCCCAGCATCGCCACGACCCGCCCCTTGTCTATCGATAAATTCACGTCGTCCAATGCCCGCAAATCGCCGTAGTCTCGGCACAAGCCCTCTGTCCTTATCGCAGTCTCATTCATTTGACTTCCCTCATCTTCTGCACGGTTTCTTCGACTATCGCCAATACTTCCTGATGGTCCGCCCCGATTCTGGACGCCTCGGCCAGCATTCTTTTTGCCATTTCCGCGATGGCCTTCTGGCGCGCCTTGGCGGGCGCCGCCTGTGTCGGCGTGATAAACACGCCTTGGCCCTGCCTCATCACGACGAGCCCGCCCCCCTCCAGCTCTTCATAGGCCTTGACCACCGTTCGAGGGTTGACTTTGAGCTGCTTGGCCACATCTCGGATGCTCGGAAGACGGTCCATGGCCTTGAGCTGACCGGATGCGACTTTGTACTTTATCTGCTCAACAATCTGCTTATAAATCGGCTCGCCACTTTGATATTCCAGACGCAGGTACATATCTCGTTTTCCTGTAACAGTATCAACTGTATTACATATACTACAACAGTTATCGTGCAACAGTCAACATGAAAATAAAAAGTTTTTCATTTTTTTTCGGAGGGGCGCCCCGCGGACAAATTCCAGACGCTCAGACGAAAACCTATCCGCTCCCAACAAAAGAAGTTATAGCCGGTCACCTCCTGTAGGGATTAAACAACAGCAACCCTTTCCGAGGGGCTGGAACACAAGAAAACAGGGCCAATGGCATACCTGCCATTGGCCCCGAATCACTCACGTTCGGCAAATCCTTTTGCCAGAAGGAGTTCTCACAAGCGAATACACCTGATTAGGAACCCGCGTGGTAGAAACGCACTTCGCTAAGGCCCGCCGATGTGCCGCCGTGGTTGCTGATGACGTTGATGCGGACGAACTTGGCGTCCACGCTGCCGAAGTTGATTTCGGTATTGTGGGCGTAAGTATCCGAGCCGTCCGCAATAGCAAAGTTGTGCGTACTGCCGAGCGTGCTCCAATCGGTGCCGTTGGTGGAGTATTCGATGGTGCATTGATTGATGCCGCGATTGACCCTCAGATTTCCGGTGCCGTCAACGTCCTGGTTGTAGTTCCAGACCCACATGGTGGTCAGGGTGTAAATCTGGTCGAACTCGTACTTGATCCATTCGCCGGAAATACCGTTTGACAGCCACATCGTCCCGTCGCCCGGGGGCGGCGGCACTGCCGGATTTGAGCCGATAAAGTGCGTGTGCAGGTCTCCGGTCAGCCCGTTCTCATTCGAGGTGTAATAGCCTTCGAGCTGATAATTGACCGAAGAACAGGTCGTCGTTATGGCCGTCGGTGCAATCTTCGAGGGTTCAGACGCGAGCGTTGTCCCTGTCTCTGCGGTTGACCATCCGGTCTCATTCTGGTTGGCACTCTTGTCCCGAGCCTTTACCCTATAAGTGTACTGGGTACTGGGCTGCAGGCCTGTATCGACGTAAATGGTGCTGTCCTGCCAGGTGCTGTCGTGGCCCGCTCCTGCCGTGCAATCGAAGTAGTACTCGACGCCGCTGACATCTGTGGCTGTGGTTGCCACCATGGTAATCTCAGTGGAGCCGGAGCCGTATGGCGTGGTTGCCCAGGTCATCGGATCGGGCGAGGGCGGATCATTGTCCGGCCCGCTGAGCGAATGCCACACCAAACGGGTGTAAGGTCGGCCGTTACGCATGTGGACGGCAAGGACATCTATCTTCGTAGGCTGCTCGCTGCTGGATGAGTCGGTCCAGTTGTAGGTCCTGCCGTTGAGCGTAATGGTCATTTTAACGCTGCTCGATGAGGTCCTCTCCAGCTTTACGGTGAACTGCGACCACTCGCCGGGGGTCAGCTCAAAGCCGGGAATATAATCCGCAAGCCCATCGTTAGAGGTCATAAGATTGTCCGAACTCTGTGGCTTCTTGGCAAAATTACCCGTCTTGTGCACTTCATCCAGGCAATCTACCCAGCGGGTAGGTCCGGCCAACATGTTCGGACCAAAACGCCAGTTGTAGCCCTTATAGTTGGTGAACACGGAGCTGTACACACTGAAGCCGTCCGCCTCAATGTATTCGCCGTCCGCTTCGAACAAACCTACGCGCATGTCGCTGGTGCCGGCGATGCAGGTTATATCATCATCGTAGCAGCCATTCGGACAGTCGAAGCAGTCAGGACAGTCATCGTCGCCGTCCGTCAGCCACATATAAGTAACTTCCACCACGTGGCCCGTCTGGCTGAGAGCATGCTCGGGAAGCCGGGTGATAAACTGACCTCCCTGCTCGGGCGTCCACTCAAGGTCGTTGTCGAGATTGATGAACAAGTTGGAGGGGTTGTGCGAGTAGAACCATGTCAGGCTGTCCCAGTTTCGCCCTGCTTCGTTGTCAATGATGGTGTACGTGTGGCTGGTGATGGCGCCGAGAGTTGCGTTCACGGGGTTGGACAGCGTCAGTATGACGGTCTCATTCTCTTCACCTTCGGTGTCATCGACTATGTCAAGGCTGATGTTCTGGGTGGTGACATACGGATCGAAAGTCAGGGTGCCGCTTCCGAGCAAGGTATAGTCAACGCCGCCGCCGATGGCCGTGCCGCCGGTTACAGCGTAATCAACGGTTACGGTGTCGGGAGTGGAGAGCGTCAGGCTTACCGCGATGTTCGCGGGCGTAACACTCTCGGCGCCGTTGCTCGAAGCGGCGTTAAATGCCACATCGGGCTGGTAGTCCGAAATCGTGTACGTGTGCTCGGAGGTTCCCAGCGTGGCATCAAGGCCGGTAACATTGGAGAGCGTCACGATAATGGTCTCATCGGGCTCGCCGGTGCCGTCGTCAACGATGTCGATGCTGATATCCTTTTGCGTCTGGCCGGGATTGAAGACGAGCGTGTTGGGTTCGAGCGTATAGTCCACGCCGCCGCCGATGGCCGTTCCGCCGGTAGCCGCATAGTCAACCGTGTACGTTTCTGCAGGGTCAGCGTTGCTGACAACCACACTGATAAGCGCCGGAGTAACGGTCTCCAGACCTCCCGAGGCGGCTGTCTCGAATCCGACGGTCGTACCCAGAGAATACAGCTCGAATCCGTTGAAGAAAACCTGGCAGCCGGGGCACCCGCCGCTCGGGGCCTCGTAACGGATCACTACGTCACCGCTGCCGGCAGTAAACGTGATTTCTGCAGGATTGTCCATAATGGGATGGTCCTGAACAATACTGCTGGGCTTGGTAACGTTTGTGGCGCCCGTAACCGTCACGTTGGGAATGGTAGTGACGCCTTCGTCCGAACGGTTATGGTAGCTGAGCACCTGATAATTTGCTCCGTTTGTCAGGTTGCTCAGCGTCAGAATGAAGTCAGCGTTCGGAGTGGTATTCTCGTTGTCGGCAAAGAGCAGGTCGGCTTCCACATCCGCCAGGGTTCCTGTCCCGCCGGGATTTCTACAGACGCAGGCGCTCGGATTGCCGGTCGCCAGCGTCACATTGATACCAGTGCCGCCGACATTGGTATAAGTTCCACAGGCAGCGAGACTTATCCATCCCGACTGCAGCGGACCACAACCGCCCGCATCTGCTAATATCGCTGCGGGAGCCGGCTGAGAATCGGTGGTGGCACAGTCTGCGGTTGACGACGCGGTGGCGTTCTGGTTGGGACTCTTGTCCCGCGCCTGAACGCTATAGCAATACTGAGTGCTCGGGCTGAGGCCCGTGTCCTCATAGCTGGTGCTGTCCTGCCATCCGCTGTCGTTACCGCCGCCTGAGGTGCATGTGAAGTAGTACTCGACGCCGCTTTCGTCGGTGGCTGTTGAGGCGACCATCGCTATTGAAGTAGTCCCCGTCGAATAAGGCGCCGTCGTCCACGTCATCGGGTCCGGCGTCGGAGGCGTAGTATCCGGCAGCGTGTCCGTTGTTGCACACTGTGCGGTTGACGAAGCCGTCGCGTTCTGGTTGGGACTCTTGTCCCGCGCCTGAACACTATAGCAATACTGAGTGCTCGGGCTGAGACCAGTGTCCTCATAGTTGGTGCTGTCCTGCCAGCCGCTGTCGTTACCGCCGCCGGAGGTGCACGTGAAGTAGTACTCCACGCCGCTTACGTCGCTCGCCGTGGTGGCAACCATCGCTATCGAAGTAGTGCCCGTCGAATACGGCGGCGTCGCCCACGTCATCGGGTCCGGCGTCGGAGGCGTAGTATCCGGAGGCGTGTCGGTTGTTGCACACTGCGCGCTCGATGAAGCGGTGGCGTTCTGGTTGGGACTCTTGTCCCGCGCCTGAACGCTATAGCAATACTGAGTGCTCGGACTGAGGCCCGTGTCCTCATAGCTGGTGCTGTCCTGCCAGCCGCTGTCGTTGCCGCCGCCCGATGTGCACTGGAAGTAATATTCGACGCCGCTTACATCGGTCGCCGTAGTCGCAACCATTGCTATCGAAGTAGTGCCCGTCGAATACGGCGGCGTGGCCCACGTCATCGGGTCCGGGCTCGGCGGTGTATTATCCGGAGTAGTCGCGCTGGCCGGCGCCGAGGCCGTGCCCGTGTTGAGCAGGCTGTCTCGCATCTGCACCGTGTAGGTGTACTGGGTGCTGGGGCTCAAGCCGGTATCGTTGTAAACCGGGTTTGTGGTCCAGCCGCTGTCGGAGCCGCCCGGATTGCCGGATGTCTCATCAAAGTAATACTCCACCGGCGGGCTCGCATCGCTGCCGGTCGTGGCTGTCATCGTAATCTCGCTGTCGCTGACCGCAGCCGGCGGCGAAGCAAAGGTCGCCGGATTCGGCGTCGGCGGGTCGGTATCAACCACGGTGCTCGTACCGGAGATCACCACATCGTCGATAAAAGCATACTCGTTGACCTTGTTGGCGTTGGTGCGGAACCTTATCTTGAAGTTTGCGTTGTCATTGGCTGCGGCTCCGCAGAGTTTATCCTGTAGCCCTTGAGTGTAGCTCCCAGACTGAACCGTTTCGAGTGGACTCCAGGTCGAGCCGTTGAACCATTCGACATACAGGTACTCGCCGGAGTCGAAACCTTTGGTCTGACGATAGTACTTGACGTGAATGGTTTCATAGCCAACGGTGCTTAAAGCCTTTTCTATCCAGGTGGTCATGGCTGCTTCGGCGCCATAAGTGCCCGAATAGACAGACCTTGTGTTGACGCTGGCGTTGCTGTTCTGTATGGTCCAGCCGCCGGCCGTAAAGTTGCCGCTCTCGAAGCCGTCGCTGAACAAATCAACCGCCTGTACCTGAGCTGTGACCAACCCAACAAGAAAGACGACAGCGACTAAGGTAAGTTTTACTTTAGTTAACGTCCTACTGTTCTTACACATAAGGAATCTCCTAAATTGGTGTTAAGTGTTGCAAGAATCATAACTTCTCCATTTCTCCATAAGATTTGCATGGAGCTTTTTTCCCCTTGTCACCTCCTTTCCCTGTCCTCCTTAAAGCCACGGTTTCGGTTCTGTTTCATATATATATACAGGCGCAGAAACCCGAACGTCGCGTGCGTACGCTACACTCGCTTGCACCATCGCGAGGCCCGATTTACCTCCGGCGCCATAGTCCAGCACGTCGTCAAGAAGACTCTCCACGTCATAGGTCGCCGGCATCACATCGGGTTGCAGGCCGGTATTCTTGCGCCTCACACCCTGAAAGAACGACACAGGGCATGTGCGAAGTGAACATAGCCCACCTGCAAGCTGCCGTGTTGCGCCTGTGCGCCTGCCTTACCAGTTTCATTGGAAAGAAGTTAGAAATCTTCCGACTCGGCCCTACTTCTAATAACCAAGACTCCTTAGACTTAAGGAAGCTGCCACTATCAGCCCTTTCAATAAGTATGGCGAACCCGAAAGGCCGAATGTTGATTGTGAATTCGACTTTTTTTTGAAGATTTTGACTCAGAGTCTCCTCTAACATATCACAAACGGACAATTTGGACGCACCGTTGAGGTAAGCATACCGCGCCTGGAAGGAATTCTATCCTGTTTGAAAGCAAGAACATACGACCGCCTCGACCTCTGCTCTCTTACCTGCGAGACCTTAGCGCCGAGAAAGAAGCCACGCGAAAAAAAATTTCGTGGATCCAGGCGGATTTGCTTTGCTATCGGGCCTGCTCAATTGGAATAAGGCAAATACAGAGAGCACCGAACACGCTCTTGCGCTCGCCATCGCGGGTCGTTTGCTGATCCGATCCGGACAACAGGCGTGTCAGCAAAGGCCGATAATAACCCATCCATCCCTGCTGAATGTCATGGTCTTACGCGTATAAGTCTGAAGGCGTTTAGAACGGCCCTGCCGCCGGGGTAATCGCGGTAGTCGATATAGAGTTTCGGCGCCTCATATACCACCAGCACCGGCGAGCCGTCGGTACGGAACTGCACTACCGAGGGCGAAAGTTCCGCATCACGGTCGACATGCTGGCAGTGCACGTTGTATGCGTTCTTAACGGCGGTGACGCCTTTGCCGGTACCCGCCGGCATTGACCAGCTTTCATAGCCGGGCAGGGGCTTTGGCGGAAGTGATAGTGCTGTTATCACCGGCAGAGGTCCCTGCTCGGGCGCGTCGGCCATAAAGAACCCCCGGTACTTGATCGTTCCCAGGCAGCTTGTCTCGTACCTGTCACAGTGATAGAAGCAGTTGTGGTAGCTGTATAGCTCGTACTCGCCGGCAGGTATGTCGCTGAAAAGCAGAAGGGTGTTGCCCCACTCGAGTGACTCGCCGCTGTGAGAGGCCCAGTCCGCAGATTGATAAAAGGTGTTGCAGATGGGGTCGCCATCAGGCTCTCCCGAGGGCGGTCCTTCGCCTGCCATGGAGTACATTCTCATTCCCTTGGCCTTGAGTGCCCCCATTCCATCGTTTCCGATTGTAAGGCGAATGTCGATGGGCGTGCCGCCGGCGTTCTCCAGTGTGGCGCCGTCGTGGCTGTACATATCCGCCCAGCGGCGGTCGGCCCAGATTGTCCAGCCGGGCTTGGCGGTTTCCGGTATCGGCTCGCTGCTGCCCCACTTCGGAATGGCCAAATCCACCTGAAGCATGAGAGTTCCGTCGGTGATAAAGCTCCAGGCGTCGCCCATGACGGTCGTGTCGCCGTTAACCTCATCCACACGCCAGTAATAAGTTGTGGCCTTGTCCAGCCGCGGGGGCTTGAAGCTGGTCTCCGGGCCTTCATAAACGGGCTCGGCGTAAAAGTAGGTGTCGAGAGGAGTCTTGCCGAAACACACCTTATGCGTCCTGGCGTGGTAGCCCGCAGACCATTTGAGGGTTACATCGGAGGGGACATTGATTGCCGTGTCGAGCGGGTAAGGCTTATGGGCCTTTCCATCAAGAACGGTGAATTTCCAGATTCGTCCGTGGACGAACTTGTCGGGGTTGTTCTTATCGACCTGGTCCACGCGCCAGTAATGGGTTTCGCCCATCTTGAGATTCTTCGGGCGGTAAGAGTTTGCATCAATGACTCGTGTCTCGCTGTCATCGATGGTATCTCTTATTGTCTCTTTAACGTCTCGTCCGATGTAAAGGACGTTGCCGGCCGAGTCGGCCCCCGGCGTCCAACTAACGGTTATATCCGGCGGAATGTCGGTTGCGCCATCCGGGGGAAACGGGTCGCGGGCCAGCTTCGTGGGCTCCAGGGAACGAATCTCAAAGGCGTTGAGCACCGCGCTCGTCTGGCTGGCATGGTAAGTTATCGTCACCGGCCCCGAGCCGTCGGTCCGAAACCGAATCTCGGATGGTTTTAGTTCGTCGTCCTTTCGCGTGTGCTGGATGGGGACATCACAGACAGGCGCCAGCTGTGTCACTCCGCGGCCGGAGGCGGTTATTGCGAACATGTTTTCGAAGTTGCCGCGGTCCCGGCTGAGGTTGTGATAGCTGTAGAGGATGTATTCGCCGGGCGACAGGCCCGGACCGCTCATGGTCAGCTCGATGCTAATAGCAATGGAGGTCTCTCGTTCCGTACAGCAGTCGCGCAGCATCCGCCCGATGTCACGGGCCTCCGTGTAATAGGTGTTTGCAATCTGGTCGCCGGGTCCTGCTCTGAGGTTGCCCATGCCGCTGTCGCCCGTGGTGCTAAGTTCGAGGTTTATGCGGGTCTCGTCCACGTTCCAGAATACCGAAGAAGCCTGCGCATCTCCATCGCAGCCGCCGGGCAGCCGCCAATGGATCCAGCCGGGCTTGAAAGTGTTGTCGTTTCGCGGACAGCCGAAGTCCACTTTCAATACTTCATAGGACTCCCTGCAACGCGCCTGCCGGGCGCCTGCGCCCAACAACATTACAGAAGTGACAGCTACAAGAATCAGTTTACAACGCATGTCAAATCTCCTTAAAAAAGCCAAAAGATGCGTACAGCATCCAACTGCCGGAATACAATTTCATCTCGGCAAATCAAATTTGCCCGGGGGATATGTTCGCAGAATCGAAATTCCCCACACACACGACTCAGTAACCGCCCGAGCCTTGCGAAGGTGACAGAGTACCAAATCCGGCATGAAATCACAACACGTTTCCATCTGTGCTGATTCCAGGGTTCCGAAACACGCGGCAGCGGCGAGAAAATGTTTCCGTGGGGCCCTGTCGTGCCTGTGGGTCGTGCTCTTTATGACAAAAGCGAGCTATTAGCACGTAAGCCTTGAATACGAGACCGGCTAAAGGTTGAGCGTCTCTCATTTGAACTCGATTCTGAACGGGTAGGCGTAATCGCAGGATCTCCGGGAGGGCAGTTCCAGCGTCAATCCATTGTGGTCTTGCCTCCACTTCAACTGGAGTTCCTCGCGCTCCTGCCGCCATTGTGGCCGGCCTTCGCAGCCTAATACAGAAACCGACTTGACGGCGCCGACTTTCTCGCAGTCGGTGCTCAACGATGTGATTGTCAACCGTCCATCTTTGGGCCAGTCGAGTACTATCGCATACAGAACATCGCCTCTTGTTGTAAAACGGATATCCTGCGCGGTGAATGTAATCCTGCCGTCGGTGAAATGCCCTCCTTCCTTGACTGCCGTTGGGCCTTCGCCAAAGCGAATCCAGGGGCGTGTGCCGTATATGGCTTCGCCGTTGACATCCATCCACTGTCCCATCTTTCGCAGGATATCAACGGCTTCGTCGTCAAGCGTGCCATCCGCCTTCGGGGGGACATTGAGCAGCAGATTGCCGTTCTTGCTCACGATATCGATGAGCATATCGATAATAGAATCAACGGAGCGGTAGTGTGGAGGGTCGGTCCAGAACCAGTCCCCGATGGAGGTGTCGTTCTGCCAGGGCAGCTCGCGGATGTCACTGAGCAGGCCGCGTTCGAGGTCCTGGACACACATGCCTTCGCGGTATTCGCCGTGACTGCCATCGGGCCAGTTCTTGAGGTTCAAGACCGCCTCGAGCTTTCCGCCGTGCCATAGCATATTCTGGTTGTAGTAATAGGCCGCCATGTCAAGACCGACTTTCCCGAAGGGGACGCCGCCGTCAAAGTAAAGCAGATCCGGTTTGTGCTGGTCCACAAGGTCCTTTATTCGATTGTACCAGGTCTGCTTCCAGGCTTCGGATGGATTGATCGGGTAACGTTTTGTGGTGTCGCCGTGCGTTTCGTGATAAAGGTCGCTATAGTTGGGGTCGCGGCCGTCATACGGAATGCCCTTGAATGGTCCTTCCTTGTCGGCCCCGTGGCTCGTCTGGAACCAGCAATAGCTGCGCGCCAGGTGCGTGGTTACACCGAAGCGCAGACCCTGCTTGAGGGTGGCCCGCCTCCACATGCCGATGATGTCTTTATGCGGTCCCATATTGACTGAGTTCCACCTCTGATACTTCGAATCCCAAAGGTCGAAATTGTCGTGGTGCATGGCCATGGGGACAATGTATTTGGCGCCGGCCTGCTTAAAGAGGCCGACCAGCTCATCCGGATCGAACTTCTCGCCCTGCCACAACGGAATTATGTCCTTGTAGCCGAATTTTGATGGGTGTCCGTAATGCTCCAGATGATACTTGTACTGACGGTGTCCCTCTATGTACATGTGCCGTGCGTACCAGTCGCCCTGAGCGGGGACGGTATATGCATTCCAGCAAATGAAAATGCCCAGCTTGGCGTCGCGAAACCATTGGGGGCATTCGTACTGCTGCAAAGATTGCCACGAAGGCTCGAACTTCTCACCGAACAGCGGCGACGCCCCAGCCGCCACCAAGACGAGCATTCGCAAAATGTGTCTTCGCTGAAACATTTCTGATTCTCCTACCAGATTTTGTCGTTACACGATGGCCACCTATTCTAACTTTCGACTTCTGGTTTGAAAAATGCTTTGTTGTGGTACTGTGGACCACACCCCGTATGTTCACAGTACCCCGACAGCCCGGCTTATGAGCCGGTTTGCCCCAGGGTCCTCGATAACCTACTGCGCGGTCCCACTTGAGGTCGCGGGCGGTCATCATGGCAAAAAAGCGGGGCCTATACTGCGGTATAGGCCCCGAGTTTGTTGCAAAGGAAGCAAATCAAAGCAAGCGATTATTGCGGCCAGAGTTTTTCCTCCAGCCAGCTTTCCATAAGTCTGGCGAAGTCCCTCAGGTTGATCATCTCGGGTTCATCGCCGCTTACGAGATTGACCGGCGACGTCAGCAGGAAAACTCCTGTCCCTTCGGTGGCAAGCCACGCGACCTCCGCCTGTGACAGACCATAATCGTACACGCGAACGTCATCTATGGCGCCTTCAAACGGTGTGTCGTTCGCATCGCCCCTCGCCTTGTTGCCTATCGACAGCCCATAATTCGGATCCTGCGACAGCCCGTAGGGGTTATCAATTTCCTTGGAGTTTTCAAGCTCACCATTCACGTAACACGCCATAGTTGAACCATCGTACGTCCCGGCTACATGAATCCAGTCATTGGCCCAGACGGTGCCGTTAACATCGTACCTTGTGTGGCCGGGGTGGTTGCCGTCCCGGAACTGGAAAATAAACGTGTCAACGTCGTCAATCTCCAGCTCATAAGACTCGTGGTCGTTATTTCCTTTGACCACGCAGCGAGCGCTGCTCATGCGGTCGCGGATGTATATCCAGGCACATACGCTCACCTGATTCACAGGCCTGAGTTTAGGCGTGCTTCCGCCATCCTCCACGTAGACTCTGCCGCCTCTGAACTCCACGGCGTTGCCGATGCGTCCGGACGCCCAGGAATAACCGCCCTCGTTGGTCATCTCCAATGTCCCGTGATAGTCATTGACGCTCGAATCCTCGGCAAAAGTGCCGCTGCCCTCATCCAGCTTCCAGTGACCAACAAGGTTGGTGTCAAGAGGCTGCTGGACCTCAATGCCCAAGTCATCAGCGAAATTCACGTCACGCCTGAGCCACTGCTCGCCCATTATTCCCACGTCGGCAATATCAACGATGCAGTTTCCGCTGAAATCGGCCGCCGGACCGTACTCGGG
>DATKZT010000004.1:0-14279 GCA_035527845.1 Sedimentisphaerales bacterium | reverse complement strand
TGGAATAGTAAGCATAATGGACTCCTTTCCGAACTTATTGTCGTAAACAATAATAAGCATCGGCAGGAGTCCGTTTGCTGGTATAATGAATCTGCTATCCATCGTTCAATAGCCTAAAAATTGGCAAAAGTCGAGCTTAGTACGGCACTATTTATCCCATTTTCCTCACATGTCCGAAACGTCTCCATAACTTTGTCATCGGTAAAATATTGCTTTAGCAGAGAAGACACATATATCAGGTCGCGACTATGAGCATGACCACTAATCAAATTCCCCCCGCAGATCAGCCTGCTAATCTTCAAGTTGCCGATCTTTCCGGCAGGCATATCCTTAGCTGAAGCAACAGGCGTCTTTTTTGATTCTTTTGCCTGTTGAGCCAATAGCGCTTTCTCTTCAAGGCTTAGACCAAGAATAGCCCCGGCGGAAGCGGCGGCAGAGGTCTTTACAAATTCGCGACGATTGAAGTTCCCTGACATAATCCAAATCCTTCCATAATTCACAAGGTCTTCGTGAGTATCGCTCAATAATCAGGAATTCACCTATATAGCTTTTCGGGCCGTTCCTACAGCTATCTGACCTGCTATAGTACCAGATTTGCTCTGGGATTTCCGCTCTTTTTGACCATTTTCTTACCCTTGCCAGTCGCTCTATCGGTTAATCAAACTCCAATGGTTGTCGGGCATAAAGGAGAGAATGATTGGTCTTTCCATGACACTTGTTACAGGGAGCAACAACTTGTTTGGTTGACCTCCGCATTTTCTTCAGCGAATTCTAACAAGTCATTTGTATTCTCAAGAATTTTTCAAACAATCTCTTTTTAGATCGGGAAGTTATCTTGTGACGGTGATAACCACATTGCGTTGGCGGGGCTCGATATTTGCCTTCCACAATCCGTTTCCCTCGTCCTCAAAGCGGATATTTTGCGCCGAAGGCGCACTGGCGGCGCTCCAGATTGCGAAGGGACCACCTTCGAACAAGCGCAGCTTCAATTCATTATCCGAAGCAGAGATAACCTCCACCGACGCGGGCGACAGGTACTTATCTGTTCGCCCCACCACGGCCCAGCCCTTACTGATCGGGCACAGATGCAGCAGGCGGTCGGAAAAACCCTTCAGGTCGAACGTGTATTTCTTGTCGAGCTTTTGCGCTTTGCCGGCGTACCAGTCGTAGACCACCAACCCTTCCTCCGGCACTTTCCATCTTCCGCGATACGGCTGCATCATACCGCCGGCCTGCGAATAATCCTCCGCGCTTACCGCGCTTTGAATCGGTTCGTCGGAGGTTGGGTGATGAAGGTTGTAGGCCACAATCGCCGCGGCGTTTCCGGCCATAGGCGCGATTACACGATACGCAACCCTCTCACGCATTGGCCCAACAAAGACCGAATCCGGCAGTGGGCCCGCCGGCGCCGCGGGACGCAGAAGCTCGCCGTCTTCGTAGCACAACGGACGAACATATTCTGCGATAAAATCCTTCGGGTCGTCGGAAAGATAGACGGGACCGCCGGACATCGCCTTCGACACAGCCATAATGCGCCCCGCATACCGGTCGCTCGAATGGAACATGTCATGGTCGCCCCAGACCGTCTGACCTATCCATAAAGTATTGGCGTACGACTGCAGCAGATGCGATTTGCCTCTTGCTTCCTTGCCGGCCTTGTAGTCAATGCTGCAGCGCGTCACCGCACTGTATCTCGTGTTGAAAACACACGGCAGGCTGTGTGCCATGCAGTTGATCATACCCGCCGAATACTCATTGGCCGCCTCTTCGAGACCCAACTGGTTATTGGCAGCCGCTTCGACCGCATTGTCACCGCCTATATACCAGCAGATGTTCCGCGACTGGCCGTCAATCTTGATAAAATCGAAACCGTGCGCCCTGACCGCCCCCAGATGCGCCTTGTAAAACAGCTCGCAGCTCGCCCTGCTGTTGGCCGGCACAAGCCCATCCACCCACCTGTTGGGAATAAGGTTGCTGTTGATAAGCTTTCCCAGGCTGTTATCTGTAGCCACCGTAAGCCAGTAACCGCTGACCGTATCCCATTGTCCCATCCACCGAATCTTGTCGTCCTTGCGCATGCTCAGCACTTTGCTCCAGCCGTGCGGGAACTTGTTTGCGTCCGGGAAAAAGCTCCGCAGTTTCCTGTCCCGTCTGTCAAGATGGCCGTCATCGACCAGCAGGTATGTGACAGGCAGCCCCGAATTCTCGATCTGGCCGACCACATCCACAAGAACGTCCTCGCTTATCTCCCACTTGTACTGTTCCCAGCTGCACCAGCCCAGGTATCTGAACACATCGGGGTATTTCTTGTTCATGCGAAAGTCGGTGGTGCCGGCCACCGGCTTGCACGTAATCGCCAGCGCCCAGGCCTGGCGACACGCGGTATAAATATCGTCGGAATAGCACCATGCAAACAGCGGCGCATCGCACGAAACCGCCTTCGTGCCGAGCGTTCCTAAGTTGAGCACCATCCGTCCCTCTTGGTCGGCGTAGAGCCAGGTCATCGTAAGCGGCCCGGCAATAGGAACAACCGCCAGGTACTGGCCGTCCCTCAGTTTAAGCAGCAGGAACATACCTTCCCTGACCCTCGGATAGTTCGAAGGCCGGCGGGCATAGTCCTCGCTGCAAAGCTCTTTTAGCGTGTCAAATATCCACGGCTGCACACGGTTGGCGCCGTCGGGCCAATCGACTTCCGAGTGATGGTCCCCGCTGAAGTAGCTGCCGCGAGCGAAGTCGGGGAGCACTAATTCATATCGTTTGAGAATCCCGAACTCGTTAGGCTGACCCCAGTAATTCTCAAGAATCCTCACGCCGCTCGCCGGCAGTTTCGCCAGCTCAATCCTCTCGGTAATCGGACCTTTATTACCCGCTGCCACGTAATCGGCCCAACTCGGCTTCCATTCGCCGCAGACGATCCCGGCGCCAAAACACGTCAGCAATACACCACTGATTATTACCGTTAGTTTCCTTTGCACTGTAGTCACCTTCTTAAGTAATAGTACGCTGTTCAATGGCTGTGCTATCGTAGCCTATTTGTCGTCTTGCTGCAATCGTCTTGCCCAAGGAGTTCGGTAATCGCTCTGTCGCCTCAAGTATGGAAATGCAAATAATATCGACCTGATGGTTGCAGTTAAAAAGATCAGAGGTTACTGCCCAAACCACAATGTGGGAGACAGTCTCATCTTGAGAGATGAGCATTGGCTGCAAAGAAAATTCCTGTCTGCAATGCACGCCCTGGCGTCGCTGGTTCCATTTTACAAGGCCTGCGTGCCTATAGACCTGAGCAATGGAGGCTGGTTAGAAAAAACAAAGCGACAAAGCCCATATTCACCGGGATTGCCCATTCATACTCTTACAAAAAATATTCTTCTCCGTTCAGACCTAATACTTCTACAAGAAATCGACATGGGTTGTCAAGCATTGTCTTTTCAGCCAGAGCTTTGGTGAACGGTTTCACAAAAACAAGGATTTACATCACCTATCTTTTGAAACCATGCTGCAATAATCAGCTTTGGTGCTCTCATTATTCCAACACTCAGTTGGTATCATAATACCCGTTGCCACAAGGCCACCGAGAGCACCCAAGGTCTTGAACCATTACGAATAATACCTAAGCGGAGCGTTTCCAGCTCGTATTGGCTTGACGGCAAAGTCACTGTGTCACTGCGCAAGTCAATCATAACGCCGACAACGACAAATCGTGCTTTGATTATGACAGCCCTTAACCACTGTAACACTGTTTTGGGCTTAATTCATCCCATCAAAAAGTCGTCTAATCCGAAAGCGGTTTTATTTCAAAGTAATCCAGGTCCACCTGCCCGGTGCTCATCATAATATAAGCGGCAGTGCTTTCGCTCAGAGGTGCGGCGAAATAAACGCCAACCTCACTTTGTGGAAGCTCCGTAGCGGCCTCGGCTCCGTTGAGACCGTAGAAGACTCGCAAACGCCTGGTGTCCTGATTGTAAATAAACTTGAGCCGGGCCTCTGTGGGCGGGGTCGAGTACTTGATGTTATACTGCGGCCCTTCCGGGAATGGGCCGCTTTTTACTCCATCGCCCACAAACATAATCATGTCAATCCTGTCATCCCTGATGTTAAAATGGAGCCTGCGCGCCATTTCATCTTTAATCGAGATAGTGAAACCGGGTGAGGCGGTTCTGCCCCGCGGGTTATAATGAATATTCTTTAACGTTATATTCATCTCGAATGATCCGACGCCGAGAAGACGATTCAGACCCTGGAAATGCGACTTCGCGATCATAGTGTACTGGCCCTTGCCGTTGAAGCCGCCTAAGTGGCCGTGGTATGGCTCCCATCCTTCTGCGTCAAAGTCGGGGCCGGTGAAGGTCTCGACAACATGCTGAACTTCAATCGGCGGATAAGTGAGCGGAGGCGGCGGGGTCCTGAGCCACTTGAGATTGAAGGCATAATGCTGCCGGCTGGTTATCAAATGAACAAGACCGTCCGGTGTTTGAGTTGCTGACATATATCCCTGGTACTCGGCATTACGCTGGCTCATTGCATAACAGCCGCCGTTTGTCGTCACAGCTTGTCTGCCTGGTCCATCATCGCTTAAAAGGCGAATGTTAGACCAGGTCTTACATTCGTCTTCTGAAATTGCCGCGATTAGACCTCGAACCTTGCGTTTGGTGCCCGAAGAGTCTGTGACAGTAATCCCCATAGACCTGCCAGCGAATGTGGCGAAAAAGATTGGACCTTCTTTTAGCCGCAGCATAGCGGGACTTTGGCCGCCGCCGATGGGAGGGAATATGCTTGCTCTGTAGGTATAGCTTTTTCCGAGGTCGTTCGAGATGCTAATGGCCATCATGCCATCGACTTCCTCTTCTCTGGTCAATACGTAAAATGAGCCGTCTTTCAGCTGCACGGTAGCGATGTGTCCTCCGCGGATGTGCCCGCCGGGACCGGTCCAGGTCAGGCCATTATCGCGGCTGATCATCATGCGTATGAAGGCGTTACCGACGAGAGTACCGTCTTTGAGTTTAAAAGCCACCGAACCGGGCAAGGGTCCTTCTCGTCCGAACGCCATGATTTTGGCCCTTGACCAGGTTGCGCCGCTGTCGGTTGACGTTCTGAGCACCTTGGCTGACTGCCCGTAATCGGCGGCTGCGGATAAACCGGTGGTCCAGTAGATTTTGCCGTTTTCGTCACACCACATACCGGGTGCAACATCGTTTCGGTCGGGGCCATCCCAAAACAGCGACGCGGGATCCCACTGCTCCTGGCCGTAACGGAGCCTACTGCCGGCAACGGTCATCTCGCGTCGACGCTCGGTAACAGTGGAGAACCAACTGGCAAATAAGTCGCCATTGGGGCAGGCAACTATGTAAGGACTGTGATTGTGCGCGGCAAACAGCGGACCTGCGGCATCTCGAGGAATTCTGACATATACCCGCGGGCCCTTAAAATAAGGCTTGTCCGAGTCAGGGCCTTTGCTTGTTTCCGCGGGGCTGCGCTGGATAACGTTTTGCTGACAAAGCGGCTTAGGCGGCATCGGCAGTGGTTTTGCCTTCGGCATCTCACCTATGACTACTCGAAAGCCTATAAACTGGTGCTTGTCTTCCGGGACGGTTCCCATCCGGTTGGCAGAACGCAGGTAGTATGCGGAGGTCCCGTGGCTGCCGCCGCGCGTAACACGGATATTTCCTTCGGTGTAACCGACCGGGTCAATTGCAGGACCATCAACGTAAGGGCCATACCAGTCCTGGCACCATTCCTCTACATTGCCGTGCATATCGCGCAGGCCCCAGGAGTTAGGCATGGTCCGGCCGACATCAAGCTGCCTGCCCTTCTCGTCGGAAAATTCCTTCGGCAGAATGTCGCCCGTGTAAAAGTTGGTAGTCGTACCCGCCCTGCAGGCGTATTCCCACTCGGCCTCGGTAGGCAGCCGGTACGGCAGTCCTTCCTTTTCACTTAACCAATCGCAGTATGCCCTGGCCTGATACCAGTTGACGAATATTACAGCTTCGTCATCACCGCTGGAAAAACCGTTTTTGCCTCGCAGCAACTTGTGCTCGGGCGCGAACAGTTCGTACTGAAAGTTTGTTACCTCGTAGCTGCCCACGTAGAAGGGCTTGCTGATTTTTACGGTGTGAACGGGCCTTTCGTCGAAGTCGCCGTTCGCCAGCAGGTCAAAATACCCGCCGCCATATCCGCTCTCCAATGACGGCAGCACCTCCGACGGCAGCGGCGTCTCTATTTGTCCCATCTCAAAAGTGCCCGGCTCAATACGCATAAACTTCATACCAATGGAGTTTGTAAATTCCGGCGTAGTGGGCATCTCAGCTACCTGTGCCTGGGTCGGCATCGCCGCCAGGCCCAACAGGATTATGGCCGCCAGAAAAAATGTGTTAATGATGGTTCCTCGACAGAGTTTCAGGTTACGAATCCACATCATAGCTCCTTTCGATAGTAATTTTGCCCTCTTAAAAGGCACTTAATTGGATAAAGGTCTTATCGCAAAGTAATCGAGGCCTACCTGTCCATTGCTCATCATGACATAAGCGGCAGTGCATTCATTCAGAGGTTTGGCGAAATAGCGGCCTAAACGGCTGGAGCTAATGCTTCCAGCAGAAACTCGAATTTTTTACTATGTACGGCACAAATACCCGGCATCCATTCTATTCTCTCTCGCCAAAGCCGGCGGCGAAGACAACTCAAAGCATCGGCAGAACGGTCGCCCGCTGCTGCATCCGGCACGGCTCAAAGATCGCGTGAGCGTGAAACGCTCGATCCAGTGGCGTCTGGACGGCATCTATCCCCATTTTGGACCTGGGCCACCGCCGATCGCTGTCGACCAGCGATATGAGGGCTGCCGGCACCCCGCAGATGTTCGAGACCAGCTTCGTCAGATCATCATATGCCGGCCCCGACGCCGTATCGAGGATTTCACAGCCCTTCAAGTCCGCCAATCGTTCCGCTTCATCAGATGGCAGAGGTGCCATCATCAGACTGCTCCATCAAGGTCTTCTATACAACTTTCCCCCCGCGACCATCGCGGGGCAACTGTGTTATTGTGGCGGATAGCCTCCGAAAAGTCAAGAGGTAAGGCCCTTTATCGTTGCGCCAATGCAGGGCTATGACGGAGAAGTCTTGGTAGTCGATCGCATAACCTTTCTTCCTTGAATCACATATCTTCTACTATTCTCGATTACCCTATCCGTTTGTTTGGAAACATCCTGCACATATTTTTACGATACAATAGATACCATGAAGAAGCTTTGGGTTTACAAGCGTAAGAATATCAACGGCTGGTATTAGAGTGGCAAACGAAAAGCCAAGGCCCTGCCCAGTAGCCGGCTCGATTACGATCTTCGTGTTTTTTTGGCTTAAGCCCCCGAAATGTCTTCAGCTGGCCGACGGACAACATGAAATAGCAGCGACGTTCTTTGCAGGGACGTCAATTCTTCGCACCACGTACGCTGTACTCTTCAAGCAGTTGGAGATAGCAGCAATATTCTTCGAGTGATACGCCGGGAGGGGTTTGATGGTCCACGCTGGGAATGAATCCGCCGGCTCTCATCAGCGGGAGCAGGCGATCAAATTCGCTGCGGATTGCCTGCTCTCCACGGTTCATGACCATCTTATCGAAGTGACCAATCATTCTTAGTTTTGGAAATTTGTCGCGCAAGAGCATACCTTCCACTCCGGCCTGGCGCTCCAGCGGCAACACACCTGCAATGCCAACATCCTGGAGCCAGGGGACCAATTCCGTTACATCACCATCGGTATCGACTATGGGGATGATGTCCAACTCGTTCAGAAGTGGGATAAGCTTTTTGTAGTACGGAGCGAGAAACTCCTCAAATGTCTTTTTCGAAATCATCGGTCCGTGGTTGTAGCTCACGTCCTCGGCCAAGGTCATAAAGGTGGGGACACAGATTTTGCTCATCTGCTGGACGAGATTCATGTTGAACTGCAACAGGTCATGGTTGATTGCATGAACAAGCTCCGGCTGGTCGTAGAAGGCATAACTGAGCTTGCCGATATCCATAAGTGTCCGGGGAAACCAGAAGAAGCCTTCTATAGTGGCCCACACCACTACTTCGCCGCTTCTCTGCTTCTCGGCCCAGGGCTGCATCGATTTGATGGCCTCGCCATGGTTCGGGTATAGCCGAGGCTTCACCTTGAGATAGTCGTCCATATTGGCAACCACGCCCTCTACGTGATGCTGGGTTGCTTCAATGGTTGCATCCGTGGTGCTGAACCAGAACTGCATGTAAGGGTCAAGCCCTAAATACTGAGATATGCCGAAGACATTGTTGAATTTCAAGTCGGACGGCAGCCCTTCGTTATGCCATCGCTCAATGGTCTTGTCCCACCACATAGCCCATTCCCAGCGCGGCAGACGGTCAACTCGCTTAAAGTCCATCAGGGCCCTAAAACGCTCTACATGATTCATAATCATTATTTTAGAATGAAAGCCCAATGCTTACCACCCGTTTATTCGGAGTAGACTTGTTCTATGAATGACCAGTCCTGATGCCGCACCACACCCTGAAAGAGCAAGGTGACAACCTTCAACTGCCCGCCAAGAAGCAATACGAGATCCCCTGGGAGTTTTCTTGTGGGGACAGGTTTCTTTGATTTGCACTCATTGTCACGAGATCTCACGAATGCCAAGTACTCTGTATGCGAAGGGATTAATGTGAATACTTGTGCTGAGGCAGAATATCCCTGCTGTTAGGCCAGAATTGGTGGTCTTGTGCTAATAGGAGCGAAAAGGCGGCGGTGGGATTCGAACCCACGAATAACGGTTTTGCAAACCGTCGCCTTGGGCCTCTTGGCTACGCCGCCGGTTTGGTTCAATTCTATAAATAATCGGCCGGTCCTGCAACAGAAAATGCGACTTTGCGCCGGCGCGGCTGGTCAGTTCTTCAGGAAAGCGAGGACTTCTTCTTCAATGTCCTGTGCCCGCAGGCCGAAATGCTTTTCCATCTGCTCATTGGTGCCGGACTTTCCGAAGATATCTTTGACGCCGATTCTTTTGACCTTCACCGGCATTTTCTCCGCAACGACCTCGCAGACGGCCGAGCCCAATCCGCCGAGGATGTTGTGATTATCGATGGTTACTATTTTGCCGGTTTCCTGTGCGGCCTTTACGATTGCCTCTTCGTCGATGGGCTTTATCGAGCTCATGTTGATGACTCTGGCGTCGATTTTCTTTTTGGCCAGGCTCGCAGCGGCGGTAAGGGCGTTCTCGACCACGTCTCCGCAGGCGATGAGGGTGACATCTTTGCCATCCCGTATGGTGCAGGCCTTTCCCAGCCTGAATTTATAGTTGTCCGGCACAAGCTGCGGCCTGGGGTCTCTTCCGACCCGCACGTACATGGGACCATCGTACTCGGCGGCGAATCTGACGACCTGCTCGGTTTCCAGAGCGTCGGCGGGCTGGACGACGGTCATGTTGGCGATTGACCTCATGATAGCTATGTCTTCGAGTGCCTGATGGGATGCGCCGTTCTTGCCTACAAAGAGGCCGGCGTAAAGCCCGAGGATTTTGACATTCAGTCTGGGCAGGGCGATGGACGTTGTCACCTGGTCGCAGGCCCGTCGGGAGCAGAAGACGCAAAGCGTCGAAGCGAAACAGGTGAAGCCGACTGTGCTCAGTCCGGCGGCGATTCCCATCATGTTCTGCTCTGCGATGCCGACCTCTATGAACCTGTCGGGAAAGCGGTCTTTGTATTGAGCAATCTTCGAAGCGGGCCAGAAGTCTGCATCGAGGACAACGATATTCGGGTCCTTCTCCGCCAAATCGGTGAGGGTCCGGCCCAAAACATCTCTGGGGGCTGATTTCTGCGACATTTACTTATACTCCTTCATTTGTGATAAGGCAGTTTTGATTTCGTCTTTCGAGCAGCCCAGCTCTTCGAGTGTACTCTCGACCTGCTGGGCCGTCATCTGCACCGAGTGGCTCGGCCAGGTGTCTTCGATGTAAGAGATGTTGCGTCCCTTTACGGTGTGTGCGATTATGAAAGTGGGTTTCTCTTTTACGGTCCTTGCTTCGTCGAAGGCGTTGATGAGCTGGGTGACGGAGTGGCCGTTCGCCTCGATCACGTGCCAGCCGAAGGCAACCCACTTATCGTAAAGCGGTTCGAGAGGCATGACCTCCTGCGTTCTTCCAGACAGGGCCAATTTGTTGTAATCGATTATGGCAACGAGGTTGTCGAGCTTGTTCTTGGAGGCGAACATTGCCGCTTCCCAGATCTGGCCTTCGTTGCACTCGCCGCATCCCACAAGGGCGTAAACGCGGAAATTCCTGCCTTTGATTCTTGCCCCGAGCGCCATCCCCACCGCCGTGGATAATCCCTGTCCCAGCGCACCGGTGCTCATTTCAATCCCGGGGCACAAGCCGCGCTCGGGGTGCATCTGCAGCGGGCTGTCGATCTCGTGCAGGGTCATCAGCATATCTTTGGGGATGAATCCCACCTCGGCAAAAGTGGCATAAAGCGCCGGGCAGCCGTGGCCTTTGGACAGGACAAATCGGTCACGGTCCTCCCATTCGGGATTCTTAGGGTCGAGTGTCATCTCATAAAAATAGAGGACGGCCAAAATCTCGGCAATGGAGACCGAGCCGCCCAGATGTCCAATGCCGGACCTGGCTATCATTTTGACGACATTAATCCGGGTCCGATTGGCAATTTCTTCCAGTTTCTTTACGTCCACAATCTTTTCAGTCATTACTTTTTCACTCCGTACTTTTCACTAAATTCTGCGCAGAGGTCCATTGCAAACATGACGCGCTCATCGGGGACATCGACCTCGATGTCGGGCAGTCCCACATCGCAGGGCGCCAGCTCTTCTGCAATCTTCTCGAAATCATCACGAATCTGTGCTTCGGACTTGTTGGCCAGATCCATCGAGGTATATAGAACCGTTCTGCGGGTATCGGGAAACAGTTGTCTTGCTTTTTTCAGGTCAGATGTTATGCCCATATCGATATATCCGAGTTTTGGCACGATGGCATAAGCTTCCATATAGGGGTCCACCACCCATGCGCAATTGTGGATGCCGAATTTTTCGAACTCGGCCCGGATTCTCAAGTCATAGGGCAGCAGGTGCTCCCTATAATGCTCGGGACTGATCATGTTGACCACACAGTTGGAGATTGTAGCGAATTTCTCATCGACGCCGGTCTGCTTTTGTTTTTCGTGCAATCTTTTGATACCGTTTATCATGGTCAGGGTGACGCACTCGAAGATATGGTGTGCGCGGTCGGGAGTGTCGAACAGGTCCATGAAAATTTGCTCGCCGCGAAGACGAAAGGCGGTGTTGGGAACTCCCTGCCAGTTTAGATAGCCCCGGGCGGCGCCGGTAAGCTGTTGGATTTTGTCTATCTGGCTGAGAATATCCTGAAAGAGTTCATTTTTGTCGGGGGCGGCGGGCGAAAGGGCGTCGGCCTGCTCGTCGGTGAGGTGTTCGCCGTGTGGCGCGGGCCATTTGTCGGGGAAATATCTTATCGACTGACCGAACATAACCGGTACAACGGCCGTGCCATAGAGACCTGTCAGCAGGTCGGGGGCCTTGTCTTCATTGACCTGGCCTATATTTCGGCCCGGAAATCTGCGCCGAACCTCATCGCTCATGGCCTGATGGCATTGCAGGCGATAGTCGATATCTTTGTGCCATCGCTCGGAGAAGTCGATGCCGCAGTACTTGTGGAACCAGGACGGGTTGAAGCCCGGCTCCGGCCGCATGAAAGCCTCAGCACCATCGGCCAACGTCCGCGTCGGCGGAGCACTCAGTGCTATGTAGTAGCGAAGCTGGTGACGGTTTGTGCTCATATTCGTGACTTCTTCACCTCACAATGTGAAGCCGCTTCGAAGCTCGCTGTGGCGTCAACGGCCGACGCGACATTCCAACGATTGCGCGAAATACGCAGCCATTCCCAGATGTATTCCGGCATGAGGCCGGGCCCCATACGGTTTCTGTTCCTGCTTGCAGGGTTCTGACAATGCAGAAGAATCATTATCCCAGAAGGGCACAACTTAGTCAAAGGATAATTTCTGAACCGCGCAGCGTGCCGATGCGGTCAGTATTCCTCGAGGTGGTAGAATTCGGCGTTTTCGAGCCAGGTTTCGGGCCGAGAGACAAAATCTATTATGTTCTCGAGCAGGAAATAGTGCTTCTTTTCCTCATCCGCCAGTTTTCTGAAGATGCCTTTTTGGCCGGGGTCCTCGACCTCGTCCGCTTTTTGCAGGTAGAATTTCCAGCTTTCTTCTTCGATATCCCGTGCCTTCTTGTAGATTTGGACCTCACCGGCGTCGAAGTCGAATTTCCTCGTGCCCTCGCTCATCCGCGCGAATACTTCCTTGGCTTCGGCGAGCACATCTGTGCTCGCGACCTTGTCGGGTGTTTTGCTCCTCATCTGCTCGACGACCTGATAATGGTGCGCTTCTTCGTCGGCAAGCATGCTGAATATTGACTGAAGACCCTTCTGGCTGGTCTTGCCCGCAAGCTGCCGATAGTATTCCTCACTAAGTCTTTCTTTCTTCATTGCAAACTCAAATATGTCCATCTTCAGGTTCCTTATAAATTGAATCCGGTTGAAATTATCCGATTGGTCGCCATTTTCGGCCATCAATTTCGATAAGGCGCTCCGCCTCGGCACAGCCGGCGCTGCCCGCGGGATATTCATGCGGTTCGCAAGCATCGTTTTCCCAGGCCTGCAGAACCGGCGTCAGCAGTTGCCAGGCAACCTCAACGCTGTCGTACCTGGTGAAGAGCGCCTGGTCGCCCACCATGCAGTCAAGAAGTAATCTCTCGTAGGCTTCGGGCAGACTTACGCCGAAAATATCCTGGTAATTGAAGCTCATATTCAGCGTATCCATGCAGATTTTCGAGCCTGGGCGCTTGGCCTGGAAGCTCAGGGAGATTCCCTCCTTCGGCTGTATCTGCAGGACCAAAACATTCGCCGGTACGTCTTCGAGGCCAACCGACATGAACATGGAATGCGGAACGTTTTTGAAAACAACGGCAATCTCAGTGTCCTTGCCCGGCAGTCTCTTGCCCGTGCGCAGGTAGAACGGGACCCCCTTCCAGCGCCAGTTATCGACAAAGAGCTTTGCCGCCACGAATGTTTCGGTTTTCGATTTCGGGTCAATGTCCGGTTCCTCTCGATAGCCCGGGACCTGCCTGGCGTCAATGGCGCCCGGACCGTACTGGCCCCGGATGATGAGTTTATCCAAATCGGCGAGATTGAACGGTCGAATCGAGCGCAGCAACTTCACTTTTTCGTCGCGCAGCCGGTCGGCCTCAAAAGACACCGGCGGCTCCATGGCGACCAAAGCGAGCATTTGCAGCATGTGATTCTGGAACATGTCGCGAAGGGCGCCGCTCTTGTCGTAGTATCCGGCGCGGTGCTCGACGCCGACCGTTTCGGCTATGGTGATCTGGACGCTGTCGATGTAATTACGATTCCAAACAGGTTCGAAAATGGTGTTGGCGAAGCGAAACATGAGAATATTCTGCACCGTTTCTTTGCCGAGGTAATGGTCTATGCGATATATCTGTGATTCGTGGAAACACCGGCGGATGGTATCGTTCAGCTCGGCGGCACTTTGCGAATCGTGGCCGAAGGGCTTTTCGACGACGAGTCGCGGCTGGTGTTGTGAGTCGCGTTCAGAATCGCCGGAAAGTCCCGCCGCGCACAGTTTTTCCGCTATCGCACCGTACAGAACAGGGGGAACGGCCAGATAAAAAACGTGACCATCGACTTCGTGCCTGCCGTCCAGCTCGACCAGTTTGGCTTTGATGTTATCGTAAAGTGTCTCATCCGCGTAGTCACCGGATATGTAATAGAGCTTTTCGGTAAATGATTCGGCCTTTTCCGCGGCGGCAGTACCGGAGCCTTGGCCGAGTGATTCAAGTGCAATTCGGTGGAACTGCTGGTCGGTGAACTCTTTTCTGCCGCAGCCGATGAGATAGAACCGCTCCGTTATTAAGTCCCGCCTATAGAGTTCGAAGAGACTGCCGAGCAATTTCCGCCGGGTCAGGTCGCCGGAGGCGCCGAAAACGACCAGCGCGGTCGCGTCGGCAACCGTTTCCACACACAGGATGTCCTGTCGGGTCAGAGTTGGTTTTATTTCCCGCACTTTTGCCACACTAAAGGAGCACAATGGGTCTTAGCTCGACTTTTGCCATTTGATGTAGTCACGCTGCCAGGCTGAGATAATCCAGCAGCATATTCCTTAATTTGGATGGTAGTTTATTAAAACCGTTATGATCAGAAGCCTTTGCAAAAATGCTTTCTTGCCAAAACA
>DATKZT010000003.1:0-11867 GCA_035527845.1 Sedimentisphaerales bacterium | reverse complement strand
TGGAATAGTAAGCATAATGGACTCCTTTCCGAACTTATTGTCGTAAACAATAATAAGCATCGGCAGGAGTCCGTTTGCTGGTATAATGAATCTGCTATCCATCGTTCAATAGCCTAAAAATTGGCAAAAGTCGAGCTTAGTCGTGATGATTTCCATCAGGGCTTTACGCCAGGAAGTGTAAAGAAGACAGCGGAAAGCAAATTGCGAGATTACAAAGTGTTTCCGACAAGAAAGTTTGTGCGGTATGGAGCTATTGATAAGTCATTGTTGCGTGTTGTTCCCGATAAAGTTCACCGTTTTGGCAGCATGAATGTCTATGAAGGTTGTAGATTATTAGTTAAACGAGGGATAACAGAGGCAAATAAAGAAAAGGGGTGGATAATATCCAGGTTAGACACAGACCCCTTCTGTTTTACTAATTCAATACATGCCGTAAGATTGCCTGACCTAAGCGCAAATGAAGCTAAAATAATCCTAGGCATTTTTTGGTCTTCTCTTGCAAGGTATTATTTTTGGCTAACCGCAGGCTCCTGGATGTGGCATAATGAGATTCATCTAGAAGACATACAAGACATGCCCATTCGATTGCCTGAAGATGCAAAGGTACGAGATCGAATTGTTAGGATCGTTAAGAAGCTAGAGGAGAAAGGAGCGAATACTGCCAGTGTAAATATATGTGATGGCGGGACTTTAACTTTTGAGCAAACTCTCCAACTTGAGCATGATCTTGATGAGGCGATTTTTGATTTGTATGAAGTGAATGAAGCGGAGCGGGACCTTGTTAGAGATATGTGTGAATATGGTCTTGATCTTTTTTACAATAATGTTAAGAGCGAGGCTGTAAAACCGGTTGAAGCAAATAGGCCTGCGAGCAATTGTGGTGTTCTGAAAGATGTTCCAACTCGGCGAGATCTGCAAAAGGGATTCGAGGGGTATATCAGAACGTTCCTGCGAATCTGGAATCGGGAGCTTGAACCTGACGGGGAATTTCGCTGGCAGCTGATTCGGCCGGGCAGAGACATACGTATGGCTGGAATAGTATTCTCAACGCAAGGCAAAGGGGAATCTCTTCGGGCTGTGAAAGGGTCTGAAACGGCTCAATGGCACAAAGTCTTGGAGAAGCTTGACAAGACACAACCTGCGCCGGTTAGCAAAAGAGTTTATATTGATGGGGTAGTGCGAGCCGTTTCTGATACCGACATCATGATTATCAAACGCAATGAAAGACGGCTATGGACGCGAAGTATGGCGAGAGAAGACGCCGAGGCGACATTGCTACAGGCAATACATTTGCAGGAAAGTCGTAGGGGGCAAGTTTGACCAGGCCACACCTAAGCGAAATAGATTCCTGGGCTAATTTTGAGACCAGAATTTTGAAAGTGCTTGTGTTAGCACTTGAGATATTGAGAAATAGTGAACGTGATTTAACAGAGGAAAACGAAGACAAACTTAATTATAAGTTCTATTTCTGTATGCTTGAAGCTGTTCGGAGGTTAGGCGGTGAAGATAGTGGGATAAACTCACCTCCTGTTTATGAATGTATCAATCCGCCGCTCGAAGAGGAAGAACTTCTTGATGTGTCGCGGAAGAAACGCCCGGACTTTCAATGGGGGTATATTGATCATTCGGAGCGTGACCCAAGGAAGAGTGCAAAACACTATTATGTTGAATGTAAAAGATTAGGTACGCCAATACGAAGCGATTGGGTATTCAATCAGAATTACGTATTACACGGCGTGTTAAGATTCGTCAAGCCAGAGTGGAAATATGGGAGAGCATCTTCATCAGGAACTATGATTGGATATATCCAGAGCATGAAACTTGAGGACATTCTTGCGGAAGTCAATGCCCACGCAGGCCAGAAGAAGTTGCCGGGCATAGCGTTATCAGAAGAGGGCTGGAAAGAGAATGGGGTAAGCCGTCTCGAGCAGACCTTGGAGCGGCCGCAGGTTTCGCCGGGACGGTTTCAGTTACGCCACATGTGGTTAGACGTGCGCGCGAAGGAATCTGAAAATTAGCTGCAGGGAGGAGAAACGCATGCGGCGGGTAAACGCCGTGGGCTAATCCGCCAGACGGACGGCGGACTCACGCTGCGCTTCAGCGGGGCGAGCGGATGGCGAAGCCGGATCAAACCCAATTTTACCCCGCCCCGGGCGAAAGACATTTGACTTACCATGGGATCCATTTCAGTAGGAGGGGGGTGTAGATTTTGTAGCCCCAGATATTATACCATGCGGCCCAGAAAGAAATAATCGAAGCGGCGGTAAAGATGTAAGCCGCGAACTTCCTGCAGAAGACACAAACAATGATGCCTCCGAGCGCCTTTGCGATTGCTGCAATGACGGGACCGACCACCGGGCCGAGCACCTTCGATATAAAACGGATCATCGGGTGGATTTCAACATCCGGGCCCTCTATCAGCATGAAGTGTATTGTGCTGGCCGCATCGCATAACAACCCGAGGATGAAGACCGCGATGAACCAGCGATAGTGATAGAGGAATCCGCGATAGTTCTCTTTGAATTTGGTTATCAGCCAGCTTGCCAAGAAAACCTCCTGTCGGAGATTTCACCACGCCGAAGGTTTACCAGTCACGCGCAGTTGCGCAGACGTGACTTGCCTGAGTATCCATCACGATATGCCGAGCACATCGGCCATCGAATACAATCCGGGCGGTTTTCCGATGAGCCATCGCGCGGCCCGGAGCGCCCCGCGGGCGAAAGTGTCCCGGCTGTGGGCGGTGTGCTCAAGCGTGACCTTCTCGCCGAGCGCAGCGAAAATCACCGAATGGATTCCGGTGATATCCCCTGCGCGAACCGCGTGCATACCTATATCGCCCTTCTGCCTCAAGGCGTCCTTGCCGCTGCGGCCGTGCGTAATGCAAGCGGGGAAATCCCGGCCGGTCGCCTTGCAGATATTCTCGGCCAGCGTCAGGGCCGAGCCGCTCGGGGCATCCTTCTTGAAGCGATGGTGCTGCTCGATAATCTCGATATCGTAGTCCTCGCCGAGCATGGAGGCAACTTTGCCGACCAGGCTGAACAGAACATTCATCCCCACGCTCATATTGGTTCCGTACACAACGGGAATTTTTTCAGAGGCAGCCTCTATTTTCTGTCGCTGCGCTTCGCTAAGGCCTGTCGTACCGAGGACAAGGGCCACACTATTTTCGAGGCAATAATCAAGGGTTTTTTCAGCCGCCTCCGGCATAGAAAAATCGATTACCACATCCGCCCGGGCAGGCCAGACGCTGTCAAGCCTGATATCTATCGGCCCGGCGCCGGCCAAGAGGCCGGCATCCTTGCCGATATCCGGATGGCCCTTGGTCTCGGTTGCAGCGATGATTTCGAGTTCGCCCGCCTCCAAAGCCAAAGAAAGGATACGCTTTCCCATTCGACCGCAGGCGCCGACAATCACAAGCTTATGTTTCATTTTCTTGCCCTTCCAGTTGTTACCACCAGGCAAACAAAGAATATAGCAGCGCCTCGGTTAATTTACAAGGTTTGACAATTATTGTCTTGATTATTTCGGTCGTACAACGATAATACGAGCTAAAGTAACCGAATCGGAATTCTGTTGTTCGTATCGTACATACAGAGCAGTGTTAATGGAGGTACAAAATGGTTAAGAGTGCGATAACAGTTTTCGCGGTGATTGCAGTGGGGCTGAGTTTCGTACTTGTCAGCGGCTGCAAGAGTGATGCCCAAAAGGGCGCCGGTCTCGGTGCGCTGGCCGGCGCCGGAGTTGGCGCGATAGTGGGCCACCAGTCGGGCAAGACGGCCGAAGGAGCGCTGATTGGCGGCGCCGTGGGCGGCGGCGCCGGCTATATAGTCGGCAATGAGCAAGACAAGAAAAAGGCTGCCGCCGAAAGGGACACGCTGCGTCAGGAAATGAACACCGTTACCGTCAATATTACCAACAGCAACGGTTCGGTGAGCCAGGTGCTGCTGCGCAAACAAGGCGTCGGCTACGTCGGGCCGAGAGGCGAGTATTATAACAGCCTGCCCACCGAAGACCAGCTAAGACCAATATACGGATTCTAACCGAGCAGCGAAGCAAAAAGCTCAAGAAGCACCATTGACGAAGCAATCGCACCGGCGGACGAAATAACGAATAGTGCACGAGCGTTTGTTTCTCTTTGCCTTTCTTGTTGGCGGAAGTCTCTGTGCGTCAAGGCTTGACCCTGTAGGGCATGCCCTTACACATCTTTCGTATAATCTCCTGGGCCTTGTCGGCCTCTTGCGGAGACAATGCGTGTCCGGCCACACCTCCCAGCACGCCGCCGATGACCGCCCCGGCAGCCCTGTCGCCGCTGCCGGCAACAGCGGCGCCGGCGGCCGCTCCACCCGCCGCTCCAAAAATGGTCGAGTATATGGTTCCGACCTTGCCAGAGCCGGGTGCATACCAGAGAATGCTGCCATCCTCGACGTCCAGCAGCTTCGCCGTCATGCTGATTTCCTGACCGAACTTGGGGATATTAACCACGAGAATGGCATCGACGTTGAGAATTTGTCCCGCACGAGCCACATTCTCAGGGCTTGTCAGATCCGATGCCTGAAATTCCTGCTCCTTCAATATGGCCTGCACCTGAGCACGTTCCACAGGCGCGTAGCCCTTCTTGAGCAGCTGACCAACAAAAAAGTCGCCGATTTGATTCTTGGCCAGCTCACCTTGTGGACCACCGGCAACCTCCCCAATTGCGACCCTGTTCAGTGTGCTGAAATCATAACCGACCCGATGGTAGCTCTCACCCGATGAGCACCCCCCGGCAAGCACAACAGCGGCCGCCAATGCGATGAAACAAGCATTTTTCATAGTCAATACCTCCCACACAACCGTGAAAAATTAGTTGCCAATACTTGCCATTACGCAGCTTACCTGGACCCAGCCGTCAATTTTGACGGCCAATAGTCCTGGTCCGAAGCAGGATTATAAGGCCGGGATCGTCAAAAGTTAAGTAAAATAATAAAAGGCCAAGAGCGTTTCTTTCTCTTGGCCTTTCTATGTATATCCGCCTCGCAAATGAGGGGGCAGCTCTGAGCTACACAGTGGTTGTATTGGGAGGATTATAGGCGGCGCCGGCGTTATCTGGCTGCTTCTGCGGAGGATTGGGCCATTTGAGCTCATCAAACAGGAATTCGCTGGCCTGACGTATCATCACCGCCGGCATACAAGGGCACATCTCGAGCGAGCCGACTATATCGCCGTTGGTCTTTTCCAAAGCTTCTAACAAGTGTACCCAGTTGTCACGTGATATACCGCCCCGCAGGCCGGGTGGTTCGTGGTCATCTGTTTGCCCGTAATTGTCCGTCAGATGCAGATGAGCGATTCTTTCAGCCAGCTCATTGACGTACTGGGTGAAGGAAAACACCGGGTCTACATTGGCAAAACCGGTATCCAGACAATAAGAGACCGATTCGAACTTATCGCCTACCTGTCTGAGTGTCTGCAGGCGGCCTGTCTCGATGCACAATTTGACATTATGGTCCTCGGCCATCTTGATTACCTCGGCGGCGAAATCACAGCCGTTGACGTCTTCACCATCCGGGATGCGCAGACCCAGCAAGTCAGTCACTATGTTCGCTCCGAGCAGCCTGGCGCATTCAATCTGCTCATTCCACTGCTCCAGTGTGGGGCCGTCGTTACGAGAACGCATACACACCAGCATGTCTTTGGTCGCCTCGGCGAGTCTGGCCCAGTTGCGTCTCTCGTAGCGGCACTCATTATAGCCCCTTATGCTCGGCATCAACTCCACCCCGAAGCCAAGGGACTTTAGGAACTGGCACTCCTGCTCGAAGGAAAGAGGGTGTTCCCGTCCCCAGAATACCATCGTTGAAACAGCGTACCTGATTCGCATCGTCACATCTCCGTATCAGCGCGTTCAAGCCGGTTGTCGTTCATTGGCACTTATATTACTATCGATTAAAAATGAGTGCGCCTTCAGGGTTTTTGAGGAAAAAATTCCGTTTTTTTGATTGGCTTCGGCCCAATAGACTGCTGAATTGAGACATCAGCCGGTTCGAAGGGCCCGAGGCAGGAATAGCAGCGGAGCGGCAATCGTGCCAAAACGTGCTGGAGTCGAAAGGCCTGTTTTGATATTATAATGCAATTAGGCACAACAATCTGACTGTGTGCAAGTTGATGAAGAAGTGCAGAGCTGATTTTGGAAAGTAAAAGATCTGTCAACAACCACAAGCTGTCGCGCCGGGCCTTCATACACAACACGTCTTTAGCGGTGGCCGGGACAATTGCCGGTGCACTGGAAATAAGCGGCGGCCGCGAGGTCTCTGAGCAGGTCGAGCCGCGCAATATACTGAATTATAATCCTCAGATGAGGTATCGCCGCCTCGGCAAGACAGGTCTCATAATCTCCGAGGTAAGCCTGGGCGGGCACTGGAAAAACCGGGCCGGCGAGAGATATTGGGACGAATTCACCGACGAGCAGGTACCCTCGGACGTTACAAAGAATCGGACCGAGGTCATAAGCGTCTGCATTGATGCCGGCATCAACTATCTCGACATCGGCACCGCCGCCGAGTGCCTGGCCTACGGAATCGCGCTTAAGGGCCGGCGGGATAAGATGATTATCGGAGCAGACGATTACAAACTGTGCGCCCGAGAGGCTGCAAGATGCACGGTCGAGAAGCTCACCTTCGACATTGATTCGTGCCTTCGGCGGCTCCGGATGGAGCATCTGGATATCTGGCGGGTCAAAGCCGATATGTACGGCGGCAGCACCGACGCCCATGTGCAAACGATGATTGAGACATTCCAAAAAGCTCACCAGGCGGGAAAGGTCCGATATTTCGGCATATCGTCCCACTGCCGACCGTGGCTTCAGCATGTCATCGAGAGCTTTCCGGAGGTGCAGATAGTCAGCTTTCCGGTCACTGCTAAAACCAGAGAAAAAGGCAGATCACCTTCGAAAGACAATGTCGAGGAGGTCGAAGCCGGTTATGGGGCCGACACCGAGCAGAGCATCTTTGAGTCGGTGCGCACACACAATGTTGGTGTGATTGCCATCAAGCCGTTTATGGGCGGCAATCTGTTTAAGCTCAAGACCAAGTTTCCGGTCCCCGAACCCGGTGATAAAGAGGAACACGACCTTGCGCGGCTGACGCTTCGATGCATCCTGACGAATGAGGCAATCACGGCCACAATACCGGGACTGTCCACCATCCACGAGGTGCATAATGCGGTAAAGGCTTCCTATGCATCGCGTGTTACAATGGGACCGGCAGAAGAACGCTGGCTGGAGCAGATTACCGAGCGAAGCTGGGCTGGCCTGCCGCAAGAATACGCGTGGCTACATGACTGGGAAGTGGTTTAGAGCAAGTCGGGGCTGATTAGCCAACTCGAACAAAGGGGGACGCTCGATGGAAGAAGTACGCTGGGGAATCATCGGATGCGGAGCGGTCACGGAAGTCAAGAGCGGCCCCGCCCTGAACAAGATTGAAGGTTCAACGCTGGCGGCGGTGATGCGCCGCAGCAAAGCCAAGGCGAAAGATTACGCCATGCGTCACAGCGTGCCGAAATGGTACGATGATGCCGATGAGCTGATTAACGATGCGGATGTCAACGCAGTATATGTGGCGACTCCGCCGGCAACGCACGCCGAATACACCATCAGGGCGGCCGGGGCCGGTAAGTGCGTATATGTGGAAAAACCCATGGCGCTGAATTTCAAACAGTGTCAGGAAATGATCAAGGCATGCGAGGCGGCCGGCGTGCCATTGTTCGTGGCCTATTATCGCCGCTGCCTGCCTGATTTTCTCAAGGTCAGGGAGCTGGTGGAATCCGGCGCCGTCGGCGAGCCGCGGTTCGTTTCAATTGAGCTTTACCACGCTCCAAAGAACGACCTTAACGAAGAGAATCTCCCCTGGCGGGTCATTCCGGAAATCGCGGGAGGCGGCTATTTCATCGACCTCGGCTCCCATCAACTGGACTTTCTCGATTATGTGTTAGGGCCGATCGCTTCAGTAACCGGGCGGGCGGCGAATCAGGCCGGGCTTTATCCCGCCGAAGATATAGTCTCGGCAAATTTCGTCTTCGAGTCCGGCGTCCCCGGCAGCGGCCTATGGTGTTTCACCGTCGCGAAACACTGCCATACCGACCAAACGCAAATCGTCGGCAGCAAAGGCAGAATTACCTTCTCATCATTCGATGCTGCACCGGTCAGGCTGGAAACAGCCCAAGGGACGGAAGAATTCACAATACCCAGACCCGAACATGTTCAGCAGCCGCTGCTGCAAACGGTTGTGGACGAATTGCTTGGCCGAGGAACGTGTCCAAGCACCGGCATCACTGCCGCACGAACCAGCAGGGTTATGGATGAAATCCTCGGGAACCAACCCTGATTCTGATTCTCATGTAAACGCCCCTTTCCGACATCTAATTCGGGCACTAATGAACAAGTCCTGGCGTCAAAAACTGCCCGAGGAACTGCTGCTGAAACAGGACTTCACAGGCTCCAACCCTGTCGATATTCGCGGCGGAGGAACTCGTTCGCCTCGGGGACATTTGTCACCTTCATATTCGCGCCGTCCCACGTCAGCTTTTTGCCCGTGCGGATGGCGACGTTGCCTAACAGAACCATTTCGGTCAGAGGGCCGGAGTAGTCAAAGTCGGCCAGCGGCTTCGGACCGCCCTTGCACGCATCGAGCCATTCCTGGCAATGTCCCGGCGACCTCGGCAGCGTCGGCTCAGGAGGCTTGAAACCCTTCATTCGCGATTCCGGCAGCAGGCGCGGCCCGCCGCCCAGTGGAACAAGTATTGTACCCTTGTCACCGACATACACGCCGCCGTGCTTGGGCAGATTCCGCCCTTCCTCCAATTCCGGCGGACGCCAGGGAAGCAGACCACCGTCATACCATGTGACCACCACCGGCGGCGATTCGCCGAGCCCTGCAAATTCGTAGCGAATCAACGATGCCGCTGGATACGTCTCCTCGTTGAACCTGGTTGTGCGGGCTTCAATAGTCACTTTGCGACTGCCCAAATCGAGCGCCCAGAAGGCCAAATCCATCACGTGGCAGCCCATGTTTCCGAAGGCGCCGGTCCCGAAATCCCACCAGCCCCGCCAGGTGAACGGGACATAAGCCGGATTATAAGGTCTGTATGGCGCAGGCCCGACCCACAAGTCCCAGTCAAGCGTGGATGGCACTGCCGGTGTATCCGTGGGCCTGTCCACGCCCTGGACCCACAGCACCTCCGGCCTGACGGTCCACAGGTGAACCTCCCGGACGTCGCCTATGACACCAACCCTTATCATCTCGACGCCCAAACGCAGCGCCCGGCCCGAATGGTGCTGAATACCCATCTGAGTGACGACTTTGGCCCTGGCCGCTTCTTCGGTCAGCTGGCGGGCTTCATATACCGAGTGCGTGAGTGGTTTTTCGCAGTACACGTGCTTTCCCATTTTGATCGCCATCATCGCCGCCACGGCATGCGTGTGGTCCGGCGTGGCGACTATCACCGCGTCAATGCTCTTTTCCCTTTCCAGCATCCTGCGAAAGTCGCGGTACCTATTGGCCTTCGGATAAAGGCCGAACGTCTCTGCCGCCTGCTTATCATCCACATCACAGAGCGCCACTATATTCTCCCCAGCAACCTGGCTCACGTCGCGCTGCCCCTGTCCGCCGGCTCCGATGCACGCGATATTCAGCTTCTCGCTCGGCGGCGTATGGCCCGGCCCGCCCAGCACATGTCGCGGGACAATCGTAAAGACCGATGCAGCCGCGCCGACACGCATAAAGTCACGCCTGGAAATTCCCCGCTCCGGTCCTTTCGTATTGCTTGCTTTGTTTGTCATCCCAAAATTCCTCATCAGCATCTTTCTGACACTACTACGCCATTTCATAAACGATGCGACCACGAGATTGCCGCGCCGTCCTTCGGCCGGCTCGCAATGACGCCCAAACGGTACCCGTGTCATTGCGAGGAGGCCCCCTTCTTGCTTTCGCAAGAAAGCAGGGGGCCGACGAAGCAATCTCAACAGCTCGCAGTCGCGGAAGTTATGAAATACGGTATTAAAACGATCTATCCCGTCAGCAGGATGGAAACCATCATACGGCTAAAAGACGTGCTCTGCAAACTCTGATGCCCCTGAGCTCGGCCATAAATGCAGGTATTCGAAGAATTGCCTGAATCCGGCGGCCAGTTCAGGTATCTGCGCACAGAAATCCTCCCAAGATATTTCGGACGATCATAGGCAATAAGAAGCTTGACTTTGTTGACAGATTCCGTATTATACAGGAAATGAGGCTCAGCGGTGTAGCTGAGCAGGCTTAAATGGGAAATCTCACTCAACCTTAGCTACGATAAGCGCAACCAAATTGTTGTGCGGGCAAACGCACAGCATAATTTGCAAGCCACTGAGGACCCTGCACCATATCAGCAGTTCTCCGCAGCCTGTATAACAAAGGATTATTCAATGCCATTCAAGACATTTGGTCTTTCCGACCCGCTGGTGCAGGGCATTCTTGCCACCGGCTACGACGCTCCCACAGAAATTCAGTCACAGGTGATTCCCGCCGCAATTGCAGGCAAGGACATTACCGGCTGCGCACAGACCGGAACAGGCAAAACCGCAGCATTTGTCCTGCCAATCCTCAACCGACTGAGTCACGAGCACTCTGCCAAAAAGAAGTTTGTCAAATCGCTTATCCTCACGCCGACACGAGAGCTGGCCGTGCAAGTTGAAAAGTCTATACGCTGTTATGGCAGATTTCTGCGCCTGCGAACACTCGCCGTTTACGGCGGCGTAAATATCAAGGGACAGCTTACGGCTCTTCATCAAGGCGTTGACATCGTTGTTGCAACACCGGGACGACTACTTGACCACATGAACAGACGAAGCATCGACCTGCGGCACATCGAAGTCCTCGTTCTCGACGAGGCGGATAGAATGTTGGATATGGGCTTCATCAACGATGTCCGAAAAATTATCAACGCTTTGCCTCAAAATCGCCAGACGCTGCTCTTTTCTGCCACAGTAACTCCTGAAATAAGCAGCCTCGTGGCGGGCGTCCAGAAGTCTCCTGAAATGATTCAGATTGGCAGGCCGAGAAACCCCATCGAGACAATTACCCAGCATATTTATCTTGTCGATAAGGAGCAGAAAATCGGTCTTCTTTTGCACCTGCTCCAAGACGGCCTGTTGTCCAGCGTCCTGGTCTTTTCGCGCACCAAGCACGGCGCCGACAGGATTAACCGCTGCCTCGAGCGAGCAGGCATCGTCTCCGTACCGATACACTCAGGACGAAACCAGAGCCAGCGAGAGCGGGCTATGGATGGCTTCAAAAGCGGCAAATATCGCGTTATGGTCGCAACCGACGTCGCCGCGCGCGGCATCGATGTAACCGGAATATCGCACGTCTTCAATTTCGATGTGCCCGTCAATCCGGAAGACTACATTCATCGCATCGGCCGCACAGGCCGGGCGGAAGCCACCGGAGACGCCATTACGTTTGTCGCCCGCGAGGAGCACAAGTACCTTCGTCAGATTGAAAGGTTCATAAGCCGCCAATTCACTCCCATCGAATGTCCCGGCTTTACCTATACCAAAGTCGATACGCCGAAACCGCAACCGGGCCTGCACAGAGGCAGATTTCCGGCCGCCTGCCAAAGAACCCGTGCTTCTCACAGACTACACCGGAAACGTCCAAGGCGTTAATAAAAAGCTGAAATACTCGCACAACAACTCGTGCAAAAAACAGGGACAAGGCATGCGTGTGCGACTAATTTTTCTGGCGCATTTTCTGCGGGTGTGTTACTCTTTGTTTTATAAGGAATTATGAAACAAGGAGAACGTTATGAATGACAAGATTAGTGTAGATGAACTGAAAGATGCGTTAGGTGTTGAGATTGAG
>DATKZT010000002.1:0-8050 GCA_035527845.1 Sedimentisphaerales bacterium | reverse complement strand
ACGGCCGGCAGCATGGTGTTGTATCTCTAAGTGAGCGAAAGCTGCGAGTTGAAAAGCCGCGCTTACGGAAGAAGGGCAGAGGTTTCGGCAAGGAAGTGGCAATTCCTGCCTACGAAGCTCTGGTGATGAACAGCCGGCTGGATTCGATGTACGGGCCGATTGAGGCCGAATGGCACCTTGATGGAAAGGCGTTGACCGTCAAGGTGGAGATTCCGCCTAATACGATGGGCACAGTGAAACTGCCCTCTGCCAAGCTGTCTGACGTCACGGAAGGCGGCAAACCGTTAAGCGAGGCCGGCGGCATACACATTCTCCAGACCTACCAGGAAGGGAACACAGCGTTCATTCCAATAGGGTCGGGGCGTTACGTGTTTCGGTTAAGATAACCGCTTTATTCACCCGTCTGAAGAGCCGGCAGCGTTGCGGCTTTGTCGCGGTTGAGAAGTACATAAAGCCGCAAGCTCACTTCTATACTGCATTTTCGCCACGCTCTCCGCTACTGATGCGGATGGCTTGTTCAAGTGGCAACACATAGACTTTTCCATCACCTCGCAGGCCGGTGTGGGCCGCATCTTCGATAGTGCAAATGACTTTTTCGACAAGCTCTGTGCGGCAGGCTATCTCCAGCCTTATGTGTGGTTTGAAATCCAGCGAAATTTCCGGCTCCTGCCGGGCTGCATCCCTCGACCTGTCACACCCAAAACCGTGGACTTCCAAACTGCTCAGGCCGGTAAGTCCCTCGATTTTGTGCAGCGCCAGCATCGCTTCGTCGGATTTGTTCTTCTTGATGAATGCAATTACCATTTTCATAATCGGGTCCCTTTTATATGCTGTGCCGCCGGTGGAATATCAATACTCCTCAACAGTTTTGTCGCGGTTGAAAATCACATAAAGCACCGGCAGTATGATCAGAGTCAGGCACAGAGAACTGATAAGGCCTCCGAAGATAACGGCCACAAGGGGTTTCTGAATCTCCGAACCTGCGCCGGTTGCGTAGAGCATGGGCATAAGCCCCGCCAGAGTGGTTAACGTGGTCATCATCAGCGGTCTTACGCGAAGTCGACACGCCTCGATAACGGCGTCGTATACCTTTTTGCCACGGGTGCGCAACTGATCGAAAAAGCTTACCAGAACCAGTCCGTTCTCAACGGCCACTCCCAACAGGGCGATGAAACCTATTGAGGCGGCCACGCTCAGGTTGATATCGAGAAAATAGATGGCCAGGATTCCCCCGACGAGTGCAAAGGGCAGGTTGGTCAGGATAAGCACCGCGCTTTTGAATGAGTTGAGCGAGCTGAACAACATCAGAAGTATCAGGACAATTGCCGCCGGGACCACCATCTTAAGACGCTTCATAGCCCTTTGCTGGTTTTCAAACTGTCCGCCCCAGGCAAGCCTGTAACCTTCAGGCAGGTTATTCTCTATTGATGCCAGTTCCTGTTTGGCTTCAGCAACAAAGCTACCAATGTCTCGGCCTCTGACATTGCATTCGGCCAGGAGTCTTCGCGTAGAGTTTTCCCGGCTTATCTGGGCCGGAACTTCCACTTGGCTGATTGTGACCAGCTCGCCCAATGGAACATTGTAGCCGGCGGGAGAGGGCACCAGCATCTGTTCGATGGCATCGACGTCCTGCCGATGTTCCAAAGGGAACCTGACCTGCACGTCGAATCTTTTCTGTCCCTCGAAAACCGTGGTCGCAACCTTGCCGCCGATTGCCGCCTCTACCAGCAGATTGATGTCCTCGATATTGACCTTGTGGCGGGCCAGAGCCGGGCGGTTCATCACTATCTCGATTTGTGAGAAACCAGAAACCTGCTCTATTTTGACGTCGCTGGCGCCTCTGATGCCGGCGAGAATCGGTGCTATCCTCTCGGCGGTCCTCCGCAGCACGTCCATATCATCGCCGAAGATTTCTATGGCTATGTCCGACTTGATGCCGCTGATCAGCTCGTTGACGCGCAAGGCTATCGGCTGTGAGAACGCGGGGCGTATTCCCGGAAACGCCGCGAGTTCATCGCCGATTGCGCGGACAATTTCCTCCTTCGACCTGCGAGATTTCTTCCTGTAATCCGGCTTGAGCATAATCAACAGGTCGCTTTGCTCCGGCCCCATTGGGTCTTCGGCAATCTCGGCCCTACCCGTCTTGGATACAACGGTCTGGATTTCGGGGAACTTCGCCAGCAGGCGTTTCTCCATTTCGGTTGCCTGAAGAGCAGAGCCTCTTGTGCCGGCCGTCGGCAAACGAACAACATTTATCGCCAATGCGCCCTCGTCCAGCGCCGGCAGGAACTCGGTTCCGATTTTGCCGAATACGGAAAAGGCGCCGGCCATAACAGCGACGGCGATCGCAACGGTGAGCCAGCGTCCCCGCAGTGCCGCCTTGAGCACGGGCATATAAAAACGATGAATGGATCGGATGAGAATATTTTCGCGGTTGTTATTTCCCGTACGTTTGACGAGGATAGAACCAAGGACCGGCACGATTGTCAAAGTCACCACCAGCGAGCCTGCAAGCGCAAAGCAAATTGTCAGGGCCAGCGGTTTGAACATTTTGCCTTCCATGGATTCAAGAGTGAAGAGCGGCACGAATACCACGACGATGATCAGGATTGCAAAGATTACGGGCCGGGCCACTTCTCGAAGCGCTTCGAAAGCGATAGGGATTCTTGATTCTTCCGAATCGGCCTTTTCGCGCATGTGCCGGGCGATATTTTCGATTACCACAATTGCGCCATCGACTATCATACCTATGGCGATGACCAGGCCGCCGAGACTCATAAGGTTGCCCGTTATCCCCGCCCCCCCCATGAACAAGAACGTCGCCGCGGCAGTCATAGGAAGTGACACTGCCACCGCAAAAGCTGCGCGAATGTCCCACAGAAGTATGAAAAGAACCAGTATGATGAATATCACTCCCTGGCCCAGGGCGCTTGATACCGTCCGGATACAGGCCTGGATAAGGCTTGTCCGGTCATAGAACGGCGAGATTCTTACACCCGGAGGAAGAGACTTCTGGATTTCCGGTATCTCCGCGCGCACCCGGTCAACTACGTGCTTGGAATTGCTGTCCTTGAGCATGATGACCATTCCGATTACCGCTTCTCCTTTTCCGTCCATGGTAACGACACCGTTTCTGGTCTGGCGTCCTATTCTGACCTCGGCGACATCTTTAAGATAGACCGGCGTGCCGCCTTCGGCTTTGAGTACTATATTCTCAATGTCGCCTATTCCCTCAATGAGCCCCTTGGAAACCACGTTGACCTGCTCCCAGTCCCTGACAATGAATCCGCCTCCGGCATTGGCGTTGTTCGACTCCAGAGCTTTGAGGATTTGATCCATTGAGATACCGTACTTAATCAGAAGCGCCGGGTCAGGGATTACATGGTACTGTTTGACAAAGCCGCCAAAGCTGTTGATCTCATTTACGCCGGGCAATCGCCGAAGCTGTGGACTGATAATCCAGTTCTGTATGGTCCTTAAGTCCATAAGGCTGTGCTCACCCTTAACAAGACTTTTCCCACATTTGCTGCAGTTGCCTGGTGCGTGAGACCATATCTGCCTGTGTTCAGGGCAGTAATATCCCACCTCCAGAACATACTGATAAATCTCTCCGAGGCCGGTGGATATAGGTCCTAATTCCGGCTCAACACCCTCAGGCAACTGGCCTTTGACCTGCGCCAGACGTTCGAATACCAGTTGCCTCGCAAAGTAAGTATCAACATGGTCTTCGAAGATGACAACTATCTGAGAAAGACCCGTTTTCGACAGGGAGCGTACCTGTTTGACATCGGGTAAACCGGCCATATCGACCTCGATGGGAAACGTTATCGATCTCTCCACCTCCTCCGGTGTCAGGCCAGCGGCTTCCGTCAGAATCATGACCTGCTGATTGGTCACGTCGGGAAAGGCATCTACCGGCAGGTTATACCACGCAAAGATTCCCGCACCGAGAAGAAGAATGCTTCCCAAGACAACCAGAAGCCTTTGGTGTAGGATGAAGTGTAGCAGTTTGTCCAACATCGTCACAGTCCCTCTCGTCAATCAGCGCAGCCCGCGCCCATTTTCTCACGCAGGATATCGCTCTTTAGCATAAACGCTCCGCCGGCGACGACTCTGGCCCCTTTTGGCACGCCGCTCAGTATTTCAACAAAAGGACCTTGCTTTCTTCCGACAACCACATCCCGGCGGACCCACAAGTCTTCTTTCCAATGTTGAAATACGAAGCTCCTGCCGTCATCGGATAGAACTGCCGTACTCGGCACGGCGGTCATACGTCCTTCGAGGGGGACATTCACTTCAACATCGGCAAACATCCCCGGTCTAAGTCTGCGATCTTCGTTCGTCACCTGTACTCGCACCTTGACCGTACGGGTGTGCTCGTCCATCAGATTGCCAACCAGGTCTATCACACCTTCGAACCGCGCAGCCTCGAAGGCCTTGACTCGCACCACCGCTTTCAGTGGTTTGCCTTTCGAGAACTGCTCGTGCAGCACAGCCAAATCCTTCTCATAAACGTCACACCATACCCAGAGATTTGACAGGTCGGCAAGCGTGTAAAGAGTCTCTGTGGTCCCGACCGTTTTTCCCGCGGAAATATTCTGGGCGATGATGGTACCTGCCTGCGGTGCTCGCAATATGAGGCGGGCAAACTGGCCAGTGTTTCTTTCGTGCCTGATATCGGCTATTTGGGCGGTTTCCAGACCAAAAAGCCGCAGCCTCTTTTCCGCCGCCGCATAATATGCCTCTGCGGCGCTGAGCTCGCTCATTGCTCCGAGATAGTCCGCCTCGCTGCTGACCTTTTTTTCGTAAAGCTCCTTCTCGCGTTCGAACGTTGCCCGCGCCAGTTCCAGTTTCGCCTCAACCTCAAGGAATCCGGCCTTGGCCTGGCCCAGGTCGTCCGAATGGATGACGGCCAGCACATCCGACTGTTTCAGCTTGTCGCCCAGCAGTTTTTCCACGCGCTCCACGCGTCCGCCGCCCATGGCCACTACGTCCACGACCCTTGTCTGATCCAGTTGCACCTGGCCCGTCAGCCTCAATGTGTGTGCTCGCTCAACATCTTCAACCAGGCTCGTCTCGACCAGCGCGTCGGCGACGGAAGCCTGGATTTTCACCACCCCAAGCTCGAAACGGCAGTTATCGCATTCAACCGTCCGTATCTGATGTTCGCACATTGCCTTTTCAAGAACGCTCAGGTCGTCTTCAGAGCCGGCCCTGGCTGTCGGAGCATGCAACGAGTCCGGATTGCAGAGGGTACATTGTGATTCTGGTACACCGTGCTCGGCGCACACCTCGCCTGCGGCCTCGTGCCCGTGTCCATCATGGGAGGCATGTTGATTGTCGGCATGAGCCGCGGGTGGGGCAGGTCCGAAATGCAGGCTTCCGGTGAGCCACAAAATGGCGCCAAAAAGGATGATAAAAACGGACAGAACCCATCCTATCTGATTTGGATTTGTTAGTTTTGACATTGACATTTCTCCTGTTCTTTATTCACCAGTTAGTATCAGGAAGCTCCGGCGGCGTCGATTCTTCTTCCAATCAGCCGTTCGACATCCGCTTTGGCCGAGTGATAGACCGCCAGAGCATCGATGTACCTTGCCTTTGCTTCGAACAACGTGCGCTGGGCGTCCAGAACTTCAAGGAACCCAAGCTTGCCTGACCGGTATCCTTCACCGGCCGCCTCAAACGCGCTTCGCGCCCCTTCCAAGACCTTTTCACGAAGGGCCGTTGCTTCGCGCAGCGCCGAGGAAAGCTCTGCATGGGCCTGTGTAACGGCAGTGTGGATACTTGCTGTCATTGCCTCTCTTTGGGCCTTGCCGGCGGCGAGCTTGTGTTGTGCCTCGAGAATGTTGCCCTGGTTTCGGTCAAAAAGCGGCAGTGGAATGGAAATACCGAAAACAACCGCATTATCGTCTGTCTCGTTGAAGCTCTGCATCCCGCCGCCGAATCTCAGATCCTGTATGGTGTTGGCTTTTGCCAGTTTCAGAGCGGCTTGGCGCTGCTCCACTTCTGTGGCCCAACGGGCCATATCAGGATTCCGGTCAACAGACCTCATGACCTGGTCCAGTGTGGGAATGGGCATAGTCGAATTCAGGTCGCCGGCTACTTTCTCAAAGACAGCCGAGCCGCCCCCCCAGGTCGCCGAGAGCCTCTTGCGGGCCGATTCCAGATTGCTCCTGGCTTTTTCCAGTTCAATCTCTGCATTGGCCAGAGCAACCTCGCCTTTTGTCTGCTCAACGGGTGAATCCTTTCCCGCCTCGACCCGCTGACTCACAGTGCTCAGAACCTCCCTCGACAGTCTCACGACATCTTCGGCCAAACCCACCCTTTCCTGTTCGGCAAGCACCTCAACAAACGCTTTGCTTACCTCGGTAAGAACATCAAGACGCTTGCTTTCATAGTCCCAGCCCGCCAACCGCCTTTCCAGCGACGCCAGCTCTGTCCGCTTGCTGCGCTTACCTGAGAGTTCTATCAACTGACTGAGAAATATCGTCGTTTCGGCGGCGTCAAAACCGCTGCGCGCGCCTGAGCCTGCCACTTCTTCGACCTCAACTTCAAATTCGGGATTCGGCATCAGGCTTGCCTGCAACTGTCTGGCCTCGGCCGCCCGCACCTGCCAGGAAAACGCCTTAAGCTGCGGATTGTGTATCAGCGCGAACGCGAGCGCCTGCCGCAATGTGATGACGCCTTCTGATTCAGCAAGAGACGGCGCATCCGCCCGGCTCGATACTTCCGTCATTGGCTGATATGCTTCGAATTCGCTGCCCAGCGGCCTCCTTTCCGGAAAGCCGCTTTCGACGCTGTCGGCCGTACACCCGGAAAAAGCGAATGCGCACAAGATAGCAGCAGGCCAGAATAGTCTTTTGATCATTTCCCTAATCCCAAAACATCAGATATATTGATTGTCGCCTCTCGACAGCGGAAGCCCCCGGGAGAAACAAATAGTTCAATCGTGAGTGACGCAGATTTGAATCTGAACGAGCAATATCTGCGAGATTAGGTTAGTAGAATTACTGATCGAAGTGGGGAGAAAAAAGGAGTTATCTCGAAGGACTTAACAGCCCAGTTAAGTTCGGATATTTGAGGACCCGCCCCCGGCGTGGCGGAGACCGCGGTCGACACGCTGAGCGAGACACATGCCCTTTTCGCGATATTGACGCTGCCGCTAAATCCACCGGGAAGTGGGATGTCTACGCATGAGCCGCAGTTATCAGTCACGGGGCTGCTATCTTCAACAAACGCAGCGGCATAGCCGGTATGGATTTCAGCAAGAGAGTGACCGCAGCAACTAATGTCGGCGGTCGCAATGGCGATGTGACCATCCTCGCCTATACACAGGACGCCCGCGCCGCAAGTGTTGAATAGCATCAACAAACAGATGGCTGCACTAACACATCGGATAAGAATTTGAATGAGTTTCAGTTCCATTATCAGCGTTTCTATCGATTTGGATCTATTCGCTCTCACGATCCATGGCGCCGGGTATACGTGAATCAATACGACCGGCAACTGCAAACGTTCACCATAAACTAACATATTCTGCTTCAAAAGTCAAGGTCCTTTGCGGCATCAGGATCCGCAGCCCACAGACGCCGGACCCGCCACCTGCCAAGACCCGCCCAACAAGGTGCGGGCTAAACCCGGCAATTCAGGCCCTTGTATACTGATTCTTCCTTCGTACTTCAGGCTGACGGTGTCGCCCTGAAGGGGACTAAATGTGGATTCACCGGCAGTCAACTGCTGTTGCACATGCTCTCCAGAAACTCGCCATTGGCGGGGTACTTATCGAGCAGCTTGAACAGGCAGTCCATGGCCTCGCGAGGTTTGTAGTTCGATAGAACGCGTCGGAGCGTGACGAGGCCCCGGCTATGGGCCTTGCTGTGGAGGACGGCTTCCTTTCGCGTGCCGCTGGCCGAGGCCAGGTACAGCCTGGGCCGGTATTTTCGGCTTTATAATAATCGTAGATTGCACCAGGCGCTGGGCTACCGCACGCCAGCGGAGGTGTACGGCGTCGCCGTTGGCACTCCGGTCGCCCTTCGGGCTCCCTCCG
>DATKZT010000001.1:0-23693 GCA_035527845.1 Sedimentisphaerales bacterium | reverse complement strand
AGGAAGTTTTGCCTTCTGCAGCTCTCTGGCGAGACTGTATCCGGTGGGGCCGGCTTCGTAGGCGATCAGTTTCACGGCGGGACTCAATTTTTGGAGGGCTTGCGTGAGGTGTTTGTTGTCGGCGGGGGTGACGAAATCGATGGCCGCAGCATCGTTGAGCCAGATGGCGACGCTGTAAGATTCTTTGTGGACGTCGATGCCGACGTGCATTTTGTCGTCTGTGGTGGGTTTAATTTGCTTGAACCACATTTGTTTTTTCGATAGTCTTTTGTTCATGGCCATCCCTTTCAAATAACGGTTTCGGTTAATAATTTTTCGAGAATTATAACCGTTGAAAGGATGGCCTTCATATTATCTAAACATGGAATTGCGTCGGGGTTTTTTTATAGATTCCTCGGCGCTGCTGGCAAGTTGTTGAGCATTATGCGAGCGATGCAGAGGACGGGCGAGGTGTTGAGCGAAGAGCTGGTTTGCAGAGAATGTGGGATTGTTGCGAGGAAGGAGCCGGCTTGGATAAATACAGGTTGGCGGGATTAGCGAGAAGGATCCTGATCGCGGCAATGCGAGCCAATTGGTATCGCGTCTGAGAGAACAGGACCTTTTTAGCGCAGGCAGTTTGATGTGCAGGCAGTGTGAGGAGCACGAATAGGAGTGTGGGCAGCCAACCTGAAAGAGCAATCCCGCTGCATTTTCGGCCTCCGGATTCACTTCAAGCGCATTCGCGACTGGACGGCCCTAACTTCTTCCTGAGGAAGAACCTGGCGGGAAAAAGTACTTGAACCGGTCCTGTTAATTGCTTAAAAACGTGAAGAAGAGTGCGGGGGAGGGGCCTTTTTAAAGGGTCAAAAATGAGACGAGAGGTGAGAATCGCCAGCCGGGGCAGCAAGCTGGCCCTTGCGCAGGCGGATATCGTCAGGAGGTCTTTGGAAAAGATGTCGCCCGGCGTGGAATTCTCGATTGTCAAGATTTCGACCAGAGGCGACCGCGACAAATCGTGCTTCCTGTACAAATCCGAATCTGTGGGCCTATTCACCTCCGAGGTGGAAAACGCGGTTCTGAGCGGTCGAGCCGATGTAGCTGTCCACAGTCTGAAAGACCTGCCGACAGCCGGTTCGCAGGAACTGCTGGTTGCCGCGGTGATGAAGAGAGAGGCGGTTGCCGACGCTTTGGTTGCTTCGGGGCGGGCAGGTTCAATCGAAGAACTGCCGGTCGGCGCTGTTGTGGGAACTTCAAGCCTGAGGCGCATTGCACAACTGAAATATCTTCGGCCGGATTTGCAGTGCGTTCCTCTCCGTGGCAATGTGGAGACGCGGGTTCGCAAGGTCCAGTCGGGTGGGGTTGATGCGGCCGTCGTTGCGTGCGCAGGGCTGTACAGGCTCGGACTGTCGGACAGAATATCAGCGGTGCTTGACCCCGAGCAGTTTCTGACCGCGCCGGGGCAAGGGGCGCTGGCGGTTCAGATCCGCGCCGATGATGCCGAATTGCGCCGGCTGGTGCGCGGGCTGGACGATGAGCCGACCCGCGTCGCGACCGAGGCCGAGCGATGCGTGCTTGCAGCGATGCGAGGCGGATGCAGCATACCGTTGGGGGCATACGCAAGGGTTGCAGACAACAGGCTGGTAATTGACGCCATGATAGCCGATATCGACGGCAGGAATCTGATAAGGCGATGTAGCTCGAGCACCCTCGATGAGAGCCACAGTTGCGCTATCAAGCTGGCAGAGGAATTGTTGCAGGTGGGCGGCCGTGAGATCCTCGAGCGAATAAGAAGCGCTTGAGATTGGCTCCGGCCGAGAGTTTCAAGCCGGCAGTGTGTGCAGCCGACAGTCAATAAACATCTTTCACCGGTAATGTCACGCGGAAAGTTGTGCCTTGGCCGGGCGGGCTGCACGCTGCTTGAAGTCTGCGGGAAAAGCCTGCGGCCAATAGACGGCGGCGCGTCGGTTCTTATCGAGAAAGGGGTGCAGCCCGTCCTGTAAGCCCAATAAAACAGAAGAGCGGGCTGAGGAGCGGCGAATGATTTTGGAAGAGGTTCAAGGCCCAGCCCGCGAGGCCTTTCATTAACTTCTACGAACCCCGCTTAAAGGCGTTCACAAAAAAAGCAGTCAATTCAAGAAGACCTGCGGCTCAGGCCACGTCAGCAAAACCGCCCCCCCCACAACCCGAACAAACCCGCTGCTGCTTGGGCGGATGATGCTCTATCCGCTCAAGAGGCAGATCCGCCGGCAAAGGCCGAGGACTTTGTGACGGCCATTGTGTTTCTTCATCTGCCGGCAGGCGTGTGACCATCTGCCGGAGGGTACCAACATCTTCTGGAAGTTCAAAGTCCGGCGGTTCGGTCTTGATCCTGGAAAAGATAAGGGTCGGTTAATATCGTCACGCATAACTATGACAACATTACGTCATGTCACTCCAAAAAGGCCGTTGAAAACCATCAAGAAAAAGGAAAAGGAAGTGAAAAAAGCTCACTTAAGAGTCACCCTATTGCATGACATGAGTATATCGCCTGCGACGTCCGGCGCCGACAAGGTCAATCCTTTTCAGGACCAGCGACAGTTCAGTTATACTGACGTGCAGCCCATACTCGCGATGTCGCTTTGGTTCCGAGCCTTGACATTGCCGTTGCCAGGGGTTCTAATGCCTCGGTTATGTTCCAAGATGTTTCCATAATCGGCGACGGGGCTATGGGCACCGTCCTTGCGATGCTGCTATGCGAGAAGCACATAAGCACGCGGATGTGGGGTTACGACGTTCGGCAGCTAAAAGAGATGGCCGACGCCCGCGAAAACACAAGATTTCTGCCCGGTTACAAACTTCCAGATGGCCTAATCTTCGAGGCCAAAGATGACCGCATAATGGTCGGGGCGGACTTGATCGTGTCGGCCGTCCCCTGTCAGTATATGCGGCGGGTCTGGAACAGGCTGAGAGATTATGTTCCGCAAGACGTACCCATTGTTTCGGTCACTAAAGGCATTGAGAACGAGACACTGATGTGTCCGACTGAGATACTCTGCGACGTGCTGAAAGCGAAGCTGAATACTCGAGACTCCACGCTCCAGGCGGCCGTTCTATCCGGGCCCACCATAGCCGACGAGCTGGCCCGCAGGCTTCCGGCGACGGCGTGTGTGGCTTGTGATAACGAGAGATTAGCCAGAGATATTCAGTGTGCTTTCAGCTGCGATTGGCTTCGCATTTATACTAATACGGACGTGGCTGGGGTTGAGCTGGCGGCCGCGTGCAAGAACGTTATCGCCATTGCGGCTGGAATCATAGACGGTATCGGTGCAGGCGACAACGCCAAGGCGGCTCTGCTGAGCAGGGGTTTGGCGGAGATAACGCGTCTGGGCCTGGCTTGCGGCGCCAAGGCCGAGACTTTTGCCGGATTAGCGGGGCTGGGGGACCTGGTGACAACGTGCATATCGCCAAAGGGCCGAAACCGTTCCTTCGGTGAAAGAATAGGCAAAGGCCAGACCCTCCAACAAGCCCAAGGCGTCACCGAATCGGTCGTGGAGGGCATTGCCACCTGCCGGTCCGTGGTTGTTCTGGCGGCCCGCCACAAGGTTGAAATGCCGATCACGTGCGCGGTGCATGAAGTGCTTTTTGAGAACAAGCCCGTAAGAGAGGCGATAGCGGATTTGATGACTCGCCGACTCAAGGCCGAATAGAGACCATTGGCCGCAAAGGCTTGTCCTATAACCTTTCTTTGCCGGCCCAGCCCGCAAAAATTCCGAGGCTCAAGGCACGCATATCCCGGAGAAGGTCTGTTTGGCCGAACAGAAATTTCTGTCATGACAAAGCCTTTTTGACCGGTTCAACAAGGCGCCGGCGCCGTTGGAGACCGACATTCCCCGTGAATCTGCCCCTCTCCACAGCCGGAAAGGACAGATTTTATGGGAAGTAATGTGAGGTTTCTCCATGTGGCGGCAAATGGTTTTCCAATATTCTTGCCGGCATTTGGCCGGTCGCGCGTCTGTTTCATATATTTTACTTAGCGTCGGTTTCTATGGGGTAGATTTTGGACTTGCTTAACTTTAATGCAGCCATCAACTTGGAACGATGATGTGGTGGGACGACGACATTTGAGTCGTCCTGGTTCGTGCGCCCGATGTACGACGCACCACCGACCGTGAGGTAGTGAGATGGTTTCTTTTTTGAAAAAGCAGACACGTTCGCGGATTTCTTTTTTGCCGGGTATGGGCAAGTGTGAACCGATCGGAATTGACATGGGTGATGAAGTATTGAAGATGGTTCAGCTTGCAGACAACGGTCACGGCATAGAACTGATCGCGGGTGACAGCCGAAATCTTCCGGAAGATATCAAGGCTGGCAGCAGCCAGTGGCAAAGGTGGGCCATCGAGGCAATAAGCGAGTTGACGGCGAACGGCAGATTCCGGGGCCGGGAGGTGATAGCCGCCATGCCGGCGCGCGATGTGTTCATTGAGCACGTGAAAATGCCGAAGACCCCAGACGGTTCGTCCTCTGAGGAGAAGCGGCAGGAGGTCCTGCTTCTAAAGATACGACAAAAACTGCCGTTTCAATCTGACGATGCATTGATAAGGTATATACCCAGCGAAGACGGCAATGTGCTGGCGGTAGCCGTGGAGCGCAAGATTGTCGAGAGGCATTTGGCAATATACGAAAACGCGAATGTGCGTATCAAGTCGATAGGTGTTTGGCCAACAGCCTTGGTTAACAGCTACACCCGTTTTTTTGGCCGGCGCCAAGCCGACATCGAAGCTGTGGTCATGCTGCTTGAGATAGATACGAACGACACCAGAGTTGTGATATGTCGTCATAAGAATCTGCTCTTTGCCCGGTCCATACCGGTGGGAGCGCGGCAGCTTGAAGCTAATGAGCTGATAAAGAGGCTGGTGTTGGAGCTGACGGCATGCAGACGGCAGTTTGCCTCGATGTACAAGAATGCCCAGATAGAGCGTTTGATATTCCTCTGCGGGCAGGGCACTCAGAACACGTGCGCGACCATAGCGAAGCAACTGGAAATGCCGGCTCAGGTCGGAGATTGTTTGGCAGCGGTACGGACATCGAGTCCGTCCGACGGCGGGATAGACAGAAGAAACTGTCAAGTTAATTGGGCGACTGCCTTCGGGCTCAGCCTTTCGTGAAGGCGGTTGGCCGGGCGAGGACCTGACAAGGGAGGATAGACAAGACAATGGCAAATATAAATTTTGTACCTGATGACTACATCGAAAGCAACGAATCGCGCAGAACCAACCTGATGTACCTGGTGCTGTTTATGGTGGTGATGGCAGGGCTTGGGGGTTCATTCGTGACGATCAAGATGAGGCAGCGTGCGCTGGACGCCAAGGCAAAGCTGGTAAATGCAAGGCTTGCGCGTGCGGCGGAGGCGATAGAACAGTTCGAGCAGCTTCAGACGAAGCGCAAGGGGATGATGAAAACGGCCCTGACGACGGCCGAACTGCTCGAACCGGTTCCAAGAAGCGTACTTCTGGCGTCACTGACAAACAATCTGCCGGTTGGTGTATCGCTTATGAAATTGAGTCTGGTCCAAAAAGAGCCGGCGAAGACGGGTGCTGCGGCGCCCAGCAGCAGATATGCAAAAGCGCAGACGCGAGCGGTTAGCGACGAGCAGCAGGCGACATCAGGAGAGCGACTGCTGGAGATGAACATTGACATTGAGGGTATTGCGCCGACCGACCGCCAGGTGGCGGCATACATCGAGTGTTTGAACAACTCGTGTCTTCTGACGAACGTAGCGCTGGTGGAATCAAAAGAGCACACAATCGAAGATGCTGCGTTCAGACAGTTCAAACTGCAGGCGAAGCTTCGAAAAGACGTTCATCTTTCGAAGGACGACATTGAGAAGATTCGTGCCAAGGGTGAGAAGCTAACGGGCGTTTTTTGATTGGGACAGCAGGTAATGGCAACGAAATTGAAATCACTTGAGAGGGGCATGTTATGACAAGCGGTTTAAGAAAGGTTGTGTTTTTCGTCTTGTTGGTGGGTGTGTCCTGCGTGGCATACCAGTTCATGATCAAGCCTGCCAACCGGCATCTTGCGGAGCAGAAGGCGATGGTTGAAGAGAAATCGGCGAAGCTGGCCGAGTTTGAGGAAACGACGGCCGCGGCCGAGAACCTGAGCAAACAGCTTGAGCAATTACAGGAGGCAATTGCGTTCTTTGAGAGCAAACTGCCGCCGACCAGCGAGATTGATAAGGTTCTTCGGGACATCACGGTAATTGGAGAGAAACAGGGCCTCAAGTCCAAAACCATCCGCACGCTGACGCGCAAGGACAACAGCGGCTACATCGAACAGCCGTTGAAGATGGAACTGGTGGGCAATTTCAACGCCTATTATTCGTTTCTGCTGGAGCTCGAGAGACTGCCCCGGATAATGAAGCTTCGCGAACTCAAGCTTGAGAAGGAAAAGGGCGATGAGGGACAAATACGGACCGATTTTGTCCTAAGCATATTTTTCCAGAATAAGACCAGCTAAACCGGCTGCCGGCGATGTGACGGTTTAGGTAATGTCGGGCATGTGAAGCACAGGCCTGCAACGTAAGATTCAAGGGAGATAGCTTATGCTGTCGTTTATGAGAGAACAAGAAGCAGCGGATTCATCCCTGCCGAGGTCGACAGGTGGCACAGGGAGGATTCCCGGCGGCGACGCCGAACAATCGCAGGCGCAGGAATATCTGACGGTATCCACTCAGGGCAAGAGCGTTCGGAAAACAACGGGCATGCTCGCCGTCCTGTTTGCGATAGGTCTTTTGAGCCTTTGGTTCATGATAAGAAAGAGCGGTCCACGAACGGCGGCCGCGGGTCCGGGCACGACCGAGACCAAGATTGAGATGGCGATCAGCCGGCTTACCGGCATCAAGGCGGAAATGTTCAGCCGCATGGATGAAATAGTCAAGAAGTTTTATGAGTTCTCGGATATACAACAGATAGAGGTCAACGAGCTGGCAAAGAACCCCTTCAAACATGATCCGATCTGGGCCAATTTGAAAAAGGTCTCCGACGCGGATGCAGACCTGTTGAGGCGGCAGCAACTGAAGGAGCAGGCAGACAAGCTTCGACTCTTGAGCATCATACAGTCCGAGCAGGGTAATTGCTGCATGATTGACGACAAAATGCTGTATGAAGGCGATTCTATAAAGGACTTCAAGATTACCCAAATAGGGGAGAGCTTCGTAAAGCTGGAATTGTACGAAACAGATTCGCAAGGCATGGTAATAGTATTGAAGTTGTCGGAATGAAACTACCATTCGCATCTGAAAAAACACGGGAGGCATCGGGATCTGCTTATGCCAGGCAGGGCGCCGGCGCCAAGGCCTGCTCAGAGGACCAGTCGATCGTTGGGCTGAGCGACCTCTATGTTCCGGAAGACAGCGTCGAAACACAAGTGCGTGACGTGGCCGACGTGCTGCTGGAAATTCGCAAGATTACGCCTGAGCAACACGCCTGTCTGCGACAGGAACAATCCCAGAGACCCGGCAGCGACGCGGCTGTGTTACTGTTGAAAGCGGGTCTTTGTCGTCCCGAGGACATTCTGCTCGCAAAGGCCGAGCAGTGTGGACTCGAGTTCAGACATGTACTGCCCGCGGACGTGCACAAAGAGGCTTTTGGAAAGCTCGACCTTGATTTCATAAGAAGCAACTCTGTCTGCCCGATCGGCGTGGAGGAAGATACGCTCGTGATTGCAACTTCCGAGCCGGCCAATGTTTTCGCCTTCGAGGATGTAAAGAGGCAAACCCGGATGGACCTGCGGGTGGTGGTGTGCACCCAGGAAAACATCGATGCGATATGTGATGCGATGAAAGAGGAAACAATCGACGACAGTCTTGATGACATCATCAGTGATATGACCGATGTGGAGGTCGTTCAGGACCAGGAAGACGACCAGGAGGACATCGAAAAGATGGCCGGACAATCGCCGGTCATCAAATTCGTCAACTATCTGATAAGTAACGCCATCCACGAGGGCGCAAGTGACATTCACATTGAGCCGAAGGAAAAATTCACAAAAATAAGGTTGCGCATCGATGGCGTGCTTTTCGAAATGAAGCAATCGCCGTTGAAGATGCACCCGGCCATAGTTTCACGTATCAAGATCATGGCAAATCTGGACATCTCGGAGAGGCGACTGCCGCAGGACGGCAAGATTTCGGTCATAGTGGGCGGCAAAGAGATTGATTTGCGTGTTTCCACGCTGCCCACAAACCACGGGGAGAAAGTGGTTGTCCGCGTGCTGGACAGACAGTCGGTTGTTCGCGGACTCGAGCAATTGGGTATGGAGCCCGAGGTGATGAGCGCTTTCAGGGAGCAGATTTCGCTGCCTCACGGAATTCTGCTGGTGACAGGTCCCACCGGCTCCGGGAAGAGTACGACATTGTACTCGTCGCTGTGCCTGATGGACGGCGAGAAGCTGAACGTATCCACGGTTGAAGATCCGGTGGAGTATCAGCTTGATGCCTGCAATCAGGTGCAGATGAATGAGAAGGTCGGGCTGACGTTTGCCTCAGCACTTAGAAGCCTGTTGCGTCAGGACCCGGACGTCATAATGATAGGCGAGATTCGAGATAACGAAACCGCCCGGGTGGCGGTCCAGGCGGCGCTGACGGGGCACCTGGTACTGTCAACACTTCACACAAACGACGCCGCCAGCAGCATAACCAGATTGGTCAATATCGGAATCGACGCGTACCTGATCGCGGCGTCGTTGAATGCGGTGCTTGCCCAGAGGCTGGTCCGGAAAATTTGTGCGAAATGCAAGGAACTCTATGAGATTCCTGAAAACATGCGCAAGTACGCCGAGAGCGCAGGTGTAGGCCGCCAGCAGCTTTATCACGGTTCCGGTTGTGACCACTGTCGCGGCTCCGGCTACGCGGGGCGCGTCGGCATCTACGAACTGTTGGTAATTGACGAGACTTTCAGAGATATCATCAACCAGGACGCCTCGGTTAACAATATGCGTCGCGCCTTTCATCAAGGCGGGGCCGCAAGTCTCTTCGAGGACGGCATCAAGAAAGTCAAGAACGGCCTGACGACCATTGAGGAGGTGCTGCGCGTCACCGAGGTTTACGGCAAGAGCGAAGAAGAAATTTTTGTTGAAAACGTACGATAGCAACAGACATGGCTTTGTGCGTTTCGATGCGATGCCTTTTGTTAGAAGGGAGATTTTAAGATGGAAGATGTCAAGACTATATTAGCAGAGGCGATAGAGAAGCAGGCCAGCGACGTGCATATAAATGTGGGCATGCCGCCGGTTCTGCGAAAGAATACGGAACTGATCATTATGGAATTCCCCGCGGTCAGCAACGAGGACGCCAGGGAGATGGTGCTCTCCATGGTGGGACCGGACAGATTCAAGAAGTTCGAAGCGAACAAGGACCTCGATTTTTCGACCACCATCGACGACGGGCACAGGTTTCGCGTCAATTCTCATTATCAGAAGGACACGATTGGCATATCGTTCCGCGTGATTCCAAATCAGATTCCGTTGATAGACGATCTGCACCTGCCGCCGATCGTCAAGGAGCTGGCGGAGCTGCCGAGAGGGTTGGTCCTGGTTACCGGGCATACGGGTTCGGGCAAAAGCACATCGTTGGCCTCCATGATCGGTTTGATAAATGAAAAGGTCTCGAAGCGCATCATCACCCTCGAGGACCCTGTCGAATATGCGCTCGAGAACAATACCTGCATGATTGAACAGCGGGAAATTGGGGCGGATTGTCCTGATTTTGCTTCCGGTCTGAGACACGTGCTGCGGCAGGACCCGGATATCATTATGGTGGGTGAAATGCGTGACCTGGAGACCACCAGCTCTACGATCACAGCCGCCGAAACGGGCCATCTTGTATTCAGCACGCTCCACACGATAAACGCCTATCAGACCATTGAGCGTATCATCGATATCTATCCTGCCAATCAGCAGAACCAGATTCGCACCATGTTGGCCAATACTCTGCAGGCGGTCATTTCCCAGACATTGTTCAAACGGGTCGATGAGCCGGGCATGGTGCCGTGCACGGAAATATTGCTGTGCACCTCAGCGGTCAGAAACTGTATTCGAGAAAACAGGATCTATGAGATACCGAACGTCATTGAGACTTCGCGAAGACTGGGTATGCAGGTTATGGACTACAGCATTGCAGAGATGTACTCGAAGGGTTACATAGATAGAGAAGAAGCCGTCTCCCGGTCAAATAATCCTGGAAAAATGGAAAAGATGCTTGCGCCGGCGGCGGAACCGCATTTTGCGCAGGCGACTGAGTAGAGCGCGACGTTTCGAATTTGTCATGCTGGCCCTGGGACAATTTCCTCTGAGGACAGCGAGAGTTCGGTGAGAGTCGTACGTGATGGTTTGGGGGCTCGAAATGTCCATGTAGGGGGTGTCAAAAGCTCCAAGTCGCGCTGAATTTGAGAAACGTCCGATTAAGTTAAGAGAGGCACAAATATGTTTGAGAGCTCTTCACGAAATCACGAAGGCGGCGTTGGATTAGCCAGTGCGCCGACCGAGGACCAGGGGTTATCCGGACAACCCGCATACTCTGCCGCAGGAGGCCGAGGCAGCGGCGGACACGAAAGCGTGCTGCGAAAAGTCCAAAAATTCAGACTCGAATTCGGGCCCAGTCGAAAGGATATTCTCAACTTCACAAATCAGCTCGCCGTCATGATCCGCGCCGGTATTAGTCTCCAGGATTCGCTGGAGTCCATAGCCGAGCAGAATGAAAACGCAAAATTCAAAGCCACAATAAAGAACCTCAAAAGGAGAATCGAAGAAGGCCGAAGTTTCTCCCAGGCGCTGGCGGAGCATCGCGATGTATTCGGGAACTTGTATGTAAATATGGTGGCGGCGGCCGAAATCTCCGGCGCGCTGAGCGGAATGCTCCAGAAACTGGCCGAGTATCTCGACCAGGAAGCAGACACTCGCTCACAGGTCAGAGGGGCAATGGTCTATCCCATCATCATCGCAGTGATGGCGGTGTCGGTGACGATTTTCATGCTGTGTTTTGTCCTTCCGAGATTTACGGCGGTGTTCGCCGGTAAAGAACATCTGCTGCCCCGCCCCACAAAAATGCTGATGTCCACGAGCGCATTTATAAGACACGCCTGGTTTGTCGTGCTGCCGATTATCGGCACCAGCCTGGCGGGCTTCTTCTATTTCATTCGCACCGAAATCGGGCGGCTCTGGTGGGATAAAACCAAATTGAGCCTCCCTCTTCTAAGAACGCTGTGCCGCAGTCTCTATATAACCAGAAGCCTCCACACCATGGGCGTGCTCACCAGCGCCGGGGTGCCCATCCTGGATACCATCTCTATAACCGCACAAATCTCGGGCAATGTTCTTTACCGGAGCATGTGGTTGAACGTCCAGAAACAGGTGCGTCAGGGAAAGAAAATCGCATCGAGCCTGATCGGTAATACGCTCATGCCACGGAACGTCGCGCAGATGATCAAAAGCGGTGAAGACTCGGGTTCGCTGAGCGAGGTGCTTGGAGACATCAGCGAATATTACGCCAGAGAGCTGAAGAGCGTTATCAAGGCCGTGACGTCCATGATAGAGCCGGCCATGATAGTAGTCATGGGTGTTCTGGTGGGCTTCATCGCGATGAGCATCATTTTGCCGATATTCAAGATGTCCAATGCCGTTATGGGCAAATGAAAACGGGGGGAATTATGAAGAAGACCGGCTTCACACTTGTTGAGGCGTTAATAGCGGTGGTGCTGATAGGGCTCGCACTGGTGTCGCTGCTTGCCGCCAACAGCGTCTTTACGCAGGCCAATGCCGCCGGGGTGAACCTGTCCACCGCCCAGTTCCTGATCGAACAGATACGGGAGCTTACCGCCATGCTGCCGGTAATTGACCCCAACGACGGCATTGCCGTTTTCGGGCCCGAGGAAGGTTCTCTTGTCTTGTATGATGATTTAGACGATTTCGATGAGACGGTCTTTTCACCGCCCATTAATGCCAACAGACAGCCACTGGCCGATTTTGGCGCCTTCAGCCAGCATATCACGGTACAGAACGTCGCCGCCGGGAACTTCGAACAGGTGGCGCCTGACCACAGCAGCGACTTCGTCAGGGTCACGGTCAAGGTCTACCTGAACTCCGAGGAAGTCACCACAGCCAGCTGGATTCGAGCGCGGTACGAATAGAGGAGGGTTTTATGATTAGCAAATCGGACAAAGCGGCCGCCGGCTTCACCATCATCGAATTGCTGCTCGCCCTGGCAATCACGGCGCTGCTGCTGAGCGCAGCGGCGGTGGCCTTCAACGCCTCTATTTCAAACTACGAAGAAAACGAGCAGATATTCAACGCCATCAACAAAGGCCGCCAGGCGCTGACGCGGATGACCACCGAGCTTCGCACCGCAGGCTATCATGACCCCGTGATTGGATTGGTGGCCGTTGACCCCCTGGCTCCTGGTCACCAGTGCAATTTCCGCACGGCCACCGGAGGTGACTTCACCTATGAATTCCGCAGCGCCGTCAGCAAACTCTACTTGATAAACAATGACACGGGGCAGGAGTATACGCTTTGCGACAATGTCACGGCGGCGACGTTCACCAAAGACCCGACCGGCGACGGGGACTGCAAGAGCGTGCAGATCTCGCTGACTGTTCAAAGCGGAAACCTCCAGCGAAAACTCTCCGCTGCCGTGGTTATGAGAAGAAATCTGAAGTGATTGCGTCCGGTCGCGGGCACCAGGTCTGCAATTCTTGCGCACTGCTTCCACGGTGAATGGAGAGGAATTCCGTTAACACCAAAAGAGTGTTCCGCGTTTGATTTTCAACTGTCGGTAGTTGGTTTGGTGTTTTCTTCTCTGCGTTTTTGGAAAAACCGTTGCAGCAGCGCCGTACATTCGTCAGACATCACGCCGGCCGTAACTTCCAACCTATGGTTTAACCGCTCATCCTGCACAATATTGTACAGGCTTTTGCAGGCGCCGGCTTTCGGGTCGTCGCAGCCGTAAACGAGTCTGTCCATCCTCGCCAGAACGAGCGCCCCGGCGCACATACAACAAGGCTCAAGGGTAACATACATCGTGCACCCTTCGAGCCGCCAGCTCCCCACAAATTCGGCCGCCTGCGTCAGCGCCACAATCTCCGCGTGGGCCGTCGGGTCCTGAAGCTGCTCTCTTTGGTTGTAGGCCCTGGCGATTATCCGGTCCTGATAAACGATAACAGCCCCGATGGGGACATCGCCGTTCTCCTCGGCAATTCCTGCCGCCTCAATCGCCGCCCGCATATACTGCTCGTCTTGCTTTTCTTCTGTTCGCTCAGGCATCGGTAATCCCAAAAGGGGGCATCATAAATATGGTGAGTCTATGGGCTTCTATTGCATTGGAGGCAAGAGAAGGGAGAGTTACGAACATCGCCGTACTTCATGGTTTCTTCGCATCCTCAACAAACAGCCAGATACATTCATTAATCATTCGCACCGGTACGTTGGGGCACTTCGCGTACCACCATTCTGTGAAGTCAGCCTTTCTTTTTGGAATACCAACGCCACCCGTAAGGTTCACCTTGTCAACAAATTCAGCATGAAAGGCATCCAATTTAAATGAATCGAATGTGCCTGTTTTGGCTTCCTTCCACAGCCATAGCTGCCAGTCACAAATCATGTAGGGAGCAATCTCAGGGCCAACCATGAAGAACTCTTTCTCAAGTTGCTTACATATCGCCTCTTCAAGGTTCTGTCCCATCCCGGCCAATCCGACAGGGCGGCGGAAATCTTTTGGAGGGAAATCGCTGACACCAAACATTTCGCATTTTGCCTTTAGCCAGTCCCGAAAGTTATAAGCGTGATCAGCCAGCTTAGCGCTGTTTTGGAGAAGGGCCCTTATGTACTTATGACCTTTACGAAATGGAAAAGTCTCAAACGCTTCTGCGAGAGATGCTCCAATTTCACCTCCCTCATCTCGCAGGACTTTATAACTGGTCACGATACCAGTTCCTGTGCATCCATCCAGCAAATGTCTTCTTATGGCTCCAACATCCCAAAGGTTTGCCAGTTGGCTCACGCCAATACCTCTTTCTTTGAGAGGACGAAATCCCAGTACCGGCTTGCTTAAGGCATCCGCTCCCGAAAACTCAGCGGCGCGAAATCCCTGCATATCAACACTGTGACCGAGGAAAGCGTGCCAGTTCAAGTCGTCATTTTCGTCGGCAATCAGAATCGACGATTCAAGAATTCGCTGGCTGTATTCTGCCCATGCCTCGTCAATGTGATGACAGCCGGTATCGATCTTGTTGGGTACGAGCATGAACGACATGATTTCCCTCTATTGTTCGTTTATCCCAAGGCAACCCTGCCAGCGTGGGCAAGTAATAGTGCCCAAGGCGCTAATCGAACTACCCCCAAGGGGACTCGAACCCCTGTCGCCGGGATGAGAACCCGGTATCCTAGGCCACTAGACGATGGGGGCATCGTTCGTATTTGGTGTCTCGTCGCTCGTATCTCGCAAGCCGCAGGCTGGCATTTTGGCGATGGCCACCGAAGCGATACGAGATACGTACATCATAGCGGCGGTCGGATTCGAACCGACGACCCTGGGCTTATGAATCCCATGCTCTAACCAACTGAGCTACACCGCCGATATATACTCTGAACACTCATACGATAACGGGTTTCGGTGGGGGCTGTCAATGCTTTTTAGCAGGAAAATACCGCCAAGAACGACAAAAAGTTGTGCGACTGGGGCAATGAAGATGCTGCGCCGGGCCTCTTTCTGAGACCAACACAAATCGGCCGCCGACTGCATCCCCTTGACGAACACGTCGGCGATGTGAACGATGTCGTCTTCTCGTGCGGCGCCATTCTCGAAGATGTGGGTTTTCCAGCTGGGGGCAGCAGATGGGGGTGCGGCTTGCACAAAGAGAATGTCCACCTGGTTTTCCTTTTTATCTGAAGAACGCAACATTCGGCGCGCAGGACTTACCAAGCGGTTTATTCGGTATTTGGCTCGATCTTGAAGCTGTTCAGGAAAGGCCACCAGTAGTCAGGCACCTTATCGTATCGCGGAGGGCCATGACCGTGAGGCAGCATAAGCAATACGCTGTAACGTTTGCCCTGGTGAGAAAACAAGGCCTCCCAGCAGTGGTAGTCACCACCAAGACCCTCATAGATTCTGGCATCAAATTTGAGATATTTGCCTGGCTGGTAGTTGTACGGACGCCGAGCATAACGAAAATCTTCGTCCTTGGAGTATAGTTGAACGATGAGTTTGGGCGACCATCTCGCATCGATGTCTGGTTGAATCAGTATGACATCCACCAGATCGTTGCTGTCAGTTGTCCTTACAAAAGACTGCCAGCCTTTGGGTGCAATGATGGAAAAGCCCTGTGGGTGATGAACACGGTCTACCTCCCTTTGGGGCAGGACGGGCTTTGGGTCGGCTAAACCTATTGGAACGTGCTTGAGCAAATATATCATGAGTGGCCAGGAGGCTGCCAATACTATGACCACTACTAACAGTTCTGCTTTTGTGAGCCTAAGCCATCTCATCTTCATTGGAACTTGCCGTTTGCGACTCCTTCGGATCACACGGCGAAATACGCTTGTCGGCCACGACCTGCTATTCCCATTCGATGGTAGCCGGCGGTTTGCTCGATATGTCGTAAACCACGCGGTTTACCCCCCGCACCTCGTTTATGATTCTGCTCGATATAATCGCCAGCACATCGTAAGGAATCTGCGAAAAATCAGCCGTCATAAAATCAGGCGTCTCCACCGCCCGAATCGCAATCACATTCTCGTAGCTGCGCTCATCGCCCATCACCCCCACCGTGGAGACCGGCAGTAGCACCGCCAGCGCCTGCGATATCCTGCGGTACAGACCGGCGGATTTAATTTCATCTATCAGGATTTCGTCGGCGGCCCGCAGAATCTCCAGCCTCTCAGGCGTAACTTCGCCAACTATCCGAACCGCCAGTCCCGGCCCCGGGAACGGATGCCGCCACACCATGTCCTCCGGCAGCCCCAGATATTCACCGACGAGCCGCACCTCGTCCTTGAACAAATCCCGCAGCGGCTCGACAAGCTCGAAACCCAGTTCGGCCGGCAGCCCACCGACGTTGTGGTGTATCTTAATGTTCGCGGCGGGTCCGCCGTCCTTCGAGCCGGATTCAATGACATCCGGGTAAAGAGTTCCCTGGGCGAGAAACTTCGCCCTGGGGATATTCGAAGCCTCCGACTTGAAGGCTTCGATGAACTCGGCGCCGATTATCCTGCGTTTCTGCTGCGGGTCTGTCACCCCGGCAAGACCCGTCAGAAACTGTCTCGACCAGTCAACCACTCGCAGGTCTATATGGAAATGGTCCCGGAAGGTGCTTTCGACATTTTCTTGTTCGTTGCGCCTCAGCAGGCCGTTGTCAACGAATATGCACACAAGCTGCTCGCCTATCGCCTTATGGACCAGCGACGCCACTACCGAGGAGTCCACGCCGCCGCTAAGGCCGCATATAACGGTGGCGTCACCAACCTGTCTGCGGACCGCCTCGACGGTCTCGCCGACGAAGTCGCTCATCTTCCAGTCGCCGCTGCAGCCGCAAATATCATACAGGAAGTTCTTCAGAATCAGGCTGCCCTTGGGCGTGTGTGATACTTCGGGATGAAACTGAACGCCATAGAATTTCTTCTTATTGTGTCTGACCGCTGCAAACGGACAGGTCTGCGTGGCCGCGAGCTTGACAAAATCGTCGCCCAATTGGCCGACCTGGTCGCCGTGACTGGCCCATACCGTTGTCGAATCGGGCATCCCTGCAAAAAGGTCATTCTTGTCAAGAATGGAAAGGGTCGCCCTGCCGTACTCTCTTTTTTGAGCGGCTACGACCTCCGCGCCCAGTATCTGGCAGCCCAACTGCATTCCGTAGCATATCCCCAGAATCGGCACACCGAGGCTGAAGATTTTTTCATCGCACTTGGGGGCTCTTTCGTCGTACACACTTGCCGGCCCCCCGGAGAGAATCAAACCCTTGACCCCTATCTGCGACAATTCCGCAGCCGGCGTTCCCGCGCGGCAAATCCTTGAATATACGTTATGCTCACGAACCCTCCGCGCTATCAATTGCCCATACTGGCTGCCGAAATCAAGAATGGCGATGCTCTCACGCGGCATTGTCTGAACCTCGCATCTGGCGAATTGTAGCTGGTATTGGGTAAACTGGTTGTGAAATCGCCAGCCAAATACTATCCACTGACTTCTAATCCTCGAAGGGCACGGCGGCCGAATAGTTCGGGGCTTCTTTTGTTATCTGTATGTCGTGCGGATGCGACTCGCTGACCGAAGCGGCACTAATGCGGACAAATTTGGCATTCGTTTTCAATTCTTGGATACTCCGTGCTCCGCAGTAGCCCATTCCGGCCCGGAGTCCGCCGACAAGCTGATAGACAAAATCGTCGAGTGTGCCGCGGTAGGGAACGCGCCCCTCGACGCCTTCGGGCACGAGCTTGTCTCTCTGGGTGGTGCTTTTCTGTCCGTATCTTTCGGCCGAGCCCTTGACCATCGCCCCCAGTGAGCCCATGCCGCGATATTCCTTGAACTGTCTTCCCTTGAAGATTACCAGTTGGCCCGGACTTTCCTTGAGGCCGGCAAACAGCGAACCAATCATCACGCTCGAAGCGCCGGCGGCGATGGCCTTTGTTATGTCGCCCGACTGCCTTACGCCTCCATCGGCGATGACGGGAATATTGTGCTTTTCGGCGGCCCTGGCGCAGTTGACTATCGCCGAGACCTGCGGCACACCGACGCCGGAGATAACCCGCGTGGTGCAGATGGCGCCGGGCCCAATGCCGACCTTAACCGCATTAGCGCCGGCAGCAATGAGGTCCTGTGCCGCCTCTTCTGTCGCGATGTTGCCGGCAATCACGTCGATTTCGTGCTTGTTCTTGATGGTCTTTACGGTATCGATGACGTTCTGCGAATGGCCGTGGGCGGTATCGACGACAACGACATCGACCTCCTCTGCTATCAGGGCGTCGATTCGCTCATAATCGTGAACGCCGACCGCCGCGCCGACGCGCAGCCTGCCACGCTCATCCCTGGCCGCCAACGGATACTGCTGAACCCGCTCGATGTCGCGCATGGTAATCAGGCCGGCTAACTCGCCGTTCTTGTTGACCAGCAGGAGCTTCTCAATCCTGTGCCTTTGTAGGATTTCCTTTGCCTGTTCGAGCGTGGTGTCCGCGGGGCCTGTAACGAGGTTGTCCTTTGTCATCACCGAATTGATTTTGACGTCGTAATCTTTGAGAAACTTCAGGTCCCTTCGGGTCAGTATGCCCACCAGCTTCTTGCCTTCGACGATAGGGACGCCGGAGACATTCTGTTCTTTCATCAGGGCCCGTGCCTTTCGAACGGGCTCGGCCGGTGACAACGTAACCGGGTCGAGCACTCGTTCGTTTTCGGAGCGTTTGACCTTGGCGACTTCTCGTTTCTGGGCCTCGACCGAGAGGTTCTTGTGAATGACGCCGATGCCGCCCTCCTGGGCCAGCGCTATCGCCAGCGCGGCCTCTGTAACGGTGTCCATTGCCGCCGAGACGATAGGGATGTTTATTCTGATGTTGTTTGTAAGCTGGGTGCTCGTATCGGCCTGGCTCGGCACCAGGTCGCTCTTGGCCGGTATCAGCAGCACATCGTCAAAGGTTATACCTTCAGCAACAATTTTGCCCTTATTCATCTTGCTCTCCGGAACTAATCGCAACGTCGGTTTTAGGTTAAAATCACAAGTATAATACTGCCCCGGAGCACCGTCAAACCTATTTTGGCGTTTGCAGGGGGCTTTTTGGGTGCGTTCGCGGCGTGCGGGCCACTATAATTGCGAAATCAACGGCAGATGGATTTCCCGCGCCCATTTTGGCCGCGAAACGGCGTCTGTATTTGTGAAAGCTGATTCAGCGAGATGATGTGCTCAGTGGCGATAAGGACAAGTTAGTGCGGCAGGAACCGGATTCGGTATTGGTGGACGCGGCCGTCAACGGCGATGCCGAAAGTTTTACCGAGCTTTGTCGGCGGTATTATCCGGCTATGGTTGCCATCGGTCATTCGATATTGGGCGACAGGCACCTGGCAGAGGACGCCGCCCAGCAGGCCTTTGCGAACGCCGTTCGCAAGCTGCCGCAGTTGAAGAAGAAAAGCCGGTTTGCCAAATGGCTGGCGGCTATCTGCCGGAACGCCGCCCTGGATTTGGCCGGTGATGACAAGGCAGTCGGCACCATTGATAACCTCTCGACGGTGGCCGCCGAGGCAAGAGGAAACGATGCGACCGAGGCGGTTCGAGAGGCGATTGGCCGGCTGAGCGCTTCAGACAGGGAAGTGATTTTCCTGCGGTTTTACGATGGGATGACATACGAGAGTATCTCTGCCGTCCTTGGAATCTCTGCCCAAGCGATAAACGGCAGACTGAGAAGGGCAAAGAAAAGAATCGCCGGGCACCTGCGGCGTGCCGGCTTTACCGAGGTTGACCTATGAACCAGAAAGAGAACGAAAAATGGCTGGACGAACTGATCTCTCGGACCGTCAATTCAGATGGGCTTGAGTTTGACGTCGAGAAATGGAAGGAAAAACATTCGGAGGAATACCAAATCCTCAAGTCCCGAACTCGTGAAGGGCAGGGCTTGCCGGCGAATATCCTGGGACTAATTGCGAAACATCGAGTGACAAGACTTGCCGCCGCCGCGGTGATAATTGCAGCGGCGATAATAGGTCTGCACTATTTGCCGGACCCGGTCGGTTTTACGGCGCCGGCCTTCGGAGAAGTAATACAGAATATGCAGCGGATGAAGTGGATCTATTTCTTTAAGGAAGACCTGCAGGAGGGAACCATCAGAGAACAGGTCTGGGCAAGCCCGGAATTGCAGATACTGGCGGGCACGGGAATCAAGGGCTGGGTTGCTTTTGTTGATTGTAAAGCCAAACGAGAATATAACTACAGCCCGCAACAGGGGGCGATTGAGGTGTCATACCCGCAAGAGGATGCTGGGGGGATGTACGGGGTGTACGTATTCTCGCGTTTGGGACTGATGGACGAAGTAATCCGGATGCACGAAGAAGAAGACGCGTATATCACTAAGGAAAAAGCCACTTACAACGGCAAGGACGCTATAGTGTACAGGTTCGAGGTGGGCTTGTCTTCGGATGTGGCGGAGATCTCAAACTGGGTGGTCGACGCCGAGACTCATCTGCCGATAATAAACGAGGTGCTCAGGGTAGCTTCTGGTGGGCAAGTGCAGCGCAGTCACCGCTTCGCTTTCGATTATCCCGACACCGGTCCCAAAGACATTTATGACCTCGGCGTTCCAGAGGACGTGAACGTAATCGACAAGACGCCAAGCGAAGCTGTGGAGGAAGTCCTAAGGGCCTATCAGGAATCCAGCAAAAGCACGGTAAAGCGTTACATTGCCTTGATTAAGCAGTGGGACCAGCCAAGGTACATAGAATACGGCGACGGTTTGAGAAAACGGGTGGAGCGTTATGAGCTGGCCATAAATGGAAGTGACTGGATGGCCAAGAAGGAGTTCTATCGAAAACAAATGGGTGATACTTTCGACTCAGTGTTCCTCTGGCTGAAGAACACAGAGGTGATGTCCCGTGTCAATATCGAGCTGCACGATGGTATCTTCTATTACAGGATTCACGCTGGTGAGATGCGGGATGGCAAGGGGCCCAGGCGTGAGCGGGAGTATAGTCTGCGAGGGGTTTTCGCGCAACTGGGCTGGCCCCAGATGAGATTCGAAGGAGAAGTCACCGAAGATGCTTACTCCAGAGAGCATGGTCTGATCTGCGTAAATGGAGCTTACATTGATCGCAACCGCGATTATATTTGCACAAAGTGGGGCAGCCGGGAAGTGGTCGAGTTTGGACGAACCGAGTCCGGGCATTGGTACGCGAAGAAAGTTGAAGGGGCTGAGGGAACCGCGACGGTGTATCTAAAAGAGAATCCGGACTTTCCTCGCGATATCTTCTCGCCAAATAGTCTGCCCAACTATGCCGAGTGGGAAAGTAACGATGTGGAGGCGGGCTTTGTAATTCGCAAGCCGCGTTCTGATTCGAACGAGGTTCCGGCATACGAAGGTTTTACGCCGCTGCACATGGCGGTCTTTACCGGGAACATGGAGGCAGCCAGGAGGCTCCTGGCTGGCGGCGCGGATGTTAATCCCAGATTCAACTCGGGCGCTACGCCGATGGAATTGGCCGCTGCCGCCGGCAGACTCGATATGGTCAAGCTGCTTTTTGAGCATGGGGCGGGCTTTACGAATCTCGAAGGGCATTGTGCGCTTGCGGCCGCCGTCGATGGAGGCAATTTGGAAGTTGTGAGATTCATGCTTGATAACGGGGTCGATGTCAACGGCTTTTACAAGGACGGGGAAACCGCCCTGCATCACGCGGCGGAACAGGCAAAGACCGAATTTGTCAAGCTGTTGCTTGAATATGGGGCGGATGTAGAAATTAAGGGCGGCAGATGGGACAGCCATAGTGCTTTGTATTCAACTGTAAATGGGTGTATTTTTGCCGACAGGGCCCGATATAAAGACTATGTTGCAACTGCAAGGCTGCTTTTGGAAGCAGGCGCGGATGTTGATACTAAGGGACAAGGGCTTACTCCCTTATCATTGTTGTGTTTGGAAGTAAATCTTTTGCGGGGAAAGCCAAACATCGAGTTGATTAAGTTACTGCTGGACAGTGGAGCAGATGTTAATTTTCACAGGCCCGGTGATTGCACGCCTCTCATTAATGCTGTCATAACTAAGAATCTGGAACTTACGAAGACCCTTGTCGAAGGTGGCGCTGACCCCTTCATAGAGATGCATTCCCTGTGGCCCAGTCCGATTGCCGCTGACATCGCAGCCCTAAATGGAAGCAGGGAAATCGAAGAGTTGTTGCGGGAATATATGGAGCCAAGAGTTTCGGCTGACAATAAGGCCATCAGAGGTGTAATCACAAGATTGCTGAATGCTGTTCGGGATGGCAGTTCTGACGCCGTAAGAGAAATTGATCTTGATTGTCCTCTCCACAAGGGAATGTGGGAGTCGAGACTTAAGACTCTTCACGATGACTATGCGGGGCACTATGAGCTGTTTGATGATATCCTGAGCATGAGGGCTCAAAGCGGCTGGGCCGAAGTCATTATGAAAGGGCCGGAGGCGGATAAGGAACGGTACTTTTCTATTATGTTGATGCACTATCCCGATGATTCCTGGAAAGTCGTTAGTTGGTACAGTCACTCGCGTTCTTTGGATCCAAAGTACCTCTTCCAGCACCCGCCATCGCTGGGCATGAGAAGAAGCGACCTGGATGATTACAGAAACTCGCTATTCAAGGCGGCGGGAAAACGGATGAATTAGTCGGCAGATAAAATCAACGGGTTATTGGAACATTCCACATGTCTTAAAGGTTAAGGTTTTCGACGGGTACGTGCGCCTCATACAATGCAATATGCGGCAGAGCCAAATGGCTTTTCGAGCGTTGTGGTGGGGCGTTCTATCTTGCGGTCTTTTTTGATTTGGCGGATTTCTTTCTTCCGAGGATTCTGTCGGCATCTTCGGGGGTCGGCGGCGGCCAGGCACCCTGCTGCTGTAATTTCTTGAGGCGTTCAATTTCATTGTGACTGACGATGGTGCGACACTTCGGAAAGCGATTGCAGCCTAAGAACGGGCCGCGCTTACTTTGCCTGACGACCAATTCGCCTTCTTTACATTTATGACAGGTAATCCCGGTCGCCTCGGCGGATCGACCCCGCCTGTCAGCGCCTCGAATTATGACCCATGAAAATCAGGGCACTGGCGGGTTAGTCTCATCCAAATCGAGCCGCCGCCCGGCGACCTGTTTAATAGCGCCCTGAATTGGCTGCTGAGACCCGGATCAAGGCTGACGTATTTCGATGAATAAAGGATTTCGTATTCAGACCCGAAAAGGAGCAAAACGCCCAGCAGATATTGCTCATTGTAGAGGCGTTCCGCCCACTCGCTCGGGTAATCCTCCGGCCAAAAGATATCATGAAAATGCACCAGCACCCCGGGATGGAGGTTGGGGAGTATATGGAGGAATACGAAGGTAACATCGGAGTTCTGCAGGCACCTGTGGGACCCATCGACAAACAAGATATTGTTTTTGCGCAGCGCCTGAAACACACCTTTAGGGACCATCTGGACAGGCGCCCTAACAACTTCATCGCAAATTGAGTCGATTCCGGCCCTCGGTTGCGGATCGATGGAAATAATTTTTGTCCTTAAATTGAAATGTGAAATAACCCGCTTTGCGAATTTCGTTGAATTGCCTGAACCAATTTCCATGTAAACCGCAGGATTGTATTTGAACAAGAACCCACATAGCGCTATCGCGTCACCTCGCGGCAGGTATTTGTTTGACCAGTGAGGCATTATGGCTCCATCCGGGCCTAACGGCTGTTCGGCAGGAATCTCAGCAAAAAAATCCGCCAACCCCCCCAGACTTTGAATGAATTGCTCATATCTGTCACGAAACAGCGACAACTTTTCAGCAATCATCTCGTGTCCCAGGCGAGAACTAACGTCACTATCTGCTAATGCGGATGTATGATTGATCTCGTTGATCCTATTGACCTTTGAATATTAAATGGAACGTTCCGGTACAAACAAGAGAAAGTTGTCATTCCCCCGAAAGGGGGAATCCAGCCATTTTATCAAGGTTTTCCGGACTCCTGCTTGCGCAGGAGTGACAGGATGTCTGTTCC